>NZ_JAWEGM010000001.1:0-634879 GCF_032472435.1 Veillonella parvula
GCTTGAACGTAGTGAAAGCCAGCGCCTTTAGACGCTGGCCTAGTACTACGGGCTTATAGCCCGTGAGCAAACCACCCGTTTTACGGGTGGTTCTGATTTTTGTACTATTGGGAGAGAATATTTTAGTAATAAGTTAATATAATGTATAGATAGGTAAGAATTGATTAGACATAAGGGCTACTTTCATATATAATAGATTACTGTAGTTGTACAAATATACATCTACAGTAGACATTGAATGTGGTTTCATAGTTGTTATATAGTTTTTGAGCTGGCCATGGTGCCGAGGAGGCTTTATGTTAAGCAATATTGAGATTGCCCAACAGAATAGAATGGAAAAGATTCAGGTTATTGCCAATAAATGTGGTTTAACACCTGATGACATTGAACAATATGGTCATTATAAAGCTAAAATTTCTTTTGATGCTATTCGTCGTTTAGAATCTGAGCCAGATGGTAAGTTAGTGCTAGTCACAGCGATTACGCCAACACCAGCAGGGGAAGGTAAGTCTACAACGAGCATTGGTCTCGTACAAGGTTTACAAAAAATCGGTAAAAATGCAATTGCTACATTACGTGAGCCATCCTTAGGACCTGTTTTTGGGATTAAAGGTGGTGCAGCAGGTGGCGGTTATGCTCAAGTTGTACCTATGGATGACATCAATCTTCACTTTACAGGTGATATGCATGCTATTACAGCGGCTAACAATTTATTATCCGCTATGATTGATAATCACATCCATCAAGGCAATGAATTGCAAATTGACTTGCGTCAATTATCATGGACTCGTGTTCTGGATATGAATGATCGTGCTCTTCGCAATGTGACGGTGGCTCTTGGTGGCAAAGTATGTGGATTCCCTCGGGAAGATCATTTTATGATTACTGTAGCTTCTGAAATCATGGCTATTCTTTGCTTAGCTAAGGATTTAGAAGATTTGAAAGAACGTTTTGGTCGCATCGTTATCGGTTGTAACTTAGCAGGTGATCCTGTTTATGTTCATCAACTTGGTTGCCAAGGGGCAATGGCTCTCCTTATGAAAGATGCTATCAAGCCGAATCTTGTACAGACATTGGAACATACACCAGCTATTGTTCACGGTGGTCCCTTTGCCAATATCGCTCATGGTTGTAACTCCATTGTAGCTACAAAACTAGGACTTAAGCTTGGTGATATCGTAGTTACGGAAGCCGGTTTTGGCGCTGACTTGGGTGCTGAAAAGTTCCTTGATATTAAATGCCGATACGGCGATATTTTCCCTGATGCAATCGTCATCGTAGCTACATTACGAGCTCTTAAAATGCATGGTGGTGTACCAAAACAAGAGTTGAATACAGAAAATGTTGAAGCCATAACTAAAGGTTTCAGTAACTTGCAAAAAGCAATTGAAAACATGCGTTATTTCAATGTGCCTGTATTAGTGGCAATCAATAAATTTGCTAGCGATACAGATGCAGAAATTGCTGAGTTGACTCGCCTATGTGATGAGTTTGGCGTGCCTGTAGAGCTTAATGAATGTTGGGAAAAGGGCGGCGAAGGCGGCACTGATATGGCGAAAAAAGTTGTAGAGTTACTTGAAGGCCCTAAGCCAGCACCTAAATTCGTATATGATTTGGAAGATAGTTTAGAGGATAAAGTTAATAAAATCGTTAAAACTATTTATGGTGGCGATGGAGTTATCTTTACGGACAAAGCCAAAAAGCAAATTAAACAATTAGCAGATTGGGGACTGGATCGTTTGCCTGTATGTATGGCGAAAACGCAATATTCCTTATCTGATAATCCAGCATTATTAGGGGCTCCAACAGGATTCACTATTACTGTATCCGATATTCGTGTTGCCAATGGGGCAGGCTTTATTGTATGTCGTACAGGTGATGTAATGGTAATGCCAGGTCTTCCTAAACGTCCTGCTGCTCTTAATATGGATATTGAAGCAGACGGCACAATTAAAGGCTTATTTTAATAGATATTGTTTATAGTAGAACGTTTCTTAACTGGAGATTTATAGTGTCTGCTATAATTAGTTATATTTTTATTGTGTTCAATATTTGTAGATTTTTATAGTAATTACAAAGCGATAACAAGACATATCTTGTTATCGCTTTTACATGAGGCCTTGTTATGAAATTAGTGGAACAACGAGTGATAGATTTTGTGGCTGCTACTGCATCTAAAGAGCCAACACCAGGTGGTGGTGCTATTGCAGCACTAACTGCCGCAACAGGTGCGGCTTTAGCAGAAATGGTAGCAAACCTTACATTTGGTAAAAAAGGTTATGAAGCGGTTCAGACCGAAATGGAGGAGCTTCAAGCTAAAGCAGAAGCGATTCGCGAGCGCATGCTCGAATTATCTCAAGCTGATGCAGATGTATTTAACATCTTTATGAACGCCTTAGGATTGCCAAAGAATACAGATGAAGAAAAGGCTGCGCGTACAGCTGCTATTCAACAAGCTTACAAAGATGCGGCTATGGTACCTTTTGAGATTGGAGAATTAGCGAATCAAATATTTGATTTAGCAGAACTAGCCTCTCGTAAGGGGAATCAAAACCTTATTACAGATGGTATTATTGCTGCTATTAATGCGCGTGCTGCGGTGAAATCAGCTTTTTTGAATGTGCGTATTAATTTATCTGGTATTAAAGATGAAAGTTTTGTAGCAGAACTAACATCTAAGATGTATGCCATTGAAAAAGATCTTGATGTTAAAGAGTCGTCTATCATAGGGTTATATGAATAATAAGAGATTATAATATAAATCCAATAATATAACCGAGCAAACTATAAAAGTTCGGGAAATAATATAAAGAGAGCCTATTAATACATATAAAATAATAGACTCTCTTTTTTGTATTGTTAAAATCCGAACGATAGTGTAAAATAAACGGGTGATATTTCGAGATTTTATGTAGGAGACATTATGACAGATCAAAAACAAATGAATACGGTCGATAGCATGCTGCCCATACCACAGCTCTTTGCCTTTGGTTTACAGCATGTACTTGCTATGTATGCTGGAGCTGTTGCGGTACCGATTATTGTGGCACAGACGATGAATTTACCGGTGGAGGACTTGATTCGACTTATTACAGCAGACTTGTTTACCTGCGGCATTGCGACCTTAATTCAAACATTAGGCTTCGGTAATATAGGTGGGCGTATTCCTATGATCCAAGGTGTTACCTTTGCATCTGTCGGACCTATGACTATGATTGGGGCACAGCATGGTATGACTGCCATTTACGGTGCCATTATTGTAGCAGGTCTATTTACTTTTATAGTAGCTCTATTCTTTAGCCGTCTAATTCGACTGTTTCCCCCTGTTGTAACGGGAACAATAATTACTCTTATTGGGATTAATTTGATGCCAGTTGCCATTAATTGGATGGGGGGCGGTGTAGGAAATCCAGAATTTGGAAGTTATACGAACATAGGACTTGGATTTCTTACGTTCTTAATTGTTGTCTTTGTATACAAGTTTGCTAAAGGTTTCTTAAGTAATCTTTCTGTATTAATAGGCTTGATCGCAGGCACAGCAATTGCCTTTGCAATGGGTGTTGCTAATTTTGATGAAGTTGGTCGATCTCAATGGGTTGCTTTCATTGAACCATTCTATTTTGGTTTGCCAACCTTTGACTGGGCTTCTGTATTATCTATGATTATCGTCATGCTCGTTGTTATGGTAGAGACGACAGGTGATAGTATTGCTATTGGTGAAATTGTGGATAAGCCAATAGGTCGAAAAGAATTAGCCTCTGTTATTCGTGCCGATGGTATCTCTACTTTAATAGGGGGAATTCTTAATAGTTTCCCATATACAGCCTTTGCTCAAAATGTAGGACTTATTGCGGTTACAGGTGTTAAAAGTCGTTTTGTAGTAGCTGCATCTGGAGTAATCTTAATTTTGTTAGGTTTATTCCCTAAGTTAGCCGCTATTGTTGCTAGTATTCCAAATGCAGTACTCGGTGGTGCTGGCATTGCTATGTTTGGCATGATTGTTGCCAGTGGTATCCGCTCTCTTGGCAAGGTTAGTTTTGATGGTAATCATAACTTGATGCTTGTGGCGATTAGTATTGGAGTGGCTATGATCCCTATTGCGGCGCCGAACTTTTATGCTAATTTCCCTGATTGGGCACAAATTATTTTAAAATCTGGCATTACCTTTGGTAGTATTACGGCAATCTTGCTTAACTTATTACTCAATGGTGTTAATCATGGCGATGAAATTCAAGAAATGGGTCGTCGCTAAATAATACATACGAGAACTCTATTCCTATAGAATAGAGTTCTTTTTAGTGATTAAATTCACAGGGAAAATGTATGAATACTATGTTATAATATATAGATAATTGTAGAACTATTTTGTGATACTTTCATAAAATAGGAATACAGTCTGGATTTACAATTAAGTGTTTATAAAAAGTTATGTATATGGAATGTTCCTATAAGAAGGGAAGGGGCACGTGGCAGACGGAAAGATTATTGCTATCTCCATTAGTGAGAAAAAAGGGCAAAAAAAACATAATATTGAATCCGCCAATCTCATTGTAGATCATGGGATGGAGGGAGATGCTCATGCAGGAAATTGGCACCGCCAAATCAGCTTACTTGGTATCGCTAGTATTGAACATATGCGGGCACAAGGGGCAGATGTAAAACCTGGTGATTTTGCTGAAAACATTACAGTAGAAGGTATGGTTCTTTATGAATTAGCTGTAGGGACTCACTTACAAGTAGGGACTGATGTTATTCTTGAAATTACTCAAATTGGCAAGGAATGCCATCATGGTTGCGAAATCATGAAACAAGTTGGTTCTTGCATTATGCCTACACAAGGTATCTTTGGTAAGGTTCTTAAAAACGGTACGATTCGCGTAGGTGATGAAGTATCTATTATTAAATAATTTTGAGTTGGTAAACGAGGTGTATTATGAAAGACGCATGGGGCCGTACAATTGAATATGTACGTCTGTCGTTGACAGATGCGTGTAATTTTTGTTGTCCCTACTGCCGACCTGCAGAAATTACTCCTCAAAGTCAAACACAACTATTATCTGTTGATGAATGGATGAATATATTAGGGGCCTTCCATCATATTGGTGTGAAGGCAGTACGCCTCACAGGCGGTGAGCCTTTGCTCTATCCACATATCGAAGAGTTACTAGGTCGTATTAAAGAAACAGGTTGGTTTGAAGATATTTCTATGACTACCAATGGTAGTTTATTAGCCTCACGAGCGCAACGGTTAAAAAAACTTGGCTTGAATCGTGTGAATATTAGTTTGGACTCTCTTGAAACTGAAGCTTTTGCCACCTGTGTTGGTAAAGTGGGACAGTTGGAGTCCGTCCTCGACGGTATACGTAGTGCTATTAATGCTAACTTTAAATCCGTTAAGATTAATACGGTTTTATCTCGTTATTGGTCCGATGATGAAGTTAAATCTTTATTACAATATGTTGAAAAATGGCCTGTTGTTTGGCGATTTATTGAATACATGCCGTTCCAAGGTGATGCCTTTCATGGGCCTACCTTTGATGAATGGAAGGAACAACTAGAACGCGTTAGTGGCGGATCTCTCACAGAGGTTCATTCTGTTTATGGCTTTGGTCCTGCTACATATTTGGCACTACCTAGTGGTAAGGCTGTAGGCTTTATATTCTCTATGTCTCATAGCTATTGTGACACTTGCAATCGTGTACGTCTTACATCTGACGGTCAAATGCGATTGTGCTTGTTGCGAGATGATGAGGCTGATCTCGTATCACTCGTACGCAAAGGTGTATCTATAAAGGACTTAGCTAATCATATTGAACGTGCTTTGCAACGAAAACAAGAACGACATGATGGTATAGGTATGGATCAACCTGAGCGTCCAATGTGGCGAATCGGAGGGTAGTATGGGATTTTTTGATTTTTTAAAGCCTAGATCAAAGGAGAATGTTGAATCATGCTGGCCTGGAGGCAAGATGCTTCAAGTCCATATAGAATACAATACACAAGAAACCGTATTTACTTATTTTGGTCGTTATGGGTTACAGTTTAGCGTTCCTAAGTCTAATTTGACGAATGTTATTGTAAAAGAAGTAAGTCGCACTCATAGTGTGCTTCAACTATATAGTGGTGAAAACTGCGTAGGGACTAGTGATCTACTCCCTACTGAGGCCTGTAATATTATGAAGGATTGGGTATTACAATATTAATAATATGAATGTTGATATTTTATAGGAGTGTAATAAATTTTCTTTACATTCCTATAAAATAAGCATATAATTATTCATGTCATGGACCACTAGCTCAGCTGGCAGAGCACCTGACTCTTAATCAGGGTGTCCAGGGTTCGAACCCCTGGTGGTCCACCAGAGTAAAGAACTCACATTTTGTGTGAGTTCTTTTTTTGTGTAAATATTTTTCTTTTAGCTTTTTACATATCTTTTTAGCCTTTATATAGTTATTTACATGGTTAAAATACGTTGTGGTTTAATCCTATTTTTCTCAAACGAGTAGTCATTGATTTAATTAAGTTTATAAACTTTGATATTAATTGAATATAGTATTGATACAATATAATATATTTTATAGACAGTAAAACTATAATAGCTTATGATGGTTTTATAATAGTTTTCTCACTAGGAGGTACCAAATGGCAGTAGATGTTTCTAGAACACAAGATGTGTATAAAGATGCTGGCCAAAGTGTCAACTTCACCACTTTGTTATTAAACCGTAAAGATCATGAGGCAGAGCTTGAAGTGATTCAAGATATGGCAGATCGTATTCAAGCCATTAAACGTTCTGTTAGTATTCGCGCTAATGGGGAAGGTTTGGGCATTGCCTTTGGCTTTAGCCGTAAGGCATGGGATTATTTGTTCCCTAATGCACCGGTACCAAAAGAGTTAGAAGACTTCGAAGGCATAAAAGGTGATAAACAAGATGTACCCGCTGTAGCAGCTGACTTATTTTTGCATGTCCGCTCTAATGATGAATCTGTTACGTATACTGTAGTAGATCAAATTATGGAGTTCTTACGCCCTATTACATCTGTTGTAGATGAAACCCATGGCTTCCACTACGAACAAGGTCGTGCGATTATTGATTTCGTTGATGGTACGGAAAACCCTGTTGGCCAAGAGGCTGTAGAGTGGGGCGTTATTGGAGATGAAGATCCTGAATTTACTAATGGCTCTTATGCATTTGCACAGAAATATGAACATGATCTTGATGCATGGCGTGCACTTCCTACAGAAATGCAAGAGAAATTCATTGGCCGCCGCAAATTTAGTGATATCGAATTAGAGGATGACGAAAAAGACCCGGCAGCTCACAATGTAGTGGCTCAAGACAATCGTGATGATGAAGAACATAAGATCGTTCGTATGAATGTTCCATTTGCTCAACCTGGTCAAGGTGTTCGAGGCACATACTTTATAGGTTATGCTCGTTACTGGGATGTGACCAAAACAATGCTTACCAATATGTTTACACAAAATGATAAATTGCTTGATTATTCTAAGCCTATTACGGGCATGCTATTTTTCATTCCGTCTCTTGATACATTGGATGCTATTGCAGACGGTGAACTATAATCGATTTCTAATTGATGGTGGAGACTAAACATTTATCTAATTAGCTAGTAATGTTTAGTTCTATCTACAAGATTAAAATTTATTATATAATTCTATAGAAAGCGCCCCAAGTGGGCGCTTTTATGCTATAATAAATCTATTAAACTCGTAAAAATCCATTGTAGTTATAAATGAGGTATTCTATGAATTATACTAGCACCCGCGGTACCGTTGCGGTAAATGAAACATATGCATTGTTGCACGGATTGGCAGAGGATGGTGGCCTATATGTACCATCTTTATTCCCTACAAACTGCTTAACTTATAATGATGTGAAAGATAAAAACTACCAAGAAGTAGCAGCCGTTGTTTTAGCAAAGTTGTTTCCATGCTTTTCTGAAGCTCATTTAAATGAAATGATTAATTCTGCTTACTGCGATGCTAATTTCAGCACCCGTGATATTGCACCATTACACTCTTTATTGGAAAAGGTTTCCGTATTGGAACTATTCCATGGCCGCACACAAGCTTTCAAAGATATGGCGTTGTCCTTATTCCCATATTTGTTAGTGGCAGCTAAAGAGGCGGAAGGTGAGAAAAAAGAAGTTCTTATCTTAACGGCTACTTCTGGTGATACTGGTAAAGCAGCTCTTGAAGGCTTCAAGGATATACCTGGCACTCATATTCAGGTATTTTACCCAACTGATGGCGTTAGTCCTATGCAAGCGGAACAAATGCAAAAACAAGAAGGGGCGAATGTCAATGTCACAGCCATTCATGGTAACTTTGACGATGCGCAACAATTCTTGAAACGTCTCTTTGTTGATAAAGTAACTGCAGAAGAGGTTGCTGAAAAAGGGGTTATGTTCTCTAGTGCGAACTCTATCAATATTGGTCGTTTAGCTCCACAAGTAGTTTACTATGTAAATGCCTATGCTGAACTGGTTGCACAAGGTGCAATCCATGAAGACGAAGCTTTCAATGTTGTAGTTCCAACTGGTAACTTCGGTAATATTTTGGCTGCTTACTATGCTAAAAAAATGGGGATTCCTATCGGCAAATTGATTTGTGCGTCCAATCAAAACAACGTACTTACTGACTTCTTTGAAAACGGTACCTACGATATGAACCGCCCATTCTATACGACGATTTCTCCATCTATGGATATTCTTGAGTCCTCTAACTTTGAACGATTCTTATATTATATTTCTGGTGAAGATAGCGAACGTACAGCAGGATGGATGAAAGATCTTAAAGCAACAGGCAAATTAACTGTTAATGAAGAAGAGTTCAAACGTATTAAGACTGATTTTGCTGGTGCCTATGTGGATGATGAAGAAACGAAAGCAATCATTGAACAAGTATACAATTCTTACGGTTATGTAATGGATCCTCACACGGCGGTTGCTATGGGGGCCTATATGAAGGAGTTGGAGAAACATCCTGAAGATGGCGCTCGTCATACAGTGATTGCATCTACAGCACATCCATTTAAATTCCCTACACCAATCTGTGAGGCATTGGATATCAAGGTAGGCGAGACTCCTTATGAAAGCTTAGATAATATCTCTACTGTAACGGGTGTTGCCTTCCCTAAACAATTGGAAGCCTTACAATCCAAACCATTGCGCTTTACAAAAGCAATCGACAAAGAGAATATGAAACAAGAAATCTTAGATTTTGTAGATACATTCTCTAAATAATACAATGCCGCCTTTCATTAGAAGGGCGGCATATCTATATGTTTCTTATTGAGTAACCATTTTTTATTGATTAACCAATTTAATTCATTTTCTCATTAAATTAACATTCATCATATATGATATGGAATTTTGTTAGTATGTATTGATGTATCCATTATTTATAGAAATATGGGTTTATAATTATATAGAGAAATATAATTATAGGAGGGGCTATGGCTAAAAAGGGCCTTATATATGCATTGTTATCTGCACTTTTGTTTAGTACGATGAATGTATTCGTAAAACTGTTGGGGACGAATATTCCACCTGGGGAGATCGCTTTTGCCCGTGGATTCTTTGGGACTGTTGCGGTGCTCATTATCATGTATGTGAAGGGAATCCGATTTTCAAAAGAGGATCGGGGGCTCCTTGTCATGCGTGGCCTATACGGCGGTTTTGGTATGGTCTGTAATTTTATTGCTTTGGTACACATAAAATTATCTGATGCAACAATTCTATTTCAGACGACAGGAATATTTGTTTTTATCTTTAGTGCTCTGTTTCTGAAGGAATCGATACCTAAAGGGGCTGGCAAATGGCTCGGAGTTATTTTGATTGCTGTCTTAGTAATGGTAAATCCTTTTAGTTATGAATCATTTTCTTGGTATGCCTTGTTAGCAATTTTAGGTGCTGCTCTAGCTGCGGCGGCTTATACGACAATACGAACTATTAGTAAACGCGGACAACATAGTAATTTTGAAATTATGGCCTATTTTATGATTACTGGTATGATTGCGGGCCTCGTCACTACAGAACAGCTCGTTATGCCTCAAGGTACAGACTGGCTAATTATCTTTGCTATCGGTGGTATTAGTGTAGTGGCTCAGTTTTTCTTGACCGGAGCCTTTGTTACGACCAATGCTGTAGTGGCTCAATTCTTGCAATACGTTGGCGTATTTATTAGTTCCTTCTACGGGTTCTTGATCTTTGGTGAAAGTTTATCCATAGCCACAGTGGGTGCTGGTATTGCCATGTTTATATCTTCTGTTATGTTGGCGCGTCTTAAAGAACAGAGTGGTCCATTAAGAGAGGGCAAGGTCATAGAGGATAAAATCAAATAAATGTCGAATATATACAATATCAGATTGTATATGACAGTGGGGTGCTGATTACATTCGTGATTAGCACCTTTTTACATAAAAGAGATAATACAAGGGTATTAGTTAGTGATTTGTGGTAATGAAATATACTAGAGCTCTTTCATTTTGAAAGTAGCTACAGACGGAGGAGCTATGTATATAAAATGGATGCATATTGAAAACTATAGGAACTTAGCCGATGTAACACTAAGCTTTCACAATGATATTAATTACTTTGTCGGTGAGAATGCAGTAGGTAAGTCTAATTTTCTAGATCTCTTAGAAATTATCATGGAGTGCCATGGGTTCATTGAAAGTGATTTCACGGATGTAAACAAGCCTATCCGCATTGATTTTGAAATATCTTTAGGTGAGTTAAATTATAAAAGCATGTATACTGCTGATGAAGGCCCCACCTACCGTTTACGACTTGAACAAGTTGTACAAGAGGTATATCCACGATTATACAGAGTCACTGATGCAGGGATTGAACCTATGGCGTTATCTATGATTCGTCATGCCTTATATGTGTGTCATCGCGATACATCAGAGCAAGAGCTATTTTCTATACCCTCTGCTGTATATATTGAATTAGGACATCTCTTACAAGCTTATGTATCTCGATTAGAAATGGCGACTGATGATTTGCAGCGTGAAATTGTCAGTTTACGCAAGGATTTAGATCCCTATTGTATGCTCAATATTCAACACCTTATAGAGGTGTTGTCTACATCTTCTGCTATAGAACGCAAGTATTCTGCTGATAATGTGCGTTTAATAATGGCTGTGGCTCTTAAAATTTTAGCTCAAATCTATATGAAGGTGAGTAGTGCGACTACAAATCTAGAAGCTTTACTTGTATATGATGGAAAGGGTCGCAAGTTTTTACCAATCTTTATCAGTGTGGATGAGCCAGAGCTACATTTAAGCCCTTATTTGCAACGGGCTGTGCTCAATTATTACCGCCAAATTGCAACTAATGAAAATGAAGAGTTTTTATCGTTGTTGCGAGATGTATTTAAAATTGATGGATTGTTAGGACAACTTTTTGTAGTTACACATAGTACAGATGCGCTTGTTGATGATTATCGGCACATTATTCGCCTTTATCGGGATGAAAATAATATGGTCTGTGCAGCTTGTGGGGTTACGTTTAACTTCCCTAAAGAGGTAGAGAAACATTTGATTATGCATTTTCCAGAGGCTAAGGAGGCGCTCTACGCTCGGTGTATTATCATTGTAGAAGGAGAGACAGAGTACGGTAGCTTTGCAGGTTTTGGTAAACGATTGGGGGTAGATTTTGATTACTTTGGCATCTGTCTTATCAATGCCCGAGGAGAGTCTTCTATTAGTAAATTACAAAAATTATTTAATAGATTCTCTATTCCAACAGTAGCTCTCTATGATCGAGATGTAGAGGGAAAGTATGCAAAAGCACATAGCAATATATTTTACACACAAGAAATTTGTTTTGAAATGGATTTTGTATCGTATTTGCTTGCGATGCACAAGCGTTCCATAATGGATGCCATTATCAAGGATATTATTGATGATGCTCGGCCAATGGTAACAAAGGACATGGCACGTCGTGGTTATGCGAAACTAGGTATTACTAAAAGTCAAATTGTACAACGATGTTTATCGAATATTTCGGATCGTAAGTTAGATGATTTACATATTTATTACTTCTCTTGGTTCTATGCCAATAAAGGGGTAATTGTAGGGCGTCGTATTAGTCAATTCTTAGATGCTTCCATGATACCACCTGCATTTATTGCAGTAATAGAGCGTGCTAAACTTCTTTCACTAGGTTTAGGTTAATGGAACAATACATTAATACTTCTAATTAATAGAGTCTGACCAAAGTTTGGTTAGGCTCTATTTTCTAGTATGTATCAAAGCGTTTTAGAGTGTAGGCATAGAAAATATGGTGCAAAAAATACGCATAATACGTGATTTATTACAATAATAGATAGAATTATGAAAAACTATATTAACTAAATTTTAAAAACTACATCGAAATTTCTTGACATCTTTTTATCTTTATTTTATGATTAGTACTGTTATTAATGCATTCTCAATTAAACGTATCTAGGAGTATGAAAATGAAAGACTTTTTAAACGACTTTAAAGCATTTGCTTTCAAAGGCAATATGATGGACCTAGCTATTGGTATGATTATTGGTGCTGCTTTCACAGCATTGGTTAATTCTGTTGTAAACAACCTATTCATGCCTGTTCTCAGTATATTCACAGGTGGTATTGATTTTAGTAATTTGTATTTGCCATTGAGCACAGGTTCTAAAGATGCATTCATGGCTGGCGCTGATATTGCTACAGCTCGTGCAGCTGGATCTGTATTGCCATATGGTACATTTATTACTGATTTGATTCAATTCTTGATTTTGGCATTTGTTGTATTCTTGATGGTTCGTGGTTTGGCTAAAATGATGAAATCCGCGAAAGAAGAGGAAGTTGCAGAAGCACCTGCAACGAAAGAATGTCAATTCTGTAAATCTGAAATCAATATTAATGCAGTTAAATGTCCTAACTGTACTGCAGATTTGAACTAGTTCAAATTTAAATTATACATAAAAGGAGTGAGGTTTTGGCCTTACTCCTTTTTGTTGTATTACGTTAGCTTTCTAGTATAAAATATAATTATAATATATAGAATTTTTTAGGGAGGGATATACATGGAAAAGAAACCTCTAGTAGTAGTAAATGGACTGGTTCGCAAAGATGCGATTGCATATTTAAAAGAGCATGTAGATGTGCGCCAATGGACTGAAAAAACAGTGATGCCTCGTGAGGTACTGAAGGAATGGCTCATTAATGCGGATGGTTTGTGGTGTGTACGACCTTTAGATGTAGATGGTGATCTTGTAAAGAATGCGCCAAATTTAAAGGTTATAGCACAAGCGGCCGTAGGTTATGATAATGTAAATATTGATGAACTAACAGCGGCAGGTATTCCTTATGGCAATACGCCAGGTGTTCTCAATGAAACGGTAGCAGAACTTGCGTTTACGTTGATTGCCACGGCTAGTCGTCGTATTATAGAAAATGCTAACTTTGTAAAAGACGGTCGTTGGGCTCAAAGACCTTCTAATATTAAAGGTTTTGATTTAAGTCGTCGCACTCTTGGTATCATTGGCATGGGGGCTATCGGCGTATCCATTTCTCGACGTGCCCGTGCGTTTGGTATGACTGTTGTGTATCATAATCGTAATCAACGTTTGGATGATAAGATTCATAAGACTACTTATATGGAGTTAGATGATTTATTAGCCATTAGTGATGTAGTATGCGTTATGGCTCCATTGACAGATGAAACATATCATATGTGTGACGAAGCGTTTTTCAAGAAAATGAAGAATACCGCTTTATTTGTTAATGTTGGTCGTGGACCTATAGTAGATACAGAGGCACTTATCAATGCCCTTAAAACGGGTGAAATCGATTATGCAGCCCTTGATGTAACGGATCCAGAACCATTACCAGTGGATCATCCATTATTAGATGTAGAAAATTGCCTCATTGTACCACATATTGGTTCTTATACAGATCGAACTCGTTTAGATATGTCTATTTTGACAGCAGACAATATTATTGCCGGCGTTTATAAGAAACCTTTAAAAACATGTGTAAATGAAGAAGTAAATTATAAGAAACCTCAAATGGATGTAGAGTCTGCGCTAGAAGAGCTTAAAAAGGCTGGCGTTGATTTAACTGATTTCGACTAAAAGTGGAAGACATTAAAAGATATGCGGTTTTATACAAAATATGGTAAAATAAAAGAATATTTTTCCTATGGAGGTAAGAACGTTGGAACATAAAGACATTGAAAAAGATGTAGCTCCTGAAGAAGTTGTATCTGTTAACTTTATTGAAGCTATTATCAACAAAGATAACGAAACTGGCAAATACGGTGGCCGTGTATTGACTCGCTTTCCACCAGAACCAAATGGTTACTTGCATATTGGACATGCTAAATCTATTTGCCTCAACTTTGGTATTGGTAAACAATACAATGGCTTAACAAATCTTCGCTTTGATGATACAAATCCTGTAAAAGAAGATGTCGAATATGTAAACTCCATCATGGAAGATGTTAAATGGCTTGGATTTGATTGGAATGAACAACCACGTTATGCATCTGATTATTTTGACCAAATGTATGAGTATGCTAAGAAATTAATCACGCTTGGCAAAGCTTATGTAGATGATCAAACTGCAGATGAAATTAAACAAAATCGTGGCGATTTCTCTACTCCTGGTGTCAATAGTCCATACCGTGATCGTAGTGTAGAAGAAAATTTGATGCTCTTCGAAGAAATGAAAGCTGGCAAGTATAAAGATGGGGAAAAGGTATTGCGTGCAAAAATCGATATGGCGCATCCTAATATCGTAATGCGTGATCCTGTTATTTATCGTATTGTAAATACAGAGCATCATAATACGGGTAATGAGTGGAAAATTTACCCTATGTATGATTTTGCCCATCCTATTGAAGATGCTATTGAACGCATTACGCATTCTATTTGTACATTAGAATTTGAAGTTCACCGGCCATTATATGATTGGGTGTTAGAGGAATGGGATGATACTGAAATTCCTCAACAAATTGAGTTTGCTCGCTTGAATGTAACTAAAATGGTTATGTCCAAACGTAAATTGCGTGCTCTTGTTGAAGCTGGTCTCGTAGCTGGTTGGGATGATCCTCGTATGCCAACTATTTCAGGCTTGCGCCGTCGTGGTTATACTCCAGAATCTATTCGTGACTTCTGTGATCGTATTGGCGTTGCTAAAGCTGATAGCGTTGTTGATATTGCTTTGCTTGAGTTCTGTATCCGTGAAGATTTGAAACTCAAAGCTACACGCCCTATGGTAGTTATTGATCCTGTGAAAGTTATTATTACGAACTATCCAGAAGGTCAAACTGAACTTTGCACAGTTGAAAACAATCCAGAAAATGAAGAGTTGGGTAACCGTGAAGTTGTATTCGGTCGTGAAATCTACATTGAACGCAATGACTTTATGGAAGAACCAGTTAAGAAATTCTTCCGCTTGGCACCAGGTAAAGAAGTACGCTTGAAAGGAGCTTACTTCATTACATGCACTGATGTTATTAAAGATGAAAATGGTAATATTACAGAAATTCACTGTACATATGACCCTGAAACTAAGAGCGGTAGCGGTTGTACACGTAAGGTTAAGGGCACATTACATTGGGTTGAAGCATCTACTGCAGTAGATATTGAATCCCGTTTATATGATTACCTGCTCAAAGAAGATTCTGATGGCAAAGATTTCTTAGGTGATTTTAATCATGAGTCTTTACAAGTATTCCATAGTAAAGGTGAGGCAAGTCTTGCTACAACTGTACCAGGTGATCATTTCCAATTCTTGCGTCAAGGTTACTTTGTAACTGATAAAGACAGTACTTCAGACCATATTGTGATGAACCGTATTGTTGGTTTACGCGATAGTTGGGCTAAGGCACAAAAGAAATAATATAACGCTTATTTTATATTACTATAATGTTAAAGAACCGCTCCTTGGTGGGCGGTTCTTTAACACTGGGTTATTACTATAAATACTTTAATGACAATAGATGTTTAGAATAGCCTAAGCCATTGTTTGGCTTTAATCTCTAGATGTTGTATTGCTAGTTTATTATATTAATGCTTTCATGAGGAGAAAAATGAAAAAAATAGTACTACTTGCTACGGTAGCGGCTGCGTTGGTATCTATGCCTGCTACGGGTTCTGCAGCAAACATAAAGTCCATTTTAAATAGAAGTCAAACTATAACATATCAAGGTGTTAAATTGCCTGAAGGTGTTACTATGTATCAAAATAATCCTAAAGCGTTGTTTGCTGGGGAGGGTAAAAAAGATATTAAGTCTGTACTTCTTGGGTTGGGCGCGTCTTCTGCAGACGTATATACATTAAACATTAAAAATGAGAATGAAATGCAATATGCTGTTTATGCGAATGTTGTGTTAGGTAAACAATTATTTGGTCGCATGAGTGAAACAAAACATTTGAATACAGATTCTTCATCTCTTGGAGTATTAGCTGCGGCTATTAACAATGGCGATAGTCCTGTACTTGGTACTTTCACGGTAATAAACCCATTAGTAAAACAAGGCAATGCCTATAAAGGCACATTGAAATATAAAAGTATAGCTAATAATAATTCTTATAATGAGATATTACATATTAGTATTTCTGAAGATAAATATACAGGACCAAATGCTCATTTAATTGCTGTTGACGAAGCTAATGATAGTGTTGTATTCTCTAAAGTTAAAGGTTTATTACATACCAAATAATAAATAATTATTGAAAATATATATCAATTATTCTTGACAATTTTTCTCATCAAGAGTACTATGAGCCTATAGGAATTATTCTCATTAGAGGAAATTCTAACGATGTGCAACAGGCAGGTACTATTATGATGAATTCAATTGACCATATCATTGGATATCATTGTGCACCGGCAATTCGAGGTATTAAGCTATCGAACTTGGTTTCTATTCCACGGGACATGAATGAACAAATCCAATTTGTATTGATAGAGTATAATAAAGCGTTCAATGAAAAAGGATTGTTCTTCTTTGAATTATGTCGTTGTAAAGCGCGAAGACTATTATTGGTATTCCGTGAGAAGCAATTAAGAGACTATGTACGGCAACCTGCGGTGATGTTATTTTTGAAAGCCTACGGTTATCATGATCGAATGAGCATTATGGAGATGCTCGAACATCTTAGATATCGTATGGAAGTAAGCATTGAGTTTCCACATGAAATCGGCATTTTTCTAGGTTACCCATTAAAGGATGTGAAATGTTTTATTTCCTATCGTGGTGGGGGATACCGAATGTGCGGAGAGTGGAAGGTTTACCATGATGTGGTAAATGCACAACGCTCTTTCTTGTGTTACAAAGCATGTCGTGAATTTTGTCAAACTCAATTGATGTTGGGAAAAACATTTAGTTCATTGGTCGCAAGAACGGCCTAGGAGGTACAAGATGATTGGTGTAATTTTTTGGTCCGGTACAGGCAATACAGAACGCATGGCTTATGAAGTAGCTGAAGGTATTAAAGCTGCAGGTCAAGAAGTTGAAGTAAAATCCGTTTCTGAAGTATCTGTTGATGAAGCAGCCGCTTATGAAAAATTAGCTCTTGGCTGTGCTGATATGGGTGCAGAACAATTAGAAGAAGGCGAATTTGAACCATTCTACACTGAACTAGAAGGCAAGTTGAGTGGTAAAAAAATAGCGATCTTTGGCTCCTATGGTTGGGGTGGTACTTGGTTGGAAGACTGGGGCACTCGAATTAAAGATGCTGGTGGCGAATTAGTGGCTGATGGCGTAGCAATCTTGGGCGAACCTGATGATGATGGTAATGCACAATGCCAAGAATTAGGTAAAACATTAGCAAACGCTTAATTTGATTTTAATTACTAACATAAATACTAATAGTTAATAATAAAAGGTTGTAATGACGATAATTCGTTATTACAGCCTTTTTTGTATGTACTTATGATTGATATGATGGAGCAAAGGTCATTAAAAATTTTGATATCGATAAGTAAATGTGATGAAAATCATAATGTTTATTTATCTTTATCTCTATTTGTGTATATAAGCGCATAATTATAAATAACTTTAATACATAATTATATTGCGTTTTTGTACACATAGTCCTATAATTTAGTTAAAGAACCTAACAAAAATTTAGGTTGATACAAAAATAGTTAGGGTTAATTTTATATTAGCTATTAACCGGGCTAGCGTAATTTAAACGGGAAAGGTTAATCTATGACATTGAAAGAGGGGTTATTTCAATGAGTACATTAGAGCGAATAAAAGTCATAGCCCATGGATTAGCGGTACAATTTGGACCATCCTGTGAAGTATTGATTCATGATTTACAAGGGGATATTAATTCTTCTCTTGTATATATTGAGAATGGAACTATAACTAATAGACATGTTGGTGATGGCCCATCGCATGTGGTTTTAGATGTGCTGAGTCATGACGATGGTAGCGAGGGCAGATTTGGTTATCTCACAAAGACTAAAGATGGTCGAATATTAAAATCTTCTACCATGTATATTCGTGATGATACAGGTCGTATAGCATACTTGTTGGGGATTAACCAAGATATAACAGAGTTTGTTATGATGCATCGACTTTTGGATAGTTTGGTCAATACAGGTCAGGAAGATGCAGGATCTGTTGAAAAAATTACGACGAGTGTATCGGAACTATTAGATGATTTATTACTAGACGTAGAACGTTTAGTTGGTAAACCAGGACCATTGATGAATAAGGTGGAACGCTTAAAAGCTATTTCCTATTTAAACGAAAAAGGGGCTTTTCTTATCTCGAAGTCTTCTGAGAAGATAGCAGAGTATTTTAATATTTCTAAGTTTACTCTTTATAGTGATTTAAATACTGTAAAGGAAGAATCCTAGGAGGCAAATATGGAACGAATTCAGTGGAAACGTAATACAATGGTACCATCAAGTGACAAGTTTTTGTCCGTTATGGATGTTAGAGAGGTTAAGAAAGCTAAAGCGTTTCATGAAAGTTTTCCACAATATAGCGTTACTCCACTTGTATCGCTTAAGAATTTAGCGTCTTATATCGGTGTTGATGCACTCTTTGTAAAAGATGAATCCTACCGATTTGGCCTTAATGCATTTAAGGTATTAGGCGGCTCCTATGCGATGGCAAAATATGTGGCGCAACAAACTGGTAAAGCTGTTGAGGATGTACCATATGATGTATTAACATCAGCAAAATTAAAAGAAGAGTTTGGTCAAGCTACATTCTTTACTGCCACTGATGGTAACCACGGTCGAGGTGTAGCATGGGCAGCCAATAAATTAGGTCAAAAATCTGTAGTATTTATGCCAAAGGGCTCTACAGAATATCGTAGAAAACAAATCGAAAACGAAGGCGCTACTGTAACAATCGAAGACTTCAACTACGATGAGTGTGTACGCTTAGCAACTAAAAAGTCTAAAGAAGTTCCTAATGGTGTTGTAGTTCAAGATACTGCCTGGGAAGGTTATGAAGAAATTCCAAACTGGATTATGCAAGGCTATGGCACAATGGCTATGGAAACAGCCAATCAATTAGAAGCTGATAATTGTAAAGTTCCTACTCATGTATTTGTACAAGCTGGTGTAGGTTCCCTTGCCGGTTCTGTAGTGGGTTACTTCACTAATCTATACAGCAATGTGGCTAAAAAACCTAAATTAGTTGTTGTAGAAGCGGCAGCTGCAGCTTGTTTATACAAAGGTGCTGTAGCTGATGATGGTAAACCTCGTATCGTAGAGGGTGATTTAGAAACAATCATGGCAGGCTTAGCTTGTGGTGAACCGAACACAGTTTCTTGGGATATTTTGAGAAATCATGCAGATGTATTCGTTTCTGCGCCTGACTGGGTGGCACGTTTAGGCATGCGCGTTGGCGGTGCACCGATTAAAGGCGATACTCCAATTACTACTGGAGAGTCTGGTGCAGTTCCATTAGGTCTTGTAATGGCAATTATGACAATGCCGGAATATGAAGACTTACGGAAAGAGTTAGAACTAGATGCGTCTTCAAAGGTACTCTGTTTCTCCACTGAAGGTGATACGGACCCTGAAAGATATAAAAATATTATGTGGTATGGTGAAGATCGTTAGGAGGCATTAATTATGGATTTACAAGCAATTAAACAAGCAGCGGCAACTTATGGCCCAGCGATGACAAAGTTTTTACGTGAGATCGTAGCATTCCCAGGTGAAAGTGCTGAAGAAAAAGATCATGTAAAACGTATAGAACAAGAGATGAAAGATCTAGGATTTGATGAAGTTGAAGTAGATCCTATGGGGAATATTCTTGGATATATGGGTACAGGAAAAACCCTCATTGCCTTTGATGGACATATTGATACAGTTGGTATTGGCAATCGTGATAATTGGGATTTTGATCCATACGATGGTTTCGAAGACGAAACTAAAATTGGTGGTCGTGGCGTATCTGACCAATTGGGTGGTATCGTATCCGCTGTATACGGCGCTAAGATTATGAAAGATTTAGGACTTCTAAGTGATAAATATCGTGTACTTGTTGTAGGCACCGTACAAGAAGAGGACTGCGATGGCCTTTGCTGGGAATACATGATTAAAGAACGTAATATCCGTCCTGAATTTGTAGTATCTACAGAACCAACTGATGGCGGTATCTATCGTGGGCAACGTGGTCGTATGGAAATTCGTGTAGATGTACAAGGTGTATCTTGCCATGGTTCTGCTCCTGAACGCGGTGACAACGCAATTTATAAAATGGCAGATATACTTCAAGACATCCGTGAATTGAATGCTAACTCTGCTGATGAAAGCACAAAAATTAAGGGCCTTGTTAAAATGCTTGATCCAAAATTTAACCCTGACCACTATGAAGAAGCTCGCTTCTTAGGTCGCGGTACAGTAACTACTTCCCAAATTTTCTATACTTCTCCAAGCCGTTGTGCAGTAGCTGACTCCTGCGCTATTTCCTTGGACCGTCGTATGACTGCTGGTGAAACTTGGCAAAGTTGCTTGGCAGAAATCGAAGAATTACCACATGTTAAAGAATATGGTGCGAAAGTATCCATGTACGAATATGCTCGTCCATCTTGGACTGGTTTAACCTATCCAATTGAATGCTACTTCCCAACATGGGTAATTCCTAAAGATCACAAAGTAACAGAAGCTTTGGAAGAAGCATACACTAGCTTATATGGCAACGAACGTATTGGTGCAGAAGATACAGTTGAAATGCGTAAAGCTCGCCCATTAACTGATAAATGGACATTCTCCACAAATGGTGTATCTATCATGGGTCGTAATGGTATTCCTTGCATCGGCTTCGGTCCTGGCGCAGAAGCACAAGCACATGCTCCTAACGAAATTACATGGAAACAAGATCTTGTAACATGTGCCGCTGTATATGCATTGTTACCATCCGTATACTGCAAAGACTAATATCACATATATTGAATTAGATCTATTTTAACGAAAATAACTGAAAATAGTTGATATTAAGAATTTCATATGGTACCTCAACATTTGATGAGGCATCGTATAAAGTTAGATCCTAAGTAGCCCTTTAGGGAATTGAAAGAGAGGACTTACAGATGACAGACTTCAATAAAAGTATTGAAACACTACAAGGCTTAGATGTTAGTAAAATGTACGGCGAAGATTTCTTCCTAACTTGGGAAAAATCTGATGACGAATTAAAAGGTGTTTGGGCAGTAGCTGATGCATTGCGTGCTCTTAGAGAACGCAATATCTCCACTAAAGTATTTGACAGCGGTCTTGGCATTTCTTTATTCCGCGATAACTCTACAAGAACTCGTTTCTCTTTTGCTTCCGCTTGTAATTTGCTAGGCCTTGAAGTTCAAGATTTAGATGAAGGCAAATCTCAAATCGCTCACGGTGAAACAGTTCGTGAAACAGCTAATATGATTTCCTTTATGGCAGATGTTATCGGTATTCGTGATGATATGTATATCGGTAAAGGTAATGCTTATATGCATCAAGTATCCGATGCAGTTAAAGAAGGTCACGAAGATGGTGTACTAGAGCAACGCCCAACACTTGTAAACCTACAATGTGATATTGACCATCCTACACAAATCATGGCTGATACAGCTCATATCATCAAAGAATTCGGCGGTGTAGAAAACCTTAAAGGCAAAAAGATTGCTATGACTTGGGCATACTCCCCATCTTATGGTAAACCTTTATCCGTACCTCAAGGTGCTATTGGTTTATTTACTCGTCTCGGTATGGAAGTTGTATTAGCACATCCAGAAGGGTATGAAGTAATGCCGGAAGTTGAAGAAATCGCTAAGAAACAAGCTGAAGCTAGCGGCGGTTCATTCCGTAGAACTAACGACATGAAGGATGCTTTCAAAGATGCAGACATCGTATATCCTAAGAGCTGGGCTCCATTCGGTGCAATGGAAAAACGTACAAAACTGTATGGTGAAAATGATCATGAAGGTATTAAAGCATTAGAAAAAGTTCTTCTTGAAGAAAATGGTAAACATAAAGATTGGGCATGTACGGAAGAGATGATGAGTCTCACAAAGGACGGCAAAGCTCTTTACTTACATTGCTTACCAGCAGATATTACAGGTGTAAGTTGTGAAGAAGGCGAAGTAGATGCAACAGTATTTGATCGCTACCGCATACCTCTTTATAAGGAAGCAAGCTACAAACCATATGTTATTGCAGCTATGATTTTCCTTAGCAAATTTAAAAATCCTGTAGAAACCTTAAAAGAATTAGAACGGAAGGGAACCGAACGAGTTCAACCGTAAAGTAAAGTTTAGGGGCCATCCGTATTGATGGCTCCTTTTATTCTTAATAGTTTGTTATGAGGCATAACATGAAAAAGAGAGTTGTAGTAGCACTGGGGGGGAATGCATTAGGCAATTCCTTACCAGAACAGAAAATTGCAGTAAAAAGTACAGCTAAAACGATTATTGATTTAGTAGAAGCTGATTGTGACGTAGTGGTAACACATGGTAATGGACCTCAAATTGGTATGATCAACAATGCGATGGCTGCATTGACTCGTGAAGTAGAAGGTCAACCAAACACTCCATTATCTGTATGTGTAGCAATGAGCCAAGCTTATATTGGTTATGACTTACAAAATGCTCTTCACGAAGAGCTCTTAAATCGTGGTATAAAAGATTTGCCAACAATGACTATGGTTACACAAGTACTTGTTGATCAAAATGACCCAGCTTTTCAAAATCCTACAAAACCAATTGGACACTTTATGACTCAGGAAGAAGCTGAATACGCAGAAAAGAATTACGATTATGTGGTAAAAGAAGATGCGGGACGTGGTTATCGTCGTGTGGTGGCATCTCCAGCACCAAAAGAAATTATTGAACTAGAAGCAATTAAAGGTTTAGTAGGTAAACAATTAATTGTTGCTTGTGGCGGGGGAGGTATCCCAGTAACTAAAGAAGGTAATGAACTTCATGGTGCAGCTGCTGTTATTGATAAAGATTGGACTAGTAGTTTATTGGCCCAAGAAATTGATGCTGATGTTCTCGTTATTTTAACAGCTGTTGAAAAGGTTGCCATTAACTTTGGTAAAGAAAATGAAAAATGGCTTGATGAAATAAACGTTACACAAGCTAAAGAATATGTATCAGCTGGTGAGTTTGCAGAAGGCTCGATGAAACCAAAGGTAGAAGCCGCTATAGCATTTGCAGAATCTAAAAAAGGCCGTGTTTCAATTATCACATTATTAGAGAAATCTAAAGATGGTATAGCAGGAAAAACAGGAACACGTATCGTATTATAATAATATATAAGTTTATAAGTATGCATTTCAACGAATCGTTGAGGAGGTGCCCACATGATTATATTAGGAAAAGGTACTGTTATTACTCGCGACGCTGATAGACCTATCATTTATGATGGTGCTGTTGCTATCGACGGGACTCAAATTGTTGATATTGGTATATATGATGAATTATGTAAAACGTATGTAAATGCAGAAATCATTGATGCTCATGGTGGCCTAATTATGCCAGGTTTCATTAATGCACATCACCATATTTATTCCGCTCTTGCACGAGGTTTATCATTGCCAGGTCCGGCACCGACTAACTTCGGTGAAATCTTGGAAGGACTTTGGTTCTACTTAGATAATAAATTGACCGCTCCTGATGTAAAAGCAAGTGCATTACTTACGTATTTAGGCTGTATCGAAAATGGTGTAACTACTATTTTTGACCATCACGCAAGTTATGGTGAAGTTCCTAACAGCTTATCCATCATTGCAGATGTAGCTAAGCAATTTGGCGTTCGCTCTTGCTTGTGCTACGAAGTGTCTGACCGTAACGGTGTTGATCAGATGAAAGCCGCTGTTGCAGAAAACGTACGCTTTGGTAAAGAAGCCAAGCAAGATTCATCTAGACTTGCTGCTATGATGGGCTTGCATGCATCTTTCACACTAAGCTCTGATACATTAGACTATGTGAAAGCTCACAATGAAGATCAATTAGGTTATCATGTTCATGTTGCAGAAGGGCCTGAAGATGTGGCCGATAGTAAAGAAAAGTATGGCATGACACCTGTTAGACGCCTCGTAGAGGCAGGTATTTTAGGCCCTAAGAGCATCGCTGGTCACTGTGTACACGTAACTGACGAAGATGTGGCATTATTGAAAAAATCTCAAGCTAAGGTCGTACATAACCCAGAAAGTAACATGGGTAATGCAGTAGGCACGACAGATATCTTAAAACTATTAGATGCAGGGATCACTGTTGGGCTTGGCACAGATGGTTATACAAATGATATGCTCGAATCTTATAAAGTAGCGAATTGTCTCGTGAAACATGAGCAACATAAACCATATGTAGGCTGGGGCGAAGTACCTCATATGCTATTTGAAAACAACCGCAAAATGGCTAATGAATTCTTCGATACTACGGTAGGCATCCTTAAAAAAGGTGCCGCAGCTGACGTAATTGTTCTTGATTACGCAGCACCAACACCACTTGATGAAAACAACATCAATGGTCACTTACTATTCGGTGCTAATGGTATGTATGTGGTAACAACTATTAGTGATGGTGTACCACGCATGATTGATCGTAAATTACAAGGCATTGATAAAGCTGAAGTAATGGACGAAGTTTTAGCAACATCTAAAGGTTTATGGAAACGACTAAACCCATAACGCAAACGCTTTAAAGGAGTGTGACATTATGAGTGACATTATGTATCCGGTAAGTTTCGGAAATTTGATGAACCACATTATGACTGAGTACAAGATGTACAATCGTATTTACAATGTAAATAAAATTCATCGTACGAATCATGATCAACGCTTATCTATCTTTGGTAAATCTATTGAAAATCCTGTAGGTCCAGCAGCTGGCCCTAATACACAGTTGGCACAAAACATTGTGGCATCTTATGTAGCTGGTGCTCGTTGCATCGAATTAAAAACCGTACAAATTATGTATGGTGAAGAACTAGGTATTCCTAGACCTTGTATCTACTCTGTAGACGAAGCCTACAACGTAGAGTGGTCTTCTGAATATAGCTGTGATGAAGCTGCTGATGAATACATCAAAGCTTGGTTCGCATTGAAATTAATCTCTAAAGAATTAGATTTAGGGGATCCAGATGGCTTCTTATTCATCATGAGTGTTGGCTACAACTTGGCTGGTATCAAGAGCCCTATGGTTGATAAATTCATTAACACAATGCGCAGTGCATCTCAATCCCAAATGTGGGATACTTGTAAACAATGGTGTCTTGACCATGTAGATGAATTTGAGCATATTGATGCTGATTATATCAACTCTATTAGTGATGAACTTTGCCAAGCAATTACATTGTCCACAATGCACGGTTGCCCAGCAGAAGAAATCGAATCCATTTGTTCGTACCTTATCAGTGAAAAAGGTCTTCACCTATACTTAAAATGCAACCCTACATTGTTAGGTCCAAAACGCATTAGAGAATTATTGGATAACGCTGGTTTTGAGTACATTGACTTTGAAGATCATCAATTTGAAGTTGACCTTCAATTCGATAAAGCTGTTCCAATGTTAGAGCGTCTTATCGCTCTTGGTGAAAAACACAATAAGATTTTCGGTGTTAAATTGACAAATACATTCCCTGTACAAATTCACAACAATGAATTGCCAGGCGAGCAAATGTATATGTCTGGTAAATCCTTGTTACCTGTAACAATTGGTGTAGCTGAGCTCTTAAGTGCTCAATTCGGCAAACGTTTACCTATGTCTTATAGCGGTGGTGCTGTAAAACAAAATATCAAAGCTATCTTTGATTGTGGTATTTGGCCTGTAACAGTATGTACAATTCTTCTACAAGGTGAAGGTTACAATACTTTCAAAGGCTTAGCAGACGAAGTAGAATCTACTGATTACAATGCTGCTTTAAAAGTTCATAAAGAACTTATCGCTGAACTTGCTAAAGATATCGCTGAGAACAAAATTTTCAAAAAGAGCGATGCTATGAAGAAAAAACGTGAAGCAATGCCATCTTTCCCAGGTACACGTAGCTCTGACTACCACTGCCGCGTAGTTTGTGGCGCTTGTGTTCGCGTATGTCCTAATAGATGTAATGAAGTCGTTACTGTAAATGATGCTAAATTGATCGTCCATGTTGATCAAAGCTGTAATGAGTGTGGTAACTGTGCATGTCATTGCGTAGAACCTTGTCAACCATACAAGGATCGCATTACATTCTTCCACAATGCTGAAGCTTTAGCAGATAGTACAAATGATGGTTTCTACATCAAAGGCACTAGCTGTGGTTATCGCTTCAAAGGTGAAGAAGCCGTATGTGACATTGATGCATTACCTAAAGAATTGAAAGGAGTTGTACATGCCTTCTGTAAAGAGCATGTGTACTATGTATCATGATTATCATACAACAAGGGGAATTGGTCTTAGCTGATCGAATCCTTACCGGAGATTTATTAATTGATGGCGACAAAATTGTCGCCATCGATGAACACGTTCCTGTTCCAGAAGGGGCTAAAGTAATTGATGCAAAAGGTTGCTACGTATTCCCAGGATTTATAGATCCTCATACGCACTTTCAAATGACCAATACTTTAGCATCGACTGCGGATGATTTTGATAGTGGTACGAAGGCTGCTATACTTGGTGGGACTACTTCAATCATCAATTTTGCTTCTCCCGAGGATGGCTCCCTTTGTAAAGGTTTAGAAGTTCACAAGGAGCGTGCCGCAGGGCGCTGCTCCTGTGACTACAAATTCCATATGGAGCTTGTAGAAATGAATGAAGAGGTATCTCATGAAATACCAAAGGTTGTAGAAGCTGGTGTATCGTCCTTTAAAGTGTACTTAGCGTATGGCTTCCGTTTAACAGATCGAGAAATTTATGATGCTATTGAAGCTATAAAACCAACGGGTGCGCTTGTAGGGGCTCACTGTGAAAACGGTGATCTTATCGATGCCTTTGTAGCAGATAAACGTAAACGTGGTGAATTAGATGTAGACAATCATCCACTCACAAGACCGGCCATGATTGAATCGGAAGCGATTAAGCGATTTAGTACAATTGGTGCTGCATTAGAGTATCCCGTGCATATTGTGCATGTAAGTTCTAAAGAAGGCGTAGATGAAGTTCTACGTGAGCGGGCATTAGGACATCAAGTGACTTGTGAAACATGTCCACAGTATTTGGTGCTTGATGAATCACGATATAAATTACCTGATTTTGAAGGGGTTAAATTTGTGATGAGTCCTCCACTTAGAACGATACAAGACCAAATGGCATTGAAGCATGCACTAGTAAATGGTGTATTCCAAACCATTGGTTCCGACCATTGTAGCTTTACCTTTAATGATCAAAAATTAAAGAGTCGGTATGACTTTACCCGAATTCCTGGAGGTATTCCTGGAGCCGAAGAACGGGGCATCATTGCTTATGATGTGTTGGTTAACCAATGCAATATGAGTGCTGTAGATTTTATGAAATTAGTTAGTGAAAACCCAGCAAAGCTATATGGCATGTATCCCAAGAAGGGTACATTAGCTGTAGGTAGTGATGGGGATATAACAATTGTAGATAAGCATATAGAACATATGCTTTCAAAAGAGTCCGCCCATACAAAGGCTGACTATATACCTTACGAAGGAATATCTGTAACTGGCAAGGTTCGAGATGTTATCCTTAGAGGTCACCATGTGGTACAAGATGGATCCTTAACAGAATCGTATCTTGGTGAATGTATTCCTTAATGAGAGGAGGGCTATATATGTACCGCTTTCAAGTGAATGGCACCCAATATGAGGTTCAAGAGGATCAACGTTTAATTGATTTCTTGCGAGCTGATTTAAAGTTGACGGGCACTAAAGAAGGTTGTAGTGCTGGTGCATGTGGTACGTGTACAGTAATTATAGACGGAAAAAAAGCAAAGGCTTGTGTAAGCAAACTATCTCAATTAGACGGTAAATCAATTGTCACGATTGAAGGTTTATCTGAACGAGAAAAAGCAGTATACACCTATGCTTTTGGTGAATGCGGAGCGGTGCAGTGTGGTTTCTGTATACCAGGTATGATTATTAGTGCAAAAGTATTGATTGACGAAAATAATGACCCTACACCTGACGATGTTAAAAAGGCGATATTAGGTAATATTTGCCGTTGTACAGGCTATGTAAAAATTGAAGAGGGCATTATGCTAGCTGCAAAAATGTTCCGTGAGAACTTACCAGTTCCAGAAAAGGATACAAATGGTAATGTAGGCGCTCGTTTACACCGTGTAGATGCTGAGGAAAAAGCATTAGGTACTGGACAATACTCTGATGATATCTATATGGATGGCATGATTTATGCCAAAGCATTGCGTTCTAAATACCCACGAGCTAGAGTTGATCGTGTTGATGTGTCTAAAGCTCTTGAACATCCAGCATGTGTAACGGCATTGACTGCTAAGGATGTACCATTCAATAAGACTGGTCATTTAGTACCGGATTGGGATGTACTTATCGCCGAAGGTGATATTACACGTTATGTAGGCGATGCAATTGCACTTGTTGCAACTACAGAAAAGAAATACTTAGACGAAGTATTGGCTCTAGTTGAAGTTGATTATACTGAATTAGAACCCGTACTAGATCCATTGGAAGCACTAAAACCAGATGCTCCTCAGTTACATCCAGAGGGAAATGTATTATCTCGTCAAACATTATCTCGTGGCGATGTAGATAAGGCTATTGCAGAGGCTGCTTTTGTAGTAACAAATCATTATTCCACACCTCAAACCGACCATGCATTTATGGAACCAGAATGTGCCGTTGCATATCGTGAGGGTGATGAAATTCATCTGCATTCAGGTAGCCAAAATGTTTATGATGATCGTCGTGAAGTTGCTCGTATGCTTGGTATTCCGAATGAGGCTGTAAAGGTTCACAGTATGCTCGTAGGTGGTGGCTTTGGTGGTAAAGAAGATATGACCGTACAACATCATGCATCACTCGTAGCTTGGCTTACAGGAAAACCAACTAAGGTACTTTTCTCCCGTCAAGAAAGTCTCAATATTCATACTAAACGTCATGCGATGGAAATGGATATTACAACAGCTTGTGATGCGGAAGGTAATTTGGTAGCAAGTAAGGTAAATATCGTTTCTAATTGTGGCGCGTATGCATCTTTAGGTGGTCCTGTACTTCAACGTGCTGGTACTCATTCTTGTGGCCCTTATCACTTTGATAATTTTGCCTTTGATGGTGTATGTGTTTATACAAATACTGTTCCTGGTGGTGCATTCCGTGGGTTTGGCGTAACACAAACTATCTTTGGTCAAGAGCAAAATATTGATGAATTAGCTGCGTTGGTAGGCATGGATCCTTGGGAATTCCGCTACAAAAATGTTGTACGCCCTGGTGACTCATTACCAAACGGCCAAATTTGTTCCAAAGAAACCGCTTTAGTAGAATGTTTGGAAGCTGTAAAAGATGCATATTATGCCTCTGATCGTACTGGCCTTGCGGTATGTTTGAAAAATAGTGGTATTGGTGTAGGACTACCTGATACGGGTCGCGTTATTTTAGAAGTACGTGATGGTAAAGTTCGTATTCGTACGGGTGCCGCTTGTATTGGTCAAGGCATGGCTACTATGGCAACACAAGTACTTTGTGAAACGACAGGCTTAACGGCGGATAAAGTATTTGTAGAACGACCTGATACAGTACGTACACCAGATTCTGGTACAACTACTGCATCTCGCCAAACGCTCTTTACCGGTGAAGCAACGCGTAAAGCAAGTCTTCGCTTAAAAGAAATGTTAGATACTAAAACATTAGAAGAACTGAATGGCGTAGAGATTTATGAAGAGTTTCTCGGTGAAACAGATCCATTTAATTCTGATAAATCGCATCCAAAAAATCACGTTGCCTATGGTTATGGTGCATGTGTAGCAACAATTGGTGAAGACAATAAGGTTGCTAATTTACATGTAGCATACGATGTAGGTCGTGTAGTGAACCCTCAATCCTGTACAGGTCAGGCCGAAGGTGGTGCCATTATGGGAATGGGGTATGCCGTTACAGAAGACTTCCCTTATAAAGAAGGGTATGTAACATCTAAATACGGTACGCTAGGACTTCTTAGAGCTACCCAATGTCCTCCAATTCATGTAAGTCTTATCGAAAAAGGGACACCAGAACAATATGCATACGGTGCTAAAGGTATTGGCGAAATCTCTAGCATTCCGATTGCACCGGCTATTGCAAATGCGTATCGTCGTATCGACGGAGAACCACGTAGGTCCTTGCCGATTAAACATACAGGTTATAAAAAATAGAATATTTGCTTAATGGTAGGGGCTTTTGCCCCTAGCCATCAAGGTTCCCACGTGAAGTCGATGAGATTTCTAAACTCTATCATGTACGATAGTATGACTATATTGTTTAACTAGTAACTAAAACGTAAGATATGAGGTGATTCTTATGAGTAAAGGTGCATCTGGTGTCGACCATGTAGATGGTATGCTGCCAATCCCGCAGTTATTCGCTTATGGTTTACAGCACGTTCTGGCTATGTATGCTGGGGCAGTAGCTGTACCAATTATTATTGCACAAGCTATGCATTTGCCAATTGAAGATTTAATTCGTTTGATTACAGCTGACTTATTTACATGTGGTGTAGCTACATTGATTCAAACATTAGGATTCGGATCAGTTGGCGGGCGTATTCCTCTTATTCAAGGTGTTACATTTGCTTCTGTAGGCCCTATGATTATGATTGGTCAACAGCATGATATCAATACGATTTACGGTGCGATTATCGTAGCTGGTCTCTTTACATTCCTTGTGGCACCATTTTTCAGTCGTTTGATTCGGCTATTCCCACCTGTAGTAACAGGTACTATCATTACTATTATTGGTATCAACTTGATGCCAGTAGCTGTTAACTGGATGGGGGGTGGCGTAGGCAATAAAAACTTTGGCGATCCACTATACATAGCTCTTGGTGTAGCTACATTTGTTCTCGTTATATTAACTTATCGATTTGGTAAAGGTTTCCTTGGTAATTTGGCAATCTTAGTTGGCCTTATTCTCGGTACAGCCTTAGCTATGATTGTTGGTATTACAGATTTTTCAGAGGTAGGACGTTCTCAATGGATTTCTGTTGTAACACCATTCTATTTTGGTCTTCCAACCTTTGACTTTGCTTCTATTGTATCTATGATTATTGTAATGCTCGTAGTTATGGTAGAAACAACTGGTGATAGTATTGCGGTAGGTGAAATTGTAGATAAACCTATTGGTCAAAATGAATTGGCTGCGGTACTTCGCGCGGATGGCTTGTCTACTATTATTGGTGGTATCCTTAATAGTTTTCCGTATACAGCATTTGCTCAAAACGTAGGTCTTATTGCTGTAACACGTGTTAAGAGTCGTTTCGTTGTAGCAGCATCTGGTGTAATTTTAATTTTATTAGGCCTTTTCCCTAAATTAGCCGCTATCGTAGCTTGTATTCCAAATGCTGTACTAGGGGGCGCAGGGATTGCTATGTTCGGCATGATTATCGCCAGTGGGATTCGTTCTCTTGGTAAAGTTAGTTTCGATGGTAACTATAACCTGATGCTAGTTGCCATTAGTATTGGGGTATCCATGATTCCTCTTGCAGCACCTCAATTCTATACACACTTTCCAGCATGGGCTCAAATTCTGTTGAAATCTGGTATCACAGCTGGTAGTATAGTAGCTGTTATTTTAAATGTAATGTTTAATGGTTTTGGTTATAAAACTGTTAACGAACCTAATCGTGCGACTCGTAAATATCGCCACTTCACACGATTCAAAGGTTATCCTAAACATTTCTACCAATAAGATATAGTTAGACGAGTTTACTCTCATGCGATTATATGTATTGTCTCTCACAGTAGAAACCTTGTTAGTATAGGTAAAACATCAATATATATGGTTTCGTTTGTTAAAAAGATCTCACTCTGATTTGGAGTGAGGTCTTTTTTTATGGAATCGTATACTACTTTGGTATATAATTAAATAATATTATTGCAAAGGAGACGCATTATGAAAGACGAGCGATTTATAGTTACATATAGAATAGAAGCGAGTACATATGAAGAAGCAAAATCAATTGCTTGGGCTGTTCAAGTGGAGCAAACTATAGAATTTCCTTATGAGTTTGTAACGGATCCATACATTAAAGAAACTATTACTGGTCGACTAGAATCTCTTGAACCTATAGTAGAAGACTCTCCTTATATCAATGTAGGTGTGATGCCAAATGCTGTAATTGACACCTCTCGTTACTATTTGGCTCGTATTTCATATCACGTAGATACCACGGCCTTAGAGGCTACACAATTTTTAAATGTTGTCTTTGGTAATTCTTCGTTACAGCCACATATTTGGGTAGTAGATATTGAACTATGTCCAACACTTTACGATGTGTTTAAGGGACCACAATTTGGCTTACAAGGAATTCGTCGATTAGTGGAAACCCCGACGCGTCCAATGATTCAAGCCGTTGTAAAGCCGATGGGCACACCGAATGTAGAATTGGCTCGTATGTGTGGCGCTTACACACGTGGTGGTGCAGATGTCATAAAGGATGATCATGGTATTTCTAATCAGTCCTTCTCTCAATATAAAGATCGTGTAAAACGATGTGCTGCTATGGTACAGGAAATGAATGCTGTACATGGTACACATACTTTATATGCTGCAAACGTATCAGGTGATGGTACAGATGTGTTAGAACGCGCTTATTTTGCCAAAGAGGCTGGTGCTACAGCTCTCATGGTGGCTGCAGGTCTCGTTGGTTTCGGTTGGTTACACAAATTAGCTACTGATGAAAACTTACGATTGCCCATTATTCATCATCCAGCTTATTCTGGTGGATTTGTAAGCCCTGGTGTATCTGGAGTAGCTGACTATTTACAACTAGGTTTATTACCTCGTATCTTTGGGGCTGATATGCCAATTTTCGTATCTTATGGTGGACGCTTTACTTTTACAGAGGAACAATGCAAGAGGATTTCCTCTTACATTAAACAGCCATTAGGTTTGATGAAAGCAGCTTGCCCGGCACCGGGTGGTGGTGTTACAGATGCTCGTCTTAATGAACTCGTTGAGCTGTACGGAAATGATACTATGTTCCTCGTTGGCGGTGACATGTTCCGTCGAGGATCAGATATTGAGGCTAATATGTCGTACTTTGTAGAGCGTTTGACTAAATTATCTGAAAGAACGTAATAATAGCTTGAATTTAAATGAGTTAATACAATATTTAACTAAATAACTAAGCTATTGACTTTTACAGAAATAATAGATTTATGATTAAGTATATGGAGTGTTTTGATGAGTGAATCCTCACCGTTGGAGGTCCATGTCCTTGCCAGTGGTAGTAAGGGCAATTGTACAGTGATAAAAAAAGGGAACTCCGTCATATTACATGATGTAGGCATCAGTTGTCGACGCATTGTCAATGGGTTAAAAGAATTACAAATTGATATGGCACAGGTAGAGGGTATATTTGTCAGTCATGAACATAGTGATCACATTGCGGGACTACAACAATTACTAAAACGATTTGATATTCCTGTGTATACGAAGCAAGGCACCTGGCGTGAAATCCAAGATAAGTTAATCGTGCCAAAGAATCGATTAATCGAGCTTACAAAGGGCAGTTTGACGTTGGGGAGTCTAATTGTGGAACCTTTTTCGGTAAGTCATGATGCGGCTGATCCAATTGGTATAAATGTGTTTGCTGGGAACGATAAGGCAACTATTGTCACTGATACAGGCGTGATTTCAGATGATATTTTACGTAGAATTGATGATACGACTCTGTTAGTGCTAGAGGCGAATTATGATCCTCATATGTTGCGATTCGGACCATATCAGCCGTTTTTGAAACAAAGGGTGGCTAGTGATGAAGGTCATTTGAGTAATGAAATGGCTGCGCAAGCACTACTCATGATGAAACGTCCTGATTTTATGCAAGTTATATTGGCCCATCGTTCTGAAAATAATAATAACTCTGTCCTTGTTACCCAAACTATTGGCAAAATGCTTGTTGATGGTGGTGTTCGTATTGGACCTGAAATGAAGTTACAACATGGTCAGCCTAATGAAATTGTGTCCATCCAATCTGTGAAGAGGTAAAAATGAGATTTTATGTAGTCTGTATCGGCAAATTGAAGGATGTTTATTTACGTGAGGGCGTAGCAGAGTTTGTGAAACGCATGCGCCCCTATGGTGGCATTACAATTACAGAGCTGAATGAAAGTAAAATTGGAGATAAGCCGAGTAATGCGGATCGCAAACAAGTCGTTGCAGAAGAAGGAGACCGTTTATTAAAAGCGGTCCCTAAAAATGCGTATACCGTATTACTTGACGTGTATGGCAAACCAATGTCCTCTGAAGAACTCGCTAAGACGGTATCTAAGCTTGAGGTGGATGGTGTTAGCGATATGGCTTTCATTATTGGTGGTGCCTTTGGGGTGAGTGATATATTACGTCAGGCTGTAAATTATAAATTATCTTTTAGCCCTATGACTTTTACTCATCAAATGGTTCGATTGCTACTTGTAGAACAAATTTATCGAGCATCAAAAATCAATCGTAATGAACCTTATCATTGGTAAAAGACGTAGACTTAAAAATTATTTGTATAATACTTTCAGAAAAAAGGAGTTTTATTATATTGTGGCGAATAGTATAATAAAGCAAGATGTATTTGTAAGGAGGAATTCACTATGAAAATCCAAGAAGTAATGAATAAATACCCTGTTACTGTTGGCAAAGATGCGCCGATTTCTGATGTAGCTGATTTATTGGTTAAATATAATTTAACAGCTGTGTCCGTAGTGGATGATGATAATAAGTTGTTAGGTATTATCTCTGAAGGTGATTTACTTTATAAAAAAGTACGTCCTCATGTGCCTCATTATGTTAATGTATTAGGCGCTAGCATCTATTACAATGGCATCGGTGAATACAATGCTCAATTTAAAAAATTATTGGCATCTCACGTTCATGAGTTGATGACTGATGAAGTAATTACAACCACACCGGATAAAGATGTAGAAGAAATTGTATCTGTTATGCTTGACCAACATTTGAAAAATGTGCCAGTTGTAGATAAAGAGTACCGTTTGATTGGAATTTTGTCTCGTCGGGACATTATCAAATTGATTGCTAAAGATAACTAATTGGCATAATTATGTTAAATATGTAAAGACCACCCGTTTTGGGGTGGTCTTTTAGTGTATATTGAGAAGAATTGCATTGACCTTGCATTTATGTTATTATTAGGAGTGCATAATATACTACAGAAATTTGGGCATATTGCCCTTCGAGGAGGACATATTTTAAATGAAAGCAACTGTAAATCCTGTTGATCAACACGTAGTAACGTTAACTATTGAAGTACCTGCAGCAGAAGTAGATAAGGGCATTAAACAAGCTGTAAAACGCATTGCAGGTCAAGTGAACATCCCTGGCTTCCGCAAAGGACATGCGCCTCGCCGTATTTTGGAAATGAACTTCGGTAAAGAAGCTATCTTGGAAGAAGCGTTTGAAGTATTGGCTAGCCAAAACTATAGTGCTGCACTTCGTGAAAATGATATCGTGCCTGTATCTGAACCTGAAATCGAACGCGAACAATTCGAAGAAGGCAAAGATTTGATTTTCAAAGCTACTGTAACTAAACGCCCTGAAGTTAAACTTGGCGATTACAAAGGCTTAGAAGCAGATAAACAAGATGCTACAGTATCTGATGAACAAATCGAAGAACAGTTGAACAATATTCGTGAACAACAAGCAAAAATGGTTGTTGCTGAAGAAGGCGCTACAATTCAAAAAGATGACTTCGCAGTAATCGACTTTGCTGGTTCCGTTGATGGTAAACCTTTTGATGGTGGTGAAGGTAAATCCTATCCATTACAAATCGGTTCTGGTAGCTTCATTCCTGGCTTCGAAGATCAATTGATTGGCGCTAAAGCTGGTGATGATGTAACTGTAAAAGTAACATTCCCTGAAGACTACTTCGTAGCAGAACTTGCTGGTAAAGAAGCAGAATTCAAAACTCATATCCATGATATTAAACGTAAAGAATTGCCTGAATTGAATGATGAATTCGCAAAAGAAGCAAGCTCTTACGAAACTATTGAAGAATTGAAAAAAGATCTTCGCACTAAAATGGAGGAAGAAGCTTCCCGTCGTGCAATCGATACTTACAATGCTGACTTGATTCAAACAGCTGTTAAAAATGCAACTGTAGAAATCCCAGAAGTAATGATTAAAGATCGCGTAGAACAAATGATTCAAGAATTGGCTATGAATATGGAAGGCCGTGGCTTGAAACTTGATGACTACTTGAAATTCTCCAATAAAACTATCGAAGATTTACGCTCTGAATACAAAGATTCCGCAGCTGAAAACGTACGCGCTGATTTAGTATTGGATGCTATTGCAACTGCTGAAGGTATCGAAGTAACTCCAGATGATATGAACCGTGAAATCTTCATTATGGCTCAAAACTTTGGGGCAGATCCTAAAGAAGTTTGGGATATTATTGCAAAAGAAGGTCGTGTAGCTATGTTGGCAGGCTCTGTAGCTCGCAAAAAAGCAGCTCGATTCATTATTGATAATGCAAAAGGCGCTGAAGCGGCTGAATAATAGTTTGCTCAACTGGGTACATGAAAAGGTGATTACATGTATGTACCAATCGTAGTTGAACAAGGTGAACGCGGAGAGCGTTCCTATGATATTTACTCTCGCTTGTTAAAGGATCGCATTATTTTCCTTGGTGGCCCCATCGATGATAATGTGGCAAATGCGGTTATTGCGCAAATGTTATTCCTAGAAGCAGAGGATCCTGATAAGGATATCCATTTGTACATCAATAGCCCTGGCGGTGTTGTAACCGCAGGTATGGCTATTTATGATACGATGCAATATATTAAACCAGATGTGTCTACTATTTGTGTAGGCTCTGCAGCGAGCATGGGCGCTGTGCTTTTAACAGCTGGCACTAAAGGTAAACGATATGCATTGCCTCATGCGCGCATCATGATTCACCAACCATTAGGTGGTGTACAAGGACAAGCATCTGAAATTGAAATCCATGCCCGTGAGATTCTTCGCATGCGTGAAGAGTTAAATGGTATCTTAGCTTCTCGCAGTGGACAAGATATTGAAGTAGTAGCTCGCGATACAGACCGCGATAACTTCATGAGTGCTCAGGATGCCGTTGAATACGGCTTAATTGATGAGGTGCTCACAAGAGAACCTGTAGAAAGCAAGTAATGGAGGCGCCCCTTGGCAAAAGATAAAGACACTATGCGCTGCAGTTTTTGTGGACGCACAAGCGAGGAAGTCCGCAAATTAGTGGCGGGGCCTAACGTGTATATTTGTGATGAATGCGTTGAAGTTTGTGAACGCATCATTGCAGATGAGTTGGGTGCGGTTGAGACGGACGACTTTAATTTAAAAGAATTGCCAACGCCTAGAGAAATTAAAGCTCATCTTGACGAATATGTCATTGGTCAAGATGATGCTAAAATCTCCTTAGCCGTGGCTGTATATAATCACTACAAACGTTTACAAACAGATAATGTAGTTGATGACGTAGAATTACAAAAGGCTAATGTTTTATTCATTGGTCCTACTGGTAGTGGTAAAACACTATTGGCTCAAACCTTAGCGAAAATGCTAGAAGTACCATTTGCTATTGCAGATGCTACAAGCTTAACTGAGGCTGGGTATGTAGGGGAAGATGTAGAAAACATCTTACTCAAAATTATCCAAGCTGCAGATTATGATATAGCTCGGGCTGAACGTGGCATTATCTATATCGATGAAATTGATAAGATTGCTCGTAAGTCTGAGAACCCTTCCATTACACGTGATGTGTCTGGTGAAGGCGTACAACAAGCATTACTCAAAATCTTAGAAGGTACTGTCGCTTCTGTTCCCCCACAAGGTGGTAGGAAGCATCCTAATCAAGAAATGCTTCAAATTGACACTACGAATATTCTCTTTATTTGTGGTGGTGCATTTGATGGTATGGATAAGGTTATTACTAAGCGTACCGCTAAGAAAACACTTGGCTTTGGTGCAGATGTACAGCGTAAAGAAGAACGCAATGTATCGGCTATCTTAAAAGATGTTGTACCTGAAGATTTATTAAAATTTGGCTTGATTCCTGAGTTTATTGGACGTTTGCCAGTAATGGTGACATTAGATCAATTAGACAGAGATGCGTTAATTCAAATTTTGACAAAGCCTAAAAATGCATTAACAAAACAATATGAAAAAATTCTATCCCTTGATGGTGTAGAATTAACTTTCACTGAAGATGCATTAGAAGAAATCGCTGATGAAGCTTTACAGCGAAAAACAGGTGCTCGTGGTTTGCGTGCTATCATTGAAAAGGTGATGAAACGCGTAATGTTTGAGGTTCCTTCCATGCCGGAAGTAACTAAGTGCATTGTGAATCGTGAATCCGTATTAAGCACAGGTGAACCTATACTCAAAAATGAGGCAGACCAAGACATCCAGTTGAAATCGTAATTCGAAGAAACTCATTTCTGTGTAGGAATGAGTTTCTTTTCATAATATATATACCTGGAGGAAGTATGAATTTACTCGAAGTTGGGATCCCTACCGTACCTCTCAGAGGCATGGTAGTATACCCGAATATCGTGATTCACCTCGATATCGGTCGAGACAAATCCATTAAGGCGGTGGAAGCCGCAATGAATGAGGACCGCATTTTAGCCGTCGTAACTCAAAAAGATGATGCTGTAGATGCGCCAACAGTTCATGATTTAGCCCAAATGGGTACATTAGTAAAAATTAAACAAATGTTGCGCTTACCAGGTGGTATAGTACGTGTTCTTGTAGAGGGCATCACTCGTATTCGTCTTATGAATATTACTAGCATGGACCCTTATTATATAGGAGACTATGAACGAGTGGCGTCTGAATTTGAAGACGATGTAGAGCTTGAAGCTTATCGTCGTTTGGTTCAAGCTAAATTTGGCGAATGGGCAGAAGAAGCTAAATCAGTTACTGATGAAGGTGTAACGCGCGTTATGGAATTACGCAATCCTTGTGAATTAGCTGACCAAGTTGCATTTCTATTGCCTATTAATAATTTGAAACGTCAAGAGTTACTTGAAGAATTATCTGTGGCTCGTCGTCTTAACATGATTGTAGGCATTTTAAATATGGAATTACAAATCTCTGATTTGGAAAATTCCATCAATAATCAAGTGCGTCAATCTATGGAAAAAGCGCAGAAGGAATATTTCTTGCGCGAAAAAATCCGCGTTATCCACGATGAGTTGGGTGATAAAGGAGATCCCGAGGAGGAGGCAGAAGAACTACGAGTTAAGTTAAAAGCACTTAACCTAAGTGAAGACGTACATACGCGTATTGATAAAGAAATTTCTCGTTACAGCCGCATGCCTCAATTGATGCCGGAAGCAACAATTTTGCGCAACTACTTAGATTGGGTATTGGCATTACCGTGGAACGAATTAACGGAAGACCGTTTAGATATCAAGGGCGCTTATGCTATGCTCGAGGCCGATCATTATGGCCTTGAAAAGGTTAAGAAACGCATTTTAGAATTTTTAGCGGTTCGTAAATTAACCGGTAAAAATAGTGGCTCTATTCTTTGTTTAGTAGGCCCACCAGGCGTTGGTAAAACCTCTTTGGCTACCTCTATTGCTAAAGCAATGAATCGTAAGTTTATCCGTGCATCCTTAGGTGGTGTTCGTGATGAAGCTGAAATTCGTGGACATCGACGTACTTATATTGGTGCTTTACCTGGTCGTATGATTCAGGGGTTAAAAAATGTAGGTACTAAGAATCCTGTATTTTTATTGGATGAAATTGATAAATTAGCATCTGATTATAAAGGCGATCCATCTTCAGCGTTATTAGAAGTATTGGATCCAGAACAAAATAGCACATTTAGTGATCACTTTATCGAAGTACCGTTCGACTTCTCTGAAGTTTTCTGGATTACTACGGCTAATGTAGCATCTAATATTCCTGGTCCATTGTTAGATCGTATGGAAATTATTGAGTTGTCCAGCTATATGGAAGAAGAAAAACTAGAAATTGCTAAGCGTTACTTAACACCTAAGCAAATTAAGAAAAATGGCCTTGAAGATTACAAGGTTAAATTATCTGATGCTGTGTTAAGAAAGGTAATTTCCGAATATACTCGCGAAGCAGGTGTTCGTACTTTAGAGAAAACAATTGCTAAGATTTGCCGTAAGATTGCTTTCAAAGTAGTTGAAGAAGGCGGAGACGCACCAAAAGTCACTACTAAGAATCTTCACGAATTCTTAGGCGCACCAATCTTTGTTGACCAAGAGCGAGAAAAGAAAGCACAAGTTGGCTATGTAAATGGATTAGCTTGGACATCTGTTGGTGGTGTAGTATTACCATGTGAAGCTACAACTATGAATGGTACCGGTAAATTGGCTTTAACTGGTAGTCTCGGCAAGGTTATGCAAGAGTCTGGTCAAGCGGCTATGAGTTATATTCGCCATAATGCAAAAGCTTTAAAGATTGAAGAAGATTTTTATAAAAAGCTTGATATTCACGTTCACTTGCCAGAAGGGGCAACCCCTAAAGATGGTCCTTCTGCAGGTATTACAATGACATTAGCTATGGTATCTATTTTGACTAACCGCAAGGTTCGTTCTGATATTGCCATGACTGGTGAAATCACATTGCGTGGCCGTGTATTACCAATAGGCGGCTTAAAAGAAAAATTATTAGCAGCCTTGTCTCATGGTATAAAAGAGGTGTTGATTCCAAAAGGCAATGAAAAGGATATTGCAGAATTACCTGACATTGTGAAAGAAGGCCTCATCATTACGCCAGTTAAGACAATGGATGAAGTATTAGCAAAGGCACTTGTGTAATGCAAAAGAAGAAAAAATCCACTAAACCAATGGGCCCAAAACCACAATATACACGAAAAGAACCAAAGGGGCCTCGTATTATAGCTGCAAAATATAATACTTCCTGTGTGAAGGCGGATCAATATCCTGAAGGGGATACTGTAGAAATCGCCTTCCTTGGACGCTCTAATGTGGGCAAGTCTTCGTTGATTAATTCTTTATGTAACTATCGTGGGTTAGCCCTCGTTAGTGGTCAGCCAGGTAAGACTAAGACGATAAACTACTTTGATATTGAATCAAAAGAGGATATTTCTGAAACCGAGGAACGCAGATATAACTGGTTTCTCGTTGACCTTCCTGGTTATGGTTTTGCAAAGACAAATAAAGGAAACCGCAATCTGTGGTCTTCCTTTATTGCCGATTATATTTTACATTCTGAACGATTGATGTTGTTGTGTTTACTTATCGATGGTCGCCATCCTGAAATGGCCATTGATAAGGTGGCCTTTGATTGGCTCGTCGAAGCTGGTGTTCCGTTACAAATTGTAGTGACCAAGGCCGATAAATTGACGGCTAAAGAAAAGTCTGCAAACTTGTCTATTATTAAAGAGCTATATCCAACGGCTACCCCGCCGATTTTGTACAGCTCTTTAAAGCATACTGGGCGTGAGCTTTTACAACAACGAATCAATAAAATTTTGGTAGGAGATGAAGCATGAGTCAAACGAACGAATTAGAGATTATGGAACGCATTGCTCTAGATTTAGAGCATGTCGAAGAGTCTCTTGCATCATCTTTTAATACCGGTGCAGAGGACTTCAATGCACTGATTCGACCGTTATCAGCAGCAGGTGGTAAGCGTTTGCGCGCTCAATTGTGTCTATTGATTGCTAATGCAGGTACATCTATAGAGCGTCAACGCATTAAAATTGCTGAGGCTGTTGAAATGCTTCATTTAGCAACACTTATCCATGACGATGTTTTAGATCAAGCTGAAATTCGCCGTGGGGAGGATACAATTCACATGCATAAAGGTAATAAGGTAGCTATCCTTAGTGGTGATTATTTATTTGCTAAAGCATTTAAAATCGTATCTGAAATGACGAATATGAAGTATCTTCAAGTATTCTCTCATATTATTACATGCCTCGTAGAAGGTGAGTTCATGCAAATGGAAGATGTATATCGCATCGATCAAGGCATAGAGCGTTATATGACAAAGACGCAAAAGAAAACAGCAGACTTCATGGAAGGCTGTATGGAGCTTGGTGGTCTCTTAGGAGATTGGCAAGAGGATGAAATTATAGAGTTGAAAAAATATGGTCATGCATTAGGCATGGCATTCCAAATTACAGACGATATTATGGATTATCGTGAAACAGCGGAAACAACGGGAAAGCCTGTAGGGAATGATCTTCGAGAGGGACTATTGACGTATCCGTTATTAAGCATCGTTAACGATGGTAATAAAGATAAATTGCTTGAAGATATTAAAGGCTTAAATAATGGTGGTAATGAGCAAGACATTATTGATTATGTTATTGCTCAAGGTGGAATTGATAATACATTAGCTGTAGCTGATAAATATTGTAAAGATGCTCTAGCGGCACTCGCTGCAGTGCGTGATTTCCCAGGGAAGGAATTTCTTGTGATGGCTGTAGAAAATCTGGCTGATAGAAAGGTATAATATGGAACCATTCGAACCAAAATCGGATTTCGAATATCCCATGCAAAAACCTTCTTTTGATAGTGTAGTTCGTCAAAAACGGCGTGAAGCAGAACAAAAGTCTGAGCAAGAACGATATAAGGTGGCAACTCAACACATTCCTGAGGATGTGGAAGATGAACCAGTTTATACGGCTATAGAGCAGAAGATGATGGATGAAGCAAGGGAATTGTCTCTTGTAGGACATCTTTCAGAGCTGCGAAAACGATTGATTATAATAGCTGTAGCAGTTATTGTGGGAACTTGTATTTCTTATTATTATGTAGACTTATTATTGGAAATACTCCTAAAACCGGCTGGCAAGCTCTATTATATGAGACCTACTGAAGCATTTTTTACATATATGAAGGTGTCTGTTGTAGGTGGCTTAGTCATAGCCGCTCCCATTATATTGCATCAGATTTGGCTATTTGTTAAGCCTGCACTAACTGTGCGAGAAAAGCAGCTATCTAACTGGATCTTACCAGTAGCAATTGGTCTATTCGGGATAGGTATTGTATTTTCTTATTTTCTCGTATTGCCTGCAGCAGTGAGGTTCTTTATGGGCTTTGCTACAGATGAATTACAGCCGATGTTTTCTATTGGTCAGTATATGGACTTTGTATTATCCTTTGTACTGCCCTTTGGATTTATCTTTGAGTTGCCGTTGATCTTAATTATTTTGGGATATTTCAACTTAATTACATCACGCTTTTTAAAAACGAAGCGAAAGATATTTATTCTTATATCCTTTATCATAGGTGCTGTCATTTCACCTACACCGGATATGTTCTCGCAAACGATGATTGCATTACCTATGATATTGCTATATGAAACAAGCCTATTTGTATTGGCTAAAATTATGAAGCGCTAAGGAGTCTTTTAGGAGGAACGATGAAAACCTACGAAAATTTAACCACATATAATCCTGGTGAAATAGAAGGCAAATGGTATTCTTATTGGGAAAATCAAGGATACTTTCACGAAGAAGTAGACACGAATAAAGAGCCATTTAGTATCGTATTACCACCTCCTAATGTAACTGGTATGTTGCATATGGGGCATGCCCTTGATAACACATTACAAGACATCCTCATCCGTTTCAAACGCATGCAAGGCTACAATGTATTGTGGATGCCAGGTACAGACCACGCTGGTATTGCTACACAAATCAAAGTAGAAGAGATGCTTGCTAAAGAAGAAGGAAAATCTCGCTATGATTTGGGCCGTGAAAAATTCGTAGAGCGCGTGTGGGAATGGAAAAAAGAATATGGTGATACTATTGTAAAACAAATCCGTAGCCTTGGCGCATCCTGTGATTGGAACCGTGAGCGATTTACTTTGGATGAAGGGTATTACCATGCAGTGCGCGAAGTATTTGTAAGTCTTTATGAAAAAGGTTTGATCTATCGCGGTGAACGCATCATCAACTGGTGTCCTCGTTGTGCCACTGCGTTATCTGATGTTGAAGTTGAGCATGAAGATGAACATGGCCATTTATGGCATATTAAATATCCTGTAAAAGGTGAAGATAATCGTTTTGTTGTTGTTGCTACAACTCGTCCAGAAACAATGTTTGGTGACGTAGCAGTAGCAGTAAATCCTGATGATGATCGTTATAAAGATCTCATTGGTAAAACATTGATCTTGCCATTTGTTAATCGAGAAATTCCTGTAATTGCCGATGACTATGTAGATGCTAGCTTCGGTACAGGCTGTGTAAAAATTACACCTGCTCATGACCCTAATGACTTTGAAATGGGCCAACGTCATAATTTGGAATCCATCGTTGTTATGAACAATGATGCAACAATGAATGAAGGTGCTGGCAAATTTAATGGCTTACCTCGTGAAGAAGCGCGTAAACAAGTAGTAGCAGAACTTAAAGAATTAGGCCTACTTGAAAAAATTGATGATCATGACCATGCAGTAGGTCATTGCTCCCGTTGTAATACAATCATCGAACCAATGGTATCTAAACAATGGTTCGTAGATATGAAACCATTGGCAGAGCCCGCTCTTAAGGTTGTTAAAGACCACGAAGTAGAGTTCGTTCCTGAACGTTTTACAAAAACATATGTGAACTGGCTTGAAAATATCCGCGATTGGACGATTTCTCGTCAATTGTGGTGGGGCCATCGCATTCCTGCATGGTATTGTGATGACTGTGGTGAAACTATCGTTAGCCGTGAAGATATTACAGAATGTCCTCATTGCCACGGTCATGTTACACAAGATCCAGATGTTCTTGATACATGGTTTAGCTCTGGTTTATGGCCGTTTGCCACAATGGGTTGGCCTAAGCAAACTCCAGAACTTAAACAATGGTATCCAACAAGTGTGCTTGTAACTGGTTACGATATTATCTTCTTCTGGGTTGCTCGTATGATCTTTATGGCTCTTGAGTTTGAACATGAAATTCCATTTAAACATGTATTTATTCATGGTCTTGTTCGCGATAGCCAGGGCCGTAAAATGAGTAAATCTTTGGGCAATGGTATTAATCCGCTTGAAGTTATCGACCAATATGGTGCTGATGCATTGCGCTTTACTCTTGTAACTGGCAACACACCTGGTAACGATATGCGTTTCTATATGGAACGTGTTGAGGCTAACCGTAACTTTGCCAATAAGATTTGGAATGCATCAAAATTTGTATTGATGAACCTTACTAATTATGATGAAAGTTTCGTTCCAACAGCAGATGATTTGACATTAGCAGACCAATGGATTGTTCAAAAATACAATGAAACAGTACAAAGCGTAACATCTAATCTCGATAAATTCGAACTTGGTGAAGCGGCAAGTTCCGTATATGATTTCATTTGGAATACGTACTGCGATTGGTACATTGAATTAGCGAAACCTCGTTTGTATAGTGAAAGCGACGAACGTGATCGTCGTACAGTTCAATATTTACTTGTAACAATCTTACGTCATATGCTCGAATTATTACATCCATTCATGCCGTTCGTAACTGAACATATTTGGCAACATTTGCCACACGAAGGGGACAGCATCGTTGTTACTAAATGGCCTGAAGCATTGAAATTCGATAATCTTGAAGGGGCAGCACGTCAAATGGAAGTTATGATGGATGCTATCAAAGGTATTCGTAACATGCGTGCTGAAATGAATGTGCCTTTAGGTAAAAAAGCTGAGGTTATCGTAGCGCCAACAGATGAAGCATTAGCTAAAACTGTAGCAGAACATAGTGACTACTTCGTAACATTGGCTTGGGCTGAGAAAGTAACAATTCTTGGTACCGATGATCCAAAACCAGAAAATGCGACTGTAACCGTTGTCAATGGTATGGAAGTATATCTCTTACTTAAAGACTTGATTGACGGTGAAAAAGAAAGAGAGCGTATTGCAAAGGAAAAAATCCAAATGGAAAAAGAAATTTCTCGTTTGGAAGGTAAATTGTCTAACCAAGGCTTCTTAGCAAAAGCTCCTGAAGCTGTAGTAGCAAAAGAAAAAGAAAAGTTAGAAGAATATAAACAAAAACAACAAGCGTTATTGGAACGTGAAGCGTTCCTTGAAACCTTATAATAGGAGGTTTATATGACATATCAGGAGGCCTTAGCCTATTTGGAGCAGGCATCTTCATTTGGTATTAAACCTGGCCTTGAACGAATTACGGCTCTTATGGATGTGTTAGGGAATCCACAAGAAGATTATAAAATTGTTCATGTTACAGGTACAAATGGTAAGGGCTCGGTTACCTCATATATTTCCTACGCACTGTTTACAAGTGGATTACGGGTGGGGCGATTTACATCGCCTCACCTTCAATCCTATACGGAGCGTATTCAAATTAATGATGGAAATATAACAGAGGAAGCCTTTGGGACATTAATTAGTCGCGTAAAGGTTGCCGTAGATACTATTATTAACAATGGAATAGAAGCGCCAACACAATTTGAAATATTAACAGCTGCCGCATTTTTATTCTTTAAGGAGCAAGGTGTAGACTATGCCGTAGTAGAAGTTGGTTTAGGGGGCTTACTAGATTCTACTAATATCGTGACTCCAAAAGTATCTGTTATTACTAATGTAACAATAGATCATCAAGCATATTGTGGTGATACTGTCGAGGAAATTGCACGCCATAAAGCGGGGATTATTAAACCTAAGGTGCCTGTAGTGACAGCTGCACAAGATACACCTCTTAATATCATTGAGGACGTAGCTAAAAAACGACATGCCAAGCTTTATGTTTTTAATAAAGATTTTGGTATTGATAGCCGCAGCGCTGTAATGGGTGGTCAAATGATTACGGTTAGTTCTAACAATGCTGCACCTGCTATGTTGTTTACGACGATGGCTGGCATTCATCAATCTGTAAACCTCGCTTGTGCATTGATGGCCGTACGCCTGTTGATGAAAGAGGATACGAACATCAGTGAAGAAACAATGCGTGAAGGATTTGCCCGCACTACGTGGGCGGGGCGCTTTGAAGTTAAACGAGGCTTAGATCGTACCTTTATATTTGACGGTGCTCACAATGCGGCAGGGGCTGAGTCTTTTGCCATGACGTACAATGAACTATTTAAGGACACACCGAAAACGGTGGTAATGGCTATCCTTAAAGATAAAGACCAAGAGGCTATTATTCGTGAAGTGGTTAAATCTGGCGACACAGTCCTCGTTGTACCTGCACCAACAGATAGAACAGAGGTACCTGAGAGCTTGGTTGAAGTGATTCGCCGTACTGTGCCTAAGGTGACGGCTCAAACTGCAGAATCTGTTGAGGCTGCGTTAGCCTTAGCATACAAACATACAAAGAATGGTGATATCATTGCTGTATGTGGTTCTTTATATATTCTAGGGGATGCTCGTCAGTGGTTTTTCCATGAGATGAGTCATTGAGGTGAGATTATGGAGCTCTCACTCATTCCTAATCAGAAACGAATTACTTTTTATATTGAACGATTAATCTATGGTGTTGTCATTGCGATGCCACTTCAGCCAATGGTGGGAGATGTACTTCTCTGGTTGGCCATAGGTCTAGCATTATATGATTTAATTTCTAGTAAATCATTGAGTCTGCCGACCGGTTATCTATCTTGGACTGTTATGATCTTTGTTATCTGGACAGGTATATCGTCGTTAATGTCACCAAACTGGGATTGGTCTATTCAGAGTTGGTTCTACCAAATTGTGGCGGGTGGGGGCATGTACTATTTAGTTCGTACCTATATTCGAACACCTAAACAGTGGAACTATTTTCTTCGTGCCTTTTTAGGTACAGCCCTTCTTGTATGCATAATCGGGGCCTATCAGTATATATTTGTTCCTAATATACATATAAAAGAATGGGTTGATGCAGCACAATTTCCTAAATTGATGCGTCGAATGGCGTCTACATTGCAAAATCCTAACTTGTTAGGGGCTTATCTATTGATGGTATTAAGTGTATGTATTAGCTATATTCTTGTTTATATGAAAGAGAATCGTACTCGTGAAGTTGTTACAATGCTGATTATTGGTATTGTATTATTTTTAACGATGTTATTAACCTATTCGCGTGGTATTTGGATTAGTTTTGCGGCCATGATTCTGTATTGGGCTATTTTCGTAGAACGAAGACTATTCTTATCTTTGTTAGTGGTACCGCTAATTCTATACTTCTATGAAGGGGAAGTTGCTTCGCGACTTTGGTCTATATTCCAAGGTCATGATACGTCATCAGATCTTCGCTGGGCTCTATGGGACAGCACAATGTATATCGTACGAGAAAATCCAATCTTTGGTATAGGGTGGAATACATTCTACTTAGTTTATCCAGAGTATAACTATTACATTCAAGGTCCTAATGTGTTGATGTATCATGCCCATAATTTATATTTAAATATATTGGCTGAAACAGGTATTCCTGGCTTGCTATCATTCCTAGCAGTTATCGTCGGTCATGTTATTACATCTGTTCGTTTGAAAGGGGATATGTTCCGACAAGCTGCACAGATAGGTATAGGTGCTTTAGCTATCGGAGTCCTTTTTAGTGGATTGTCTGATTTTGAGCTCTATAGCCATCAAGTTACTATTGTTTTTTGGCAACTCCTTGGTTGGGTTGGGGCCTTTGTGAAAGTACAACTTTCCACAAAGAAACATATGTAAAAGGTACATTTTGTATAATCAGTAAGTTTTATGGTAGAGATATAATTTCATAGTATGGTATAATTTATATATACCTTAGCAGGGTAAGCTTAAGTATATTTAACCGGTTTTCTAATGTTAGGATAATTGAACATTATTGCTTGCATTTGAAAACCGGTTTTTTGTATATCTATATTTTTATAGGAGGTGTAGCAGTCAGTTTTGTATATATTATTTTTTTTATATTGATAAGGCTCTATATGTTGTATTGAGATAGTTCGATATGCATAAAAAACAACAATATATACTATTAAAATGATAATTCCTGTGAGTTATATCGGTGTGAATAAAACTTATGTGAAAATGTAAAAACCTATGCGTTTTAGTCATAATGCACAGCCGAAGTGTGATAAAAAATACATTTTAGTCATATAAGTTGACAATACATTGGATGTGGACTACGATGAAGTCGGTTTAAGGAACGTATTAGACCAAAGAGATTCAATTGTCGTTTAACAATGTTACTCTTAAAGGAGATGGTTATGGTGATAGACATCAAAGACCGCGTAAAAAATGTGGACCTGCAAGGTAAAATTGTCACTGCTTATGATGCAGCTCAGTTGATTAACCCTAATGATAAAGTTGGTATTTCCGGCTTTACACCATCGGGTTATGCAAAAGTTGTGCCATTGGCATTGGCAGAAAGAATGGAAAAAGAACCATTCAAAATCGATTTGTGGACAGGTGCTTCTGTAGGTGATGAAGCTGATGGTGCGTTAACTCGTGCTAATGGTATTAATCGCCGTTTTCCATATCAAACCAATAAAGATATGAGAAAGGCTTTAAATGGTGGAGATGTTAAATACATCGATATGCATTTAAGCACAATGGCACAAAATATTCGTTATGGATTTTTCGGAGATTTAGATGTAGCAATTATTGAAGTATGTCAAATCAACGAAGATGGTTCTTTAGTACCGACTACCTCTGTTGGCAATTCTCCAACATTTGTTAGTCAAGCTAAAAAGGTTATCGTAGAGGTAAATGTATCTCAACCATTATCCTTAGTTGGTATGCATGATATCTATGAACCGTTGGATCCGCCACATCGTAAACCAATTCCGTTGGAACAGGCCGGCGATCGCATCGGTACAGAAGCAATACCTTGTGATCCTAGCAAAATTATTGCTGTGGTTCCAAGTGATGTACCTGATACAACAAGACCTTTAGCTGCTATTGATGATGATGCAAAGGCAATGAGTCAACATCTTATCAAATTCTTTGAACAAGAAATTGCAGAAGGTCGTTTGCCTAAAAACTTGCTTCCGTTGCAATCCGGCGTAGGTTCTGTAGCAAATGCGGTAATCAGTGGCTTGGCTCAAGGGCCTTTCACAGATTTATCTATTTATACAGAAGTAATTCAAGACGGTATGTTTGACTTGATCGATGCTGGTAAAGTAACTGTATGTTCCGGTACTGCATTGAGTCCTTCTCCAGATGGATTGAAACGTTTCTATGCGAATATTGATGAATATCGTAAAAAAATTATTCTTCGTCCGCAAGAAATTTCCAATAACCCTGGTATTGCTCGTCGTATTGGTGTCATTGCCATGAATACTGCTATCGAATTTGATATTTTTGGCAATGTAAACTCTACTCATATTATGGGTAGCAAAATGATGAATGGTGTTGGTGGTTCTGGTGACTTTGCACGTAGTGCATATCTCACTATCTTCTGTACCAACTCCGTTGCTAAAAATGGCGACATCAGTTCTATCGTTCCATATGTATCCCATGTGGATCATCCAGAACATGACACTATGATTTTCTGTACAGAACAAGGTGTTGCTGACTGTCGTGGTTTGAGCCCAGTGGAAAGAGCTCGTTTGATTATTGAAAAATGTGCTCACCCAGACTACAAACCTATGTTAACTGAATACCTAGAAAAAGCATTAGCTGCAACAAAGGATGCCCATACACCAATGTTGCTTGATGAAGCTCTTTCTTGGCATAAACGCTTCACAGAAACTGGAAGCATGAAAAAATAACCTGTTTTTTTAGGAGGATGATGAAAACATGGCTTACGAAAACTTAAAAGCCCAAATTGCTGAGTACAACAAACTTTGTGACGAAAAATGCGCAAAAACTCCAGAACGTCAAAACTTAAAATACAACCGTGTGTATACACCAGTTGATATTGAAGGCTTTGATTATGAACGCGATTTGGGAATGCCTGGCGAATTCCCTTATACTCGTGGCGTACAACCTACTATGTACCGTGGCCGTTTCTGGACAATGCGTATGTATGCAGGCTTCGCTACAGCTGAAGAATCTAACAAACGTTACCGCTACCTAATCGAATCTGGTGCAACAGGTCTTTCCTGTGCATTTGACTTGCCTACACAAATCGGTTATGACTCTGATGATGTTATGGCTGAAGGCGAAGTTGGTAAAGTAGGCGTTGCTATTGACTCCTTGGCAGATATGGAAATCTTGTTCGAGGGCATCGACCTTGGTAAAGTATCCACATCCATGACAATTAACGCTCCGGCGTCTGTTTTGTTGGCAATGTATATTGCAGTAGCTGAAAAACAAGGCGTACCTTCCACTGAATTGAAAGGTACAATTCAAAATGATATTTTGAAAGAATATGCAGCTCGTGGTACTTACATTTTCCCTCCAAAACCATCCATGCGTTTGATCACTAATATCTTCGAATATTGTTCTCAATACGTTCCTAAATGGAATACTATTTCCATCTCCGGTTACCACATCCGTGAAGCAGGTTCCACGGCAGTGCAAGAAATCGCATTTACAATTGCTAATGGTATCGCATACGTAGAAGCAGCTTTGAAAGCTGGTCTTGATGTTGATACATTCGCTGGTCGTCTTTCCTTCTTCTGGAATGCTCATAATAACGTACTTGAAGAAGTTGCTAAATTCCGCGCATCTCGTCGCTTGTGGGCAACAATCATGAAAGAACGTTTTGGTGCTAAAAAACCAAAATCCATGATGCTTCGTGTACATACTCAAACAGCTGGTTCCATGTTGACTGCACAACAAGTTGATAACAACATCGTTCGTGTTGCTCTTCAAACTGCAGCTGCTGTAATGGGCGGTACTCAATCCTTACATACAAACTCCCGTGACGAAGCTTTGGCTCTTCCTACAGAAGCATCTGTACAAGTAGCCCTTCGTACTCAACAAATCGTGGCTTACGAATCTGGTTTGGCTGACGTAGTTGACCCATTGGGCGGCTCCTACTATGTTGAAGCTATGACTAACGCTATCTATGACGAAGCTATGGCATACATCAAGAAAATTGATGAAATGGGCGGCGCTGTAGTAGCAATCGAAAAAGGCTACATCCAAAAAGAAATTCAAGAATCCGCTTACAAATGGCAAATGGAAGTTGAATCTGGCTTGCGCACAATCGTTGGCGTAAACAAATTCCAAGTTGAAGAAGAAGCTCCAAAAGACTTGCTTCGCGTAGACGCTTCCGTAGGTGTTAACCAATCTAAGAAAACTCAAGCAGTTCGTGCTAACCGCGATCAAGCCGCAGTTGATAAAGCCTTAGCTGATTTGAAAGCTGGTGCAGCTGACGAATCTGTTAACTTGATGCCATTAATTCTTGCAGCAGTTAAAACATATGCTACTTTGGGTGAAATTTGTAATGTATTGCGCGAAGTATTCGGTGAATACGAAGCTCATTCCACATTATAATATCGGCTGATTTCGGAGGTAATATATCATGGCAGAAAAACGTATTAGAGTAATTGTAGCAAAACCAGGTCTTGATGGTCATGACCGTGGTGCAAAAGTAGTAGCACGCGCACTTCGCGATGCTGGTTTCGAAGTAATCTACACTGGTCTTCGTCAAACACCAGAACAAATCGTTGAAGCAGCGCTTTCTGAAGACGTTAATGTAGTTGCATTATCTCTTCTTTCCGGTGCTCACAATACATTGTTCCCTAAAATTGTTGAACTTTTGAAAGAAAAAGGCATGGGGGATGTTCTTGTAATCGGTGGTGGCGTTATTCCTGACGCTGATATCCCTGGCTTGAAAAAAGCTGGCGTAGCGGCAGTATTCACACCTGGCACACCAACTAGCGATATCGTTAACTTTATTAAAGAAAACGTAAAATAATTGCTTGGGCAAAGAGGGGTGCAACTCGAATAGTTGGCTCCCCTCTATTCCCATATTCGAAGATAGGTGGTGAGGCGAATGGATTTAGTTAAAGGCCTTTTTGAAGGTTCTAGACTAGCCTTAGCACGGTCCATAACAGCTGTAGAAAACGAGTATGATAATGCCATCGATATTATGAAGGCAATTTACCCTAAAACGGGGAACGCACGTATTCTCGGTATTACAGGGGCCCCTGGTGCTGGTAAAAGTACTTTGACCGATAAGGTAGTTAAACATTATTTAGATCAAGGTAAAAAAATCGGCATCGTTGCCATCGACCCAACTAGCCCATTCTCTGGAGGTGCTATCTTGGGGGACCGTATTCGAATGAATGATTTAACATTAAATGAAAATGTATTCATTCGAAGCATGGGCACGCGTGGTAGTCTTGGTGGATTATCTAAAAAGACTGCAGACGTTGTAAAACTCATGGATGCCTTTGGCATGGATTTAGTAATTATTGAAACTGTAGGCGTAGGTCAATCTGAAGTAGATATTGTAAAAAATGCTGATACTACATTGGTTGTACTAGTTCCTGGTCTCGGTGATGATATCCAAGCTATCAAGGCGGGTATTCTTGAAATTGGCGATGTATTTGCTATCAACAAAGCGGATCGGGACGGTTGCGATCGTTTGAATGTTGAAATCGAGATGATGCTTGATCTCGATTCTCGCGAAGTCAAATGGAGACCTCCGATTAAGCGTACTGTTGCCAGCAAAGATCAAGGTGTAGATGAACTCATCGAAGCCTTGGATGAACATTTTGAGTATCTTGAAGACTCTGGTGAGTTGGATGCTCGCCGGGCAGAACGTACGCGTGATGAAATCATCGCAATGATTAATGAGCAAATTGGTCGTTATGTGGCGGAAAAAATAGTCACTAGCGATGAATTTAATAGCCAAGTGGCAGCTGTAAATGAACGCATGAGCGATCCATATACAGTTGTTAACGGCGTTATGTCAAATGTGCTAAAGTAGACGGCGACTACATAGCATGAGAGATTTAGCCTTATAAAAGGAGATAATCAAAATGGCTTTTAAAGTATTACAAGTGGACCACATCGGTATTGGTGTTAATGATTTAGCAGCAACTAAAGAATTCTATAAAAATGCATTAGGCATTGAACATCTTCCTGAAGACGAAATCGTAGAAGAACAAAAGGTAAAAGTATCCTTCTTCCCTTGTGGTGATGCTGAACTTGAATTCTTAGAAACTACAACTCCAGATGGCCCTATCGGTAAATTTATCGAAAAAAATGGCGGTCGTGATGGCATCCAACACGTTGCATTGCGCGTTGATAATATTGAAAATGCTATTGCTGATTTGATGGCTAAAGGCGTTCGTATGATTGACGAAAAACCTCGTTATGGTGCAGGCGGCTCCTCAATTGCTTTCTTACATCCAAAAGCAACTGGCGGTGTTTTGCTTGAATTATGTCAACGTATGAAATAATACAGTATCCAATTCACATCATTATATATGAGTTGTAGATATACATATACATATAATCCTACGTTATATATTAAATATGTATGCTTCTTGAACTTTATTCATTTATGAAATAAAATGATACTGTAACAAGTTTTATTTGGAGGTGCTATAATGGCAACAGTGCAGGAAAAAATCGAGTTATTGCACGAAAAACTAGCTAAAGTTAAAGCTGGTGGCGGTGAAAAACGCGTTGAGAAACAACATGCTCAAGGTAAAATGACTGCTCGCGAACGCTTGGCTAAATTGTTCGATGATAATTCCTTCGTTGAACTTGATCAATTCGTTAAACATCGTTGTGTTAACTTCGGTCAAGAAAAGAAAGAATTACCAGGCGAAGGTGTAGTAACAGGTTATGGTACTATCGATGGTCGTTTAGTATATGCATTTGCACAAGATTTCACTGTAGAAGGTGGCTCTCTTGGTGAAATGCATGCTGCTAAAATCGTTAAAGTACAACGTTTAGCAATGAAAATGGGTGCTCCTATTGTTGGTATCAACGATTCTGGCGGTGCTCGTATTCAAGAAGCAGTAGATGCCCTTGCTGGTTACGGTAAAATTTTCTTTGAAAATACAAATGCATCTGGTGTTATTCCACAAATTTCCGTAATCATGGGTCCATGTGCAGGCGGTGCTGTATATTCTCCAGCATTGACTGACTTTATCTACATGGTTAAAAACACTTCTCAAATGTTCATCACTGGTCCTGCAGTAATCAAATCTGTAACTGGTGAAGAAGTAACAGCTGAAGATCTTGGTGGTGCAATGGCGCACAACTCCGTGTCTGGCGTTGCTCACTTTGCAGCTGAAAATGAAGATGATTGTATCGCTCAAATTCGTTACTTATTAGGCTTCTTGCCATCCAATAATATGGAAGATGCTCCATTGGTAGATACTGGTGACGATCCAACTCGTGAAGATGAAAGCTTGAATAGCTTGTTGCCAGATAACAGTAACATGCCTTACGACATGAAAGATGTTATCGCAGCTACTGTAGATAATGGCGAATACTATGAAGTACAACCATTCTATGCTACAAATATCATTACTTGTTTCGCTCGTTTTGATGGTCAATCCGTTGGTATCATCGCTAACCAACCAAAGGTAATGGCTGGTTGCTTGGACATTAACGCTTCTGACAAATCTTCCCGTTTCATCCGTTTCTGTGATGCTTTCAATATTCCAATCGTTAACTTCGTTGACGTTCCTGGTTTCTTGCCTGGCACAAATCAAGAATGGGGCGGTATCATTCGTCATGGTGCTAAGATGTTGTATGCTTACTCTGAAGCTACAGTACCAAAAATTACTGTTATCACTCGTAAAGCATATGGCGGTTCCTACCTCGCTATGTGTTCCCAAGATTTAGGCGCAGACCAAGTATATGCTTGGCCTACATCCGAAATCGCTGTAATGGGTCCTGCTGGTGCAGCTAATATTATCTTCAAGAAAGACGAAGATAAAGATGCTAAAACAGCTAAATATGTAGAAGAGTTTGCGACTCCTTATAAAGCTGCAGAACGTGGCTTCGTAGATGTTGTAATCGAACCTAAACAAACTCGTCCAGCAGTTATCAACGCTTTGGCAATGCTTGCAAGTAAACGCGAAAACCGTGCTCCAAAGAAACATGGTAATATTCCATTATAATTCGATTCGGTAAACATATCATCGAATTTGGGAGATACCTTTCTTTACTACTTTTTTAGAAAGGGGAATGATTATGGAAGGACAAGCAGTTACTACCAATCCTTGGTTAATCATGGCGATTAATATGACAGTTGTATTTGCTGTATTGATAGCTTTAGGTATTCTTATGGAAATCGTACATTTAATCGATCCTACTAGGAAGAAAAAAGAAGCACCAGCAGCAACTGCTCCTGTTGTTACTCCAACAGCTACTTTTGTAGCTCCAGCAAATGCATCTGCTCAAAATGAGGATGAAGTAGTAGCAGCTATCGTAGGTGCCATTGTGGCGATGGGGTACTCATCTGAACAAATTGCATCTATTCGACCTACAGCAACCAGTGCTAAATGGCGCTTGGAAGGTCGCTTAAGCGGTAGAGGTTAAAATATTTTTAGGAGGCATTTGTAATGAGCAATGCTACAACAACTAACGGTAAAGCTCCATCTCAAGATGTAGTAGCAGTAATCGTTGGTGCATTAGCGGCAATGGGTTATTCCGCTGATCAAATCGCGCATATCCGTCCAATCGTAAGCTACAATTGGAAAATGGAAGGCCGTTTGCGTGGTAATCGATAAGATAATTGGCTATTTTGATAATCCGTGGGATTACTCAATTTATATGTGTAAAAATATTTATAAGTTTTGTGTAGGAACTACACATTTTGGAGGAATTTAAGATGAAAAAATTCAACGTTACAGTAAATGGTACAGCATATGATGTAGAAGTTAATGAAGTAAAAGCAGCGGCTCCTGCAGCAGCTCCTAAAGCAGCTCCAGCAGCAGCTCCAGCTCCTAAAGCAGCTCCTGCACCAGCTCCTGCTGCAGCAGCAGCTCCAGTTCCAGCAGGTGCTGAAACTGTAAAAGCTCCAATGCCTGGTAAAATCTTATCTGTAGCAGTATCTGCTGGTCAAGCAGTTAAAAAAGGCGAAACTTTGTTGATCCTTGAAGCTATGAAAATGCAAAATGAAATCGCAGCTCCACATGATGCTGTAGTTTCCGAAGTTCGCGTATCTGCTAACCAAACTGTATCCACTGGTGACGACATGGTTGTTCTTGGCTAATACCAAGTGTTGTATGACGTGGCTGCGCCACGTCATCTAACAATTTTATATTTGTGAAAGGGGAACGCATATGGAGGCTTTTGCTGTTGCGATTCAATCCGTTATTACAGATAGCGGGTTCCTCGCATTTACAACAGGCAATGCTATTATGATTCTTGTAGGTTTGATCCTATTGTATTTGGCATTTGCTAAAGAGTTTGAACCTTTATTGTTGGGTCCGATTGCGTTTGGTTGTATACTTGCCAATATTCCTCGTAATGGTTTCGAAGAAGGCGTTATGGCACTTATTAGCGCAGGTATCTCCCAAGAAATCTTCCCACCTTTAATTTTCCTAGGTGTAGGTGCAATGACTGACTTTGGTCCACTCATTGCTAATCCTAAAACATTGCTTTTAGGCGCTGCCGCTCAAATCGGCGTATTCGTTGCTTTAGGTGGCGCAATGATGCTTGGCTTCACAGCTCAAGAAGCAGCTGCTATCGGTATCATCGGTGGTGCTGACGGCCCTACATCCATTTACTTAGCTACTAAACTAGCTCCTCATTTATTAGGTGCTATCGCGGTTGCCGCATATTCCTATATGTCCTTGGTACCGTTGATTCAACCGCCTGTAATGAAACTCTTCACTACGCAAAAAGAACGCGAAATTGTTATGGAGCAATTGCGTGAAGTTACACGTTTTGAAAAAATCGTGTTCCCAATTGTTGCAACGATCTTCATTTCCTTATTGCTTCCTTCCATTACATCCCTTTTAGGTATGTTGATGTTAGGTAACTTGTTCCGTGAATCTGGCGTAACTGAACGTTTGTCCGATACTTCTCAAAATGCGTTAATCAATACTGTTACAATCTTCTTGGCAACTGGTACTGGTTTAACAATGAGTGCGGAACATTTCTTAAGCGTACAAACAATTCTTATTATCTGCTTAGGCTTAGTTGCATTTATCGGTGGTACTGCTGGTGGCGTATTATTTGGTAAATTGATGAGCTTAGTAGATGGTGGTAAAACAAATCCACTTATTGGTTCTGCCGGTGTATCCGCGGTTCCAATGGCGGCTCGCGTATCTCAAGTAGTAGGTGCGAAAGCTAACCCAGCTAACTTCTTGCTCATGCATGCTATGGGTCCTAACGTAGCTGGCGTTATTGGTACAGCAGTAGCTGCAGGTACAATGCTTGCTATGTTGTCTAACCACTAATAATTTAATAATTATTCACCCAGGTGTACCTAAATTGGTACACCTATTGGTGAATCAAAAAGCCCTTGGTCATTATGTAATCATACATAAAAGGGAATATTTGCAATAAATGCTTTTCAGATCGGTCATTAGGTGATTAGCAAGATTTCACAGAATAACCTTCTAGTGCTTTAAATATAGTAGAGGTGGTCACTTGTTATCAATTGAATTAAAAATACTGATTTGTTTTGTTTGGGCATTTATTGTTTTTTTTATTACTGCGCTGATTATCGGTGCTGAAGGTAAAGCTAAATGGTTTCAGCAGAGAACTAAATATTCTTGGTTTAACCGCCGAGGTTTTCTTGGTGAAACTTTATTATTTGGGTATCCTAAAACAAGAGAGGGATATGGGATTACTTTTATAATGGCCTCTGCCATTGGTATCGTAGGTTATATTTTATATCTCTTATAATTATGTCAGTGCATTTCTCTGAAGGGAGATGATGATGTATGGGTACTGCAGAACAAACCTTAATCGTCCTTGCAGTTATGGCTGTTTTATTCGTTACGGAAATTATTCCTCTAGCTATTACTTCTTTAGGCGGCGCAATTACATTAGGCCTTATGGGTATTATTACTCCTAAGGTTGTATTCTCTGGTTTATCTGATAGTACAGTTGTGTTGTTTGCAGGCATGTTCGTTGTTGGTGCTGCATTATTCTATACTGGTTTGGCTCAAAAAATTGGGGAAACCGTAGTATCTCATGCAGGGACTAGCGAAAATGGCTTGATGCTTGCGATTATGCTTGTAACAGCTACCATGTCCGCATTTTTATCTAACACTGGTACAACAGCTGCTTTACTTCCTGTAGTTGTTGGTATCTGTGCTGTTGCTAAGATACCTGCATCTCGTCAATTGATGCCTTTAGCATTCGCTGCAGGTATCGGTGGTATCATTACAATGGTAGGTACACCACCTAATATCATTGTAAGTGGTACATTGACTAAATTTGGCATTGAACCATTTGGTTTCTTTGAGTTTGCTTGGATTGGCATTCCTTTGACTATCGCTACTATCGTATTCATGATGCTCATTGGTAAACATTTATTACCTAAACATGAAATTACTGATGCCGGTGATGTAGAACAAGAAGTAGCTGCTGAAGATATTTCTAACGATCCTAAGAAACAATTGTTCTCTGGTCTTATTCTTTTAGGTGTAATCCTTGCCATGATTTTAGGCGAACCATTGAAAGAACACTTTGGTATTAACTTACCGTTGAGCATGGTTGCTGTTATTGGTGCAATGCTTTGCGTATTAACTGGTTGTTTGAATGAAAAACAAGCTTACACATCTATTGATTGGGTAACAATTTTCTTGTTTGCTGGTATGATGCCAGTGGCAACCGCACTTGATCAATCTGGTGCAGGTAAAATGATTGCTGATGCAGTAATTGGTGTTATGGGTTCCGATCCTAGTCCTTACTTTGCAACAGGCGTATTGTTTATTTTGTCTTGTGTTATGACGCAATTTATGTCTAATACTGCATCTTGTGCATTATTGGCTCCTATCGGTATCTCCATTGCTCAAGGTATGGGGGCTGATCCTCATGCTGTATTGATGGCTATCGGCGTTGCCGCATCCTGCGCATTCGGTACACCTGTAGGTACACCTCCAAATACATTAGTACTTGGTCCTGGTCAATACAAATTTACTGACTATGTAAAAGCTGGCGTTCCATTGATTTTAGTTTGCTTCGTAGTAAGCTTAATTATCATTCCAATGGTATGGCCATTCTTCCCTGGTAAATAATAGGGAATAGGTTACTCTACTATACAAGCACACACGAGGTCGAATCGTAAGATTCGGCCTCGTTTTTTATGATTTTAGTCTATATGATTTTAATATAGATTACATATAAGTGTAATCAAAAGCAATATGAATTAAACTAATTTGCATGATTAATTTTACACAATTGACTACATCGAAAAAAATATGATATAGTATATTGTGTAAGATATAATAATGTAATGTTGAATAAGGAGGTCATCTATGACAAAAGAAAGATTTAACATGTTAGTTGGTTCTATTGGTGCATTTATTGGTGTATTTGTATTTTTAGCCTATATCCCACAAATAATTGCTAATCTTCATGGTCAACCTAGTCAACCATGGCAACCATTATTTGCAGCAGTATCCTGTTTGATCTGGGTATTATATGGTTGGACAAAATCACCTAAACGTGATTATATTTTAATCGTACCAAACCTTGCAGGCGTTATTTTAGGTACACTAACATTCTTAACATCTTTCTAAGTGCTATAAGAAAAAAATAGTATTATTGTTATATAGTGAATAATAGTAAAGATATTACTTTACTTTATAAATATAAATGAGGTCGAATCGTATGATTCGGCCTTTTTTAGAGTGAAGTTTATATGTTAGATTAAAATATAGATAAGCGTTAAATCTGTTGTAATAAAAAAATAGTTTTTATGATAATAAATATTGATAATTGAATTCCTAGTATAATAGTACGTATTTTAATTGAAATGATAATTAGTGCATTCTCAATTATTGATTATTAAACTCAATTACATAAATGAAAAGAAATATCAAAATACATATAAATATAGGCTTTTTATGATAAAAAGGAACAATTATTATGCAAAATATTATATAATTTTTTATCATTTTCGTTTGACTTTCAATTTGAACTGTGTGATAATGAGAACATAAGTTGAGGCAAGTGCCTTTCTAAATGATAATAAAAAGTTTTGATCTATATTTTGATGGAGGTCCTAATTATGAGAGTTATTGCTGATGGTTGCATTAAATGTGGTTCTTGCGCATCTGTTTGCCCAGTTTCCTGCATTACTGAAGGCGAAACTAAATACGAAATTGGCGATGCTTGCATCGATTGCGGTTCTTGCGAATCCGTTTGCCCAGTTTCTGTAATTTCCGCTGAGTAATCACAAATAAAACACGCCCCTCATTGAGGGGCTTTTTATTTTGCCTAAATTTGCGTAACTTAGTATAATAGGACTATTAAGACTTATATTATAGTAAGGGAGTTAATCTTGTTTTATACAGTACTTATCATTTGGTTATTATTGGACCAATTAACTAAATATTATGTAATGAATCATTTTTTGTTAGGTGAATCTTTACCTGTTATTCCTAATGTATTTCATCTTACCTATATTATTAATCGCGGTGCAGCCTTTGGCATGTTAGCGAATCAACGATGGTTTTTCTTACTAGTAGCTTTTGTTCTATTAGCTGTTTGTGCTTTTTATTGGAAGCGATTAGCTAAGGGCCATTGGACTTTGCAAATCGGATCCGCCTTATTAGTCGCAGGTGCAATTGGTAATGGCATTGACCGATACATGATTCATGGGGTAGTGGACTTTTTTGATTTTCGTGTATGGCCTATTTTTAATGTGGCAGATATTGGTATTTGTATAGGTGTAGCTTTTGTTGTATTTTATTTGTTTTCATTGAAAGAGGACCATGAATAGCTTTCATTATTAGGGCTCTTTATAAATCATTGACTTGATTCGTCAATAAATATATATCTTATACTTGACTCAAAGAGGAATAGAGGATGAATGAATATATTGTAAGTGCTGAGCAAGAAGGCATGAGACTAGATGTATTTTTAACTGAACAGATGGAAGGATCTCGTAGCTATATTCAAAGTTTAATTAAAGGTGGTCATGTTACAGTAGGTGGTAAAGTAGGGAAAGCTAATCTTCGGCTTACACCTGATACTATAATTCGTGTAGAGATCCCAGAGCCTGAATCGATTGAGGTTAAACCCGAGGATATTCCTTTAGATTATTTATATGAAGATCACGATATTGTTATTGTTAATAAACCTCGTGGCATGGTGGTGCATCCTGCAGTAGGAAATTATTCTGGTACACTTGTAAATGCTCTATTATTCCATTGTAAGGACCTATCAGGTATTAATGGTGAAATTAGACCGGGTATTGTGCATCGCTTAGATAAAGATACGTCTGGTGTTATGATGGTTGCAAAAAATGATGCAGCGCACATTGGTCTAGCAGAACAAGTAAAGACACATTCTGCAAGACGTACGTACTGGGCGCTAGTACAGGGTAATATTGTAGAAGAAAAGGGGACTATTAAGGCGCCTATTGGGCGCCATCCAAAAGACCGTATGAAAATGGCTGTTGTCTTTGAAAACAGTAAAGATGCAGTAACACATTTTAAAGTATTGGAGCGTTATGGTCATCAAACCTTGGTAGAGTGTAATTTAGAAACAGGTCGAACCCATCAAATTCGTGTTCACTTTGCTCATATTGGACATCCTGTTGTTAATGACCCGTTTTATGGATATAGACGTATGGATTTTCCTATAGAAGGGCAAGCATTACATTCTAAATCGTTAGATGTTAAACACCCTATTACAGGTGAAGAAATGCACTTTGAAGCACCGGTACCAGCTGATTTTGAGGCGTGCTTAGAATTTGCTAAGACCTACCGTGAAGATAAACGAAAATAGTCTAAATGTTTACATTGATTGTTTAAGTACTTATTTTTACTACTTATTTGGATATAGGGGCATAGAACAATCCTATGCTGTAAGGGCGTATATATGGAAAAGAAACGCTTATTAATGGATCAAGACGCTATAATGCGTGCGATTCGTCGTATTAGTCATGAAATTTTAGAACGCAATAAAGGTTTATCTAATGCGTTAATTGTAGGTATTGAACGGCGTGGTGTCATTTTGGCAAAACGTTTACAAGCGGAAATTGAGCGTATAGAAGGTATTCATATTGATTGTGAGTCTTTGAATGTTGCAGTGTATCGTGATGATCGTGATGCTCGTCCTAAAGAGGGGGAACCGTGTACGATTGATACAACGGAAAAGACAATTATCCTTGTAGATGATGTTTTGTATACGGGCCGTACTATTCGTGCTGCTTTAAATGCATTAATGACGGCTGGCAGACCAAGATCTATTCAATTGGCCGTCCTCGTCGATCGTGGTCATCGTGAATTGCCTATACGAGCGGACTATGTAGGTAAAAATATTCCTACATCACATCTTGAAAGTGTACGCGTTGCCGTCGCTGATCTGGATGGTGAAGAAGGGGTTACAATACAGGAATAATCTGTATTGTAACCCCTTCTTCTTTTTGAGTATTACTATATAATAAGATGATTAACTTAATAAAATTAAATTATTTGACTCTTATATTTATGTGCAGAATGTTTCTACCAGATTGTAGTTCTGCTTATTTTATGTATTGTGGCGTATAGGTGTAGTCCATATGACCCATTCGTTTAACTTCATTATGTAAGCATAAGGCTTGTATATCTGTAGCTAATGTATCAATTTGATGCATCGTTTGTCCCAACGTATTTAATTCATTAGGTGCTTTGGCCCATTTTTGAATAAGTGGTATTTCAAAATCATTTCGAAGCCATTGACGACCTCTATCGTTGAAGGCCAGTAAACGAGCATATTGTGGCGATTCCTGTATAGCACTTTGTAGTAAATCTTTTTGTATTCCTAAGGTGAGATAGGCTCCCATTCGTTGTAAACGGGCATAGGTATAGCGCTTTGATTTTATTTGCTTCATAACCAGGTCCCACGTAGGTTGTTGGGCCGCTTTGGACCATAAGTGTTCAATGCCTTCACTGAACTCTCCAAAGCTTTCTAGCTCCTTAGTTGAAGTACGACGACTTAAGGTATGGACCATATCATAGTAGCGGTTATAGTTTACATAAGCACCATTAGAAATTATATTAGTCATATCGTCTGCAATAGTTTTAGGAACGATTGACTGAAGTTGTAATTTTATTTTACTATTTAGTGCATTTAATTTTGTTAATGTAGTTGCAGTTGCAGTTGAATTTGTACTTGTCGTTGTATCTATATCTGTAGAAGTGTAGATACTATTTTTATTACAATTGTTACTACCTGTAGCCATATTTGTTATAAGTTTACGCAATGCTGTACCAGAAGGAAAATCTTTTGTAATATTCGCGTCGTGATGATCTGATGTGCGTAAGATTGGTATATATTTTAAGGAAGGATAATAGGTAAGTCCTGCCCGAATATATTCAAGTCCTAACAGTGCATTAGGGGTGTTGAGCATCTCTGTATTAAGGGCTTTACGGAAGGCAGAGCCATAGGACATACCTTCGTTAATATAGGTCCGTAATACTGTTTGAGTACTTTCACAATCCATACGTTTAGTTATATCAACGAGTGTATCTAGATCAGCCGTTTCAGAACCAAAGGAGAGTGCATCGATATGTAAAGCTTTTACCATGCGAATAGCACCTGTTCCAAACAGTTGTGCACTACCCAAAGAATAGAGTGTAGGTAGCTCGATAACGATGTCTGCACCACCGAGAGTAGCCCAACGAGCACGGTCAAATTTAGAAAAAATAGCAGGTTCTCCTCGTTGTACAAAGGAACCACTCATGATACAAATGCGCAGCGCTTCAGGATGCTCTTGTGCTAAGGTATGTAATTGATGCGCATGTCCATTGTGAAATGGATTATATTCACAGATGATACCGATTGTTTTCATAGTGACTCCTTTCATTATTGTTAGTGTAACAAAGCGAAGAAATGCTGTAAATAACATTTCATGATATCCATATAAAAGGTCTGGTTATAGAAATGATGTTATGTGCAAATATTAAGTTTAGTATAGATTTTCTTGACACTATAGGCTATAATTAACTGTAAATGCTGAATTGATGTGAGGTATATGATGAAACAAAATTGGAAACGTACATTACAAGGGGCTCTGCTCGGTGCTGTGCTGCTAGCAATGGCGGGATGTGGCTCTACAAATGTAATGGATACATATAGTTTTGGCCATCAAGTTATCCGTGCTGGTCAATCTGAAATTACCATTGCTTTGCCTTATGAAATGGGTAAAAGTACAAAAAATATGTCTGATAAGGGGTATCCAATCGATATTTATGGATCTGTTACAGAACATATGGTAATTGAGGTTGAGGCTTTACGGCCTGGTGAAAATAAACCGTTACCTACGGTAGATGAGTATATTAATCACAGTAAGTCTGAATTTGCTAAAGTAGGCGCGACCATCAAAGAAGAGTCCGTAGCATTAGAAGGTGCATCTGCTAAAAAGCTTGATGTTACTGTTACATCGCAAGGACAAATATTTAGAATTTCTCAATACGTATTCTTAGATCATGGCGTATTGTGGAATATAATCTACCAATATCCTGAAAAGGATCAGGTAGGTGCTGATATCAGCAAAGAAATTCAAAACAAGATTCAAGTTACACAACAGAAAGAGGGTTAATCGATGAACGTATTAGTAGTTAACTGCGGTAGTTCTTCTTTGAAATATCAATTACTTGATATGACAACTGAAACAGAATTGGCAAAAGGCCTTTTTGAAAAGATTGGTGATCAAGATGCTATCTTCACTCACAAACGTCCTAATGCAGATAAATTAGAACGGGTTGAACCAATTTTGAACCATAAAGAAGCGCTTCGCATTTTGCTAGATATTTTAGTTGATGCTGAATTTGGTGTTATTTCTTCTATGGATGAAATCGATGCTGTAGGTCACCGTGTAGTACACGGCGGTGAAAAATTTGCTGATTCTGTATTGATTACTCCAGCAGTTATGGAAGCATTGGAAGAATGTGCTTCTCTTGCACCATTGCATAACCCACCAAACATTCAAGGTATTGAAGCTTGTGAAGCTATTATGCCGAATGTACCTCAGGTTGCTGTATTTGATACTGCATTCCATCAAACTATGCCAAAAGAAGCATATATGTATGCGCTTCCTTACTCTTATTATGAAGATTATGGTATTCGTCGTTACGGCTTCCATGGTACATCCCATAAATATGTAGCGCAACGTTGTGCAGAATTAATGGGTAAACATATGACTGATCTTCGTATTATCACATGCCACTTGGGTAATGGTTCCTCTGTGGCTGCTATTAAAGGTGGTCGCTCCATCGATACTACAATGGGCTTCACTCCATTGTCCGGCTTGATTATGGGTACTCGTACAGGTGATATTGACCCTGCTATCGTTCCATTCTTGATGGAAAAAACAGGTATGACCTATGAAGAAATTGATAGAGTTATGAATAAAGAATCCGGTGTTTTAGGGATTTCTGGTGTATCCAATGACTTCCGTGTGATTGAAGAAGCTGCTGCTAATGGCAATAAACGCGCACAATTGGCATTGAATATGTTCCATTACAAAGTTCGCCGTGTAATAGGTGCCTTTGCTGCTGTTATGGGCGGTGTAGATGCTATCATCTTTACTGCTGGTATTGGTGAAAACGGTATTGGTAACCGTGATGCAATCTGTAACGGTTTGGAATATTTAGGTACTCGTATTGATTCTGAACGCAATAATGTTCGTGGTAAAGAACAAGAAATTAGTGTTGAAGGCTCTAAGGTTAAAATCTTCGTAATTCCTACAAACGAAGAAATCATGATTGCTCGTGATACTCAACGTATTACAGCAGCGTTGAAAAAATAATATAGTTCGCATCTGAACTGAGTGACTAATAGAGTCATAAAACCCCGTCTATATCTTGGATATAGACGGGGTTTTTGTAGTTTTTATGCATAGAATATCTTATAATAGGATGTATAGTTATTAATTAGTGATTTCTTTAAAAGGGGTAAAGCATGACAGTATTATATGAAGAAAAATCTCAGCGCACCAGAAGTGCAGAGTTATTGGTAGTATTTTTTGTGATTTTATTGTTGTGTGCAGCAGCTTATACAACGTATCGCAGTATTCAATTACATACGGTTTTATTAGCTGAGTATTTTATTGAAATCATGGCCATCATTGTTATGGTTAAACAGGCTGTTAGTAGATATACATATATTTTGACAGATACAAAGCTTGTGATTGAAGAGAACTCTATCTTTAGAAATCGTCATTTTGAAGTAGATTATAACATGATTGATGGGGTGTTCAAGTTTGAACGTGAGTTGTTGACAAATATTAAATACCGCTATAAATATAGAAAATGTTCTACCTCTGACCCGCGCCCGATTTGGTCTCTTGTGTATTCTATTGTAGATGGAAATAAAGTTAAAAATGGTCGTTTGCTGTTGAAAGCCGACGATAGATTCTTTGAAATATTAGAAGAGCATGTGCCTGGCCGTATTCGTGTGCCTCAAGCGGATATTGTATTTTATGCAGCGGTGCGAGCTGATGCGGTAAAACATGGGGAAGATGTACAAGAATATTATGAAAGATTAATTTCTTCAAAAGAAGATAAAGGAACAACTATGTAAGGGATGGTAAGTTCTGGGGGATAGGCAGGATAGTTTAGTTATACCAAGAATTTTATGTACAAGTTTTTTAATACGAAGGAGCGTATATGGCTGGATTATATTTGGCGAGTCAATCACCACGTAGAACTGAATTATTAACACAGGTTGGGATTGATCATACTGTTGTATCCAGTACTTATGAGGAATCTAATGAGGGTTACGACAATCCTATTGAAATGGTGAAAGCCCAAGCATTAGGTAAGGCTCGTTGTGCTGTAGGTGTTCCAGACGGAAGTATTGTGTTAGGCGCAGATACTATTGTTGTCCTTGATAATAAAGTATTAGGAAAGCCACATGATGAATCCGATGCACGCCATATGTTGGAGCATTTATCGGGTAGAGCACATTCTGTAATCACTGGAGTCGCGTTACTCATCAAAGGGGAGGAGATAGTTTTTCACAATGAAACAAAAGTATATTTTAAACAATTAGCACCCTTTGAAATTGAGTCTTATATTGCTAGTGGGGAACCGATGGATAAGGCTGGAGCTTATGGCATCCAAGGAAAAGGTGCATTATGGGTAGATAAAATAGAGGGCTCTTATACTAATGTGGTAGGGTTACCAGTTGAACATGTATACGAGGAACTGTGCAAGGCGTTAGGGGCAAAATAGTACTAGCGTATTAGACAGATAGTGATATAATTGGCTGTGCTGTGCTGTGCTGTGCTGTGCTGTGCTGTGCTGTGCTGTGCTGTGCTGTGCTGTGCTGTGCTGTGCTGTGCTGTGCTGAATAATTTTTAAGAGAGTAGATGTGTTTATTGTTTGATTTACAAATGGTGTTATCTATTTGAATGGAGAGATTCTATGGAAGTACCAACAGTAAGTGTAAAAGATATGTTACCATTCCAGCGACCTCGAGAAAAATTTCTCGCCTTAGGTCCATCACATATGGCGATGGAGGAGTTGTTGGCTATTTTATTACGTACAGGGGTAAAGGGGCAATCTGCGATTTCTTTGGCAAGTGATATTGTACAATCCTTTGATGATGGTGTTTATGGTCTTAACCGAATGACCGTAGATAATCTGATCAAAATCAAGGGTATTGGTAGAGATAAAGCAGTGACGCTATGTGCAGCACTTGAAATGGGTAGGCGATTAGGGGAGTTAAAGATTAAAGAGACTTATGAAGATTTTTCGCAACCTTTTGTAATAGCTCAATATGTGATGGAGCGACTGCGTCACGAAGATGTGGAACATGTGTGGGCTGCCATGCTAACATCTCGAAATAAGCTTATTCAGTTGGAACATATCTCTAATGGTGGATTAGTATCAAGTCTTGTAGAGCAAAGAGCAGTATTTAAAAAAGCTATAGCATGTAATGCGGCGGCTATTATTCTAATCCATAACCACCCGTCAGGCGATAGTAGACCAAGTGATGAAGATATACGGCTAACGAAAATGTTTGTTAGTGCTGGTCAATTTATGGGGATTCCTGTACTCGATCATATCGTTATAGGGGATAATGAATTTACGAGCCTCAGCGAAATTGGTAAATTGAGCTGAGCCTAAATAAACTGAACAAAGCCAAATAAGATTATTAAAAGCACTCATTTTGAACTATACCTAATTTTGATGCATGGGTAAGTTCCTATAAATGAGTGCTTTTCCTTATTGTATATGAGATTTTATGTATGAAGTTATGTAATTTTTATGTATGACTTATGAGTACAGGAATTATGCATTATCAGTGCTTTTAACAAAATGAAAGGTACTGATATCAATGGAAAAAGTCGCGTTATATATGGTAAAATGGAATGATGATGTAATGAAGGAGAAATTACTATGAGTTCCATTTTACCTACTCTAGGAAAAGATGTAAGTATAGATATTGGTTCCATACAAACGCGCCTCATGGGGGGGACGCGAGGGACTGTTATAAGCGAACCATCGATTATAGCAACTGATACAAAACAAGAAAAAGTAGTAGCCGTTGGTGATGAAGCGGCGCGCCTCGTATTGCGCATGCCCGATATGTGGCGTCCGTTAACGCCTTTAAAGGATGGATTTATAGTTGACTATCGCGTTATGCATACTATGCTTAGCTACTTTCTTAATAAGGTTTCTAATGCATTGCGTCGAGCTCGCGTTGTCGTAGGGGTTCCTTGTGGGATGACCGATGTTGAGCAACGAGCCATGATGGATGCTGTTATTCAAGCTGGTGCTAGAGAGGTATTTCTTATCGAACGACCTGTGGCGGCTGCTATTGGTTGTGGTGTGCCTATCTTTGAAGCGCAAGGATCTATGGTCATTGATATCGGCGGTGGCACTATTGATATGGGGATTGTTTCTTTAGGTGGTATCGTGGATAGCAAAACAATTCGTTTTGGTGGTTCTGATATTAATAATGCCTTATTGCGCTATGTGCGTGAGTGTTTTGGCATTATTGTATCTGATGAAACTATAATAGATATTAAGCATACATTAGGAACAGCTGTCGCTCCTTTAGAGGATGCAGAGTATGCCTTTCAAGGGCGCGATATGATGAACGGCTTAGGTAGACGTTGTGTGATTCACCAGTCTGAAGTGTACCAAGTTATAAATGAATGTTTGATTGGTCTCTTGGATGAGGTTAAGCAAATGATTCGTGCTACTGCACCAGAAATCGTGGCTGATATTATGCAACATGGCATATGGCTTACTGGCGGTACAGCAAGACTATCTGGTTTAGCGGATCGGATTGGTACTGAATTAGGGGTACCTGTTCACGTTCCTGAAGCACCTGAAACAAAAGTTGTGGTAGGCCTTAATGGGGCCTCATCTGATTTAGTGAGCTTATCGCGTTTTATTGTAAATTCTAAGAATAGAAAGGGCCGAGATTAGCATGATACAGTCAGATAAAAAGTTAATTATCATCGTTGTCATTGGTTGTATCCTAATGGCATTGCTCGGCTTTGCGTGGAAGCAACGGACTAGTATTCCCTTTGTTACGGTTACCCTTGAAGGAATTACAACGCCTTTCGCTTATGGGTCAGCCCGTTTATTAGAGGGTGTTCAAACTAGCTTTACAGTACTTAATAATGCTATTTTCTCTAATATTGAAAGTGAAGAGGAAGCATCTCGTAAAGCTACATTGGAACAAAAGGTAGTTAACTACGATGAAGTAGTGGCAGAGAATATTCGTCTTCGTCAGCTTTTAAACTATAAAAGTAGCCATCCAGAATTCTCCATGACCTTAGCGGGTATCATTACAAAGGATTACGGTACTTGGACAAATACTTTCACCATTGATAAAGGGAGTGATGAAGGTATGGCAGTTAACATGGCTGTTGTGGTACCTAGTGGTGTCGTTGGTTTTATTACAGATGTATATCCGCATTCTGCTCGCGTTCAAACCATTCTTGATCCTCGTAGCGCAATAGGTATTCTTGTACAACGACCTGAATCTCGTTTGTCTGGCGTTGTAAAAGGTAATGGAAATACACCTCGTACACCTTCTATGGTAAATATTGCTCGCGATGGGGACGTATTGGTAGGGGATAAGTTGATTACCTCCGGTTATGGTGGTATCTATCCAAAAGGTTTACCTGTTGGCAACGTGCAATCTATCGAAAATGATTCGGAAGGATTTGTTAAAAATGCGGTAGTCACACCGAGTGTAGACTTTTATCGTTTAGAAGAAGTTTTTGTGCTTACCTCGTCTTCTCTAAGTGCACCACAAAAACCAGAACTTGAACCTAAACTTGTACCTCAAACACAACGAGATCAAGTAGAGGGGGCAAAGGGGGCCGTTAAACAATGATGCGTCTAGCTTTAGCTCTCTGTGGATTTTTAATATATTTTATACAAGCGCAATTATTGCCTACTATTTTCCATACAAATTGGTTACCAAACTTAATTTTGACGATAATTGTTATGATTACTTTATTTAAAGGTCGTCGTATGGGGTTGATATCTGCTGTTATTGGAGGTATCGTACACGATGTATTGATATCTAACTTTTTTGGGCTCCATCTATTCCCCTACGTAATTGTGGTATACCTATTATCTGCCGTAAAGCATCGTATCTATGAAGAACGCTGGTATTGGTCTAGCGGTATAGTAGCTATTTGTACATTGCTAGATGGCGTTATTCGTAGCTTTATGATATTAGCTAGTGGTGGCGATTTGCACTTTGGCCTATACTTGTGGCATATGGTATTACCTGTGATGTTCTGGAATGGCTTGTTAGGCGCTATTGTACACGGTTTGTTATGGCGCAAGGATGATGAACAAGAAGGTTATATTTGGTAAGAATTAAGGGGGTGAAAGAGTGCTTGAAAGCCTCTATAAACGAAAAAAAACGAATCGCTTTGATGTACTCTTTTACATTGTAGCCGGTATATTTATAGTCTTGGCATTACGTCTGATGACATTGCAAATCTTGTCCGGTGGTTATTACCAAGCTAAGGCAGAAGGTAATCGTTTGCGCATGGTATCTATGACAGCTGCTCGTGGTATTATGTACGATCGAAACGGTCAAATCTTAGTAGGCTCTAGACCGGCATACACCATCTCCATTTTGCCTACGGGTAAGGCTTTAGACGAAGGTGAAGTTGCTAAGTTGGCAGCCTTGCTAAAAATGAAGTCAGAAGATATTACAAAAAAGGTAAATGATCATAAATATGGTTATGAGCCAATTCGTATTGCTAGTGATATTTCTATGGATGTAGTTACAACCATAGAAGAGCATCGTCATGAATTACCAGGTGTTACCATAGATGTAGAACCACTTCGTTATTATCCATATGAAACGATGGCTTCTCAGCTCTTTGGTTATGTGGGTGAAGTGAGCGAAGAAGAATTAGAAGAGCTAAAACAGCAAGATCCAAATACCCTTATTAGTGGTGGTACTATTTTAGGCCGTTCTGGCCTTGAGAAATTATATGATTCCATCTTGCGTGGCACTGATGGTGGTAAACAGGTAGAGGTTGATGCTACAGGCCGACCGGTTGCGGAGGTAGATAGAAAGCATACAGTGCCTGGAGCTAATATCCATTTGACAATAGATGCAAATTTACAAAAGGCTGCTGAAGAAGCTGTTAAGAACCAATTAGAGCAGTTGCGTGCCCAAGGTATTCCAGCTCAAGGAGCTGCTGTAGTAGCAATGGATCCAAATACGGGTGCCATTTTGGCTATGGTCAGTGCGCCTGAATTTAATCCTAACTGGTTCGCGAAAGGGATTACAACTGCGCAGTGGAATCAATTGAATAATGATAAGAACCATCCGTTTGATAATAAGGTTATTTCTGGTGAATATCCACCAGGTTCGCCGTTCAAGATTATCACTGGTACGGCGGCTTTAGATCTTAAAAAGGTTACCCCTGAAGAAATGATTTTTGATAGTGGTAAACATTGGCTTATCGATAAACGAAATGCAGAAGGCGAAGCATTGGGGTGGCTCAACTTTAATAAAGCTCTTGCAAAATCAGATAATGTTTACTTCTATGAAATGGGCAATCGCGTTGGCATAGAAGGACTTGTAAAATATGCTGGCTACTTTGGTATTGGTGAAAAGACCGGCATCAATCTTGTTGGTGAGGCCTCTGGTAATATGGCAAGTCCTGCTTATAAACGCAAAGTGTATGATGAAGATTGGTATTTAGGTGAAACCTTTGATGCGGCCATAGGTCAGTCTTTTACCTTGGTGACGCCATTACAAATGGCTGTTATGCTCAGTGAAGTAGCAAATGGTGGAATTAAATACCGCCCATATGTGGTGAGCCGTATTGATAATAAGGATGGTACGCCAAAAGAAATCTTTGGCCCAGACAAACTCGGTATTTTACCTGTACCAAAAAATATTATGGATCTTGTTCGCGAAGGCTTGCGTGACGTTACTAATGAAGGTGGTACAGCAGGGGAGTTGTTTAAAGGATTCCCTATTGATGTAGCTGGTAAAACGGGTACTTCAGAGAATGCACATGGCAGAGATCACGGCTGGTTTGTCGCCTATGCACCATATGATAAGCCACAAATTGTAGTGGTTGCACTTGTTGAGCAAGGTAGCTTTGGTGCTGGGTCGGCAGGGCCTATCGTACGAGATATATTGGCTGCGTACTTCAATGTACCAGTGAATAAGAAATCTAATGATACAAATAGTAAAGGTAATAAAGAAACCGCTGCGGGAACAAGCTCTAATAATGGGCAAAAACCTCAGAATGCGGTAACTAGTGGGCAACCAAGAAAGGATTAGTATGGGCGAGATAATCGGCATTGTATCTGGTAAGGGTGGCGTAGGTAAGACTACGATTACTGCTTGCTTGGGTTCAGCCTTAAGCTATGCAGGGCATCGCGTATTGCTTTGTGATGGAGATTTTGGATTGCGCGACTTAGATCTTGTGTTAGGAGTGGCAAATGAAATTATTTACGACGCACTAGATGCGAGCGAAGATAAAGACTATATGGATGATGCCGTCGTATCAATTGCTGAAAACTTAGATTTTCTACCAGCTAGCCAAAGTGCTCGTTGGGAAGATATAGGTCGTAAGAAATATAAAAAATTAGTCCGTCGTCTCTGTGAGGAATATGATTATATTTTAATCGATGCTCCTGCTGGTATCGGCAAGGGCATAGAGGCTATTTTAGAATTAGTAAATCGCTGTATCGTAGTGACACATCCTTTATGGGTGTCTTTACGTAATGGGGCGCGGATGATTCAAGTATGTCAAGAACATAATATTCGTGATTATTCTATTGCTTTTAATGCGGTACCTATCGATGGAGAGGATATCCATTTATATGATATGTTAGAAGTCCTTCGCGCTGAATATGTAGGGGCTATAATCCCTTATGATGAGGATGTTTTGACCTATACACAAGATGGTCGTTTGTTAGAATTTGTTTCTAGTGAACTAAAAGCTGTGTTAGCACCTCTTGTAGATTATGTAACGACCGGTGACTGTTGGGAAGACTACGATATACAAAAGCACTTTGATGCTTATGTAACTAAGAAAAAAGCATCGAAGGGGCAAGTTAGCACACCAAGTCTTGCAACAGTAGGTGAGTCTATTTTTGAGGATTCTAACAATGTTCATTACATTAATCGTGGCGGTTGGACCACGCAACGCTTATTGGTGCAAGGGAAACAAAGCTTGTGGCGCCGTAGCAAGTTGAAATAGGTGATATGATGTGGCGTAAAATATGGACAGATAGCGATTGGACTATCATCATATGTACTATATTACTTGTCGGAATTGGTCTTACAGCTATTGGTAGTGCTACCCATGTGAATCATGAGGCTATCGGTTTTGGTAGTTTAGTGGTAAAACAACTCGTATTCTTTTTAGCAAATATAGCTGTCGTTATAGGCATGCAATTTCTAGATTACCATCGCCTTAAAGGGTGGGGGAATATGATTTATGTGATTACCATGCTTATGTTAATTGCAGTTATGGTAGTTGGTACCTCCGCACTAGGTGCACAGCGTTGGATTCAACTGGGGCCAATTACTATTCAGCCTTCAGAGTTTTCTAAACTATTGATGATTATCTGTATGGCTAAAATGTTAGAACCGCGCATTGGCAAGTTAGATACTTTTAAATCCCTATTGATGCCAGTGTTATATGTAGGGATTCCTATCCTTCTCGTATTCTTACAACCTGACTTGGGGACATCCCTCGTATATATTGCTATATTTGTAGGGATGCTCTTTATATCTGGTATCAAAACTAAGCTTATAAAAATTATTGCGAGTGTGGCTTTACTCTTGATGCCTTTGGGCTGGTTTGTACTGAAAGAATACCAAAAGCAACGTATTCTAGTATTTTTAAATCCAGATATCGATCCCTTTGGTTCTGGCTATCATATTATTCAATCTAAGATTGCCATCGGGTCGGGTATGATTTTTGGTAAAGGTATCTTTAATGGTACTCAAAGTCAGTTGAACTTTTTACCAGAAAATCATACGGACTTTATCTTTTCTGTAATCGGCGAAGAATTTGGCTTTGTAGGATGCATTGTAGTATTGCTATTATTGTTTATGCTTATTTATCGCAGCATTCAAGTAGCATATACCTGCAATGATAATTTCGGTATGTTATTAGCAACGGGTATTGGTACGATGTTTGCCTTTGAAGTGCTCGTAAACGTAGGCATGACGATTGGTATCATGCCTGTAACGGGGATTCCGTTGCCATTCCTTAGCTATGGTGTTAGTGCGCTAACAACTAATATGCTGAGCATTGGCATTTTATTAAATATTGCTAGACAGCGGACAAAATATATATTTTAATATCCTTTCATAGGATTGATTGTGAAAGAAGTCTTTCATTAAAGACGGAGGATGTATGATTCAATTAGATGCGTCATGGTTACAACATGTCCAAAAGCCCGCTCGTTACACGGGCGGCGAATACAATAGTATCGTGAAAGATCACAGTACTGTTGATGTAACTATGGCTTTAGGTTTTCCCGATGTGTACGAAGTGGCCATGAGTCATTTGGGCATCAAGATTTTGTATGGTCTCGTAAACCGTCGTGAAGATGCGGTAGCCGAGCGCGTATTTGCACCGTGGCACGATATGGAAGAGGAAATGCGCAAGCGTAATATTCCATTATTTTCCTTAGAAACACGTACGCCTATTAAAGACTTTGATGTGTTAGCATTTACGCTTCAATATGAAATGAGTTTTACTAACATTTTAAATATGCTCGATTTAGCAGGCATTCCTATGTATGCTAAGGAGCGTGATTTAGATTTTCCACTGCTTGTATGCGGTGGCCCTTGTGCGTATAATGTAGAGCCTATTGCTGATTTCTTTGATATCGTATCCCTCGGTGAATCCGAAGAGTGGGGCGATGAATTCATCGACTTATTTAAAGCAGAAAAAGCCAAAGGCTTCCCAGGTGGCAAAGAAGGCTTTTTGCGTAAAGTAGCCCAAATTCCTGGCACATATTGTCCGGCTTTATACGATGTAGAATACACCGAACAAGGCGATTTTAAATCGATTACGCCGCGTTTCGAAGACGTACCTGCAACCGTTGAGAAACGTATTATAGAGGATGTAGAGAATGTATTCTATCCAACAAAGCCTGTTGTACCGTTCCTTGATATAGTGCATGACCGTGCTGTATTGGAGTTATTCCGTGGCTGTACGCGTGGTTGTCGTTTCTGTCAGGCCGGTATGCTCTATCGTCCGGTTCGTGAAAAGACGCCAGAACGTTTGTTACAGATTGCTAAAGATACAATTGCCAATACGGGGTACAATGAAATATCCTTGATGAGTTTGAGCTCTGCGGACTATTCTAAATTGCCTGAACTCGTAGATATGCTCATGGAAGAGTTTAAAGATAAACAAGTTAGCGTTAGCTTACCGTCATTGCGTATTGATAGCTTCTCTATCGATATTGCGAAAAAGGTACAGCAAGTGCGCAAGAGTGGTCTTACCTTTGCGCCTGAAGCAGGTACGCAACGGATGCGTGACGTTATCAATAAGGGCGTTAGTGAAGAAGATTTGTTGGCCGCATGTACTAATGCCTTCAAATCAGGATGGAACACGGTTAAATTGTATTTTATGATGGGGCTTCCTACAGAAACAGACGAAGATTTGGCTGGTATTGCAGATCTTGCGTACAAGGTGCTTGACTTGCACCGTGATATTACAGGCAAACGTAATGGTTCTGTAACGGTGAGCGTATCCTTCTTCGTACCAAAAACACATTCTCCATATCAATGGTATGGTCAAGAAGATGTGGAGGAGATTCATCGTAAACAACGTTACTTGAAGTCTCTCATCAATAATCGTAACATTTCTTATCACTATCATGATGGTTATACTGGCTACATGGAAGCCGCTTTTGCTCGCGGAGATCGTAGACTATCTAAAGTTCTCGTAGAGGCTTGGAAAGCTGGTTGTAAATTTGATGGTTGGACTGAGTTCTTTAACTATGAAGCTTGGTTGAAAGCATTCGCTGACTGCGGATTGGATCCTGCGTATTTTGCACGTCGTACACGAGATTTCGATGAGCCATTGCCTTGGGATCATTTAGATTGTACTGTAAGTAAAGCTTTCTTAAAGCGTGAGTGGGAGCAAGCGGTAGCAGCTAATCTTACAGGCGATTGTCGTCGAGCTCCATGTAAGGGCTGTAATGTATGTCCAGAGCTCAATACAGCTATTATTGACTATAAGGAGGGTGGCAGAGTTGAAAAAGTTACGTTTGGCCTTAAATAAGGGCGAAGAATTACGATTCCTGTCACACCTTGATTATGCTCAAGCTGTAGAGCGGATGATACGTCGAGCAGAAATTAAAATGGCATATTCTGAAGGCTTTAACCCTCATATGAAAATTAGCTTTTCCTCTGCTCTTGCTTTAGGCGTAACGGCAGCGGCTGAATATATCGATATGGATGTGCTTGAAGAGGATAGTTTAGAGTCCATTATGGACCGTTTAAATCGCGTAGCACCTCCAGGACTTGAAGTACTAGACGGTAAAGAAATGCCTGAAAAGGTGAAAAAGATGATGGCCATCTGTAATTTTGCTATCTATGAGGTAACAGGTCCTGTGACAGATGAAAATGCTGATTGGGATGCGTTACTCAAACCTTTTAATGAAGCAACGGAAATTTCTTATGAAAAGGTAACACCTAAGAAAACTCGTACCATTGATGTAAAAGAGTTTGTAAAAGAACCCATCGTAGCCTCCGTTAAGGACGGTATGGTGACCCTTACAATGGGTATCGGCATTTATCCGCAAGGTACTATTAAACCTAGCGAAGTGTGGAATCTAGGTAAGGACCAATATAATTGGCCTATTACAACTAGCTACGAAGTTCACCGTAAAGCAATTATGGTAGAAAATGAAGAAGGCCGTTATACGCCTTTAGAGATTAATTACTAATTATAATTTAGATGACAAAGAAGGGAGGGATAGGATGCATAAAATTTTGGTCAATGTTATGCGCGAAGAAATTCGGATGGCTGTTATAGACGAAGAAGGTCAGCTAGTGGACTTTGTCTTGGAGCGTACCGATGAGTCTCATATGGCAAATCATATGTACAAAGGCACAGTAAAGAATGTATTGAATGGTATGCAAGCGGCCTTTGTTGATATTGGGGGCTCTCAAAATGCGTACTTGAACTTACAACAAGGGAAGGAACAGAAAATTTTGCCACGCTTATCTGTGGGGCAACAAATTCTCGTTCAAGTAGTGAAAGAAGAAATGCTTGGTAAAGGTGCTCGCGTAACTGCTGATGTCAGTTTGGCGGGCCGCTTTATGGTGCTTTTACCGTATTCTGAAGGCATGCATATTTCTAAAAAGATTACTGACGAAGCCTTGCGTGCAAAGTTGCAAGAATTAGCAGCACCTTATGTACAAGAAGGTTGCGGTTTTATTATTCGTACTGCGGCAGCTAAGGCTAGTGCTGATGAAATAGGCCGTGACATGGATTACTTGTGGCGTACATGGCAACATGTGTTGAAGCGCTTTAAGGTGGCTAAGAGCGGTACAGATTTATATAGTGACGCAGATTTCTGGTTCCGTCTTGTGCGGGACTATGCTCATCGCAATGTAGAAGAAATCATCGTCGATTCCGATATGGGTGAAGATCGATTGATGGATCTCTTAGGTCATGGCCCTACATCGCAACAAATTAAAGTAACACGTCATCGCGATAGCACACCTATCTTTAAAGCAAACCATATTGAACCGCAATTAGAAGATCTTATCTCTCGCGATATTAATCTTCCTTCTGGAGGGTCAATCCGTATTGATCATACGGAGGCTCTCACCGTATTTGATGTAAATTCTGCTCATTATACTGGTAAATCTAATAAACTAGAAGATTTAGCTTTTACAGTCAATAAAGAGGCGGCAAAAGAGATCTGTCGTCAATTGCGCTTGCGTGATATCGGTGGTATTATCGTCATCGATTTTATTGATATGAAAGATAAAGAACATCAACAAGAGTTATTAAAATTGTTGGGGGCACAAGCTAAGTTAGATAAAATGAAAACCGTTGTATGCGGCATTAGTTCGCTTGGCCTCGTAGAGATGACGCGAAAACGAGCTCGCCAAGGCTTGCAAACCTTGATGTTTGATACATGCCCTCAATGCGGTGGTACGGGCTATATGTTGTCGGGTCGTACTGTATATATGCAGATTGTGCGTCGCATCCGCGAGTTATTTAAATCAGGACGTATTAAAACGAATCTAGAAATCGAAGTTCATCCGGAGGTGGCTCAGTATTTAACAAAAGCTATTGTCGAGGATTTAGGTGGGTCTATAGGTCGCAAGATTTCTATTGTAGTAAATCCACAAATTAGTCGAGAAGGATATTCCTTGATGGCTATAGCCGAATAAGTAAGTAGTTTGTTTATAGGTGAGTATAGTGTCTATATTTGAAATTGTATTAATTAGTATTGGTCTTGCCATGGATGCTTTTGGCGTATCTATTGGTAAGGGGCTGACAATGCCTGTAGGTGAGAATAGTCGGAAGGTCACTTTGGCCTTTCTCTTTGGCTTGTTTCAGTTCCTAATGCCCCTCATCGGTTGGCTCATAGGACGTCAATTTATCGATGTCATATCTGATTGGGATCACTGGATTATCTTTGGTCTTCTTGGCTATTTAGGTATCGCTATGATTCGAGAAGGGCTTAGCGATGATGATGAAGAGGACGATGATAAGCAATTTTTAGGTGTCTGGGAGATGGTGATGCTCTCCGTAGCAACCAGTCTCGATGCGATGGCTGTAGGGTTGACCTTTGCGTTCTTACCTATTAATGTATGGGAAGCTTCTACCATGATTGGTATTATTACCTTTGGCATTTCTTTAATTGGTGTGTACTTAGGTAAATTTATGGGCCAATTTGTTGGAAAATATGCAGATATAGTTGGTGGAGGTGTATTAATTCTCATCGGTACAAAGATACTCTTACAGTACCTTGGAATTATCGGAGAATTTTAAAGCTCTGTATATATAAGTGTTAAAAACTAGGCGAATTCTGTAGTTTTTGGTTTGACATGATAGTGTAAATAGTATATACTATATCAGTATTAGTTCGGTTTTCTGAACTTTGCAATCCGCGTGAAGCAGGTTTAAACGCCCGACCGAAGTTCGGGTCGGGATACCGAATTCAGCGAGTTCGATAACAAGGAGGTGTTCTCATGTACGCAATTATTAAAACTGGTGGTAAACAATATCGCGTTGCTGAAGGCGATGTAATTACTATCGAAAAATTGGAAGCAGCTGCTAACGATTCCGTTACATTCGAAGAAGTTTTGACTGTAGTGAATGACGGCGACGTTAAAGTTGGCGCTCCTCTTGTAAACGGTGCAAAAGTTACAGGTACAGTTCTTGAGCATGGTAAAGGTAAAAAGATTTTAGTATTCAAATACAAAGCTAAATCCAACTACCGTCGTCGTCAAGGCCATCGTCAACCGTTCACAAAAGTTCGTATTGAATCTATCCAAGCTTAATTATGGTTTCCATTGGAATCCAGCGGAATAGTGATGGTCAAGTTATTGGTTGTCATATGTCCGGTCATGCAGGATATGATGAACATGGCTTCGATATCGTATGTGCTGCAGTGTCTGCCTTATCGGCAACGGCGATGTTAGGCCTCACCCAAATTGCTCAACAAGAAGGTGAGTATACGAATAGCGAAGGTCAATGTGATATAGTTCTCTCTGGTACGATTAATCAGAGTGGACAGGATATTCTGGGGACTATGCTTCTCGGTTTAGAGGAAATTAGCCGTCAATATCCAGAGTTTGTCCAAATTCACGAAATATAGGAGGTGAACTTAATGTTTACTTTTGATTTGCAATTGTTCGCACATAAAAAAGGTGTGTCCAGTACTCGTAATGGTCGTGATAGTGAATCTAAACGTCTTGGTGTTAAATGCCATGATGGTTCCATCGTAAAGAGCGGTAACATCATCGTTCGTCAACGTGGTACTCACTTCCACCCTGGTACTAATGTAGGTATCGGTAAAGATGACACTTTATTCGCACTTGTGCCTGGTAAAGTAGCATTTGAACGTGCTGGTCGTTATAACCGTAAAGTTAGCGTATACCCTGTAGAAGCTTAATTTTACAAGACTATTAATCCCTAGTGGTTTCCACTAGGGATTTTTTATTGTTTATTATGGTGTAAGTTGTATTGGTATAATATAATATAATTTAAAGTGATTATTAAATATATCATAGAGTCTTGAAATATGATCGGAGGCATTATGGCACTATTAGAGTTATCTAATATATCCTATGTTGTAAACGAAAAGTCTATTATCCGTGATGTGTCTCTATCTGTACATGAAGGAGAGTATCTCACTGTTGTAGGCCCTTCTGGTAGTGGTAAAAGTACACTTTTAAAATTATGCAGTGATTTGATTAGTCCTACCTCAGGGATTATTACTTATAATGGACGTGATTTAACCACTATAGATCCAGAAAGTTATCGAAAAGAGGTAGGTTATTGCTTTCAAAGACCTTACTTGTTTGCAAAAACGGTGCGTCGTAATATTTTGTTCCCTTATGATATTCGAGGTATGGAACCTGATATGATTCGTATCAAATATCTTTTCGATTTACTTCATATGCCTATTGAATATCTTGAGCGCCATAATGATGAACTATCTGGTGGAGAAATGCAACGGATTTGTCTCATTCGAAGCCTTATCTTTGAACCTAAAGTATTGCTTTTAGATGAGGTTACCTCTGCATTAGATGCTGTTAACACGGCTATCGTGGAACAGGTAATCGATGAACTTCATAATAATGGGATGACCATCATAGCAATAACACATAGTGAGGAACAAAGCTTACGTAAGGCTAATCGCCGCATTACAATTGTAGATGGATCATTAGCTAAAGAGGAGGTATTACGGTGAGTCAATTTCATGCTATTTCAGCCATGTCATTATGTCTTGCATCTATATTAGTTATTATAAGTATGTTTATGTCCTATCGGCAGGAGTTGAAGTTAGAGAAAGATATTTTTATAAGTGCTTTACGAGCTACCATACAGTTATTTGCCATAGGCTTTATTTTAGCTTATATTTTTAGTACTGAAAGTCCTATATTCATAATCGGATTATTAGGTTTTATGGCTATTAATGCAGCCTATAATTCTTCTAAACGCGGTAAGGGAATACCATATGCATTGTGGATTTCTTGGTTTGCCATAACCGTAGGTGCAAGCATTACATTATCGATTTTGCTTCTAACAGGTGTGCTTAACTTTACTGCTTATCAGGTGATTCCTGTTGGAGGGATGGTTATTAGTGGAGCTATGGTGGCAATTGGCCTTTGTTATCGACAAATGCTATCAAATTTTGAGTTACGCCAACAAGAGGTGGAAATTAAACTAGCGTTAGGAAGTACGCCTAAGCAAGCGTCAAAAGCCATCGTGCGAGATGTTATAAAGACTGGATTGCAACCTACTGTAGATAGCGCTAAGACTTTAGGAATCGTGGCTTTACCAGGAATGATGACAGGTCTAATCTTAGCGGGAATGCCTCCACTTGAAGCTGTAAAATATCAAATGATCGTGACATTTATGAGTTTATCTACTATATCGATTGCTTGCTTTATTACTTGTCAATTAGCGTATAGAGCATTTTTTAATAATAGGAATCAATTAAATAGGTAAATTTAGTACTTTAAATATATTTTATTGTACATCAAATCAGAATATTTACTCATAACTTAGAGTAGTAGCCTTAAGGTTACTGCTCTTTTTTTATAGAAATAATGTTTATATATGATTATAGGAATAAAAATTGTTGGATATAATTCTGTATAGTTATAAAGATTTACTTATTTTGTTTTTAACATTGCATTATTGCTATAAATGATACTGAGATTTATTATTGAAATAGATAGAGCATTGTTGATATAATGTATCAGTAAATTCTATAGTATTTCGTATTGTAAGGAGTTCTTATGAGCAATTATGACGTAGAAACAAGGGGAGGGCGCGCAGCTAAAACTACGCTACTAGGTATACTGGCTTTAGCTATTTTAATTGCCACATCTCTTGGTTCACTCTTCATTGGGATACGCTATATCAGCCTAGATGATATTATTTTATCCTTTACTAACTATGATCCTAATAGTATAGGTCAGATGATCGTTCAAACATTGCGCTTGCCACGTATGATAGCAGGTATCGTTGTAGGTATCAGCTTTGCCGTATCAGGTGCACTGATGCAAGGTGTTACCAACAATCCTATGGCAAGTCCTTCTATTTTGGGGATTAACGCAGGTGCCAGTTTTGGTTTAGCTGTTGGGATGATTTTATTTCCTTATTTAACCTTAAATGGAAGTATTTTGTTTTCCTTCGGTGGGGCCGCATTGGCAACACTGTTCATTTTAGCTCTTGCTAAACGCGTAGGTGGTAAAGCTACTCCTGTATATCTTGCACTTGCAGGTACGGCTATTAGTGCAGTATTTGTGGCTGTTACACATATGCTTGTTGTGTACTTCCAAGTGGCACAAGAGTTAAGCTTTTGGACTGCAGGCGGTATTAGTGGTATTCGTATGGAACAAGTATTACTCGTATTACCTTGGACACTCATTGGTATTCTTATTGTCATGTACGTATCTAAATCTGTTACGCTCTTAAGCTTTGGCGAAGAGGTAGCTATTGGTCTTGGCAGTAATTTAAATCGTGTACGTGTATTATCTGGTTTGACTGTACTTATTCTTAGCGGTTCTGCTGTTGCTCTAGCCGGTCCGATCGGCTTTGTAGGTCTCGTTATTCCACATATAACACGTAAACTGGTAGGCATCGATTATCGTCTTGTAATTCCATTCTCTGCACTCTTTGGTGCAGTACTTGTTATGATTGCTGACGTTGTAGCTCGTATCGTAAATCCTCCATTCGAAACACCATTAGGTGCCATTACTGCTCTTGTAGGTGTTCCATTCTTTATTTATTTAGCAAATCGTAAGGGAGGAAAATAAGATGAAAAAACGCTTTTTTGCCTACTCTTTCGTTATGACGCTCATGTTGTTAGGTGCCATGTATGGACATCTTCATACAGGCTTTAGTGATATGTCTACATCTGATCTTATTCGCATTCTCTTTGGCGGTGGTAATGATGTAGAAAAACTCACAGTTTTTGATTTCCGTTTAGTTCGCACCATCTTGGCTGTATTTATTGGTATGGGCCTTGCTATGTCTGGTGCAATTTTTCAAACTATATCTCGGAATGAATTGGCTAGTCCAAGCTTGTTAGGCGTAAATGCTGGTGCTGGTTTAGGTGTAGTTCTTTTAGTATATTTTGCAGGTTCTACAACGGCGTGGGGGATTTGGACATTACCTACTGTTGCCGTAGCTGGGGCTGTTGTGGCAGCGATTTTAATTTATCTTCTATCTTGTCGCGGTAGAGATATTATTTCTCCATATCGTTTAATCTTAACAGGTATCTCTATGAGTGCAGGACTCCATGCATTGCAAGTCTTACTCGTAACGCGTTTGGACCCTAATAAATTTTATTTAGTTAATACTTGGACCATCGGCACTATTTCGGGTAATACATGGGAGCATGTATGGGTGCTTGCGCCAGTTGTCATTGTATTATCACTCATTCTCTATGCCCGTTATATGGAGCTAAATTTATTGAGCCTAGCTGATGAAACAGCGATTGGGCTTGGTGTACATATAAATCGCTCTAGATTTGTATACCTTATTATTGCAGTTCTTTTATCTGGGTTCTGTGTAGCTATCGGTGGCAGCATTGGTTTTGTAGGGCTTATTTCCCCGCATATTGCACGCCGCTTAGTCGGTGCCGATCATGCCTATTTCTTGCCATTAACAGGTCTAATTGGAGCTATTTTAGTGGTCACTGCTGACTGGATTGGCCGATCCATTATTGCGCCTGATGAAATCCTCTTAGGGATTATTGTAGCTTTAATCGGGGCACCATACTTCTTGTATATTCTAGCAAAAACAAAAGCGTAAAAGGGGAAATATAAATGAAATTAGAAGTTAAAAACCTAACTACTGGTTACGGTGATACAAAAATTATAGAGAACTTAAATCTTACGATTCCAGAAGGCAAGGTAACAGCATTAATTGGTGCTAATGGTTGTGGTAAATCTACTTTACTAAAAACTATTTGTCGTATTATTCGACCAATGGATGGCGATGTCTTACTAGATGGTAAATCTATCGGTTCTTATGGTAGTAGAGAACTAGCAAAAAAGGTTGCTATTTTGCCTCAAAATCCAACGGCACCTGGTGAAATTACAGTTCGTGAACTTGTTATGTACGGTCGTGCACCGCATCAAGGCAGCTTATTTGCCCGTACTACAAAAGAGGATAAAGAAATTGTAGAGTGGGCTTTGAAGGAGACTGAATTACTTCAGTTTGCAGATCGTGGCATTACAAATATGTCTGGGGGGCAACGGCAACGCGCATGGATTGCCATGGCTATCGCTCAAAATACAGACATTCTATTCCTTGACGAGCCTACTAGCTTCCTTGATGTATCTCACCAAATGGATGTATTACATTTAGTAGAGCATTTGAATAAAGCTTATAACAAAACGATTGTTATGGTTATTCACGAACTTAATGAAGCCGCTCGTTTTGCTGATAATTTAGTTGCCATGAAGGATGGAAAAATTCAATACGAAGGTACGCCTCATACTATCTTCCATAATGAAATGTTGAAGGATGTATTTGGTGTAGATTCTACAATCATGAATGACCCTAAGACAGATCGTCCGTTCTGTATTCCTTATTCTATGAAAAATTATGGCCATACGGCACGTGAGGTGTAGTATGAAGCGTTTGTTAATTTCTGGTCTTTTGGGGGCTTGTATGCTCATGGGAATTGCAGGATGTGGTCCACAGGAAAATGGTATGACTCATGAAGCTATCTATGCTAATCTTGATGATAAGGTAAAAACAGCCCTTGAACGGTCAAATGATCCGAAAGACATTGATAAAGAGTTTAAGAAGCGATTAACGGCTATCCAAAAGGCAGCAGATAAAATTGTTACTGTTGAAGGAGATAAGATTATTGTCACTCATAAGCTCGGGACAACAGTTATGCCCAAAGAACATAAACGTATCGTGGTTGTTCGGACAGAAGATCCTATGATTGCATTAGATGAATCTTTTATAGGGGCAAATTTTAATGAAAAAAGCTATCTTTATAATGAATTAAGTAATCGTAATGTTCAAAATTTTAGTATTAATGATGAAACAAAGACTATCAACTATGAGCAGATTCAGGCTTTAAAACCGGATTTGATTATTATGCGTGACTCTTATGGCAAAGCGGCATATAATGCACTTTCTAAAATTGCTCCAACCATTTCTGTCAACGTAAATAAGGAAGAAGTTGCACTACTAACTATTGCTAAAGCACTTGGGGTCCCTGAAAAAGGGGAAGCTCGTTTGAAAGAATATTATTCACAGGCTAAGAAAACACGGATAGCTTTAGCTGAACATATGCAAGGGGAAACCGTAGCTTTTCTAAGAATTTTAAATAAAGAAATACGATTGTATCCGTATATGAAAAGCGATTTGAATGTCTTTATGGCTGAATTACTTAATATTAAACCGCCTGATATGGTATTAGAAACAGAACTTAACCCTACGAACAATGCGATTTCTTTAGAGCGATTACCCGATCTTGATGCAGGCTATTTAATCGTTTCTGCTGGTTACGGTGCTTCTAGTGCTAATAATCAAGGTGTAGCAGACCAACGATTGGCAAATCTTAAAAAAGATGAGTTGTGGAAAAATTTGCCTGCTGTAAAAGCCGATCATGTATTGCAAGTGGATAGTACTTTGTGGATGGCCCATGGTATTATTGCGAAAGAACGTGCTATGAAAGAGCTGTATGATACATGGGGAGAATAGGACTAAATACATTTGTAATATATAGTTAGTACTATTATGTAAGGGTTTATCTCGTGTAAAAATACATACATACATTTTAGTCATGTTCGATATAGATAATCGATATAGATTAGAAACTCCCATGATATAAAGGTTGCTTCCTCTTATGAGGTGGCAACCTTTTTGCATGTATCAAATTCCTGTGCTTTTTAGTAGGAATAGTGGTATACTATGTACAGTATCAGTGAAATACCAGAAGACTGGTTGTCATATACTTTCATAAACCTAAAGAGGGGTGGCATTGCCACTAGAAAGATTTGAGGTAAGTACTATGTATGATGTAAAATCTCCAAAGGCGGAGGAATTTATTTCCCATCAGGAAATCCTTGACACACTTGCCTATGCAGAGGAAAACAAGGAAAATAGGGAGTTGTTAGATGCTATTTTAGCGAAAGCTGCTACATTTAAGGGATTAAACCACCGAGAAGCAGCAGTTCTCTTAGAATGTCCGTTACCTGAATATAAGGAAAAGCTTTTTGCTTTAGCAAAGGAAATCAAGAAGGCTATCTACGGCGATCGTATTGTTCTATTTGCACCGTTATACTTGTCTAACTATTGTATCAATGGATGTGTGTATTGTCCGTACCACTCCAAAAACCGCGATATTAAACGTAAAAAATTAACGCAAGACCAAATCAGAGAAGAGGTTATTGCGTTAGAAGCGATGGGCCATAAGCGTATTGTAATTGAGTCTGGTGAAGATCCTCTTAATAATCCACTGGAATATATTTTGGAATCCATCAAGACGATTTACAGTATCAAAAATAAAAATGGTGAAATCCGCCGTGTAAACGTAAATATTGCAGCTTGTTCCGTTGAGGACTACAAAAAATTACATGAAGCTGGTATTGGCACGTATACATTATTCCAAGAAACATATAATAAAGAAAACTATGAAGCTTTACATCCTACAGGCCCTAAGAGCGACTACGCCTACCATACAGAGGCGATGGACCGCGCTATGCAAGGTGGTATTGATGATGTAGGCATCGGAGTTCTTTATGGTTTGGAACATTATAAATACGATTTCGTTGGTTTGTTGATGCACGCAGAACATTTAGAGGCTGTGTATGGGGTAGGTCCACATACTATTTCTGTACCTCGTATTTGTCCAGCGGATGATATCGATGTAGATGATTTCAGTAATGCTGTACCTGATGATGTATTTGAAAAAATTGTTGCTCTTATCCGCGTCTCCACACCGTATACAGGTATGATTATGTCCACTCGTGAAAGTCAATCCATGCGTGAACGTGGCTTGGCATTAGGTATCTCCCAAATTAGTGGTGGATCTCGTACTAGTGTAGGTGGTTACAAAGAAGAAGAAAAGCCAGAAGATAATACGGCACAATTCGATCGTAGTGATACGCGTACATTAGATGAAATCGTTAACTGGTTGCTAGACCTTGGGTATGTTCCAAGCTTCTGTACTGCTTGTTATCGTGCAGGTAGAACTGGGGATCGATTCATGGCTCTTGCAAAATCCGGTCAAATTCACAACTGTTGTCAACCAAATGCGTTGATGACATTGAACGAATATATCATGGATTACGGCAATGATGAAACTAAGGCTCATGGTTCTAAGGTTATTGAACAACAGTTAGAAAATATCAAAAATGATTTAGTTAAAGATAAAGCTAAAGCTTATATTGCACAGATGAAAGACGGCGAACGGGACTTCCGGTTCTAAGGAATTCACTGATATGGAGCCTCCTATTGATAATAGGAGGCTCTTTCTTGTTGAGAAAATAGCAAGCTTTAAATGAGAATAAAATATATAAAATAGTTTATTTTATTTGCATTTTAAGGTATAATAAATAAAAATGATAATGATAATACGTTGAATTCAAGAATAATATTGATTATAAACTACTGAGGGATATGATGATTAAGAAAAAACGTTGGCGCCTTTGTAAAGGTGATCAAGAGAAAGAGAATATCTTAATCCGTGAACTTGGTGTAAACCCTATTGTGGCTAAATTAATGGTGAATCGTCACATTGATGTAGACGAAGGTCGTCAGTTTTTACAAGGTACTTTGTCAGATTTGTTAGATCCATTTACATTAAAAGATATGGATGTGGCTGTTTCACTAGTTCTGGAAACAATTGAAAGTCACAAACCAATCGTCATTTATGGTGATTATGATGTAGATGGTATTACTGCAACATCAGTACTTTATCGATTTTTAAAGAAATTAGGTGCCGATGTTACCTATTACATACCAGAACGTCAAAGTGAAGGGTATGGCCTCAATTTAGAGGCTTTAGAGCACCTTATTGAACGGGGAACGGCTTTAGTCATTACTGTAGACTGCGGCATTAGTTCTTACGATATTGTAGAGGCTGTACGAGACCGCATCGATATGATTATTACGGATCACCATACGGCTCCTGATATGATTCCACGAGCCAAGGCCGTTATAAATCATAAGCAAAAGGACTGTCCATATAAGGATAAAAACTTATCTGGAGTAGGTGTTGCTTTTAAGTTATGCCAAGCCTTGTGGCTTACAAAGCACGGAGAATGGTACTTAGATGATTTAGATATCGTTGCACTTGGCACTGTGGCAGATGTAGTGCCTTTGGTCGGTGAGAACCGTATCATTGTAAAATCAGGCCTTGAGAAGATGAATAGGGAACCTAACTTGGGGATTAAAAAGCTTATTGATGTAGCTGGGCTTCATGAACGAACTATTACATCTGGACATATTGGTTTTACCTTAGCACCTCGTCTTAATGCAGCGGGTCGCGTAACGCATGCAACGCGTGCAGTTGAATTACTTGTGACCGATGACGAGGATATAGTAGAGGCAATTGCGGAGGAACTAAATGAAACGAACCGTGAACGACAAGAGTTAGAACGAAATATTCATGAGTTGGCTCGTGTTGATGTAGCTAATCAAGGACATAAAGCTGATTATGTAACTATTGTGGCCGGCGAAGAGTGGCATCCAGGAGTCATTGGTATTGTTGCTTCTCGTCTAGTAGAGGAGTTTTACAAGCCAACCTTAGTCATCAGTATTCATGATGGCGTTGGTAAAGGCTCGTGCCGTAGTATAGATGGCTTTAACATATATGATGCATTAAAATCTTGTGAGGATATCTTGCTACAGTTTGGCGGGCATGCTGCGGCAGCAGGCTTTAGCATCGATGCAAATCGTATTGATGAGTTACGAGAACGGTTAACCAAGTATTGCAAAGCAGTTATTACAGATGAGGAATATATTCCTGTGGTTGCTATTGATGCGGAACTACCTGTTGATGATATCGATGTCGATATCATTGACCGCGTATCAGACCTTGAACCTTATGGAATGGCCAATAGCACGCCAGTCTTTGCTATTATGGAAGCTACCGTGCAAGATATTATGCTCATGGGCCAATTAAAAAATCATTGTAAGATAATATTTGAAACTTCGAATGGTACATTAGATGCTATAGCTTGGAATCGTCCAGACTTATTTAAATTTATCTTTGTGGGAACTGTGGTAAAAGTGGCATTTTCTTTGCAAAAGAATGAATGGCAAGGCATGGTTTCTCCGCAACTCATGATTCAAGCTATTGAACCATTGACTGAAGAGCCGATTAAGCTTTCTACAGAAGGGCTTAGACAAATGTATGTCATAATAAAACAGTCCATGCGAGGTCGTAGTCAATCGGTTTATAATGTAGAACAAGATATATTGCGCCGTAAGCCGGCAGATCAGAATAATCGCAGTGCTCTAACATCTATTGATGTATTTAAAGAATTGGGCATTGTTGAAGAATATACAAGTGATGATGGTCAATTAATGCTTAGATGGAACGCCATTGAAGGAAAATTAGATCTTGTCACATCCGTAACATTCCTTACTTATAGTGTATAGGAGGTGACATCATGACAACTGTAAATGAAGAAGGCAAAGCTTTAGTGGAACAAAGTACATTTGATAAAAGTAAAGCCTTAGCCGAGTTTATGGAGTATATCCATACGTATTTAACAGATGATGAGTGTGGCCAAGTATTGAAAGCTTTTGAGCTTGCTGATAAGGCTCATGAAGGTCAGTTTAGAGCTTCCGGTGAACCGTATATCATGCATCCTTTAGCTGTAGCTGATATTTTGGCACATTTACAAATCGACCATATTACACTCATGGCAGCTCTTATGCATGATGTGGTTGAAGATACATCTTACTCGAAGGAAGACCTAGAGGAGATGTTTGGCTCTGAAGTAGCATTCCTCGTTGATGGGGTAACAAAATTAAACCAATTCCAGTATGAAACAAAAGAAGATCGCCAAATGGAAAACTATCGAAAGATGATTTTAGCTATGGCGAAGGACGTACGTGTCGTAGTTATTAAATTGGGTGATCGCTTACATAATATGCGCACCTTAAAGCATATGCGTAGTGACAAACAAAAACGTATTGCTAAGGAAACCCTAGAAATCTTTGCACCTTTGGCACATCGTCTTGGTATCTTTAATGTGAAATGGGAGTTGGAAGATTTATCCTTCCGTTATTTAGAGCCGGAAAAATACTATGATCTAGTCGATCAAATGAAACAAAAACGCCAAGTCAGGGAAGACATCGTTAATGATACGATGAGGCAACTTACAAAGGCCTTAAGTGAAGCTCATATCAAGGCGGATATCAAAGGTCGTCCAAAACATTTCTACAGTATTTATAAGAAGATGAAAAAGGACAATCGTGATTTATCCCAAATTTATGATTTGCTTGCCGTTCGTGTGATCGTTGATAGCATCCCTGATTGTTATGCAGTACTTGGCATTGCACATAGCTTGTGGAAGCCATTGCCTTATCGCTTCAAAGATTATATTTCCATGCCGAAGTCTAATATGTATCAATCCTTGCATACAACCGTTATCGGCACGATGGGGCAACCGGTAGAGATTCAAATCCGTACTTGGGAAATGCACCGTGTATCTGAATATGGTGTGGCTGCTCACTGGCGATATAAAGAAGGAAATAAAAACGGCGATAAAGAATTTGATCAAAAGGTTGCATGGCTGCGCCAGGTTCTTGAATGGCAAGATACTAGTAATCCAACGGAACTCGTTAATGCTTTGAAATTAGACGTTTTCTCTGGTGAGGTATTTGTATTTACGCCAAAGGGCGATGTTGTTAAGTTGCCAATAGGCTCTGTACCGCTTGACTTTGCCTATCGAGTTCATACCGATGTAGGTCATCATTGTGTTGGTGCTAAGGTAAACGGCAAAATTGTGCCGTTGGATTATACCTTGCAAAATGGTGATATTGTTGATATCATCACATCTAAAACAGGTCGTCCTAGCCTTGATTGGTTGAATATCGTAGGTTCTTCTGAAAGTAAGAGCAAAATTCGCAATTGGTTCAAGCGCGAAAATAAAGCTGAAAATATTGAAAAAGGCTTAGAAGCTCTTGAAAAAGAAGCGAAACGATTGAATCATAGTTGGAAAGAATTATGTGCAGACAACCGTTTACAACATGTAACGAAACAACTTAAAGCCGGTACAGAAGAGGAAATGTTTGCAGCCTGTGGCTATGGCGGCATTCCTGTAAGCACGGTTCTCTTGCGTTTAATTGAACTTTATAAAAAGTCTAAAGAGGTAGAGGAATCTAAGCGCAGTACAGAGCAAATTATTGAGAAATTAAAATCTCAAGGACAAAAGAAAACTAAAAATGGCACTGGTGTTCTCGTAAAAGGTGAAGCTGGTGTGATGGTGCGTATGGCGAAATGCTGTAATCCTGTACCTGGTGATGATATTATAGGTTACATAACCCGTGGTCGTGGTGTTTCTATTCACCGCTGTGATTGCCCTAGCATGGGCCATTCTCCTGAAGACTTAGAGCGGATGATAGAAGTCTCTTGGGACGGTTCTTCTGGCGAATCTTTCCACGTAGGTATTGATATTCAAGCTTATGATCGAGCTGGTATTCTCATGGAGGTTATGGCGGTGCTTTCAGAATTGAAAATCACCATTACTAACATCAATGCTAAGGTTCAAGAAGATACAAAAAATGTAAGCATCAATTTGGTGGTTGATATTCGGGATATTTCGCAACTAGATTTCGTAATGACTAAATTGCGTCGTATTCGTGAAGTGTATACTGTTCAACGTAGTAAAGGAGGGGCTTAATGAGCGAACAACAATTAGTGCTTATGCGCATGCCTTTAGGTCCACTAGGAACAAATTGCTATGTTATCGGTGATAAAGCGATAGGTGAAGCTTTCATTATCGATCCTGCAACAGCTGAAGTACTAGATGCGCTAAAAAAACATGACTTAAAGCCGAAGGCGGTTGTACTGACACATGGTCATGGAGATCATATTGGTGGCATTCAAGAGATTGTAAACACCTATCATGTGCCTGTATATATTCATAAAGGCGATGTACCGTATTTATCTGATCCTGAACTTAATCTCAGTGTTTATAGCAATCCAACGCCAATTAAGGTAAAAGCGGAAATCATCGAGGTCAAACAAGGTGATCACATTACATGTGGTGATATCGATCTTGAGGTGCTAGAAACACCAGGTCATACGCCAGGAGGGGTGTGTTATTACATGGAAGGTCTTGTATTTGTAGGGGATACTCTATTCAGGGATTCCGTAGGCCGTACAGATTTTCCAAATGGTTCTTATGAGACCCTGATATCATCGATTAAGACTCAGCTATATAGATTGCCTGATAATACAATGGTTTATCCTGGTCATGGACCGGAAACAAATATAGGGTATGAAAAACAATACAACCCATTCGTTGGTCAGTAGGTTTAAACGAATTATTTTTTACAGTCGAGGGGAAATTTATTATGAACACAACATTAGAAAAATTAAAAGAACGCATTAAAGACAAAAAGTACAAATTGACAACTCAACGTCAAACAATTTTGCAAGCATTCATCGATGCTGATGAAAATCACTTGAGTGCTGAAGATGTATATGTTCTTGTAAAAGAGGTGGCACCTGATATCGGGTTAGCAACAATTTACAGAACTCTTGATCTCTTCACAGAACTTGATTTGTTAAAACGTCTTGATTTTGGCGATGGCCGTAATCGCTATGAATTAAATGACGAAGAGTTCGCTCATTTCCATCATCATTTGATTTGCGTAAAGTGTGGTAAAGTATCCGAGTTTGAAGACGACATGCTTGAAACATTGGAGTCTATTATTGCTAAGAAATTAAACTTCCGTACCATTGATCATCAATTGAAAGTATATGGTTACTGTAGTGATTGCCAAAATCATATGACTGAAGCAGAATTAGAAAAGCTTGAGCGTATGTCCCATCATGGTTAATGGATATCTATATACGGGTCCATTACCACTTGGCTCCGTAGTAGCTCATAACTGTGGCGCGGCGGGACTCTTTTCTGATAAGGTACATCCAGAGGTTATCCTTGAAGCGCATGAAGTGGAAGGGCTGTACACATTAACTGTTATCATTGGTGATACAGTTCAGATTTTTGAAGGCCCTGTTTCCTCTATGGGGCGTCGCCAAATTGGACAAGCCTTGTTGCGCTATTTGCGTGAATATCAAGGCTTACCTGCTGAGGCTCCGTGGGGAACCATGGTAGGTGTGCGCCCTACAAAGCTACTACATAAATATATAGATACATATGGCTCTGTCCACGCAGCAACTCGTCACATTCGGGACGAGTTTTCTGTGTCTATAGAAAAGCTTGCTACTTTGGGGGCCATTGGCGAGTATCAACGTCCATTTCTATCTGATACAGATGATAAAAAGGTAAGCCTCTATTGTGGTATTCCTTTCTGTGACACGCGTTGCGTATATTGCTCGTTTCCATATGGTCTCTATCAGGATTATGCTGGTAAAAGTCAATTTCTAAGGGCTTTAACCCGTGATGTAGAAGATATGAAAGCCATTATCCAATCTTATAATCTAACCGTAGATACCCTCTATATGGGCGGTGGTACTCCGACAGTGCTAAAGGATGAAGACTTTCACCAGGTTCTAAAACAGTTGTCTCTACTCGTACCAGAAGATCATGAATTTACTGTAGAGGCAGGACGACCTGATTCTGTTAATCCTACAAAGCTACGTTCCATGCTTGAGTTAGGTGTGAATCGTATTAGCATTAACCCGCAAACGATGCAAGATGATATTTTGCGTCGTATTGGGCGCGGTCATAGCGTACAGGATGTTGATGAACTTTTACAATATGTAAAAAACAATACATCACTATCTGTAAATATGGATTTTATTGCAGGCTTGCCTAACCAAACAATGCCAAACATGAGAGAGAATATGGATTATGTATGTCAAAATCTGCCGGAAAATGTTACAATTCATACGTTAGCATTAAAACGTGGTAGCCCGTTGTACGATTTACATATGGAAGATGATATTCCTGAAGAACATCTTGTGGCGGAAATGGTACAATATGGTAAAGAGCGTCTTGAAGCGGCTGGTTATGTGCCATATTATTTATATCGCCAACAATATATGAGAGGGCAGTTAGAGAATATTGGCTATACCTTGCCTGGCAAAGCGTGTGAATATAATATTCAGATCATGGAAGAACGGCAGAGTATTCTATCTATGGGGCCTGGCAGCTCGTCTAAGTGGATGCGAGCCCCTGAATACCGTCAACTTAAACAGCATATGCCAAAAGACGTAGATGTTTATCACGAAACGATAGATGCACTTTTAGAGAAACGACATAGAATTTGTGAAAGATTTTGGGAGGTTGTGTAATGGCTATAAGAAAACCAAGAGGTACACAAGACTTTTTGCCAGAACAGATGATACATTGGCATTATATTGAACAACGTATGCGCGAAATTTGTAAAGTATATGGGTTCAATGAAATTCGCACACCTGCCTTTGAAGAAACTAAATTATTTTTGCGAGGTATCGGTGAAACTACAGATGTAGTACAAAAAGAGATGTACACCTTTACCACCGGAGATGACGGTGGTTCTAGCTTTACCTTACGCCCTGAAAATACGGCGTCTGCTGTGCGCGCATATTTAGAAAATAAAGTATATGGTAAAGAAGGTCTCACCAAATGGTATTATATGGGCCCTATGTTCCGTCATGATAAACCGCAAGCAGGCCGTTACCGTCAATTTCACCAATTTGGTGCTGAGGTATTAGGCTCTCAATCTCCAGTAGTGGATAGCGAAGTTATCTGCATGGTTGTGCAGTTGTTAAAAGATTTTGGACTTAAAGATCTCAATGTAGAGGTAAATTCCGTAGGTTGTCCGACATGTCGTCCTGTATATCGTGAAAAATTAATCGCTTTCTTTGAACCTAAAAAGGAACAATTATGTAGCGACTGCCAAGAACGTTTGTACAAAAACCCTTTGCGTATACTGGATTGTAAAAATGAAACATGTAAATCCTTGTCCATAGGTGCTCCTGAAATTCACGAACATTTATGTGAAGAGTGTCATGATCACTTTGAAGAATTAAAGACTTATTTAACAGCTGCTAATGTGCAATATACTTTAAATCCTCGTCTCGTACGTGGCCTTGATTACTATACAAAGACAGCCTTTGAGGTACAATATACTCCTTTAGGTGCTCAAAGTGCTGTAGCCGGTGGTGGCCGTTACGATGGTCTCGTAGAAGAGCTCGATGGACCTCATACTCCAGCTATCGGTTTTGCTATGGGCATGGAGCGTTTACTATTAGCTCTTGAAAAACAAAACTTATTGCCTGAGCCAACTGTAGAACCATCTGTATTCGTAGTCGCTCTTGGTGATGCGGCTAAGGTAGAGGCTTTCAAAATTTGCCAAGCCTTACATGATGAATATATTACCGTTGAAATGGACGGGCAGGGCAAGAGTATGAAGGCACAATTAAAATACGCTAACAAAATTAATGCGAAATATGTTATTATATTGGGTGATGATGAATTGGCTCGTAAAGAAGCCATAATTCGATTCATGGATACTAGTGAACAAGAGACTGTATCTCTTGATACAGTGGCTGAACGTATAACTTCTTTGGTGAAAGGATGACAATTAGAATGGAAACAATGCAAGGCTTACACCGTACGCACGGTTGTGGAACCATCTCTGAACAAGAGGTAGGTAAAGAGGTCGTATTATGTGGATGGGTTGAACGCCGTCGTGACCATGGTGGTTTGATTTTCTTGGATTTACGCGATCGTTCTGGTGTAGTACAAGTAGTGGCATCCCCAGATCATAACATAGAATCGTTCCACAAAGCAGAGGATGTTCGTAATGAATATGTGCTTTGTGTACGTGGTAAGATTACAAAACGTGATGAGGCTGCTATTAATCCAAACCTTCCTACAGGTGCATACGAAATGTTCTGTGAAGAGTTGCGCGTATTGAATTCCGCTAAAACTCCTCCTTTCTATATCCAAGATGATATCGATGTAGATGAAAATATTCGCTTGAAATATCGTTACCTTGACTTACGTCGTCCAGAAATGCAACGCAACTTGATTTTGCGTCACAAAGTAACTAAAGCAATGCGCGACTTCTTCGATAGCCGCGATTTCTTGGAAATTGAAACGCCAATGCTTACTAAATCTACACCAGAAGGCGCTCGTGACTATCTAGTGCCGTCTCGTGTAAATGCTGGTACATTCTATGCGTTGCCACAATCTCCACAAATTTTCAAACAAATCTTGATGGTTGCTGGTTATGAAAAATATTTCCAAATCGTTCGTTGCTTCCGCGATGAAGATTTGCGCGCAGACCGTCAACCTGAGTTCACTCAGCTCGACTTAGAAATGTCCTTCGTTGATGAAGAAGATATTTATGCATTGCTTGAAGAGATGATTGCTCATGTATTTAAAACTGCATTAGGTAAAGAAATTTCTTTGCCTATGCCTCGTATTACATGGGACGAAGCAATGGATAAATACGGCTCTGATAAGCCGGATCTTCGTTTTGATATGGCGTTTACTGATGTAACTGATCTTGTAAAAGATACAGAATTCAAAGTATTCCGCTCTGTAATCGACAATGGTGGCGTAGTTAAAGGTATTGTTGTACCTGGTGATGCTGGCATTCCTCGCCGTGAACTTGACGACCTTGTTGAATATGTAAATCGTTACGGCGCCAAAGGCCTTGCATGGGCTTGCTTCAACGAAGATGGTTCCATCAAGTCTCAAATTATGAAGTTCTTAGGTGAAGATACAATTCGCAATATCGGTGAAAAAATGGGCGCTAAAGGTGGCGACCTCGTATTGATGATTGCTGATAAACCTGCAACTGTGGCACGTGCATTAGGTGAACTACGCCTTGAAATGGCACGTCGTATGAACATGATTGACCAAGATAAATTGGCATTCACATGGGTAACTGATTTCCCTATGTTCGAATATAACGAAGATGAAAAACGTTATGTAGCAATGCACCATCCATTCACAATGCCACGCCATGCGGATCTTGATAAATTAGAATCCGATCCTGGTAATGTAAAAGCGATTGCTTACGACATGGTATTGAATGGCGTAGAAATCGGTGGCGGTTCCTTGCGTATCTACCAAGCTGACGTACAAGAAAAAGTATTCAAAGCAATTGGCTTGTCCATTGAAGAAGCAAGATCTAAATTCGGCTTCATGCTTGATGCATTCCAATATGGTGCACCTCCTCATGCAGGTTGTGCATTTGGTCTTGATCGTCTTGTTATGTTGATGGCAAAACGTCAATCTATCCGCGACGTAATCGCATTCCCTAAAACTCAATCTGCTTCTGATATCATGAGTCAAGCTCCATCTGAAGTAGAACCAAAGCAATTAAAAGAGTTGCATATTAAATCCGATGTAGAAGAAGAACAAGAGCAATCTTTAGTGTAAAAACATAGGCAAGAATTGATTAAAATCGAAATGTCAAGACTTGTTAATTGCTAATCTTTCTGATACTATTTAAGTATAAGATATCCCTGCCATGTGCGTGTGATATCGCAGTTTTGAGCCAACACATTTACTTTGGGAGTCTGAACTCTCGTCTGAACGTTACGCCCGTACGGGACAACTGCAGGATGAGGAGGACACCCACCTGCCCTTGCAGGATCAAAACGCGGTACATTACGGCATGGTGGGGCTTTTTTGCGTGTAAAAATAGACTGAAATATCATATACTATAAATATATCTTTGGTAAGAATTTAAATTTTTTAAAATCTTAAGAGTCCTAAATGTCATAAACGTTATAAATGTCTTGCCAATATTATCAGTGTTACCGAGTTACTGATGTTATTAGGCTTTTATGACGGGGAAGTAATTGTTTTTTGATTGAATAGTTATAGATACTTAATTACGATAGTTAAACTGAGTGCGAATTGAGGTGATAGAATGGATAGTTTGTTTGATATGACACCTACAAATACATACGAGCCGCTTCCTGTACGAATGCGTCCTACTAAACTAGATCATTTATATGGTCAAGAGAAGGCCGTAGGTAAGGGGACTTTCTTGAGAGCTATGGTAGAGAAGGATACAATACCATCTATGCTTTTTTATGGTCCTTGTGGAACGGGTAAGACTACATTAGCTGGCATTATAGCTAAGGTGAGTAATAGCCATTTTGTAAACCTGAATGCTACTAACGCCGGTATTGGTGAGTTGCGCACCATCATTGAAGACGCGCGCAAACGAGTTCGTTCTTTACAGCAACGCACAATTCTATTCCTCGATGAAATTCATCGTTTTAATAAAAGCCAACAAGATGTGTTGTTACCTTGTGTAGAGGATGGCACTATTATCCTTATTGGTGCTACAACAGAGAATCCATTCTTTGAGGTTAATAGACCGCTATTATCTCGTTTGCGTCTTATTACATTAGAAGCACTTACACCAAAGGCTATTGGTCAAATTTTACGTCGCGCCATTACCGATGAAGAAGTGGGATTAGGCAAACGCCATCTACAGGTAACGGATGAAGTTCTGGAAGATGTGGGGATTTTCGTTAATGGTGATGGCCGTATGGCTCTTAATATTCTTGAACAAGCCGCAGCTATGGTTCCCGATGAGGGGACGATTACTATTGAAGTTCTTGAAAAGGTCGTAGGTCGTCGCATATATACGTATGATAAAAAAGGAGACAGTCATTACGATACAATTTCAGCTTTTATTAAAAGTATGCGTGGCTCCGATGTGCAAGCAACGGTACATTATTTAGCGCGTATGATTGAAGCTGGAGAAGATCCTAATTTTATTGCTCGTCGTATTGTTATTTGTGCAGCAGAGGATGTAGGACTTGCGGACCCACAAGCTCTTATACTTGCCAATGCAGCGGCTCAAGCGGCTCATATGGTAGGTTTTCCTGAGGCGCGCATTATATTATCTGAGGCTGCGTGCTATGTTGCTCTCGCACCTAAAAGTAATTCTGCTTATGTAGCTATTGATGCCGCGATATCTGATGTGCGACATAAGGATTGTGGACAAGTACCGGATCATTTGAAAGATAGTCACTATAGCGGGGCTAGTAAATTAGGCCATGGCAAAGCTTATAAGTATGCCCATAATTATCCTAATGGATTTGTAAAACAGCAGTATTTACCAACGCCTCTAGTTGATGCAACCTACTATAAGGGCATAAAGAGAGGGACTGAGGAACAGTTACTTCACGACTGGGAGAAACGTTGTAAAAATTAACTTAATATTACGATATATGCTATAATATAATGATAAGTTAATTTACTGTAATGTTATATAAGTAAGGGGTTTGTATAGATTTATGGCAGAAGAAAATACTTCCACCAAAAGACGCAACACACGCCGTAAGCGAACAAGTACAAAACAGCAATCAAAGTCTCAAAGCTTTTCTTTGCGCAGCGAAGTGAAAGGCCTTATTGTCATTGCCTTTGCTGTGATTTCCTTTCTGGGCTTTTTCGGCTTTGAACTCGGCCTTGTGGGACAGATTTTAACAGGTATATTCCGTTATGGCTTTGGCCTGGGGGGTATTATTCCTTGTTTATGCGTTTTCTGGTTAGGTTGGAGATTATTATATAAGGATACATTTATTTCCATTACAAAACGAGGCGTTGTAATGACCTTGTTTTTTCTATTTTTGTTAGCTCTTGTTCCCTTGTGGCGCGTTCCTGAGGGGCAGGAACTCATTACTACGCAACTAGCTAATCAAGGTGGTTTCGTAGGTGGCGCAATTGCTACATTCCTTCGTACCCTGTTAGGTAACCTAGGGGCTATTATTCTTGATGTATTCTTACTCATAGCTTTTGGATTACTGGTGACACGTTTGTCTTTGCGCAGTGGATTACAGAAGGCTGCGGACAAAACACAGGTTGGCCTTGATGTTGCAAAAGAGGTAGCTGCCGAGAAGGTTGCTGTTGCAAAAGAAGTCTTTGAAGATTGGAATGAACAACGTAAAGAAGCGGCAGAACAGCGTAAAGCTTATAACAGGGAAAAAGATACACGCTTTGCTGATGCGGCAGATCAAGCATTAGATGCACTAGAAAAACAAGGCATTGCTACTGGAAGAGACCTTTTTGACTCTACCACAGCTATAGATGTTGATTCTATTGAAGATACAGTTACTACTATGGAGTCACAAAGAACTCCTACATCTTGGAAGGAATTGGCTGAGATAGAAGCACGTAATCGTGCGGCTGAGCAATTGGCTAATATATCTGAAGCATCTGGTGATGCTAAGTCTTATGAAGCTGATAATTTTGAACAATTCTCTGATACGCATAGATCTACGAGTGATGATTATGTATATGTTCCAGATGAGGACTATTCATATACACCAGATGAAGAGTATTCAGATGAGGTTGGAACTGTAGAAAACTCTGATGATGAAGAACCAGAATTCTCTTATCAAAATACAACAATAGGCCCATTAGAAACGAATCACGGTGCTATTGCCTCCGCTGTGCCAGGAACGGGTGCAGCTGCAAGCTCTGTAAGTGCCGGGGCCGGTATGGCAGGTATGGGTTTACAAGTACCGTCCATTATTAGTACTACAGAAGATACGGCGCAAGTAGCTGTATCTAAAGATGGACAGATTCATCGGTCCTATGATAGACCTTACCATTTCCCAAGCCTAGATATTTTGGCGAAAGGGAAGGGGAGTCAAAACAATGGTGAAGAAGTAGCACAAAATGCGATGATGCTTGAACATGTATTGAGTGACTTTGGTATTACTGCAAAGGTTGTTAATGCTACACAAGGCCCAACTGTTACACGTTATGAAATTGAACCTGCACCAGGCGTGAAAGTGAGTCGTATCGTTAATTTAACAGATGATATTGCCCTCAATTTGGCAGCGCAACATATTCGTATGGAGGCTCCGATTCCAGGGAAATCTGCCATCGGTATTGAGGTCCCTAATAAAACGACAGAAGCCGTTCATTTACGCGATGTACTTGATTGCAGTGACTTTAAAGATGCTCGTGGAGGTATTCCTGTCGGCCTTGGTAAGGATATTGCAGGAAAGCCTGTTATTACAGACCTTGCGAAGATGCCTCACTTGCTCGTAGCTGGTACAACTGGCTCTGGTAAATCCGTATGTGTAAATACATTAATTTCTAGTATTCTCTTTAGCCGCAAACCGGAAGAGGTTAAGTTATTATTAATCGACCCTAAGATGGTTGAATTGTCTATTTACAATGGGATCCCTCACTTGATGGCTCCAGTTGTAACGGATATGAAAAAAGCAGCAGCTGTATTGCGTTGGGCCGTTCGTGAAATGGAGGCTCGTTATAAGGCGTTTGCTGCATCTGGTAAACGCGATATCAAGAGCTACAATGAAGCTCATCCTAAGGCTGCTATGCCACTAATCGTGTTGATTATCGACGAGTTAGCTGACCTTATGATGACAGCTCCTGATGATATTGAAGAATCTATTAGTCGTTTAGCACAAATGGCTCGTGCCGCAGGTATTCACATGGTTCTTGCGACACAACGGCCATCTGTTAATGTTATTACCGGTTCTATCAAGGCTAATGTACCAAGCCGTATTTCCTTTGCTGTAGGCTCTCAAATTGACTCCCGTACCATTCTTGATATGGCAGGAGCAGAGAAACTATTGGGTAAAGGGGATATGTTATTTGCTCCGATTGGTGCTAATAAACCTATTCGTGTACAAGGGGCCTTCATTTCTGATGATGAGGTAGAAAAACTTGTAGAGTTTGTGAAAGCTCAACGAGAACCAGAATATGATAATACGGTAACTCAAGAAGTGGAAAAGGAAGCTGAAAAAGAATCTTCTGATGCTAATGATGTTTACCGCGATGAATTATTAGAGCGAGCTGTCAATCTCGTTATGGAATCTGGTCAAGCTTCCGTATCGATGTTGCAACGTCGTTTCCGTATAGGTTACACCCGTGCGGCACGTCTTGTAGATACAATGGAAGATCTTAAAATCGTTGGCCCTAGCATGGGCAGTAAGGCTCGAGAAATTTTAATGAGCCCTGAACAAGCTAAGGCTAGATATTTCTCCGATTCCAATGATGAGCAATAATTAGCTAATTACTATATGAATATTACGTAGATTTAGAAAGGAACGAAAATGGCTGAATTAGGCGAAGAATTACGACGTGAACGGGTAAGACGTAATCTAACCTTTAAAGATGTGGAGCAAGTGCTGCACATTAAAACAACCTATTTAGAGGCTATCGAAGATGGCAACTATGATATCATTCCTGGTCAAGTCTACGTAAAAGGTTTTATTCGAAACTATGGTAACTACTTAGATCTTGATGGAGATCGCTTGGTAAAAGTATATCAGGGCCAAGTAGGGGACATAGATACCTTTTCTTTACGTTCTGTTACAAGACGGAAGGCTCAAGCAACTCCTAATTTGGTACAAAGTGAGTTTGTTGAATACCAAACATCTAAAAAGCGTATGTCCTTAGAAACGCGTCAACGAAAACGTCAACGCTCTATTGTACAAGAACGCATTATTTTAGGGATTATTTTAGTTTGTATGGCATTATTTTTACTATGGTTATTCCTGTTCTAGTATCTGATTAGGCATGATAGAAAGGCATTTACACAATCAATGGATAGATTTTTAGTAACAGAACCTTCGGATATGAAGGAACGTGGTTGGGCTGAATTAGATTTCGTTCTCATCAGTGGGGACGCTTATGTGGACCATCCATCCTTTGCGCCTGCGGTTATCGGTAGATACTTGGAATCCAAAGGTTATCGTGTAGGCATTATAGATCAACCAGATTGGAATGATGTAGAGGCTTTCAAAAAACTAGGTAAACCACGTCTAGCATCCCTTGTTACGGCAGGAAATCTAGATTCAATGCTCAATAAATTTACGGCAGCAAAGAAAATTCGCCGTCAAGATGATTATTCTCCAGGTGGTGAATCAGGTCATCGTCCAGATCGTGCTACCTTGGTATATGCTAACCGCATGAAGGAGGCTTACAGTGATGTACCTCTTATCATTGGCGGTATAGAAGCGTCCTTGCGCCGCTTTGGTCATTATGACTATTGGTCAGATACGGTGCGTCGATCCATCTTAGTAGATTCTAAGGCCGATGTACTCGTCTATGGTATGGGAGAGCTTCAAATCATTGAACTAGCCGATGCCTTAGATCAAGGCCGATTTAAAGAGTCTTTGCCGTCGATACGTGGTATTTGCTACATGGCAAAGGAGATTCCAACCATTGACTATGTAGAGTGCCCGTCTTATGAAGCTATTAAGGCGGATAAGATGGACTTTGCCGATGCATTTCGCATTCAATATGATGAACAAGATCCGTTCTATGGTCGTATTGTAGTCCAAAAACATGGTGATCGATATCTCATTCAAAACACGCCTGCATTGCCGTTGACGCAGGATGAAATGGATGGTGTCTATAACTTGCCATATACTCGAAAGTGGCATCCTAAATACGATGATAAGGGTGGTGTGCCAGCATTAAGTGAAGTTCAATTTAGCCTTGTGAGCCAACGAGGTTGCTTTGGCAGTTGTTCTTTCTGTGCTATCACGAATCACCAAGGTCGTATTATCCAAAATCGTAGTCATGAATCTTTGATTGACGAAGCACACAAGATGATCAACATGGATAATTTCAAGGGATATATCCACGATGTAGGTGGGCCTACGGCGAACTTCCGCCATCTAGCTTGTGATAAACAGGCTGTTTATGGTGCTTGTAAAGGGCGTACCTGTGCGGCTCCAGAGCCTTGTGAAAACTTGAATACAAATCATGATGACTATATTGCTTTACTGCGTAAATTACGTAAACTAAAAGGTGTAAAAAAGGTATTTGTTCGTTCTGGTTTGCGTTATGACTATGTACTAGCCGATAACAATAAAGACTTTGTACGGGAACTTTGCGAGTTTCACGTAAGTGGGCAGCTAAAGGTAGCTCCAGAACATGTATCTAAACGGGTTACCAATATGATGGGGAAAGCTGGTAAAGAAGAATTCTTAACCTTTAAGTCTTGGTTTGAAGAGGCAAATAAAAAGCTTGGTAAAAAACAATACTTAGTGCCGTACTTTATGAGCTCTCATCCCGGTTGTGCCCTAGAGGATGCTATTGAATTAGCGGAATTTTTACGAGATCACCATATGTATCCAGAGCAAGTACAGGATTTTATTCCTACGCCAGGTAGCCTTTCTACTTGTATGTATTATACGGGCATTAATCCACTAGATGGAAAACCTGTATATGTTGCTAAAAAGGGTCGAGATAAAGCAAAACAGCGCGCATTGATGCAGTTTAAAAATATTGAAAACTATGACCTTGTTAAAGAGGCTCTCATAGAAGCCAATCGACGTGATTTAATTGGCTTTGGCCCAGAATGTTTAATTCCACCCCGACCAATTGGTGGAAATTCTAAGCGTATTAGCCAATCTAGTAAATCTCGTAATGGCAAACGAGGTTGCGAATCTAGGAATCGATACCAGACTGGAAAAAGGCGTAGTAGAGATGTGACTAAAGTTCGTACATCTAATAAAAGTTTTGGTGGTCGTTACATGTAGGGAGTAGCTCTAGCTACTCTCATTTTAAGATACTTTATGTCTTATGGGAGGCATATATGAAACGATGGATTGCTCCGAGCATCTTAGCATTATTTGTGGTAGGAATGTTGATCTATGGCATAAACTTTTACCAACAAGAACAAATAGAACAGGCCAAAGAGCCTATTCGTGGTGAAATTATAGTCTATACGGACTTACCTAATACTTTGACAGCTATGCTTGCTGAGCGTTATGAAGAGGAACAAAAGGTAAAAGTCACTGTAATGCCTCTTACAGAGGAACAAATGTCGCAACGGTCGGCTTCTACAGTGGCTGATACTTCTGGTGATTTGGTGCTAACTTCTGAAGATAATCTCGTAATTGGTGCCAATGCAGGTAAATATATGCCCATCGTCAATGAACGTATTGACGAGGTACGTGATAATCTAAAGGATCCAAATGGCTATTGGGTTGGTATTTGGTACGATCCCATCGTATTTGTTCAGAATGATACCTTCCATAATGGCATTGGTAAATATATTACTACATGGGATACATTGGGAAAACAAGGTGATTGGTCTATCGTTATGACCGATTTTGTAGCATCTCAGAATGCGGCCAATTTGCTATATAATATGGTAGAGTATAAAGGGGAACCAGAGGCTCTTGAATACTTATATAGTTTGAAGCCCCATGTGGTTCAACATGCTAAATTTTTGTCTACTCCAATACGACTAACTGCGCTAGGGGAGACAAATATTGGTATTGGTAACTTGTCTGATGCGGCACAATATAGTCATCATGGGTATCCAATTAAGGTCATTTATCCTAAAGATGGTACGTCTTATTATGTGACTGGTGCTGCCGTTTTAAAAAATTCAAAACATAAGGCAGATAGTGTAGAGTTTATTAATTGGTTACTATCTTCTAAAACAGCGAAATATATGGTAGAAAAGAATTTTACCTATATATTTACTAATCCTGAGATGGATGAGCCAAAAGATTCTATGGGACATGATTTAGTATTATGGCCTGTGAATGGTGGTTATACCCTAGAAGGTAAAAAGTTATTGTTAAATCATTGGGTTAGCCAGGTACGATTCCGTAAGGACTAAGTCAGTTGTATAAATCCAAGAAATAAATAAAAAGAATCTAGTGACGAAAGGATATGGAATGGGGAAAAAATTAGGATATGTTAGCCTAGGTTGTGCTAAAAATTTAGTAGATACAGAGGTAATGTTAGGCTTATTGCGAGATAATGGCTATTCGATTACAGAAGACTTAAGCGAAGCAGATCTTATCGTTGTAAATACCTGTACTTTTATTGAAAAAGCTAAGGCTGAGTCTATTAATACCATCCTTGAGGTTGCTCAATATAAGGAAGATGGTGCTTGTAAGGGCCTTATCGTAGCAGGTTGTCTTAGCCAACAATATCAGGATGAATTATTCCAAGAAATTCCTGAAATTGATGCATTAATCGGTACCGGTGCATGGGATCAAGTTATGGTAGCCGTTGATGCTATTGAGCACGGCAATCGCAGTTGTATTATGGAAAATATTACGAATATCTATGATGAGCGCATGCCTCGTATTCAAACAACACCTCGTTATAGTGCATATGTAAAAATTGCAGAAGGCTGTAATAACGGGTGTACATTCTGTATTATTCCTAAGGTACGCGGTGCATTCCGTAGTCGTACTATCGAGTCTATTAAGGCTGAAGTGGAACGATTGGCTGCGACCGGGGTGAAGGAAGTTGTCCTTATCGCTCAAGATACAACGAGCTATGGTATCGACCTTAATGCTGGTAAACCATTATTGACGACATTGTTAAAAGAATTAACAACTGTAGAAGGCATAGAATGGATTCGCATGCTATACCTATATCCGACATTTTTCTCTGATGAATTGTTAGATATTATCGTTAATGAGCCAAAGCTTTGTAAATATGTAGATATTCCATTGCAACATGTTAATAACGATATTTTGAAACAAATGAATCGCCGAGACGATCGCAATGATATTGAGCGCTTGCTTAAGAAGATTAGAAATGCACCGACTCATATTACATTGCGCACCTCTATCATCGTTGGATTTCCTGGTGAAACAGATGAACAATTTGAGGAACTTTGTGACTTTGTAAAAGAAATCAAATTCGATAATATGGGCGTATTTACGTATTCTCAAGAAGATGGTACACCAGCTGGTGCTCGTGAAGACCAAATACCAGAAGAGGTCAAAGAAGAGCGTTATCACGTTCTTATGTCCATCCAAGCTGCTATCTCTGAAGAGAATAATCGCAATTTAGAAGGTACCATTGATTATGCGATGGTAGAGGAAATCGAAGAAGGCGAGAATAACACCTTGCTTGCAAAAGGTCGATTGAAATCTCAAGCACCTGATGTAGATGGTAATATGTACATTGAAGATTGCGGTGAAGACATTCAACCTGGTGATATTCTTAAGGTACAAGTAGAGCAAGGCTTTGCTTATGATGTAGTAGCTACAGTTGTAGAATAATGCACAGTTCGATATATTCGATTGTGGAGGTGATCTGATGATTGTAGAACTTATTTCTACAGGTTCAGAATTATTGCTAGGTGATACAGTAAATACAAATGTATCATGGCTAGCACAAGAGTTAAATAAATTAGGATATACCATTGCCCATCAATCGGTGGTAGGTGATAATCCGAAACGGATGGCTGAAGTTTTTCAGCTCGCTAGTACAAGGGCTGATATCGTTATTAGTACTGGTGGGCTAGGACCTACGCAGGGCGACATTACACGTAATGTACTTGCCGATTCAATTGGCAGACCTATTGTGCTTAATCAAGAGGCCATGAATGAGCTTGAAAGATTCTTTAAAAGTGTAAACCGTACTATACCTGATGCGAGTCGGCGAGAAGCACAATTACCAGAAGGGGCGAAGGTATTATATAACCCTGTTGGAGTTGCTCCCGGTGTCGTCGTTGAAGATGGAGATACTACATACATACTTCTGCCAGGTCCTCCTGGAGAAATGAAGGGCATGTTCCAAGAGAGCGTAGTTCCTTATTTAAATGGCCGATTTGGTTCTCAAGGTGTTGTTACATCCTATCGTTATGGCGTATATGATATTCGTGAAATTGATTTAGAAAGCACCTTGATGGATCTAATTAAGAAGCAATCTAATCCGACCATAGCTTTGCTCATTAAAAAGGGCTACATTGAGGTTCGCATCACTGCTAAGGCTGAAACATTAGAAGCGGCCCAAGACCTGCTTAATCCTTGGGATGCAATCATACGAGAACGCTTAGGCTCTCGCATAGGTCGCAACTTAACGATTTCTATGGAGGAAACATTAGGTCGAACCTTGTTAGAGGAACATAGTACTATTAGTACTGCTGAATCATGTACATCAGGATTGGTTGGTAAATTACTGACTAATGTCAGTGGCAGTAGTGAGTACTATATGGGTGGTGTCATTTCGTATAGTAATGATGTGAAACATCGTGTTTTAGGTGTACCACAAGATATGTTAGATACATATGGCGCTGTTAGTGAACAAGTGGCTAAGGCTATGGCAGAGGGGGCACGAACTGTTGGCCAAACAACATATGCTGTTTCTACAACGGGGATAGCCGGTCCTGGTGGAGGAACTCAAGAAAAGCCCGTTGGACTAGTGTGGTTTGGTGTTACTGGTCCACATGGCACAGTGGCCCATAAAGCTAATTTAATTGGCAATCGAGAAGATATTAGACAAAGTGCGGCAGAGCTAGCACTATACTATATTTATACTTATATAACAGAAAAGGAGAAATAAAATAATGGCTGTAGATGGCAGACAAGCAGCGTTGGATAACGCGTTAAAACAAATCGAAAAAGATTTTGGTAAAGGTGCTATTATGCGTCTTGGTGAAGCGGCAGATCGCATGAATGTAGAGGTGATTTCCTCTGGTTCTCTTGCTATCGATATTGCTGTTGGTGTAGGTGGTTTCCCTCGTGGCCGTGTAATTGAAATCTACGGTCCAGAATCTTCTGGTAAAACAACAGTGGCTCTTCACGCTGTAGCAGAAGCTCAAAAACAAGGTGGTATTGCGGCATTTATTGATGCGGAGCATGCGATGGATCCTGTATATGCTCGCAACTTGGGGGTAGACATCAATAATTTGTTGATTTCTCAACCAGATAATGGAGAACAAGCTCTAGAAATTACAGAAGCTCTTGTTCGCAGTGGTGCAGTAGATATCGTTGTAGTTGACTCCGTAGCGGCTTTGGTCCCTAAAGCGGAAATCGATGGCGAAATGGGCGATGCTCACGTAGGCTTACAAGCACGTTTGATGAGTAAAGCTTTGCGCAAATTGACTGGTATCATCAGTAAATCTAAAACAGTTGTTATCTTCATCAACCAATTGCGTGAAAAAGTAGGTGTTATGTTCGGTAATCCTGAAACAACAACTGGTGGTCGTGCGTTGAAATTCTATTCTTCCGTACGACTTGATGTTCGTAAAGGGGAATTAATTAAAGCAAACAACGAAAATGTTGGCGCTCGAACAAAAGTCAAAGTTGTCAAAAATAAGGTGGCACCTCCATTTAAGACAGCTGAATTTGATTTGATGTATGGCGAAGGTATCTCTAAAACTGGCACACTTATTGATATTGGTACAAATATGGAAATTATTAATAAATCTGGTGCTTGGTACTCCTATAATGGGGAACGTATGGGGCAAGGTAAGGAAGCGGCTAAACAATACTTGTTAGAGAATCCACAAATAGCTGATGAAATCGATCGCATTATTCGTGATACATTGGCTGTTGGCACTGAAGAAATCGATGTAATCGGTGAAGAAGTAACTGAAGAAGTATAATCATGAGTGACGAAACGATGCAAGCTGCTATGGATCAAGCGTATCGCTTCCTAGCTCAGCGCTTCCTTAGTTCTTATGAGCTGACGCAGAAAATGAGACGTAAACAATTCGAGGACCCTATCATTGAGAGGGTCCTTGAGCGCCTTAGAGATTATGATTACATTAATGATGAACGTTTATCTGAGCAGGTATTAGCCTATTTGATGAAAGAACAGAAATACGGTGTTTATATGATTAAGCAAAAAATGAAACTTCGAGGACTTGCGATTCCTCAAGAAATTTCTGCTTATGATGAGGTAAAAGCTGCTTATCGGGTGGTAGAGAAAAAATTTGGATCTATTCTCAATGAAGAGAAGACTCCTCGGGTAAAAGTTTTTAGTTTTCTCAAATACAGGGGGTTCTCAACAAGCACAATTCAAGTTGTATGCAATGATTTTTATGAATAAATTCTGCTTTTTGAGAGGCCTGGGTAGGCTTGTAAAATCTTGACAGAAAGGGCTTTGAAGTCTAAAATTAATAATAGCCTTATTTATTTATATGATGATATGGCTAATTGATGATTTAATGCATAAAGGGCATAAAAAGGAGCATGAAAGCTCAATTTTGAGAAATAAAAAGGAGGTGAAAGAAATTTTAGAGTATAGTCTAATTGCAGTGGTAATGGTACTGATTGGACTAGGGGTAGGCTATTTTTTAAGAAAAAATATTGCTGAAGGAAAACTGAATCAAGCTGAACAAGAGGCTGCTCGCATCATTGCAAATGGTGAACGCACAGCTGAGTCTAAAAAGAAAGAAGCTTTATTAGAAGCGAAAGAAGAAATTCATAAGCTCCGTTCTGATGTAGAACGAGAAAATAAAGATCGTCGTTCTGAACTTCAACGTATGGAACGTCGTATTCTTCAAAAAGAAGAATCTTTGGATAAAAAATTAGACAATATTGAGCACAAAGAGGAAGCTTTACATCGCAAAGAAGCTGACTTAGCCCAAAGCCGTGAAAAGGTAGAAGCTTTGTATGAAAAACAAATGGCAGAATTGGAACGTATTTCTGGCATGACGTTCGAAGAAGCAAAAAATATCTTGTTAACGAATGTGGAACAAGAAATCCGTCATGAAACGGCGATTATGGTTAAGGAAATGGAGCAGCAAGCTAAGGATGAAGCGGAGAAAAAAGCGAAAGAAATTATCTCCTCTGCTATCCAACGTTGTGCAGCTGACCATGTAGCGGAAACTACCGTATCCGTAGTGGCATTGCCTAATGATGAAATGAAGGGGCGCATTATCGGTCGTGAGGGCCGTAACATTCGTGCACTCGAAACATTAACAGGTATTGATTTGATTATCGATGACACACCAGAAGCAGTTATTCTTTCTGGCTTCGATCCAATTCGTCGTGAAGTGGCTCGTATTGCGCTGGAAAAATTGATTGTAGATGGTCGTATCCATCCAGCTCGTATTGAAGAAATGGTTGGTAAAGCTCGTAAAGAGGTGGACCAAACCATTAAAGAGGCTGGTGAACAAGCGACATTTGAAGCTGATGTTCATGGCTTACATCCTGAAATTGTTAAGATTTTAGGCCGTTTGAAATATCGTACTAGTTATGGTCAAAACGTATTGAAACATTCCATTGAAGTATCTCATTTAGCAGGTTTAATGGCAGCTGAACTAGGCTGTGATGTAACTTTGGCTAAACGAGGTGGTTTGATTCATGATATTGGTAAAGCATTAGACCGTGAACTTGAAGGTTCTCATGTTCAAATCGGTGTTGATGTGGCTCGTAAATATCGTGAAAGTGCAGCAGTAATTAACTGTATTGGTGCTCATCATGGTGATGAAGAGTTCCAAACCGTAGAAGCTGTATTAGTAGCTGCCGCTGATGCTATCTCTGCTGCCCGTCCAGGAGCACGTCGAGAAACATTAGAAAACTACTTAAAACGTTTATCTAAATTGGAAGAAATCGCTGAATCCTTCGAAGGCGTTGAAAAATGTTTTGCTATTCAAGCCGGTCGTGAGATTCGCGTTGTAGTAAAACCGGATAAGATTGATGAAGCTGAGTCTACATTACTTGTTCGGAATATCGTAAAACGCATCGAGTCAGAACTTGAATATCCAGGCCAAATTAAGGTCGTAATTATTCGTGAAACTCGCGTTGTGGATTACGCAAAATAATATGCTATAAGCGATAAGTATAGGCTGCAATGGTATCATTGCAGCCTATTGTTATCAAAGTTTCGGTAATTACATATTGCTATATACGGCGTGTAGGAATCATCATGTACATTACATTGTAGATGATGATTCCTATGATTCGTATCAAGTTATTTATATTTTTTTTATAATTTAATTGATTAAAATGTTTTACAAATAGAGGATTTTTTATTTGTATATAGAATTAATATATATATGGGGAAGGAGGCGTTGGCTATGAGCCGATATTTTGAAAATGAGTTGATTGAACAAATCAAAGATGCTAATGATATCGTGTCAGTTGTATCCGAGCATGTAGCCTTAAAGAAACGCGGCAAGAACTATTGGGGTTGTTGTCCATTTCATAATGAAAAAACGCCATCCTTTAGTGTAGCCCCTGAAAAGGGTTTTTATTATTGCTTTGGGTGCCATGCATCAGGAAATGCTATTAAATTTCTTATGGAATTAGAGCATTTAACCTTTGTAGAAGCTCTAGAGCGGCTAGCTAATCGAGCTAATATTCCATTGCCAGAGGCGAAACTTTCACCTGAGCAAAGAGCTAGAGATGAAAGACGCAAAAAACTATATGAAGCTTCTGATTTAGCGGCTACTTTTTTCCATAACTGTCTCACTCAAACGTCTATTGGTAAAGTGGGATTAGATTATTTAAAAAAGCGAGGGCTCACACAAGAGACCATAGAAACATTTAAGCTTGGTTTTGCTCCTGATGGTTGGGATAAGTTATATCGTGCCTTTCATGAGCGTGGCATTGATGATTCCATTCTTTTAGAGTTGAATCTTGTCCGAAAGAACCAAAAGGGTCAATTTTATGACTTCTTCAGAAATAGAATTATGTTCCCTATTATGGATGGTAAAGGGCGAGTAGTTGCTTTTGGTGGACGCGTTATGGATGATAGTACACCAAAATATTTAAACTCTCCAGAGTCATCAATCTTTGAAAAAGGTAAACTCTTATTTGCCTTTGATAAGGCTTATAAATCTATTCGTGAGGAAAAACAAGCTATTCTTGTAGAAGGCTATATGGACGTTATATCCGCTCATAATCATGGTGTTACTAATGTAGTCGCATCATTGGGGACTGCTTATACAAGAGATCATGGGCATATCTTGATGAGGCAGGCTGAAGAAATCGTGTTAGCTTATGATATGGATGGTGCTGGTCGTCAAGCGGCTGCTAGGGCTATTGAATTATTGCAAAATACGGATTTTAAGGTGCGTGTCCTTGCCATGCCAGACGGCAAAGATCCAGATGATTATGTGCGTAATCATGGGGGACAGGCATTTAAGGAGTTAGTTGCTAAAGCTGTTAAACCTCTTGATTATCTATTAAGTGAGTCTTTGATTAAACACGATACAAATGATACAGAAGGGAAGCAGGCTGTTATGGCAGATGTTTTCCCATATATTGCAAATATAGATAGTCAAACACAGAGAGATGATGCTTTAAAAACATTGGCATTGCCATTATGGCTTGATAATAGTACTATTTTTAGATACTTTAGAGATTATGTGAAAAAAGGACAAATTAAATTAGTGGATACTGCATCAACACCTTTGCCAACACAGGATTTACCAAAGGGGGATGCGGAAAAATTATTGTCTTTAGCTTTCACAGATGGCGAAGTATTACAACATATGATGAGCTATTTGCCATTAGAGGACTTTGAAAAAATTGAATATCGAGGTATAATAGAAAAGCTATTCACCTTGTATAAGTCCGAAGGTCGTCTAGATGAAACTGCAATTCAATCTGTTTTATCTTCTCAAGAATACGATATTTACTCTAGGTTGGTCGTCATGAGTGACGATGAATATAAGGTACAAGTGCCTGCATTAATCCGTAAGATAAGGCTCCATTCATTGCGTGAACAGTATAAAGCGCATTCAATTATGGCGGATCAATTAAAACGAGCAGGAGATTCGACGTTTATTAGCGAATTACATAAGTGTCAGGAAATACAGAATTTAATTAGAGAATGGTCTAAGTAAATCATTAATGGTTAAAAAGGAGAGCGCTGTGGCTAAGAAAGTACAAAAAAGTCAAATAGAGGAGATTGTTGAGCAACTTCTTGAAAAAGGCCGTAAGAGCGGTGTGTTGACACAATCCGAGATTTCAGATGCTCTTCATGAGCAGACGGAAATTACTGCGGAACAATTAGATGATATTTATACGACTTTGGGTAAATTGAATGTAGAGATTGTGGCAGATATTGATGCTGATGATACAGATAGTCATACAATTGAAACGGATGAAGATGAAGACGAAGTTTCTAGCGAGAAGAAAATTTCTATCGATTTAAGTGTTGATTCTGGTGTTAATATCGATGACCCTGTACGAATGTACCTAAAAGAGATTGGTCGCGTACCATTGCTTTCAGCTGACGAAGAAATCGTATTAGCTAAGCAAATCGAAGCTGGTGCACAAGAGGATGCTACATATAAAGATATTCAACTTAGCAAAAAGGCTAAGAAAAAATTGGTAGATGCTAACTTGCGATTAGTTGTAAGTATCGCGAAACGTTATGTAGGTCGCGGTATGTTGTTCTTGGATCTGATCCAAGAAGGTAACCTAGGTCTGATTAAAGCGGTAGATAAATTCGATTATACTAAAGGTTATAAATTTTCAACGTATGCTACATGGTGGATTCGTCAAGCAATTACGCGTGCTATTGCAGACCAAGCTCGTACGATTCGTATTCCTGTACATATGGTAGAAACAATTAATAAATTGATTCGTATTTCTAGACAATTGTTGCAAGACAAGGGTCGTGAGCCATTGCCAGAAGAAATTGCTGAAGGTATGGGAATTACTGTAGAGCGGGTGCGTGAAATTCAAAAAATCGCCCAAGAGCCAGTATCCTTGGAAACTCCGATTGGTGAAGAGGAAGATTCCCATTTAGGGGACTTCATCGAGGACCAAGATGCAATTGCTCCAGACGATGCAGCTAGCTATATTTTATTGCAAGAGCAGATTGAAGATGTATTTACATGTTTAACTGATCGTGAGCAACAAGTATTGATTTTACGTTTTGGTTTGAAGGATGGTAAGCCTCGTACATTGGAAGAAGTTGGTCAACATTTCAATGTTACACGTGAACGTATTCGTCAGATTGAAGGTAAAGCGCTTACTAAATTGCGCAACCGCGGTAAACGTGATAAAATCAAAGACTTCTTATAATATTTTGAAACTCTTAAGGGTTGTAATGCAGTGTTGTATAGCACTGTATTACAACCCTTTTGTGTTATAATAAAAAATAATAATATCTTACAATAAAAAGCATTTTATGATAAGACTTATGTAGTAGAGAAGGGTCTCATGTAATAGCGATAAGTCTTATGTAATAGATATAAGTTGAAAGCTTATGTGATGGATAGGAGATATAATGTTTACAGTTACTAAACGGTTAGAGGTGAGTGCATCTCATCAATTACAACTAGATTATCCGAGTAAATGTCAAAATCTTCATGGGCATAACTGGATTATTACAGTTCATGCTCGTTCTGAAGAGTTAGATCATAACGGGATGGTCATCGACTTTACGATTATTAAAGAAAAAATTCATGGTCGCTTGGATCATCGCCATATCAACGATGTACTAGGCGACATTAATCCCACTGCGGAGAATATGGCAAAATGGATTGCTGATGAATTGGGCCCAAAATGCTTTAAAGTAGAGGTTCAAGAATCTGAAGGGAACACAGCTATTTATGAACGTGATTGAGATTTTTGCCTCCATTGATGGGGAAGGTAGTCGGCAAGGCTTGCTGACTACATTTTTACGTCTTCATGATTGTAATATTCGCTGTTCCTATTGCGACACGACTTATAGTTACGGCATTGATAGTATTTTCACAGAGATGACTATATGTGAGGTGGCGGATGTTATTGAAAGCTTAGGTAATCATCGCATTACTATTACTGGTGGGGAGCCTCTATTACAGGAAGCTGCTGTTGTAGAGTTAATTGATGAATTAAATAGTCGGAAGGCTTTAAAGATACAAAACAGTCCATCAAATCAAAGTGATTTAACTCGTATTAATGATATAGATAAAGATGTAGATACATTTGATAAACGAGAGAGGCCTAATAATAGTCCTTATGATTTCAATATTGAAACAAATGGAACGATTGTACCGAGCTTTCAGAGAGAAAATGTGTGGTTTACCTATGATTATAAAACACCGTCTTCTTTAGCCGAAGAGTCTATGAATATAGATATATTCAAGGTGGCTACAGAACGTGATTTGATTAAGTTTGTCGTTGGTTCTCCAGAAGATTTGGATTGTATGCGTCACATAATTGACCAATATCCTACAGCGGCTCAAATATATGTATCGCCTGTATGGGGGAAGATTGAGGCGGCATCGATTATCGATTATATGAAAGCATATAATTTGCAGAATGTACGATTTCAATTGCAAATCCATAAATTTGTCTGGGATCCAGATGCAAAGGGTGTATAGTATTGTTAGAATGTGTGGTATCAGTATCTTTTCTAATGTATAGTATGATATGAGGGCTGATGAAATCTTGATATAAAGGGGTAAATATGGATACGAAAAAAATAGAATCACTTATATATCAGTTGTTAGAAGCTTTAGGTGAGGATCCTAAGCGGGATGGTTTGTTAGAAACACCGAAACGGGTGGCTCAAATGATGGAAGAGGTATATGAAGGCATTCAGTATACAAATGCTGAGATTGCAGACATGTATGGTAAGACTTTCGCTGTAGATACAAACCAAATGGTAGTAGTAAAGGATATTACTTGCTTCTCTCATTGTGAACATCATATGGCATTGATGTATGATATGAGTATTAGTATTGGGTACATTCCAAAAGGTCGTGTCATAGGTTTATCTAAGATTCCTCGCATAGCTGAAATGTGTTGTAAGCGTTTACAACTACAAGAAAAAATTGGCGAAGATATTGTGGAGGTAATTTCTTTAGCGACAGGGTCTGATGATGTTATTGTGCACATTACATCGTCTCACAGCTGCATGAGTGCACGAGGTATTAAATCTACAGATAGCCAAACGACTACACTAACTACTAAAGGCGTATTTAACGAAGATCATATGATTCACCGTTTTATGCTAATGAAACAGTCTTAACATTTGAGTTGCCTTGACTAAATGATAGTCTATTCGGTATAATTAATAAGCTAGAAACTAACTGAGGGCCTATAGCTCAGGGGTAGAGCAACCGGCTCATAACCGGTCGGTCCCTGGTTCGAACCCAGGTGGGCCCACCATTATGTTGACATCTACCGTCCTTGAGAATTCAAGGGCGGTTATTTTTATATGTAAATCATTTATTTGTGTAACTTAACAAAGCTTATTTTTGAATAGTATTATGTTTAGAAATAAATAAACGAGAACAAATATGTAAATAAATAAGCATAAAATAAGCAAAAAATAATCAAGAATAAATAATTAAGAATTAAGAATTAAGAATGAATAGTTAGTAATATATAATTAGTAATAGTAGAGGAAGTTATGGAACCTAGACCTATGATGGACCGCCTAGAAGCGGTATTCTCAATCGTACCAAAGGCTCATGCCATTGCCGATATCGGTACCGATCATGGCTATTTAGCGGTAGAGCTCATCAACCGTCAACGCGCTGAATATGTCATTGCCGGTGATGTACATAAAGGTCCGTTAGAGTCTGCAAGATCATATGTTGAGTCTTGTGGACTAGCCGATAAAGTAGATTGTCGTTTAGGCGATGGTCTTAAAGTGACAGAAAAGGGCGAGTTGAACGGCGCCATTTGTTGTGGTATGGGTGGATTTTTAATGCGAGATATTGTAGATGCAGGCCCAGAACCATTAGAGTTCTATGTACTCCAACCACAGAATGGACAAAAAGAATTACGTCAATATATGGTTCAAAAGGGATATGTTATTGTTCTAGAAATTATCGTAGAAGATGCTGGTAAGCTCTATACAGCATTTTTAGCCGTGCGCAATGACTGCGTGGAAGCTTATACAGGTATGACTGAATATGTAGATGTTTATCAATCGTTACCGGAAGACTCCTTGTTGTGGTCTGTAGGGGCTTTATTGGAACAAGATAGACCACCACTTTGGATGAAATATATAGAGTATTTAATATATCAACGACAATGTGCATTAGATGATATGACAGAGAAATTAAATCATACTGATAAATATCAGGATTTAGAGCAGGAAGTTAATTTTCTTCGTAATCTTTTAGAGAATAAATAGAAAGAAGTGAGTTGTATGATAACGGTTCAACAAGTTATTACCTTGATGGAGCAATTAGCACCGCGTTCTTATGCAGAGTCTTGGGATAATGTAGGTTTAATGGTGGGCGATCGGAATGTAGTTGTTACAGGTGTAGTGACTACGTTAGACGTAACAGAAGAAACCGTAGAATATGCTATTGAACAAAATTGTAATTTAATTGTTAGCCACCACCCATTAATCTTTAAAGGGTTGAAACAGATATCATGTGATACTGCTCATGGGCGTACGATTAATAAGCTGATTCAACATAAGATTGCCGTATATAGTGCTCATACAAATCTTGATATCGCACCAGGCGGTCTAAATGATATGTTGGCGAAGCAATTGGGACTTATAGATATTAAGGGCTTCATTAAAACTGGTGAAGAGGCGCTTTATAAGGTGACCACTTTTGTACCTGAAAGCTCGGCTGATGCGGTTCGATTGGCGATGGGTGATGCAGGGGCAGGCCGAATTGGTAATTACGAGCATTGCAGTTTCAGTATCCATGGGGAAGGACGCTTTGTTGGTAATGAAGATTCTCATCCTGTCATTGGGGCAGCTGGCGCTTTGACAGTGGTTCCTGAGGTACAAGTGAATGCTATCGTTGATGGTACGCATTTAAGCAAAGTCGTAGCGGCTATGAAAGCTGCTCATCCATATGAAGAAGTTGCTTATGAGGTTTTGAATATAGTCGAGCCTACTAGTTCAACTCAATATCTAGGACGGGTAGGTCGCTTGCCTAATGCATTAAACTTAGATTCTTTCCGTGAGTGGGTACAAGAAGCGTTGCCTGATGCTAACATTCGTTTTGTTGGTATTGTGCCGAAAGCTATTCAATCCATTGCTCTATGCTCTGGTGCAGGTGCAGAATTTATTAAGGATGCTGCCCGGTTACATGTAGATGCCTATATTACAGGTGATGTGAAGTATCATGAGGCGCAAATGGCTAAGGAATTAGGTTTACTCGTAGTTGATGCGGGGCATTTTGGAACTGAGTCTATAGTGGCACATGGTTTACGTGACTATTTAATCTCTGCAGGGCTTACTGTTCCTGTGAAAGCTTTCACAGAACAAAATGATTTCTTCTTTGTGTAATGATGCATTTTCTTGCAACAAATTGTTAGCTATGATAAACTGAATTGAAGCAAGTATGAAAGACGGTTGCGAGTCTATACGACTCGAGGAAAGTCCGAGCTCCATAGGGCAGGATGCCAGATAACGTCTGGCGAGGGTAACCTTAGGGAAAGTGCCATAGAAAAGGAAACCGCCACGTAAGTGGTAAGGGTGGAAAGGTGAGGTAAGAGCTCACCAGCAGTCTGGTAACAGGCTGGCTCGGTAAACCCCATCTGGAGCAAGACCGAATAGGGAAGGGTTAAGGGTGGTCCCGCCTACCTTCCGGGTTGTGTCGCTCGAGCGTGCAGGCGACTGTACGCCTAGAAAGATAATCGTCACCGCGCAAGCGGAACAGAACTCGGCTTATTGATTGCTTGCTTCTATATTTAACATATAATTGATAGTATATAAGATTGTAGATCTTTGTTAGGAGAACTTCATGGCAATTACAGCAATTACTAGTGTACAAGAATTTGATGAGAAAGTGCTTGGCGCTAAAGGTTTAGCTATTGTTGATTTTTGGGCTGGTTGGTGCGAACCTTGCACTGTTATGCGTCCAGAGATTGAAGACGTAGCAGAGCGTTTAAAAGGTCAAGTAGAATTCTTTAGTGTTAATGCAGAAGATAAAAATCTTCGTGGTATTTTGTTAAAAGAAGATGTTGATGGTATCCCATCCTTAGTATTCTTCCGAGATGGCAAAATGCTTGATTCCCTTGTGGGCTATAAAAAAGCAGATATGCTTGAGTCTCTAATAAAGGAAGTTATCTGATTAATTAATAACTAGGAATTCTTAGGAAATGAATAACATGAGGCTGTATATAAGGAAAGTTAATTTCTTATATACAGCTTTTTTGTTAAATTTCATAGTTTTCAAAAATGTTAAGTGATATAATAAAATAGTAAAAATATGATTGTCATCATGTTGGTTGAACTTCTTCAAAGTGATAGAGGACGCTAATAAAATGATTTCCGTCATAAACGTTGTAGTTTATTAAGTAATATAATTATATTGCGCAAAGTTGTTGTAAGGAGGCTATATTCCATGAAGAATCGTATAAATAGTTTGTGGACACTCTTCCAAGAACGCCGTTTGAGTCGACGAACATTTATGAAATCCTGTGTAGCACTCACTGCTATTTTAGGACTACCTCCAACGATGTTAGACACCGTTGTTAAGGCTGCCGAAACAACTGAATTACCTACGGTGATTTGGTTGCATGGTCATGAATGTACTGGTTGTAGTGAATCTTTTATCCGTTCATCCTCTCCCTTTACTTCTGATGTTATTTTGAATATGATTTCTCTTGAATATGATGATACGTTGGCGGCAGCGTCTGGTGCACCATTAGAGGAACATTTAGAAAAAATCATCAAAGAAAAAGCCGGTAAATATATCTTGGCTGTTGAAGGTGGTGTACCACTTGATGACGATGGCGTTTATTGTACAGTAGGTGGACGTACGTTTAAAGAATCTCTATTAGAAGCAGCTAAAGGAGCTGCAGCAATCATAGAATATGGTTCTTGTGCTTCTTGGGGCGGTATACAGGCGGCAAAACCAAATCCAACAAATACAGTTTCTGTATCTTCCGTTGTATCTGGCAAGCCAATTATTAAGGTCCCTGGTTGTCCTCCAATTCCAGAGGTTATGACTGGCGTAATCATGCACTATGCATTATTCGGTCAAATTCCACCTCTTGATTCTCAAGGCCGTCCTAAACAATTTTATGGCAATCGCATTCACGACACATGCTACCGTCGTGCCTTCTTTGACTCTGGACTTTTTGTTGAAAAATTCGACGATGATGCATCCAAATCTGGTTGGTGTTTGTATAAAGTAGGTTGTCGTGGACCTCAAACATATAATTCTTGTGGTAACTTACGTTGGTGGAATGGTTTATCCTATCCAATTCAATCCGGTCACGGTTGTATTGGTTGCTCTGAAAAGGGCTTCTGGGATAATGACGTATTCTACAAACGTTTACCAGATATTCCATTGGCTAATACCATCACGACTGCTGATACAATCGGTACAGTAGCTGCTGTTGGTGCTACTGCAGCAGTTATCGTTCATGGTGCTGCAACTCTTACGCGTAATAAAATTCTTGATATGAAAGAAGAAAAACGCTTAAAAGAACAAGGCTTATGGGATGAAAAGAAACATAATAATGGAGGAGGTCACTAATGAAACGCGTAGTAGTAGATCCGATTTCCCGTATTGAAGGTCATTTACGGGTTGAAATAAAAGTTGATGAAGCGAGTGGTAAAGTAGAGGATGCATTGTCTTCTGGTACTGCTTGGCGCGGTATCGAACTTGTTGCTAAAGACCGCGATCCTCGTGACCTTTGGGCGTTCGTACAACGTATTTGTGGTGTATGTACTACAACACATGCATTGGCTTCGTTAAGAGCTGTTGAAGATGCGCTTGGTATTACAATTCCTAAAAATGCAAACTATATACGTAATATTATGCATAGTAGTCTAGATGTGCATGATCATATTGTGCATTTCTATCATTTACATGCCCTTGACTGGGTTAGCCCGGTAGCAGCTCTTAGTGCCGACCCTGCTAAAACCGCACAATTACAAAATGATGTATTGGCTACATATAATGTAAGCGGTTTAGCACCTGCTGAAACAGCATCCAAAGACTCTGCTTATCCTAAAGAGTTTTCTAAGGCTACTACAGCATACTTTACGGCTGTACAACAAAAGGTTAAGAAAATCGTTGAATCTGGCCAATTGGGTATTTTCTCTGCGCAATGGTGGGATCATCCTGACTATAACTTGTTACCTCCAGAAGTTCATTTGATGGCCGTATCTCATTATTTGAACATTCTTGATCGTCAACGGGATATTGTAATTCCTCACGTTGTATTTGGTGGTAAAAACCCTCATCCTCATTACATTGTAGGTGGCATGCCATGCTCTATTTCTATGAATGATATGAATGCCCCTATTAATACACAACGCCTTGCTGCTGTAGAGCAATCTATTGCATTAACTAAAGACTTAGTTGATAATTTCTACGTGCCAGATCTATTAGCTATCGGTAAAATATATGTAGAAAAAGGTATGATTGATGGTGGTGGCCTTGCGAAGAAACGCGTTATGTCCTATGGCGATTATCCTGATGATACGTACACCGGTATTTCTAATGGTGACTATCATAAGAAATGTATTGTTCGTTCCAATGGCGTTGTTGAAAACTTTGCGTTAGGTGTAGATAAAGCAACATTTATCCCATTAGAAGGTAAAGATTTCATGGATCCTCAATACCTTAGTGAAGAGGTTGATCATTCCTGGTTTACATATCCAGATGGAACAAAAACACTTCATCCTATTGAAGGTGTTACTGATCCTAAATTTACAGGTCCTAAATCTGGTACAAAAGAAAAATGGGAATTCCTTGATGAAGATAAAAAATACTCTTGGATTAAATCTCCAACTTTCAAAGGTAAAACTGCAGAAGTTGGTCCATTAGCAAAATATATTGTTGTGTATACAAAGGTAAAGCAAGGCATTATCAAAGATCCAACTTGGGCAGAATCTATGATTGTTCGTCAAATTGACACAGTATCCCAAGTATTGGGTGTACCAGCTCATGCATGGATGACTACTATGGTGGGGCGCACAGCATGTCGTGGTCTTGATGCACAAGTGGCAGCAAATATTAGCCAATACTTCTTTAACAAACTTGTATCTAATATCAAAAATGGTGATACTACAGTAGCGGATATGACTAAATTTGAGCCAAATACATGGGATAAAGATGCTAAAGGTGTTGGCCTTGTAGATGCGCCTCGTGGTGGTTTGGGTCACTGGATACATATTAAAGATGGACGCTCTGCAAATTATCAATGTATCGTACCATCTACATGGAATGCGTGCCCTAAAACTGCAGCTAATGAACATGGTGCCTATGAAGATTCCATGATTGATACACATGTAAAAATTGCAGATAAACCACTTGAAATTTTGAAGGTAATTCACTCCTTTGATCCATGCCTCGCATGTGCAACCCATTTATACAATAAAAAAGGCGAAAAAATTGTTTCCGTCAATACAGATGCATTGTGTAAATAAAGGGTGGTGGGCTTATGTTAATACATACTGACAAAAAGGCGTATGTCGTATTTAGTCTATGGCTGCGCATATTCCACTGGACTATGGTGCTTAGTGTAACGGCTTTATTCTGGACAGGACTATATATTGGTGATCCAGGCTTTGCTGCGATTACGGGTAACCCTGAACCAACTTTTGCTATTGATGGCTGGTTCTCTATGGAAACTATGAGGCGTATTCATTTCATTGCAGGTGTTATCTTAACATTCTCCTTTATCTTCCGTTTTGCAGGCGCTCTTTGGAACCGAGGGGATAGATTATTACCTAAATTCCGTCAAAAACGGTATTGGTACGGTCTTAAAGAAACAACATTGCACTATTTAATGATTCCTCAAAAACATGAACATCATTGGCTTCGTAATTCCTTAGCTAGAACTGCGTATATGATGGTATACATTATGTTCTTCTTTGAAATCTTAACGGGTTTTGCAATGTATTCGATGGTTAATCCTAATGGTATTCTAGGAACTTTATTTGCACCAGTGATTACATTATTTGGTGGTGAATATAAAGTCCATGTTATCCATCACTACATTGCGTGGGGATTCTTGTTCTTTACTATTGTTCACGTGTATATGGCATTCCGAGAAGACGTTATGGAGGAATCCGGCGAAGTATCTGCTATGGTTTCGGGTATGAAATATTACGCTCATGACCCAATTGATATTGAAGATCTCAATGGTAAACGCCGTCGTGGGGAACGTATTGATAAACCATCTGGTACTACATATCGTCCAAGTGATCCTAATGATCCTAGAGAAAGAGAATTACAAGAAAATGACTAATACAAGTACTGATATCATCAGTGGCTTGAAACAATACGCGGACTCAGAGGGTCCGTGTATTGATTTAAACAGCCTTTATGATGATGGAGATAATGAAATTGTCCTACTTGGAGTCGGTAATATTTTGCTTACCGATGAGGGATTAGGTGTTCATGTAGTAAAAGAATTGAAAGAATCTTTCACATTTACACCTCCGATTTCCATTATTGATGGTGGCACTATGGGGATGGAATTACTCACGTATATGCGTGGTATGAAGAAAATCCTTCTTGTAGACGCTATTAATGGCGGAGATGCTCCAGGAACTATATATGAATTTCCTCATAAGGAATTAGAACAATATTTTACGGAACATATTTCTGTACATGAAGTAGGAATGCAAGATATTTTGCGCATCCGTGCTATTCAAGAAGATCCATTAGAAGATGCAGTGGTTATCGGTGTTGAACCGGAATCATTGGAAATTGGTTTTGAACCTAGCGGGCCGGTACAATGTGCCTTGCCTGAGGTTAAAAAACGTATTTTGCATGTCCTACGAGAATGGGGCGTAACAGTTGAGCCTAAAGCATAAAGTGGAAATTTCATATAATGTATAGATATCTTATAGAATGTAAAGATAGTTTCTGTATAGGAGTATTTATGATTGAAAATTATGGTAATGTTCGCGCTGTTTTAAATGAGTTGCGTTTGGCTCTAAAGAATTTGCGTGAAACTGGTGAAACATATTCGATTTATATTGAAAAAACAGGTTTAACAGAGGAAGAACAAGTTGAAGTATTAGAAACTCTTGGACGGGGTCATATTACGATTAACTTTAATGAAACTGATCAACCTGTAGAATGGTATGAATCACAATTTTCTGGGATCTGGATTGGGACTTATAAAAATGGTCGCGATGATTCCATTTTACATACAGTAGAGGTCGCTAAATATCCAGTTGTAGCTGGTGCTTATATAGAAGATATGGAACTGGCGGAGGAAGATTTACAATCTTGGATTGATGCTGCTGGATTATAGTAAAGGAGACCCTTAACGGGTCTCTTTTTCATGAAAAATAGATGAAATTAGGCATTTTTGATAATTTTATGATAAAAATTCATATAAATTTTTGATTAATAGTTGATAACGCTAGAAATAATAATATTTGTTTCTATATTACTAAAATAAATATTTTTTATAAATTGCTTTATTGAGTAGATTGATAAATAAATTGATATAATATTAATTGGCTGTACTTATATAAAGGGAAAATGAAGGGTTTTATTGGTATTTTATAGAGAAATAGCTTGTTTACTGACTTTATAAACATTATTAAGCCTATTGTTAACCTTTAGCATTTGCCTTAATTTACTAATTAACATAAAATATGTGAGTAAAATACTTTGGAGGATTTATGTTACTTTCTATTGTAGTGCCTGTATATAACGAAGAGGAAAATATAGCGAACTTTTATAAAGCTGTAACTGATGTTATGTCAGGTCTCACGTATGATTATGAATTAATCTTCGTGGATGATGGATCTAGTGATTCGTCAGCTATGATACTGCGTGAAATTGCATTCAATGATAAACATGTTAAAGTGTTATTGTTAGCTCGTAACTTTGGGCATCAAACGGCACTTACATGTGGGCTTGATTATGCTCATGGCGATGCAGTCATTACAATGGACGGTGATATGCAGCATCCACCTGCATTGATTCCTGAACTAGTTCGATTGTGGGAATCAGGGTATGATGTGGTGCGTACCATACGCGATTCAACTGATGACGCTAGTTGGGCTAAATCTTTCACGTCTAAGTATTATTACAAACTGATGAACAAAATGGCCGATGTTCCTATTGTTGAAGGTGGGTCCGATTTCCGCCTCATGAATAGTAAAGCATTGGGCACGTTGAAACGATTCAGAGAACATGGTCGATTTTTGCGCGGTATTGTCGGTGCCTTAGGGTATAGACAAGCAGAGTTGCACTTTGTGGCACCACCTCGATTTGCAGGTGTCTCAAAGTTTAGTGTGCGTAAAATGATCCGCTTTGCTCTCGATGGTGTAACCGCTTTTTCAAGGGTGCCTTTACGGGCCGCCTTGTATGTAGGTGTACTTTGTGGTGGAATGAGCTTTTTGCTCATCTTACATCTTTTGTATGTATATCTTACAGGACAAGCTTTGAATGGGTGGACAACCTTGGGCGTATCAATCTTGTTTATTGGTGGAATTCAACTCGTCGGACTGGGAATTATTGGCGAGTATGTAGGTCGTATTTTTGAAGAGGTGAAGCAACGGCCTTTGTATTGGGTTAAGTCAGCTATAAATTTTGAAGAGCATGAAGAGGCTCCGTTACTCGGGCCAAGTAGTGCAGATATTTTTATGGCACCAGAGGCTTATACTAACAAAAGCAAAGAAGACTAGCTGTATTTGTGAATGCAAATAAATAGACGGTTAGTATATTTTGAATAAATAACTTACTTTAAAAGTTTTTTGGAAAGGAAGCATATGAAGTCAAAATATAGTAAGGTTAAAATAACGGCATTAACATTAACTTTTGTGTGTGCCACAACAGCCATGGTTGGCGCAACAACATTACAATATGGTGATAAGGGCAAAAGTGTTACAGCGGTTCAACAACAACTAATTAAACACGGCTATAATGCTACAGATAAAAATGGTGTATATGGTAAGGAAACGAAGTGGGCAGTTCGTCTGTTCCAACAAGATCGTGGCCTTCCGGTGGATGGTATCGTAGGTCCTGCTACGTATAATGCATTGATGGGTGCTCCTCGTTCTACGAAGGCAGTATTGACTCAAAATGCAGCAACTAAAGCAGTAGCAACGAAATCCGCTTTTACAAACAGTAATGCGACATCCCGTCGTATCGCTGGTCAATCCATTAATGGCAAGAACGTTAAATTAAACAATATTACGAAAAATGAAACACCTAGCAGCATTCACGCAATCTTGGCAGAAGCTGACAAATACCGTGGCGTACCATATGTATTTGGTGGTACAACTCCAAGTGGATTTGACTGCTCTGGTTACGTTAAATATGTATTTGAAAAACAAGGTATTTCCTTACCGCGTTTGGCAGATGAACAGTATAACGTAGGTGTTGAAGTTTCTCGTGCGAACTTGAAAGCAGGGGATTTGGTATTCTTCGAAACCTATGAACCAGGTCCATCTCACTCCGGTATTTATATTGGCGATGGCAAGTTCATCAGCGCCACTTCCAGTCGTGGTGTTGCAGTAGCAGACCTTGATACTGGTTATTGGGGCGAACGCTACATCGGCGCAAAACGCGTTGTACGCTAATTTAATAACTAGCTATAAAAGAGGCTATACGAATCAATTTTGTTTTGTTGATTTGTATAACCTCTTTTTATGTTTATTATTTATGATTTAACTAGCATTGACCAAATTTGACCTTTACTTTTATTGTAAAAAATATGGATTTAAAATTATATTTTTTACGGTTTACTTGAATTGGTGTGAAAGTGCGTAAATTCCGCATAATCTCAATGTTTTTAATAGATTTTATATCGTTTTTGAGTTATAATGAAGAGTAAATAATTTTAGGAGGAATATACACATGAAGGGTAATGAACTGCGTCAAGCATACTTGCAGTTTTTTGAAAGTAAAGGACATTTAAAATTAGATAGTTTTTCTCTTATACCAGAAAACGATCCGTCTTTGTTATTGATCGGGGCAGGTATGGCGCCATTGAAGCCTTTCTTTACAGGTAAATTGGTACCTCCTTGTCGTCGTATTACAACATGCCAAAAAAGTATGCGTACCGGTGACCTTGAAAACGTAGGGCGTACAGCACGGCATCATACATTCTTTGAAATGTTGGGGAATTTCTCTTTTGGGGACTACTTTAAAAAAGAAGCTATTCATTGGGCGTGGGAGTTTTTAACTGAGGTTATTAAACTCGATAAAAATAGATTATATGTTACTGTATATCCAGATGACCAAGAGGCATATGATACATGGCATAATGATTGTGGTGTAGAAGAGAGCCATATCACGCGTCTCGAAGATAACTTCTGGGAAATTGGCGAAGGCCCATGTGGTCCAGATAGCGAAATCTTTTTTGATCAAGGTCCTGAACATGGTTGTGATGACCCTAATTGTGCGCCAGGCTGTGATTGCGATCGCTATCTTGAAATTTGGAACTTAGTGTTTACTCAATTCAATAAAATGCCAGATGGATCTTATGAACCATTACAACATAAAAACATCGATACAGGCGCCGGTCTTGAACGATTGGCTTCCGTATTACAAGGCTGTAAAACAAACTTTGAAACCGATTTGATTTTCCCAATCATCGAAGCCACTGCAAAACGCGCTGGTGTTACATATAACGAAGATCCAAATACAGATGTTTCTTTAAAAGTTATCGCTGACCACGCTCGTGCTGTCACTGCATTGATCTCCGATGGCGTATTGCCATCCAACGAAGGTCGCGGCTACGTATTGCGTCGTATTTTACGCCGTGCTGTACGTCATGGCCGTTTACTTGGTATTGAAGGTATCTTCTTAACACCACTTATTGATATAGTCGTAGACATTCTTGGTCCTGGTATTACATCTATTGCTGAGAAACAAGACTTCGTTAAACGCGTGGTTCAAAATGAAGAAGAACGCTTTAACCAAACCTTGGAACAAGGTCTTGAGTTATTAAACTCCTTGATCGATACATTAGCTGCTGAAAAGGCAACTGTAGTTCCTGGTTCTGAAGTATTCAAACTATATGATACATATGGATTCCCTTGGGAATTAACAGAGGAAATTGCTTCTGAACGTGGTTTTACAATCGACCATGAAGGCTTTGAAGCTGCTATGAAAGAGCAACGTGAACGCGCTCGTGAAGCCCGTGTTAAAGAAGATGCAAAGGTAGCAACACCGGATATTACATTCTTGAAAGACGAAGAACTTCTTGAGGACGAGGCTGTAGAAGCATCTTCTGTATTGATGATAGGTAAAGGTGCTGAACGTTTACAAACAGCTGCTGACGGTGATGAAATTACTATCATCGTACGTACGACTCCATTCCATGCAGAAGGGGGCGGTCAATTAGGCGATACAGGTTTTATTGTGGGCCCAATGGGGAAGGTAGAGGTTCATAACACTAAACGTTTACCAGAAGGCACTGTATACCATATCGGTACTGTTGTAGAAGGCTCCATCTCTGAAGGCGATGATGTCACTCTTGAAGTGGATACAAATCGCCGTGCAGCAATGGCTCGCAATCATACAGCGACCCATTTGTTACATGCAGCTTTGAAACAAATCTTAGGTGAGCATGTAAACCAAGCAGGTTCTTTAGTAACTCCAGATTACTTGCGTTTCGACTTCACCCATTTCTCTCCTGTAACGGAAGAGGAACTTGATCAAATCGAAGCACTTGTAAACGAAGAAATTTTAAAAGCTACGGACCTAGCTATTGCTGAAATGTCCATGGACGAAGCAAAAGCGAAAGGTGCGATGGCACTCTTTGGAGATAAATATGGCGATGTAGTTCGCGTTGTAGAGGTTCCTGGCTTCTCCGTTGAATTATGTGGTGGTTCTCATGTAGGCAACACAGCTTTCATTAGTTCCTTCCGTTTAACATCTGAAGCTGGTATCGGTTCTGGTGTACGTCGTATCGAAGCGATTACTGGTCGTGCAGCTCTTGATGCAGCAAAACAAGATCGTTTGACTATTGAACGTATGGCAAGCGAGCTTAAAACTAAAGCACCTCAAATAGAAGAACGCTTACACCAAGTGTTGACAGAAGCTAAAGACACAGCAAAAGAATTAGAACAAATTCGTAAAGAAGTTTCTGCAGCGGGTGCAGCTGACATCGTTGCTGGTAAAGTTGTGATAGGTGATGTTGAATTTGTTGCCGCAGCTGTAAAGGCGTCCTCCATCGATGAATTGCGTGATTTAGCTGATATGGGCCTTGATAAATTGAATGGCTCTGGTGTGGTTCTTGTAGGCGCTGCTATGGGCGATGATAAGGTAAACTTTGTATGTAAAGTATCTAAAGATGTCGTTGCTAAAGGTGCAAAAGCAGGTAATATTGTTAAAGCAGCAGCTCAAGTAGCTGGAGGTAATGGCGGTGGCCGTCCGGATATGGCACAAGCAGGTGGCAAAGAGCCAGCTAAATTAATGGAAGCATTAAAAGCTGGTGGTGAAGCCTTAAAATCTATGTTACAATAGGCATATAATTTTATAATTATACTTGTATCTGTTATAGAAATTTTTTATAATGCATAAAAAGTTACTGACTTTGTAGCTTTAATTCAAGTATAATAGTAGGTGAGATTTCACTTGTATAGTGAAATCTGCCGATGTAATAAAAAGGAGGGATACGATGAACGTTTCAGATGAAACCATGTTATTCCGTAAAGTAGACGATGAACCGATGACCGCTGAAGAGGTGCTTACGCGTGTTTATCAATCTATTCAAGAAAAAGGTTACAATCCAATTAATCAAATCTTAGGGTATCTAATCTCTGGAGATCCTGCGTATATAACAAGTTATAATAATGCGCGTTCCGATATCCGCCGTTTAGAGCGTGATGACTTGATTGAAGAATTGTTGAAAGAATACGCAAAGGCTAAACAATTATAATGAGAATTATGTCATTAGATGTAGGCAGCCGTACTATTGGTATTGCCTGTAGCGATGCACTGCTCATGACTGCACAAGGTATTGAAACCATTCGTAGAACATCTCTGGAAAAAGACTTTAATCGCTTACAAGAACTCATTTCTGAATATGAAGTACATGAACTTGTGGTAGGTATGCCGAAAAATATGAATGGTACAAAAGGTGAACGGGCTGAAAAGACTGAAGAATTCGTTGCAAAAATGAAGGAAGTCATCGATTTACCTGTTACATATTGGGATGAGCGGTTATCTACTGTTATGGCTGAACGTCAACTCATCGCAGCTGACGTGAGCCGTAAAAAGCGTAAATCTGTTATCGATAAAATGGCAGCGGTTGTAATTTTGCAAGGATATCTAGATCGCTTGCAGTTTAATAAATAAGTATTTTTCCTTAAGGAGGGTTTCCAATGGTTGACCAAAATTTTGAAGGTGAAGTGTATTATTTGGAATTCGAAGACGAACATGGTAATAAACAATACTTCACAGAAGATGTTATCTTGAGCCATGAAGGTCAAGAGTATGCCGTTCTTGTACATGTACAAGATGAAGATGCCGACCATGAAGGTCAAGATGACACGTACATGATCTTGGCTCGCATCGAAACAAATGAAGAAGGCGTAGAAGAATACGTACCTTTGGATGAAGAAGATGAAAACTTTGAAACTCTAGTAAAATTGTATGAAGACATGGATGAAGACGAATAATTGTCTTTAGCATAAATTTAGCGTGTTGTCAGTGGACAATGCGCTATTTTTATTTTGTTATACATTATCATTGTTGTACAAAGAAGGGACTTCATTCATGCTAAGGGCATAACAAATACATAAAATTAATATATTGCATAAAATGGAATAAGTGGAATCATTGCCCTTTTATATAGGGGAAATATAGAGTTTATGGTATAATGAATTGATATACTGTTATGTTACAGAAAGGAACTCAACAACGTGAGAAAAGCCTTAAGATATATTTTGATTCTAGTTATTATAGGTATATTAATTATTGGTGGAGGCCTTGGTGCATTGTACTTTGTACCGAATACCTTTGCTCAAGATGATGGAACACAAGTAGTCGTTATAGAAAAAGGTCAAACGGGTACTGAAATTGCAGATATGCTTTTTGAAAGAGGGCTAATTCGCTCAACTCAGGGCTTTAAGCTCTGGTTATACTTGAGTGGCACCAATGATAAGCTTCAAACTGGCCATTATCAAATACCTAATAAAGTAACTGTGCGCGAACTCATTTCTTTGTTACAAGAAGGTCATGTAGAATCTATTCGTGTTACAATTCCAGAAGGATATACAGTTGGTGATATTGCTATCGTTCTTGAAAAGAATCAAATCATGAAGGCGAAGGACTTCTTAGCTGAAGCTAAGACCTATGTACCATACCCTTATATGAAAGGTACAAAACCTGCTACATATCCTGTAGAAGGCTTCTTGTTCCCAAGCACGTATGAAATCCCCGTAGGTGCTACGCCTCGTGATGTTATTCAAATGATGGCTGACGAAATGAATCGTTACCTTACACCAGCTGTGAAGAAACAAATTCAAGCTCAACATATGAGTATTCATGACTTTGTAACCTTGGCGTCTATTGTTGAACGAGAATCTTTATTTGATGCAGACCGTCCAACTATTGCAGGGGTATTCAAAAAGCGTCTAGCTCATGGTATTCCATTGCAATCTGATGCGACTATTTCCTATGTACTTGGCTATGCGAAAGAAAATGTAACGATTGGTGATACGCAATTGCAAAGCCCGTATAATACATATGTATCTAAAGGTTTACCACCAGGACCAATTGCAAACCCTGGTAAAAAAGCCTTAGATGCAGTATTACATTCTGAAAATACAGATTATTTATACTTCGTAGCAGATAAAGAGGGGCATAATCACTTCTCTAAATCTTACGAAGAACATTTAGCCGCGGTTAATAAAATTTATGGTGCTGACACAGTAAAAAATTCTTCTGCTAATACTGAAGTAGCTGCACAAGCTGGTCCTAACTATGACGTAGCAGTAGCGACTACAGAGCCTAATTATAATTATAGTTCTGCAGAAGCGGTGGAAGCAGATTCTCAATATGTTGACGTAGAACCTAGTTATAAATACACACCAACTACAGTTCCAGCAGCTGAGATTCCAGATCCTGTACCAGGTTCAACACAAAATCAATCATCGACGCAAGTCACGCCGGCTGCTCCATCCTATGGAAATAATACAAATAACAATATGTATGTACCAACGACGACACCTGTACCTGAATCGATGCAGAATGTTATTCCTAATGCACAACAAGTACCACAAATTCAGGTAGAATCTGCAAATCCTGCTGAACGCTCTACGTTGGTAGTTCCTAGTGGTACTAACAATAGATAATGTAGGAGATTTAATCTACTTTCATGACATTAAATGATATTTTAAATGAACAGCGTATTTACGCGATGATTAATGATGTGCCGATTTTACGAGAGTCTGAGGTTCATCTATTTGAAGAATTAATAGGTTTATACCGGCCCACCTCTGTGTTAGAGGTGGGCACCGCCATTGGTTACTCCGCTTTGTTGATGGCTCCGCTACTCGACGAGGAAGAGGGGCATATTACATCCATTGAACTGGATGATGTGCGTCACGAAATGGCGAAATATTATATTAACCAATCCGATTATGCCGATAACATTACATTGCTGAAAGGCGATGCATCTCAAGTCTTAACGGAACTCACAGGCGAATATGATCTAGTGTTTTTAGATGGTCCAAAGGGGCAATATTTAAAACAACTTGAACTTATTTTGCCACATGTGAAAGAAGGGGGCGTCATTCTTGCAGATAATGTACTCTTTAGAGGCTACGTAAGGGGCGATAAGGAACCACCAAAACGGTTCAAAACCATCGTAAAACGGTTACAAGAATACTTAACATATGTTGAAAATAAAGAATTGTTTAACACTACCATTTACCCAATGGGTGATGGCATGAGTGTGAGTGTGTGGAAAGGGCACAACAAATAATGGCAGAACATTTTATGGAATTGCTTTGTCCTGCAGGTAATATGGACAAGCTTAAAATGGCTATCCGCTATGGTGCGGATGCCGTATATTGCGCAGGTAAACGCTTTGGCTTGCGCGCAGGAAACTCTAATTTCTCCGACGAGGAATTAAGGGAAGCTGTAGAATTTGTACATGCACATGGTAAAAAGATTCATGTTACATGTAATATCATTCCTCATAATGAGGATTTTGAAGGTTTAGAGGATTATTTGAAATTCCTTGAAAGTATCGGTGTTGATGCTATCATCGTTGCCGATATGGGTATCTTTAGCCTTGCTAAGCGCGTAGCTCCAGGTTTAGAGCTTCACGTAAGTACACAAGCTTCCACTACGAATTGGCATACAGTTCAAATGTGGAAAGAACTTGGTGCCACACGTGTTGTAGCGGCTCGCGAAGTATCCTTAGCAGACCTTAAAGAAATGAAGGATCATGTAGATATTGAAATTGAGTCCTTCGTACATGGTTCTATGTGTATTTCTTACTCTGGTCGCTGCTTATTGTCTAACTATATGACAGGTAATCGCGATGCGAACCGTGGTCAATGTTCTCAATCTTGTCGATGGAAATATTCTCTTGTGGAATCTAATCGACCTGGTGAATATTACCCAATCGAAGAAGATGAACATGGCACGTATATCTTTAACTCTAAAGACTTGTGTTTAATTCACCGCATTCCAGATCTATATGAAGCTGGTATTGATAGCCTTAAAATCGAAGGTCGCATGAAATCCGTTCACTACTGTGCCACAGTGGCAAAAGTATATCGCACAGCGATTGATACATACCTTAAAGAAGGTAAAGATTGGTACGTTCGTCCAGAATGGATTGCAGAATTAGAAAAGATTTCCCATCGCCCTTATACAGACGGCTTTGCTGAAGGTCGTCCTGATGAAACGGCGCAAAACTATGGTAAATCTACGAATACTCAAAGTCATGACTTCATCGGTTTAGTTATGGGCTACAACGAAGAAGAAAAATACGTTGATCTTGAACAACGTAATAACTTCAAGGTGGGTGATAAGGTAGAATTCTGTCAACCAAAAGGGGAACTCGTTGAAACTGTTATCGAAAAAATGACAGATGAAGATGGTAATCCTATCGATGTAGCACCGCATGCACAAATGAAAGTACGCATTTACATGGATACACCACTTGAACCGTATTCCATGATGCGTCGTGAGTGCAAACCTAAAGAGGATGAATAGTTTATGAGTGGTGCAGCCTTAGAGCCGAGTAAATCAATTGGTGCATTTCCAGATGTACCCGATTTAACCACCTCTGGAGAAGAAGCGTATGTGTACTTTCACATTGATCCTAAGCATACGAATTTCATCAATCGCATCATTGAAGGCTATGAATATTTAGGTGTTATGACCTCTGTAGATGCGAGTGGGCGCTGCATGTTGCGTTGCACACCATCTACAAGGCCCTTGGCGCTTGAAGTATTAAGTAGCTTATCCGACTATGTCACTATAGAAGGTTAAGTATAATTTTGATTGTAAATCGTATGAGGAAATTTTATGACTATACTAGATTTACAATTACATCAAATGTATACAAATTATAGAGAAATGAGAGTATATCTATGAAACAATCTATTTTGAAACGCGCATTATTAACAGCTTGCCTTGGAGTATCGATGGCAAGTGTAGCTATGGCGGGCCCTGTAGGCCCTGTCGTTATTCCTCAAGCAGGGGATGTGGTTGTTATCAATCATGGCCCTGATATGACGTTTACAGGGAATATCAATTTTGATGTGGAAAGCCAAACTAACAACAATTTACAAATTGGCTCTACTGTGATTCCTAATGTAGTATATGGTGCGGCATTCAATAAATCTGGTGCACCAGATACCATCATCCCGGCTCAAACGTATGTATATGTAGGCACAAAAGACGGGGCGAATGCTTTCACAGAAGCTAGCGATGCAGATAAAAAAGGTGCAAGCTGGAATGTGGAAACATTAAAGAAAACTAAATCTGGCGATGTACAATTGGCGAGCCGTGGCGTTCCTGAAAAACCATTGGCTAACCAAGTGGCGACCATTAAAGATTCCATTATGCTTAGCGCTGTAGATCTTAGTATGACAGAAGTAGGACGCAATAGCAAGGGTGTTTTATATATGACTGTGCCTAAGGAATTGAAATTGACTGCTGACACAGGCATTCCTGATGATGTGCGTGAAACGATGCCAGCCATGTTCCGCGGCAAGATGGGTGACTCCCTCATGGTAAATCTCATGCCTCTAAATGAAGAAGAAAAGCAACAATTAGCGGCAAATCCACATAATGCAAATACAATCGTATTTAACCGTGGTATGAACATGGCAAAAATGATCGGTTCCTCTGCGCGTACAAGCAAGGTGTATACATACATGAAGGACCATTATTTGAACCTTGTTATCGTAGCGAAAGATTACGATGATAACGGGGCTCGCGGTAGCGGTGTTATGATGGTATCTAAACAAGATAACTCTAACGACGTGCTCTTAACACTCTACAAAGGTCCAGACCTTTCCACTAGCAAGTTGGAAAAAGTAATTGGAGCTATGCTGTCTACAAACTTCAAACGTTAATTTATAAATAATGCATATAAAATGGCTCGAGATTCTGATATGTTCTGCCTTTACTGGTTGTCTAGTAAAGGGGAGCATATCATTCGCGGGCCGTTTTCTTTAAAATATAAATGTATCAATATAAATGAAGAGAAGATTTACAATTTATGGATTTAAAAAATTACAATTTATAGTTTTCAAGAAATTTACAGTTAAACTGTATTGAATTTTTTAGTCCTCTATGATACTATAATCTAGTAAAAGTGATGCAAAGGACATGATTCTTTTATCCCTGTGTACCAGAGAGAGGCAGATGCTGGAAATGCCTTACACATATATTAGAGTTACCCCCTTTAAACTGATTTGTCGAACCTAAGTAGGCAAGTACGGCCGCCACCGTTATCGGGCTTAATGAAGTGAATTAACTATACACATATATTGGTATAGGTAGTTAACTAGGGTGGAACCGCGAATGATCTTCGTCCCTTGTTTGTAGGGATAGAGGATCTTTTTTTATTACCCAATTTCTTCAAGATATTTACTCACTGTATATGTATTGTGTGGTATGTGAGTATATTGGGGACAGTGAAAAATTAAAGCTATCCTAGTTTATAAATTGGAGGAAAGAAAAATGGCAGATGTAAAAATCATTTTACCGGATGGTAGTGCAAAGGAATACGCTGCTGGCACTACCCTTGGGGAAGCAGTAAAACAATTATCTAACAGCTTGGCTAAAAAAGTACTAGCTGCAAACGTAAATGGCGAATTAACAGACCTTCGCGAAGAACTTGTAGATGGCTCTGAAGTTGCGTTCTTAACATTCGAAGATGAAGGGGGCAAACATACTTTGCGCCATACAGCTTCTCATATCTTGGCACAAGCTGTTAAACGTTTATGGCCTGAAGCTAAATTGGCTATCGGACCTGCTATCGATAAGGGTTTCTACTATGATATCGATATGGAACATACTTTGACTCCTGAAGATTTGGGTAAAATCGAAAAGGAAATGAGCCGTATTGTAAAAGAAAATTTACCGATTACTAAATCCGTTATGCCTCGTCAAGAAGCTATCGAATTCTTTAAAGCTAAAAATGAAGATTACAAGGTAGAATTGATTCAAGATCTTCCTGAAGATGCTGTAATCTCTTGCTATGCGCAAGGCGACTTCATCGATCTTTGTGCAGGTCCTCACGTGGCATCCACTGGTAAGGTAAAAGCTTTCAAATTACAAAGCATTGCAGGTGCATACTGGCGCGGCGATGAAAAGAACAAAATGTTGCAACGTATTTACGGTACAGCATTCGAGAAAAAAGAAGAACTTGATGCATACCTTCACTTGCTTGAAGAAGCAGCTAAACGCGACCACCGTAAGCTTGGTAAAGAACTTGGCTTGTTTGTTATCAAAGAAGAAGGTCCTGGTTTCCCATTCTTCTTGCCAAAAGGCATGGCTCTTCGCAACGAATTAGAAAACTTCTGGCGCGAAGTTCACCATGAATTTGAATACGAAGAAATCCGTACACCAATCATCTTGAACAAACAATTGTGGGAAACATCTGGTCACTGGTTCCATTACCGTGAAAATATGTACACTACAATCATCGACGAAGAAGAATATGCAATTAAACCTATGAACTGCCCAGGCGGTATCTTAGTTTACCAAAACGAAATGCACTCTTACCGTGACTTCCCATTGCGTTACGCTGAACTTGGTCTAGTTCACCGTCATGAATTATCTGGTGCATTACACGGCTTGTTCCGAGTACGTGCTTTCACACAAGACGATGCTCACGTATTCATGTTGCCATCTCAAATGCAATCTGAGTTGATGAAAGTTATCGAATTATTTGACCGTATCTATAGTCAATTCGGCTTGAAATATCATGTAGAATTGTCCACTAAACCTGATAATGCAATGGGTGATGACGCCATTTGGGAAGCAGCGACAGAAGCATTGCGTAATGCTATTGAAGCGAAAGGCATTCCATACGTAATCAACCCTGGCGACGGCGCATTCTACGGTCCTAAACTTGACTACCATATCGAAGACTCCTTGGGCCGTACATGGCAATGTGGTACTATTCAATTGGATATGAACTTGCCAGAACGTTTCCAAATTGAATATGTTGGTGAAGATGGTCAAAAACATCGCCCTATTATGATTCACCGTGCATGCTTCGGCTCCATGGAACGTTTTATCGGTATCTTAACTGAACACTATGCAGGTGCATTCCCAACATGGATGGCTCCTGTACAAGTTAAAATCTTGCCTATCTCTGAAAAACACGTTGAATATGCTAAGGACTTGGCAAAACAAATGCACCGTGACTATGTACGTGTGGAAGTAGACGATCGCAGCGAAAAAATCGGTTATAAAATCCGCCAAGCACAAATGGCAAAGGTTCCATACATGCTTGTTGTGGGTGATAAAGAGGTCGAAGAAGGCACAGTTAATGTTCGTAAACACGGTGGTGACGAATTGGGCTCCGTACCATTCGAAGAATTCTTCAATTCTATTAAAACTGAAATTAAAGAACGCAACTAATTATTTACTCTCCTAGTAATTATAATGTTATAAATCCCCCTCACATCTTGCACAATTTAAATTAGTCTGTATAATTTAATAGTGATGAGATTATAAGAGGGGGATTTTGTATTATATTCGCTTTAATTGTTACCTGTGAGTAGCGAAAGGAAATGACTATGAAAGAAGTAAATTCATACGGTTGGAAAGCTGTTATTGGTTCCTCTATTGGCTATGCCATGGATGGGTTTGATCTCTTGATTCTCGGCTTTATGTTGAGCTTAATTTCAGGGGACTTAGGTTTGACCACAGGTCAAGCAGGTTCCCTTGTGACGTGGACCTTGGTAGGTGCTGTAATTGGTGGTTTTATCTTTGGTACCTTGTCAGATAAGTTTGGCCGTGTTCGTGTGTTGACATGGACTATTGTATTATTCGCTGTATTCACTGGTCTATGTGCTTTTGCACAAGGGTATTGGGATCTTCTCATATATCGTACAATTGCCGGTATCGGCTTAGGCGGTGAATTCGGTATTGGTATGGCCTTAGCAGCTGAAGCATGGCCTGCACAACACCGTGCAAAAGCGACGAGCTATGTTGCCATCGGTTGGCAGTTAGGCGTATTGGCCGCAGCACTGTTAACGCCCGTATTACTCCCTTATATTGGCTGGCGTGGTATGTTCATGGTTGGCATTATTCCTGCCTTTGTAGCCTGGTTCTTTCGTGCGAAATTACATGAACCAGAAATCTTTGTTCAAAGTAAAGAAATTAAGGAACATTCCCATACGAACTCATTCAAGTTATTAGTAAAAGATGTAAGAACTACAAAGACATCTATAGGTGTTGCTATTTTAACATCTGTTCAAAACTTTGGTTACTACGGTATTATGATTTGGTTGCCTAACTTCTTGAGTAAGCAATTAGGGTTTTCTCTTACAAAATCGGGTTTGTGGACTGCCGTAACTGTATGTGGTATGATGGTCGGCATTTGGTTATTCGGACGATTGGCTGATAAAATTGGTCGTAAACCGACATTTATTTTGTTCCAAGTATGTGCTGTGGTATCTATCTTGATTTACTCTCAACTATCTGATCCAACAGCTATGCTATTTGCCGGTGCTATTTTAGGGGCCTCCGTAAATGGTATGATGGGTGGCTATGGTGCCTTGATGGCGGAAGCATATCCAACAAGTGCTCGTGCAACAGCTCAAAATGTATTATTTAACATTGGTCGTGCTGTAGGTGGCTTTAGCCCAATGGTAGTAGGCATGATCATCTCACTGTACTCCTACCAAGTGGCAATCGCTTTCCTCGCGATTATCTATGTAATCGATATTTTAGCAACCGTATTCTTAATTCCTGAACTAAAAGGTAAGGAATTAGAATAAATAAATAATTTTGAAAGCTTTACATTGAAAAGAACATAGACGTTTTATATTGAAACGCATATAAAAATCAAGAGGCTCTGTCATAAGACAGAGCCTTTTATAGTATGTTTAATTTAAAATATTAGAATTATCTAGAATATTTGGTCTATTTAGAATATTTAGACTTAAGCAATTCCGATCCAGTGCCAGTATGTAAGTGCAAATACGAGCATTATTACATATCCAATAATTGTTAATGGAATACCTGTAGTCATAAATGTTTTTACGTCGAATGTATCTGTACCATAAGCTACCATGCCTTGTGGTGAGTTTACTGGTAATACTAAACCGAAGCAGATTGCATATTGCATGAGCATTGTTACGCCAAGTGGATTAAGTCCTTCTGCGTTATGTCCTACTACAATAGAAATTACAATAGGAATCATGGCAGAGGAGAGGGCAGTGGCCGATGCAAAGCCTAGGTGAATCATAATAAGGAATGCAGCCATTACGGCAATTAAGATGAACACGCTAGCGCTTTCAAGGGAGAAGGCATTGACGAATACTTGAGCAAGCCAAGTAGCTGCTTTTGTTTTAAGCAATACAGAGCCAAGACCGATACCAGCACCAAACATAACGATGGAACCCCAGTCGATGTTTGGCTGTGCAAATTTCCAGTCCATAATGCCAATTTTAGGGAAGAAGAATAAGGCAATTGCTATAATTGTAGTTGTTGTAGTATCGATGGTATGTAATTTACCTCCCGTTGCCCACAATGCTAATAAACCGATAGAGATGCATAATAGTTTCTTTTCATCAAATGTCATTGGACCGATTTCTTTACGCATTTTAGCGAGTTGTACATCACCGCCAACGAGTTCTTTAAACTCAGGTTTAATAAAAGCTTGCGTTACAAAGTAGGTAATGATAGCCATAATTATGGAGAACGGTGCAGCTGCTGTGAGCCAATCAATCCAACTTACAGATGTATTCATCTGTGTTTGCATAAACCCAACAGCTACGAGGTTTTGAGCGGCAGCTGTTTGAATCATAATATTCCAAAATGTATCTGCTTGTACGGCACCTACCATGAGTAGGGCTGCTACACGACTTTTACGTTCAATACCTAAGTTTTCAACGATACCGATAATAATTGGAGCAAGACAAGCGATACGAGCCGTTGCACTCGGTACAAAGAAGAGGCTAGAATAAGACCTGTAATAATAACACCTAAATAGATACGGCTTACCTTTGTGCCTACACTAGATAACACGAGCATGGCAATGCGACGATCGAGACCTGTTTTACGCATGGCTACAGAAATAAACATAGCGGCACCGACGAGAATCATCGCAGGAGAAGAATAACCTGAAATAATCAGTTTTAAGGCATTGGCTGTGCCCATAGCTTTCGCTGGCGCTTCTGGATTTGGAGAGAAGCCTAGTAATAAGGCCGTGAGCGCCGTAATCATGGTCGCACTTACCGGATAGGATACAGCCGATGTCATCCACAAGATGATAGCAAAGGCGAGGACACCAATCATGCGATGACCACCGGTAGATAATGGCTCTGGTGTTGGTAATAATAAAATGCTGCCTAAAACAATAAAGGCAAGAATAAGACCTATATTTTGAACTGTTGTACGCTCCTTTTGAGAAGGCGAACTAGTTGTTACACTCATAATAAAACCCCTTTCACTTTGTGTAATACCTATTACTGTATAATACCTAGTTAGATAATGTTTAGTTAGATAATGTTTAGTTAGATAATACCTAGTTAGGTAGAATATATTATATATATTATTGTATCGTATTTTTTCTATAGAATTAATAATTATATTATAGAAATATTGTATACATAAAGGGGGATAGGTGTCAGTAAGTATACCTATATACAGAACTTATAATCTCTGTTATACTGTAAGAGTTGTAATAATAAATTGCTGAGAGCAACCTAAGATTGTTGTTGACTTTCACTATCTAATTTGTTATTATAATTAAGTAATTTATGAAGCAGAGGCCATCCGCCACTCACCTAATACCAAGAAGTATGAGGTTAATATAGAGAATTCTATTCGGATGGTGTTTGCCGTCCGTTTTTTTTTATTCTCTTGGAGGTGAACGCTATTAGCAAGGATACACCACGCATTAATGAAGAGATTCGTGCTCGTGAACTTCGTGTCGTAGGTCCTGAAAACGAACAAATCGGTATTATGTCTGGCCGTGAGGCTTTGGCATTGGCTGAAGAACAGCATCTTGATCTTGTGGAAATTGCACCTAACGCTAAACCACCAGTAGCTCGCATTATGAACTACGGTAAATATCGTTATGAACAACAAAAACGCGAGAAAGAAGCGAAGAAAAAACAAAAAATCGTAACTTTGAAAGAAGTCAAATTACGTCCACATATTGAAGACCATGACTTTTACGTAAAAATGAAAAATGCATCCAAATTCTTGGCTGAAGGTAACAAAGTAAAAGTAACCATTATGTTCCGCGGTCGTGAGCTTTCACACCCTGAACTCGGCATGGCGGTATTGACACGTTTTGCTGATGAACTCAAAGAAACGGCGTCTATTGAAAAAGCAGCTAAGTTAGAAGGTCGTAACATGACCATGATTTTAGTAAGTAAATAAGGTATTGGGAGGATTATATTATGCCAAAAATTAAAACTCGTCGCGCAGCGGCTAAACGTTTCGCAGTAACTGGTACTGGTGAATTCAAGCGTGCGAAAGCTTTCAAAAGCCACATTCTTGAGAAGAAATCTCCAGCTCGTAAACGTAATTTACGTAAAGCTACATTGGTTGCAAAAGCTGACCACAAACGCGTAGCTAAATGCTTACCATACGCTTAATCGTTAACTATTAGATCGATACATCGTAATTTAGGAGGAATATACAATGGCAAGAGTGAAAAAGGGCGTTACAGCTCATGCACGTCATAAAAAGATTTTAAAATTAGCTAAAGGTTACCGTGGTACACGTTCCCGTTTGTTCAAAAAAGCTAACGAAACAGTAATGAAAGCGTTGTACTACGCTCGTCGTGACCGTCGTGCGAAAAAACGCGAATTCCGTCAATTGTGGATCGCTCGTATCAACGCAGCGGCTCGCATCAACGGTACAACTTACAGTCGTTTCATCGCTGGTTTAGCTAAAGCAGGCGTTGAAGTTAACCGTAAAATGTTGGCTGACTTGGCAGTTAACGATGCAGCAGCATTCGCTAAACTTGTTGAAGTAGCTAAAAACGCTTAATAGCATAACCATATATATATTGAGGACTCTCTTTGGAGGGTCCTTTTTTATGTGGTGAAAGTAATAGATTATCAATACTTTTATAATATGATATTCTATACATATAATGTGTGTGATAATATTAAAAGAGAGGATTTAAATTAATGAAAAAGTTATTTTCTATGTTATTGTTAGTATGTATAGTAATACCATTACAAATTCAAGCTATATCGATGGAAGCTATTAAAAATGATAAGAATAATATTCCTATTCTTACAGGGAAAAATGCCATTACGTATTTTGTAGACAAGAGTTCTATTAAAAGAATAGAAGAGAACCAGTTTATTTATAAAGCACAGGCAGTTGTATATGAGGTTGAAAATAATAATAGTCGTAGAACTAACTCATATATTCACAAGGTTTTAGTTACTTATCGTTATAATATAAACCATTCTGTAGCCAGCGTATTACGTACTCCACAGTATGCACAAGACTATTCACTCCTCATATATGCTAAACAAGCTAGCTCTGGTATGAAATTAACGATAAATAGTGTGGAAGATTTTAATTATGAAGGTGTGGCTTTGGGGAATTTCGGTAATATTCCACAACAATATGTTGATGTAGCTTTGCGTGATCCTAAATATGTTGTAGGTAACTATATCTTTAAAGAAGCTTATGGTACAGCTTTTGAAAATATGGCTCTTCATAAGAAATAAGATAAATGAGTTTATGGAAGTAGCTAAAAACGCTTAATAGCATAATAATACAGATTAAGGACTCTCTTTGGAGGGTCCTTTTTTGTATGGTGAAAGTATGATATAGCTACATTTATATTTTAGTGTAAAATACTAAATCGTTTTAGCTGTTTTATAAAGTGAAATAAACTATCAAAAAAGTAAAATATAAAAGAGGAGTTTTATTATAGCTTGTAGAACTAACATAGTAATAAACCTATTTAAGGTGCTTGTAAAAGGAGACATTATTATGGGAATCTTTAAAAAGCTATGTATGACCTCTATGTTAGGTGTTATGTTAACTGTACCAACGTATGCAACTGTTGTTACAGGCAGTCAATCAGATGTAAATTTAGATTTAAAGTATCCTTTAGTTTATACAGATCATGCTTATGCTCAAAGAGTTATTAATACAGATATTGCAAATTATGTACTCGAAGCAAAGGATATGTATTACAACCAACATATTTATCAAGTTTCTCAAAACTATAAGGTTACCTATGAGGATAGTCAAGTTGTTTCAATCCTACTAACTACCTATTATTACTACGCCGGAGCTGCTCATGGTATGTATAATACAAGAGGTCTTGTATATAATAAAGTAACAGGTCAACGCATTCCATTATATAACTATATAAAAATTGCGAATGCAGCACAATTGGATAACGGCTTACGATCCCATGTATTAAGTTATTATACAGGTAATCATACAAAGAGCTATATTCCAAGTGGATGGAGTGTAAAATATGTAACCGATAACTATTGCTTACGTGGTAAGGGGAACATTGATCTAGTTTACCAACCATATGAACTAGGACCGTACGCAGCTGGTAATACCTATATTGGTTTTACACCAAAAGCCATTGAATACTTTAACAGAATGAACTCCTGATAAAAGTATGTTGCTATATTGATCCTAACTGTATTTTGATGAATTAAATAGTATTCTTGTAATATACGACAAAAGCCTATAGTACATTTTTAGTACTATAGGCCTTTATCGTATTTACCATATTATCTTCTAAATCCGCCGCATCCTCTAGTATTAGAGTTTGGACCGCAATAATTTTGGTTGTTATTGGTGCCTGGTGCATAGTTAGTATTGTTCGTATTGTTATCGGAGTTGTATTGTGTGTTAGTGTTGCAATTGTACTGAGAGTTATTGCATACATAATCGTAAGCAAATCCAGTAGATACAACAGCGGTTACGGCTAAAGCAGTCATGATGAGTATACGTTTTGTAAATTTCATAGTAATTACCTCCTTGTTCCTATATTTATATTATACTACTATGAGTCAAATAAAATATGATATTCTATATATATAATATTGGGGAGACATTATGTGAAAGGATGAGAGTTTATGATGAAACGTGCGTTAATGGCTGCACTATGTTTTAGTTTTGTGACATTAGGTAGCCAAGCAATTGATATTAATATACCAGGTGCGGATCCTACAATATCGAAGGATGCATATCAGAATTATCGTAAGACTGGTAATGAAGTCCAAAAGACTGAAAATATTATAGCTAATCAGATACGAGATGAATATAACAATAATGGGTCTAAAAAATGGACACTAGATGAGTTGTTATACTTTACTAAGGAATTGTATCATTCCACAAAACAGTCTTCTTCTGTTTTTATTCTTAAGGATAATGGGGCAAATATTAAATTTACTGTACCAGAGAGTAGCCAATTTGGTAAAACTATAAAAGGGGACCCATTAACTACAGATGTTCAAAAAGGAAATTTCCGCTTAATTGAAGGAAATATACATTATACTATTCGTAAGAGTGGTGAAAGCCAAGCTAAGGAAAATTCGTTCTCGTATCCTACTGTTAGAAATGCTACATGGGAGATTGGGCAGACTAAAAGTGGAGCTTTAGAAGGGGCCATTAACTTTGGTGTAAAGTCCGATCCTTTGATGTCTTATCATATTAGTTATGATTTGATTAAGAAAAAGGAACTAGAACTATTAAAGACACATGATCAGGAGTATGTGTATAAAGAGCTAATGTCACCATTAGTTAATTATGTACTACCTTCAATTGAACCAGCAAAACAAATACTTTCAAAAACTAAACCCATAACTATTAATGGATTTACTTTTCAAACTTTAAAATCAAGTGATTTGGCCTATCATGGCCCTGATAATGATGCAATTTATATCTATGATGGTAAAAAATATCGTGAAGGTATTATGGTGAGAGAATTAAAACCGGAAGAGTTGGCTAATCGTCATCAAATTAATTATAAATTGATACGATTCTTCATTATGTATAAGCCATATTCTGATTTCAAGCCAATTCAATATGCAACGGTTTGGAATGATGCCACTCCTGCTATCTATATGGAAGTAGAACGATCTACATCTAGAATGTACATTCAATCATTATATGATGATAAATACTTATATACTCACTTTATAATGGCCGATTTAGATTATAAAACACCATCAAAAGACTTGCGTGATATAGTTCAATATGTAGACAATGCAAATGATAAAGACAAATACGCTAAAAGCCAAGCTGGGATGGGAGCTACGCCTAAAGGTATATATGAAAACTGATCTGTAAACAAGATAGGAAACTAATAAACATACAAGCCTGTGGAACTGTATAATCAGTTTCACAGGCCTTTTGCTTATATATACTACGTTTATGGGTGGTATGTACCACAAGGTATATAACCATTAATATATAATAGTATAAAATAATCATTTAAATGTATTAATTCCGTATATTTAAAAATTGGTATTATAATTTGTAAATAAACTTATATAAACAGTCGTTTATTAACGGAAATAGTTTGAAAATGTTATAATGAAAGTTAGATTAATATTTATTTTTATTTTTATTGTTAAATTGATAAGATAATAATCTTAAGCGTTAATAACCTAAAAGTATTTATGAAAATAATGAACAATGAAGCCTAATATAATTAGAATTGCTGAGTTTTATTAATTAAATATTCAGGAGGGCATTTCTTGATGATAAATGGTAAATATAGTGCAGGATTGGTTTCTCAATCTTTTTGGTTTGTAGAGTTTAAACGAGTAGTGAATTTACTAAATCATGGAGAGACAGAAGAGAAAATCAAATCTTTATGTTTAGAAGAAAATCTATTCGGTGCTGCTAAAGAATATAGAGCTAAAAGAATCTATGGATATATTTGGAATCGTGTAAAACAATTAGATGAAGGCTTGATAAAACTATTTTGGGAATCTGATTTAGCTACACAAAAGATTATCAATTTAATATGCATATTAAAAATAGATCGTCTGTTTTTCGAGTTCCTATATGAAGTATATAGAGAGAAAGCAATTCTTGGATTTGATAAAATTGAAGATACTGATATAAGTGCTTTCTTTAATAGAAAAGAAATACAAAATGATGATATTGCTAGTTGGACAGATGAAACAAAAAAAAGACTTCGTAATATATATACCAATTATATGGTAGATGCAAATCTATTAATAGTTGTAGATAAAGAAAAAAAAATTACAGTACCAATTCTTGATTTATCTTTAGAACGGTATCTCAAAGAAAATGGCGATGAGGTATTAGTAAAGGCTTTAACTGGGGGGAGATAAATGACCTTAGATGAACGATTAGATATAGTTGAAGAAATGATAAAAAGGCCATCTTTTAGAGAAAATAAAGGCCTTGGAAATGAAGTAGGCTATTATATATTTGATTATCCAGCTGAAAAGGAACTTATTGTAAGGGAAAGAATTAACTATATCAGAAAAAAGAATGAGAGCTCAATTGAGAAATATAAGGTAGTAGTATTTGATCTTTATGATATTACAATCAGTATTTTGAAAGAAAAAGGGTATTTAGAAAAGTGTTATGATTTTGAGCGTAAATATGGATTCGAAAGAATAGTTAAATCAGTTGGTAATATGTTAAGAATCACATCATCAAATAGCTTGATTATACAGCACATTAAAGGGAATACTCCTGAGAATGCAATTATATTTATCACTGGGATTGGAAAGTGTTATCCGATACTTCGGTCTCATACATTATTGAATAATTTACATCAGGTTATAGATGATGTACCGGTGGTTATGTTTTATCCTGGTAATTATGATGGACAAGAATTAGTTCTGTTTGGGGAAGTTAAAGACGATAATTATTATAGAGCATTTAAGTTAGTTGATTAGTTGGAGAAAAAAATGAAAATTAAGGATATTTTTTCTAAACCTATCGATAGAGATATTAAAGGTGTAATTAAAGTAGGTCAAGATGATAGTGTTAGTATTCAACAAGAATTAGAAGAGTATGTTGTAACACGAGAGTTACAAAAACATTTTGCGGATTTCTTTGCAGGTTATAAAAGAGGTATCAATGGGAATACAGATAAAATGGGGGTATGGATATCTGGGTTCTTTGGCAGTGGTAAATCTCACTTCTTAAAAATTTTATCGTATTTAATTGCTAATAGAGAAGTAAATGGCAAGACCGCTCTTCAGTACTTTGAGGAAGATAATAAAATTGCTGATCCAATTGTATTAGCAGATATGCGCCTTGCCTCTACAGTGCCTACGGATGTTGTGCTGTTCAATATTGACTCAAAAAGCGAAGTTAATGGAAAACAGTCGAAAGTTGCAATTGTTTCTGTATTACAAAATGTATTTAATGAAATGCAAGGCTTTAGTGGTTCTAATCCTTTCTTAGCTGATTTAGAAAGAAAACTTTCTTATGAGGAAAAGTTTGATCTATTTAAAGAAAAATTCAAAGAGAAATTTGGTGCTAGTTGGTTAGAAGCACGTAACGACTTTGACTTTATTCAAGATGATGTTGTTGAAGTTCTATCAGATATTGAGTTTATGAGTAAAGATGCTGGACGAAACTGGTGTGAGAAAGCTATTGGAGAATACCCTTATAAAGTCGAAGCATTCGCTGGATTAGTAAAGGAATATTTAGATAGAAAAGGAAGTAATCATCATATAGCTTTTCTAATTGATGAAATTGGTCAATATATTGGTGATGACTCTAAACTTATGCTCAATCTTCAAACTGTTACAGAAGACTTGGGAACTATTTGTCAAGGTCGAGCATGGATTATTGTAACTTCGCAACAAGATATTGATTCTATTACAAAAACAAAAGGAAATGACTTTTCTAAGATTCAAGGGCGTTTTGATACTAGAATTTCTTTATCATCCTCAAATGTAGATGAAGTAATAAGAAAGAGAATTCTTGAAAAAAATAAAGTGGGCCGGGAAACCCTTAAGTTATTATATGATGATAAATCGACAGTTATTAAGAATCTTATTCTTTTTAACGATGGTGTAGAAAAGAAATTATATACTGATAGAGAGAATTTTGCAGATGTGTACCCATTTATTCCTTATCAGTTTAATTTGCTTGCAAGTGTACTGACATCTATTCGCACTCATGGTGCTTCAGGCAAACATCTTGCTGAAGGTGAGCGTTCTATGATTGCTTTATTTAAAGAATCAGCTGTTAAGATTATGGATACTGAAGCAGGTGCTATCGTGCCATTTAATATGTTTTATGATGCCTTAGAACAATTTTTAGATCACTCGCATAAGGGTGTGATTTCAAGAGCTTTAGATAATGAATATTTAAATCCACTGCATGAAAAAGAAAGTTTTGATGTTAATGTATTAAAGGCATTATTTATGATTAAATATGTCAAAGAAATTAAAGCCAATATTGAAAATATTACAAGCTTAATGGTTTCAAATATTAATGATGACCGTATGGATTTAACATCAAAAGTTGAGGATGCATTAACAAGATTGACTCGTCAAACCCTTGTACAGAAGAATGGTGATATCTATATATTTCTTACTGATGAAGAACAAGAAATTAATCGAGCAATAGAATCTCAAAATGTCGAGTCTGGCGAAATAATTAATAAAGTATCTGAACTTATCTTTGATGGATTATATGATGAAAAGAAATATCGTTATCCTGCTTTTAATGGTAGATACGCTTTTGCTTTTAATCAGTTTGTAGATGATAAACCGTATAAAGCTAATCAAAGTCATGATATCACCTTAAAAATTCTTACGCCTAATAGTGATGAATTAGTAGATGATACAACATTAAGATTAAGTTCTGGGCGAAGTAATATTGTATTAGTGGTATTACCTAGTGATAGAAGTTTCCTTGATGAAATTCGCTCCGCTTTACAAATTGAAAAATTTATTCGTTGTGATACAACTAATTCTATAACGAAGTTTGAAATGATAAAAGAAGCTAAAAAGATTGAAATGCGAGATAGAGCTGAATCTGCCAAGATTTATTTAGCAGAAAGCCTTAAAGAATCCAGAATCTATGTAAATCTTGATGAAGTTAAAACGATTTCGAAAGATATTACTACTAGAATTAATGAGGCTATTGGTAAATTGGTATCTAATGTATATCATAAGCTTGACTACATTGATGCTGCTATGAATGAAAGTGATATTCGTTTTTTATTCAAATCTAAAAATAAGCAGCTAACTTTACTTGAAGATAATAAAATTTCTAATACGCTTGCATTAGATGAAGTTAAAGGATATATATCTACCAATACCCAAAAACATGTTAAAACTTCTATGAAAACTTTACTTGATCGGTTTTTAAAAGCTCCTTATGGATTTGTAGAATCTGATGTCCAATGGATCGTTGCCAAACTATTTAAAGATGGAGATATTTCCCTATTTGTAAATAATGAAGCTATTACTTTAATTTCTAAATCAGAAGACGATATTATTCGCTATATAACTCGTAAAGAATTCAATGAAAAATTGATGGTTGAAATAAAAATTAAGGCTAATGAAAAGCAAAAGAAATCTGTCAAAGAGGTAATGAAAGAGTTATTTAGATTAACTATTTCAAGCGAAGATGATGATGCTATGATGAAGAGCTTTTTAGAAGAGGCTAATAGATTAAAAGAAAAGCTTGACTCATTGAACAGATATTATGAGGCACAGCCTAATTATCCTGGCAAACAAATTATAAGTAAGGGCAAGTCTTTGATGCTGAACGTGCTTCAAATGAAGTATTCAAAAGAGTTCTTTAGCAGTATTGACAAAGAGAAAGATGATTATCTTGATTTTGCTGAAGATTATGAAATAGTAATGAACTTTTTTGAAAGTGATCAAAAAGGTATCTTTGATAAAGCACTTAAATTAATGGGGATTTATGAGAATAGTAAGAATTTTGTTGTTAATAACGAAATTGAAAAAGTAGTTTCTGAAATAAATGAAATAATAAAGATGCCTAATCCTTATGGACAGATTTTTAGACTACCGGATCTGTTAGATAAATTTAATAATCTTTATGATTCATTACTGCAAGAAATGCAGAAACCAGTCGATGAGGCAGTTCAAGATGCTATGAAGCGTGTATTTAATGAATTAAATGGTAAGCTTTGCCAAGGTGTTCTAGAAGATAAATTTATTAAAACCTTTAAAGAAATTAAGGATAAAATAGAAACATGTAATGATTTAGCGGTTCTTCAAAGTATCATATTAGAAGTAAATACATTAAAACTTCGTTTCTTGAATGAAATTAATTCAGAAGAAGAAATTTTAATTAATAATCAGAAAACTGAAATAAATGATACCTCAATTGTGGAACCTACTGAGCAGGAGAATAGCGTATCATTGGCTCCAATAAAAAAAATAAAAACTATTAGCTTCAAAGAGCTTAATAAATCTTCTTGGCAAATTGAAACAGAAGCTGATGTCAAAAAATATATTGATGTATTGGAAAAGCAATTAATTAATTCATTAGAGGAAAACACTATTATTAATATTGAGTTCTAGTAGAGGGGCAAATTGTGAATAAAATAGAAATTAGAAAATTCGCCGAATGGGCTAGAGAAAAACTCATATCAGATATTATTTATAAGGCCGGAATGTTAGGCATCAATGAAAAAAGAATTATTGATAAGCTACCACAATCAACAGAAGATTTACATTTTTTTGATATTGGAACTAAAGAGTATGTACAAATTTCTGGAGAAGAATTAAAGCAAAGAGCTGCTCTTGTACAAACCATTAGAGATAGAGAAAAGAACTATAAATCTTATAAAGAGGCATTTGATACTATTGTAGAAGAGATTGCATATACTTGGTTTAACAGATTAATTGCTATTCGTTTTATGGAAGTAAATGATTATTTGCCTTCAGGTATTCGAGTACTTTCATCTGAAAATGTGGTAAAGAAAGAACCCGATTTAGTAACAGATCCATTTAATGCAGATTTAGATTTGACTGATATTGAACAGAATAGAGTAATTGAGTTAAAAAATCAAAATAAATTTGATGAGTTATTTCGAATGCTTTTTATTAAGCAGTGTAATAAACTTCATGAAATACTACCAGAATTGTTTGAGAGAACAAGTGATTACACTGAATTATTGCTAACAATTTCTTATACCGATCTGGATGGAATTGTCTATAAATTAGTTCATGATATTAAAGAAGCTGATTTCAATATTACAAGTGAAGGTGGACAAGTTGAGATTATTGGTTGGTTATATCAGTATTATATTTCAAAAAAACATGATGAAATTATAAATATATATAAAGGAACTATAAAGAAGGCAGATATTCCAGCAGCTACTCAGTTATTTACAACGGATTGGGTAGTTCGATATATGGTAGATAACTCGTTAGGACGATATTGGATAGAACGGAATCCCAATAGTAAATTAATAGAGAAACTTGATTTTTTAGTTGTTCCTAAAGATGGTCAAATTAATTATGTGGATGAAAAAATTGATCCTAAAGATTTAACTTTTTTTGATCCATGTATGGGAAGTGGTCATATTCTTGTTTATGCTTTTGATGTACTTATAGAGATTTATCGTGAATGTGGTTATTTGGATCGAGATGCTGCATTAAATATTATTCAACATAACCTATTTGGTATGGACATTGATAAACGTGCTTATCAATTGGCTTATTTTGCAATAATGATGAAAGCAAGAAGCTATAATCGTCGTGCTTTAACTCAAACTATATCTAATAATCTTTCTGTTATAGAAGAAAGTAATTCTATTGAACGTTTTACTTTTGATGGCATTACAAATGATAAAGAACAAAATAAAATTGGGGAATATCTTGTAAATGCTTATAAAGATGCAAAAGAAATAGGTACCCTTCAAACAATTGAAGAGTATGATTATAACTCTTTTAAAAAGTATCTTTTAAGTTTAGAAAAGAATGTATCACGATATGATATTTTTTCTTCCGCTTGGTTGATGTCAGTAGTACCATTTATGCTTCAATTGACAAAACAAGCTATAATTATGAGCAAGAAATATGCTGTTGTTTGTACAAATCCTCCATATATGAATAAGTTAGAGGGACCTTTAAAAAAGTTTGTAGTAGATCATTATAAACCATATTCAAGCGATTTATTTAGTGTATTCATGTATAGAAATTTTGATTTCTGTAAGAAAAATGGATACTCTGCCTTTATGACCCCTAATGTATGGATGTTTATTAAGTCATATGAAAAATTAAGAGAGTATATTATCAACTCAAAGTCTATAGATTCGTTGGTTCAAATGGCAAAAGGAGCATTTTATAAGGAGGCTACAGTAGATATATGTGCATTTGTTTTGAGAAATGACTCTTTATGTAAATATGGAACTTATATAAGGTTGGATAAATTTAAAGGAGATATGGAAGTCCAAAGAATGGCTTTTCTAAAAGAGTTAGAATTATCATCTAATAATATTTTTATAAAAAGAATAGATGAGTTCAAAGATATTGAGGGATTTCCTATTGCTTATTGGATAAGTGAAACTACTAAATCCGTATTTAAGTCTCCAATCAATATTGGTAAAATTTCACCGCCAAAACAGGGACTAGCTACTGCAAATAATGATAGATTTTTAAGATTATGGTATGAGGTTGATATTAGTAAAATTGGGTTTGGAATTGGTTCTGTAGAAGAAGCTGCTATATCAGAAAAAAAATGGTTCCCATACAATAAAGGTGGAGCTTATAGAAGATGGTATGGAAACAGGGAGTATATTGTTAATTGGGAAAATGATGGCTTTGAAATTAAAAACTTTAAAGATGAAAATGGTAAAGTGCGTTCTAGGCCCCAAAATATTCAATTTTACTTTAAACCGGCTATTACTTGGTCAGATACAACTAGTGCCAATTTTTCAGGACGTTATGCAGATAAAGGCTTCATTTTTGATGTTAAAGGTTCTAGTGGATTCCCAAGTAAACATGATTTAATGTATATTCTGGGTTTATTAAACTCCAATGTATCACAAGAGTTCATTAGAATTTTAAATCCTACTATTACAACCCAGGTTGGTGATATGGCAAGGATTCCAGTAATTCTTAACTCTCCATATAGAGATGAAGTTGAACTTATGGTAAAAGAAAATGTTGCCTTATCGAGACAAGACTGGGATGCATTTGAAGTCTCATGGGATTTTGAGAGACATCCTTTAGTATGTATCGCACAAAGTTTTAGAGAACTAGTTGTTAATAAAAAAAATATTACAGATAGTTGGAATGAAAATAATAATTCGAATTTTTCTTTAGAAAGCTGTTATATGCTATGGCAAGAAAAGTGTATTAAGAGATTTAACAAAGTTAAGACGAATGAAGAGAGAATAAATGAAATATTTATTAATATATATGGGTTAGAAATAGAATTATCTCCGTTAGTAAGTGACAAAGAAGTGACTATACGTAAAGAAAATCTACAGCGAGAAATTAAATCTCTTATTTCTTATGCCGTTGGTTGTATGTTTGGTAGATACTCACTTGATGTTGATGGACTGGCATATGCTGGCGGTGAATGGGATAACAAAAAATATATCACTTATATTCCTGATAAGGATAACTGCATACCAATTACTGACGAAGAATATTTTGAGGATGATATAGTTGGTAGATTCTGTAAATTTATCGAAATTGTATTTGGCAAAGATTCACTTGAGGATAATCTTAAATATATTGCAAATGCACTTGGAAATAGAGGTAATACAAGTAGAGATGTTATCCGTAACTATTTCTTAAATGACTTTATAAAGGATCATATTAAAATATATCAGAAACGTCCTATTTACTGGTTGTTTGATAGTGGTAAACAAAATGGATTTAAGGCTTTATGTTATATGCATCGTTGGAACGCTGATACTATAGGAAATATGCGTGTTGAATATTTACATCGAATGCAGAAGGTGTATGATAAAGAGATTGAACGTATGCAAGAGATAATTGATAATAGCCATGATAATAAGGCCATTAATAAGGCAATAAAACGCAAAGAAAAACTTCAAAAGCAGTTAAAGGAAACTAAGCACTACGATGCTTTAGTTGCTCACTTAGCACATTCTCGTATTAATATTGATCTAGATGATGGGGTGAAAATTAACTACGAAAAAGTGCAGACTACGATTGATGGAGAGAAACTACAGATATTAGTTAAGATTTAGTAATACTTATTGTTAGTTATAAAATAACTGCTTTCTTTTTAGAATGGTAAGAATATATGTCAGAAATGAATTTAAATCAAATAGTAGATAAGTTAAATAGTGAGTTTATAGGGGATGGTCGTAAACTTATATTTTGGTATGACTTCAATGCTGAATTTAGTGATGATATAGATTCACTTAATCTAGATAACGCAAAAGTATTGTATCTAAAAACTGATAACCAATTTTATATAAAATATTTTTTAGAATGTGAAGATACGACAACTAACTATTTAATATACGCACCTTTTGCTAAGCCAAGTATTAGAGATAATCATTTGGAAGACATAATTCGCTACTCCAAGACGTTCTTTGCAGATAGAGCATCTCTACTTACTCTTGATTTGGGCATTGATGAGCGATATAAACCTGTTATTCAAAGATATATTAAGTTCTTTGCTAATAAGGAAAGAACACAAAAGTTCTATGATTTGGAAATTGAAGGATATAATAAAAACACAATCGAAGTGGCTTTGATGAGTGTATTATGTAAAAGTAAGACCGCCTCATTTGAAGAAGTTCTTCGTTGTATTTTAACTGATGATGGACTTGAAGCCAATAAATATATTGCAGAATTTGAAAAATATGATTTGGTTGAAGCCTTTTGGCGACACGTAGATAGTGCTTTTGGATATAGTGAATCTGAACCTTCTCTAAAAAAATTAATTATATCTATGTTTATAACATATGCCTCTAAAACAATTTATGCAGAACTACCATCTTCTTGGAAAGTACTTATCTTAAGTAAATTCAGTAATATTATTGTTTTTCTTGATAATCTTATGAATAGTTTTTTGTATGCAGAACGTTTTGATGAGATTTCTAAAGAAATCTGGTACACATTAGATGGGAAATCGGTTCTAAGTAAAATAGACCCTGAGGCAATGATTGAGTGTAATATTTTTGCAGGAGTTGATGAAATCCTTATTGATTGGATGATAGATCGTCTTGAAAATGAGGATATAAATGCTAAACTTTCAAGAAAAACTATACCAGAAGTTTGTTTAGCGAGAAGAAAAAAACATTTTGGTAAAGTCTATAGAACTAATTATTTTATTATCGAAAATGCGTATTATATTATTTCTGCTGGTAAGTATGAATTTATTACTGGTATTCAGAATCTAGTAAAAGAATATCTAACAAATACATATAAAATAGATCGTAGATATAGATATTTCTATTTTTACTTTGATAGATTAGAAGATATTAGTCGTTTTGAAAAACTTCGTGAATTAGTAGAGAATATTTATACAAATGATTATTTAAATCAAATTACTGTTAATTGGAATACAGAATTCTCAGTGGCTAATGGAGAAACTGGACTTAATTTACAAAGGAATTTTTACTCTCAAAATATCCAATTCTTAAAAGAACGAACCGTAGTAATAATATCAGATGCATTTAGATATGAGGTTGCACAGACTTTACATGAAAGGTTAGAAACTGATGAAAAATGTAAAGCTACAATTTCGGCAATTCAAGGTGTAATACCATCATATACGCCTCTCGGTATGGCCTCTTTATTGCCGTATGAATCTATCGGATATGATGATAAATTTGATGTTCTTATTGATGGTCGAGTTTGTGCTTCTACTCAGCAAAGGGAAGATCAATTACAGAAGTATAAATCTAACAGTAAATGTATTCAGTTTGATTTAATAAAAAATATGAAACAGAAAGAGCTGCGTGAAATATTCACGGGGCAAGATGTAGTTTATGTGTATCATAATCAGATCGATGCTAGAGGTGATGCGGCTAAAACTGAGAATGAAGTATTTATTGCTTGTGAAGAAGCAATTAAAGAAATTTATGATTTAATACGTAGGATTTCGTCACTTGCAAACACACATCACTTTTATGTTACTGCAGATCATGGGTTTATTTATAAGAGAGATAAATTAGAGGCTTATGATAAGATTAGTAGAGTATTTAAATCTGATAAGTTAGGACAAAGATATGCTTTCTCTGACCAGGAATGGAAAGCAGAAGGTGTATGCTCTACTCAAATTGGACGCGTTCTTGGAAATACGGATGATAGATATATTGAATATCCCCTTGGTTCAGATATATTTAAAGTTGCCGGTGCAGGACAGAACTTTGTACATGGAGGTTGCTCACCTCAAGAGATGATAGTCCCTTTATTGGAAGTTAAAGTAGAGCGAGGTAAGAAAGAAACAACCATAGCAGAGTTGGCCTTAGTGAGTCTCACAAATAAAATTACTAATCTTATTACTACACTTGATTTTGTTCAGAAAGAACCAATTAGTGATTTAGTAAAAGAAGCTAAATATAGAGTCTATTTTATTTCAGAGGATAATGAACAGATTTCTAATGAGAATATAATTATCGCTGACAAAAAAGATAAGGATACTGCCAAACGAATATTTAGACTTCGTTTTAGTTTTAAGAATAAGCGATATAATAGGTCTAAAAAATATTACTTAGTTGCGTATGACGATAAAAATAATCTTGAGGTTTTACGGCATGAGATTATTATGGATATAGCCTTTTCTGATGATTTCGGTTTCTTTGAATAATTGGGAGGTAACTAGTGGATGATTGTAAAGTGATAACAAGTAACAATGATGAAATTAATCGTAAACTACGAGTTAACTTCGATGGAAAAATAGTTCGTAAAGATTTAACTAAATCGATAAAAGAAGGCGCCAATGTACCAGTATATGTGCTTGAGTTTTTATTAGGACAATATTGTAGCTCAGAAGATGAATCTATTATTGAAGAAGGGGTCAATAATGTTAAACGAATACTGGCTGATAACTATGTACGCCCTGATGAGGCTGAGAAAATAAAATCATTGCTTCGCCAAAGAGGTTCTTATACTGTAATTGATAGAATAACAGTGCACCTTAATATTAAAAAAGATACATACGAAGCTGAATTCTCAAATCTTGGAATTAAAGATGTTCCTATTTCAGAAATCTATCCTAGCAAGTTTGATAGACTCCTTTGTGGGGGGATTTGGTGTATTGTACAGCTTGAGTACATGTATAACGAAGAAGAAAAAAATATGTCTCCTATTTTCATTAGAAAGCTTACACCGATTCAGATGCCACATATTGATATTGGGGAGTTGAAAGAAGGCAGAAAAGAATTTACAAAAGAGGAATGGATGAAGATATTACTTCGATCTATTGGTATGGAAGCAGATGAATTAAATGAGCGAGAAAAATGGTTACTTATTGCGCGTATGCTACCACTTGTTGAAAATAATTTTAATCTTTGTGAGCTTGGCCCAAGAAGTACAGGTAAATCTCACTTATACAAAGAAATCTCTCCAAATAGTATTCTTGTATCAGGGGGGCAAACTACAGTAGCTAATCTTTTTTATAACATGAGTAGAAAAACCGTAGGTCTTGTGGGACTATGGGATTGTGTTGCTTTTGATGAAGTAGCAGGAATTAACTTTAAAGATAAAGATGGAATCCAAATTATGAAGGACTATATGGCTTCAGGATCGTTTGCTCGTGGGAAAGAGGAAAAAGCTGCATCGGCCTCTATGGTATTTGTTGGTAATATTAATCAAAGTGTAGACGTATTATTAAAGACATCAAGTCTATTTGACCCATTTCCTAACGAAATGGGGACTGATACTGCTTTTTTAGATCGCATGCACTGCTATATACCGGGCTGGGAAATACCCAAATTTAGGCCACATCATTTTACAAATAGTTATGGATTCATTACGGATTATCTCGCAGAATTTATTAGAGAGCTTCGAAAGGAGCAATACGGTGATGCCCTTGATAAATACTTCCGACTAGGAAAAAACTTGAATCAGAGAGATACTATTGCTGTTAGAAAAATGGTTGGTGGATTTCTAAAACTTTTGTATCCTAATGGAGAATTTACTAAAGAACAATTAGAAGAAGTATTGAAAATATCACTTGAAATGCGCCGACGTGTAAAAGAACAACTAAAGAAACTAGGCGGTATGGAATTTTATGATGTTAATTTTTCTTATATAGACAACGAAACTTTTGAAGAGAAATATGTATCTGTGCCAGAACAAGGTGGTAGTAAGCTCATTCCAGAAGGAATTTGTAATCCTGGTCAAGTCTATGCAATCGCACAAGGAAAGTCTGGAATGATTGGTGCATTTCGGCTTGAATCGCAAATGTTACCGGGGAATGGTAGGTTTGAGCGGACAGGATTAGGGAATGAGTCTAAATGTAAAGAAGCTACAAATACAGCTTTTAATTATTTAAAAGCTAATAGTATGCGTATTAGTGGTGCTATTAGTACTACACTTAAAAACTATATTGTAAACTATCAAGATCTACAAGGTATTGGAATGACTGAAAAACTCGCATTGCCAACTCTTGTTGCATTATGTTCTATTGCATTAGGCAAGCCCACTATAAGTAGCCTTGCTATACTTGGTGAAATAAGTATTGGGGGAACAATGATAAAAGTAGATGAGTTAGCAAACTCATTACAAGTATGTCTAGATAGTGGAGCAAAGAAAGTTTTACTACCAATGACTTCTGCACCAGACCTAGCAGCAGTTCCATCAGATTTAATTGGAAGTTTTAATATCATTTTCTATAGTAGTGCTGAAGATGCCGTATTTAAGGCATTAGGCGTAGACTAAGCATGTACGAAAAGTGATTAAACTCAAGAGTATTAAAATATGGGATTTATTTATTCCATAAATAGATAGTATATGATGATTGATTGTATCAGAATAGCTTATTGAAGTCCTATTAAATAGTCAATAATAAATAGAGATGATTACAGATGGATTAACCATAGTAATTATCTCTATTTTATTTTATATAAATTTTGACTTCATTTTATTTTCATTTATTATAGTAAAGACGTATAATATAAATATCATTATATATAGTTTTCCTGAAAGGGGATTTATTATGAGTGTTAGTTATGTAGGGGAATTATTTGGTAGAGAGAGTATATTAGATTCTTTATCAAACCGTCTTGAGATTGCCTTAAAAGGAAAAGGTTGTATTGATTTATTACATGGTGATGCTGGAATTGGTAAAAGTGCAATAATAAATAAGTTTGCTACCCTACATCCAGAAGTACAAACCTTGTATGTACAATGTTCTGCTTTGACTGATGCAGATGATTTGTATAAGCCTTGTTCGGATCTTTTGAATAGTATAGAGTCGATTAAATGGCAAGAACAATCTAAAGTGAAAAAGTTCTTTGGCTCTTTTAATATGGAAAAAGTTTTTGATGTAGGTGGTAAGATTCTGGGATTTATTCCTGGATTGGAATTACCGAGTGCAATTATTGACCTAGCTATCTCTGCCTATGCAGGGGATACAAATCCGGAGGTGTTAGCCGAGACCTATAAAAATGATAAAGTTAAGCTCTATTCAGATATTATATTGGGCCTTAGTATGGAGAAACCGTTAGTTGTAGTTTTTGATGATCTTCATTGGGCAGATCGAGGGACTATCAATGTGTTTAAACATATATTTCAAATTATGTTGGAGGCTCGACAAGGATTAAATAATAAAAAATTTAATTTGTTATTAATTGGTTCATTACGAGGTTCAGAAGCTAAGGCTGATTCACTTCATAATGGTATTAATGAAATGTTTAGCTTTATGGATCGTTACAATTTTGGCCGAACTCAAAAATTGATGATTCAACATGAGGTCCAAGAACTAGATGCTGCATCAGTTCAAGCTCTTATTACCTATAATTTTGATAATGATGAAAAACTTTCTGACGGATTGAAACGTTGGTTATGTGAGTCTAGTAATGGTAATCCGTTGTTATTGTCCAATCTTATAGATGTATTACGCGAAAATGGTGCAGTTGAAAGTACGTCCACTGGATGGATCGATTTTAATGAAGTTAGTTATGTATCTGATGGTCCTGTATTAAAAGGTAGACTGTTACGTCTTGAAAAGCAAGGAGCCTTTAGAAGTAAGTCTGTAGTCGCTCTTGAGGCATTGCGCAACTTAACAGATACAGAATTGAAGATTCTATATGTAGCCTCTATTTTTAAGGAATATTTTACTATTGAAAGCTTAGCTCATGTTTGTAAGATTATTGAATCAGATTTATACTGGCCAATTAATAGATTAATTAAAATGGGCTTTATTGTTGAACAAGGTGAAGTAGATAATGGATTAGAAGTCCAAAATCGCTACCAAATTAAATCTAAAGCCTTAATTGAAGCACTTCGAAATGATATGTCTGTTCATCAAATTACTTATTATGAGGATTCTTTAGGTGAGTATTATTCTTCTAAAATAAAAGATATTGACTATATGGAAGAGACTGTTGATAGCTTAGACTTATCTGATATAGTTGCTAAACCAGTTATCTCTGATAAGTATAGTAAGATTAATAAAGTTAGAGATTTCTATCATAAAATGGCTTCTTATCATTATATGAAAGGTAAAAACTCACTAAAGGCGATAGAACATGGTTTATTTGGTATTGAACGACTCGTAGAGCGATATAAAGAAACTAAAGAACAAACACCGTCACCTTTAGAGTTGGATGGGTTATATAAGACGATTGAGTCCCAGATTTCTTTATATGATACTCTTTTTGATAAGGTCATTGATGAATTAATTTTAGTTAAACATAACGATAATGAATTAATTCAACATCTCAAAATACGCGCATTAAAAATTTATGCTCAATTTTATGGCTGTTTTGGTCAATATTCTAAGGCTAGTCAATATTTAAATACGGCTCTTATGTTGACTACTTTTACTGAATCAGAGATAGATGATGCAGAGTTAATGTTAGCAGTTGCAGAGATTAATATTGATAGTGGGAATTTTACTAAAGCAGGACAGATAATAGGAAAGCTTTTAGACTATTTAGCGGAGTATGGAAATTCTTGGGAGCCATCACAATATGACGATATAATTGAAAATCTATTATTACTAATAAGTATTGATTCATCCTTACAGGCTAAATATATTTCTAAAGTGACTTCAGTTGCTATTGGACTGAAGTCTGAATGTATTATTGATGCACAGTTTGCAGAGCTTGAATTTTATTTGCGTCATAATGATCTTGAGAGAGCCAAAGAATTACTAATACAAATAGAAAGAACAAATTCAGATATAAACTGGGCTCATTATTTAGGCACTCAAATATGTACATTATATTTATATAATATTCCAAAAGATGTTGATGAACAGCTAGAGCTTTTAGCTGATGATTGGAATGCTCAATATAATTATAAAGTAAAAAAAGATTATCAATGGGGCTTAAATGTATGCAACTTATTTTTACCAATCTTGTTAAAGGAAATTAAAGCGTTGGATGAAGAATCGTTGTCTTCAACTATAGAGGCGACGTTGGCACTTTTATCTTGGCTTTACAGTTTATTAAGATTAAACCCAGATATTGCAATTAAAAAATATACGGATGATGAACATATTCAATCGGTTTATAAAGATCGCGTTCTAGAGTTACAATCACAAGCAATTAATATTCTAGACCTTAATAAGCATAATATTGATTTGCAGGCAATTTATAACTGGTTTTATAATCATATTAAAAGTGGACTATATATTGAAGAAAGAGACTCAATATTGCGATACTTTTTAACTAGCTGGCCTGAGTACATTGAGAGTAAACATATTGAATATTTATTTATAGAGTCTATGAATTCAACTGAAATAGTATCTAATATAAGTCGGTATGAAAATAATATAGCTGCGTGGCGTGACTATTATGAACTAAAACCAAGTGGTAGTTTAGCAGAGTTAGTTGTTAATTCATTAGAAGAAACAATTAAAGACTTAGGAAATAATCCGTTTGTAGTAAAATTGGTTGATGGAATATTATTAGAAATTAATGATTTTAAGCAACGTATAGATTGTAATAAATATATTAAATTAGCAGTAGCTATTTGTTTGGAATATAGTGAGTATCATGAGGCTAGAAATCTCTCAAAATATGCATCTAAATCATTATCTGATGAACTAACTCTCAAGATAGATGAATTAGAAAATAAAGAATCTGAAAAATGGCTAGATAAAAGTAAGATTGAATTATTTTCTTATGATGGAGAGGATCAATTTTCAAGATTTATTAATGCTGAAAAAATAATTAACCAAGCAGAGACACTTTTATCAGATTATGAATCTGATGAGGAAATAGAAGATTCTGACATTATCGAAGGATTAAAGTTATATGCATCTGCTTATAATTTAATGAAAAACAATGAATATGCAGAAACCAAAATAGATGATATATGTGAGTGTATTGCCAATTATATTGATAGACTTGAAGATGTTGACTTATCAGAACTCGTAGATATATTTGGGGAAGAATCTATTTATGAGATTCCAGAATTAAGTCAACTTGTATTGCAACTTAAATTCCAGTATGAAGCATTAAAAATTAATCAGACTCTAGGAGATACAAATAGGGTTGTTGAATGTCTAGTAAATATGATATCAACTATAGAGGAGGCCATTAATCCGGGTGAATCTGACGATGATGAGGATGATATTGTAAATGAAATGGAAGAGGGGCTTTCCTATAATGAAGTAGACAATGCACTAAAAGCATTAGACCTTTCAATTGAAGCTGTTTTATCTTTACATCAACAATTATTAGTTGAAAATACTATGTTAGATATTGCATTAGAGCAATATTTTGAATTCGATGCATTGAGTGGGTTTGATTTTGCTGATGAATATATCATTCCTAGTGTTAAATCGTCTGTAGAGCAAATTGTACAAAATGTTAATAATCCTATCTTGACTAATTATGTTAATAGTTTGTTAGCTGTTAAAAATCCATTTTAGTTATTTTAGTAACATTTATAGCCAAGGATATTAAACGATCTTTAGCTATTCATGGTAGAGGTTATAATGAATAATATATTTTCTTTTGCTACAGGCGAGTTATCTCAAGATGCTTTTATTTGTTGGTGTCTAAATTGGATTAATGAGCCAGATATTGTAGCTACACATAGATATCGTCAACTTGGTTTAGATTTACTAGCTAAGTTAATAGATAAGCCATCAAATTGTGATGTTGTGCTATCAAAGGTAGACATCAAATCAATAGATAAAGTAATCTTGGTGCAGCAGGTTTTAAATATTGATGTGTTAGCTATAATTCCTCAATACAAGTTAGCCATTATCATTGAAGACAAAACAAGCACTAGTGAACATGGTAATCAAATTAGCTTTTATAAAGATTCTTTAGAAGTTGTGTTTAAATGCCATAAACCTTGGAATGCCTATACTAAATTGGAAAAAGCTTTTAAGTTAGTAGATCTTAATATAGAGAATGCCGATTTAGCTAATTATCATATCCATACCGTATACTTCAAGACGGGTTATTACTTTGATTATGATTGGCAAGTAGCTCATAGTGAATCAGTATATAATTATCTAACTGGACCTATGTTTTGGGATATTCTAAAAAATTATGATGACTGTGAAAGTGATATTTTAAGAAGTTATTGTGAGCATTTAAAAAAGCAACTAGATTGGTATCAAATTGTATCTACAATAAATGGACAATATGATGATGGATGTCACTATATAAAATGGGAACGTGTCACACAGCATGGCTTATTACAGATTATATTTGATAATGAAAATATAGATGGTTCCTGGTTATGGAAGGATATGAGTATCTATCCGAATCCATATAGTACTGGTACAAATCAGGGCGGTAGTCCATGGACTAATCGCCGTTTTTGGACTCGAACAGAGTCAGATGCTATTTGGTCTGAGCCACCTAGAAGCTTTAATCCCAGGATATTTTGGCGGATAGATCATGATTCAAAAGGAGCGTATTTATCTTTACGATATTATAATAATGATTCTACTAATCAGGGAAAGATAATACGCAAAAGAATATATAGTCAACTTAATACTTTGATTAATGATACTGTCACTGATGAGTTAGATCGATTAAATATTACTTATGAAAACTGTGTCGCTCGTCCTCGGCATGGAAATTATTATGAAAACACGTTGATTCATATTGGCATTGATAGAGTATTAGATTCTTGGGATGATAATAATGGAGAACCTTTTATAGGTTTAGTTAGAGCTATTGATAATAAGCTTAAAGAGGTAGTTATATCTTTTGATTGGAAAACCTTTAGGTTATAAAGCAAAATAGGGAAAGAAATCCTTAGATTTCTTTCCCTGTTTAGATATGATATAATTTATACCCAAGTGAGGCATAAATGGTTTGGTCGCCAGACTTCGCTTCTAGAATTTAATGTTGAAGAAACGGTCTGACATCATGTCAGGCCGTTTCTTCATGTTTAAATGGAGTTATTAGTTGTGTAACTCTCGTTTTCCGTATAATTTCAGGACTATAGCAATAATTGTATTTAACACAAATAGAGCGGCAAAACATTCTAAAGCAGTAGTATAGCCATATCCTGCTTCGTGAAAGTATGATACGAGCATAGGACCAACGATGCCCGCTAATCCCCAAGCAGTTAGAATACGGCCATGAATAGTAGAAAGTTGACGTATACCGTAGAGATCCGCAAGATATGCTGGCATACAGGCGAATCCGCCGCCATAGCAGGTGATAATGAGAAGGATTAAAATTTGGAATGTTAGCGCGCTATTGGTTTGGGCGAGTAGATAGAATGCGACGATTTCTATAATAAAGAATAGTATGTAAGTTTGTGCTCGTCCAAGGTAATCGGAAATAGTAGACCATGCAATACGCCCCCCGCCATTGAAGATACCGATGATACCAACTAGCGATGCAGCTGCTGCAGGTGTCATACCAATGGCTTCCTGCGCCATAGGGGACGCTAAGGATAGAAGACCTATACCACAGGTAATATTAATAAAGAAAGTCCACCAAAGGGCCCTGAATTGCCAAGTTTTCATAGCATCATTAGCTAGCATGCCATGGTTATGAACGTACATAGTGGATTTATCTTTCGTAGTTCGCGGTGGTTGTTTCGGTTGAGGTGCTTTCAAATAGAGCGAAGAGGCGCCCATAATTACGAGATAGATTACACCGAGGATAATGAAAGTATCCACCAATCCAACCTGAGCTACAAGGTATTGCATAAGAGGCCCTGCAATGAGAGAAGCAAAGCCAAAACCCATAATAGCTAAACCAGTAGCAAATCCTGGGCGATTTGGAAAGTATTTCACGAGTGTAGAAACTGGTGTTATATAACCAATGCCTAGTCCAATGCCACCGATGATGCCGTAGAAGAGATAGAGTAAGGTAAGCTTGTGTATGCTAAGTGCGTAGGCCGTACCCAATAATCCGGTTACCCAGAATAACATAGCGAGAAGTCCACTTTTCTTAGGACCAATTTTTTCTGCAAAGGATCCAAGAAAGCCCGCAGATAGTCCGAGCATTAAAATGGCTAATGAGAATGTCCATGTTGTTTGCGATAAAGTAAAACCCATATCTGCCATAATAGGACGTGTGAGTACACTCCATGCATATACGCTACCAATGGATATGTGCAAACCAATGGCTGCTAATGCAATAAACCAACGATTTCTCATAAGAAAACTCCTTTCATATAGGTGAGATATTCAGATATAGATAAAGAAGCATTTGTTACGAGAAGGCGATAAAAAAGACCATCTGAACAAAAGCTTGCCCAGACGGTCGGCTATCACACGATGTGTGCTACTGTGCATGTAGTTAATTCTACGTATCCGTCAGCCCAGTAGGAATATATTACAAATATAGCAATTGAAAGGACATCTTGTCGGTGATATAAGTCACTATCGTATGCACTATGAGGATTTATAAAAGAAAACAAGGAAAGAAATCCTTAGATTCCTTTCCTTATTTAAATATGATATAATTTATATCAAAGCGAGGCATAAATGGTTTCGACGCCAGACTTCGCTTCTAAAGTAAATATTTGAAGAAACGGTCTGACTTCTAAGTCGGGCCTTTTTCGTTTTGTAATTACTATCATAAAAACGAATTAACTATGTTACAATACAATTAATATTAGTGTTTAGTGGGGAGATATTTATGAAACGTTGTATTATATTACTAAGTTTAGGCTTGTGTCTAGCTGGACCGATGCTTTCACACGCTAACGATATTAGACCTCTAATACATGTTACGAATGTACATAATGGTCAATATGATGAGGGTTTAGATGCTATTACAGAAACCAAGTTTTTTGGGCCGTATCAGTTCCGTGTATTGAAGGACTCTGTGGAGACTAAGGGGGAAACTAAAGATATAGATGGGAGAGCCTTTAGAACCTCTGATGGTGTCTTCATGCATGTGAAGGCTAGAACTATTGATAATACAATTGCGACCTTAGATAATGAGATTGAAAAAATTGTTAAAGATAGAACGGTTCCTGAACCTACTGCAAAGATGGTATTACCTATTAAGTATGATGTAACAGAGGTCGATAATGATGGTGTGCGTAGTTTACTAGCCGAATTTATGTATGGCTGGCCATTACATAATAGGACGGATATGGTATTAGTTACTGATTATGAAGATACTCGTTACTATTATAAGTTGCAGTTTTATAGAGACAAGCTACCAAATGGTGTTCGCATTGAGCAGTTGCGCCAGATGATTATGGATGCGCGGTTTAGTTATAAATAAGGTGTATTTGATCAGACGCCCATATTTGTTTATCCTAATGTATTTAGTCAGTCTGTAATATTTAGCTGAACGGGTATAGTAAAAGTAAATTAAAAAGAGGTTCCTATGAGTCAACTTGTGACCATTAGGAACCTCTTTTATTGTGCAAGAGTTTATATAGTTTTCAAACTATTATAATATGCTTTTACCTAAAGGAAATATAGTTTTACCGAATACTTTGTTAACAAGTACAGCACCAGAACCATAGAAGCCCAAGAGGGATATGAATAATTCAGACCATGCTGCCATTTCTTAGTCAACACTGTATCTATTGAATTAATGACATATTTATGTGAAAGTACTATTTCATAAATGTAACATATATCATATTTTTAAGGCAATAGATTTGGAATAGGAGCTATGCGTAAAATGTATAATGTGAAAAATGAAATAAAATTGAGCAAATAAAAGAAAAACCGTACAAAATAAGAATTCTAAGATTTTAATTCCCGATTTTGTACGATTTTAAATTATAAATCTCTTATTTATATGAATTTGCTATAGATTATTGACAAGAATTTAGAATATGTCAATGACTATACTCAATATATGAGTAGTATCTTGAATATGGCTAATCCTATCATAAGGTCCATGAGTAGGTGTATATATTATTTATTCAAGGTTTCAACAATGCTTAGAATATCTTCTGCTTTACGAGCAATATGTGTTACGCCTAGTTCTTGATGGAGCGATTCCTCTCTAAAGCCCCATGTAACACCAATGCAAAGTAGGCCGGAGTTTTCTGCAGTAGCTACGTCAACTTCAGAGTCACCTACATAAATAGACTCTTCTGGGGTAGAGTTTAAATCCTTCAAGGCTTGTAATACCATGTCTGGTGCTGGTTTACGTTGTAATCCTGGTCTTTCACCGATGGCAACAGGTAAGCGATCGCCAAAGTACTCTTTATTGAGTGGTGTTACACCTTCTTGGATTTTGTTAGATACGATAGCTAATTTATAACCTTGTTCACGCAATACATCAAGCATATCTAGGATGCCTGGGTAAGGAGCCGTTGTGTCTTTTAAATGCTCACCATAGTAAGCTTTGAATTCCTCAATGTATGGCTCTAATTCGTTATCTGCTACAGAACTTGGTAAACATTGACGCATCAAATAGGTTACTGCATTACCCAGAGCTGCCTTTATCTCTGCTAGAGATTTTTCAGGGAAGTTATGTGTACGTAGAACATGATTTACGGCGTTGGCTAAATCTGTAGCTGTATTGAGCAATGTGCCGTCGCAATCAAAAACGATGGTAGTATATTTCATAGGGACCTCCAAATGTAATTATTAACTATTCTATTATATGACAGGCGGAGAAAATTTTCATAAAAAATTGGACTATGTTACAATTAACGTACTATAGTTGGGAATTTTAAAATTGGAGAGATAAATGATTCGTAAAACAATAGTATTTTCAGTATATATCAGCTTAATTACTGGTTTAGTAGGGGCTGTTGATGTTAATATTCCCGGTGCGGATAATAGAATTTCTGCAAATGCTTATGAAAGTTATATACATCATGATTCCTTAATTAGAAATATACAAGAGGAAGCCTTGAGAGACTTTCAAAAGAGTAAACAGTATGATAAAACTAAGCAGCTATATAGAGATAATGGCCTATCTGAAAAAGAGGCTGAAACAGTCATTCGAGAAAGCTATGTAGGTCCCCTTAATCTGTATGAGGGGCAAACAGAGGTTATTGATCATAGTGGAAAAGGGATTCGTTTCCTTGTACCTTATATGAGTTATTATAAAGTGCAGAAACATAATATAACTGATAAATATATAGGGTATGAACTTTTCTCTCATAATATGACAACAGGCTTAATAGTTGAAAATAAGCAGAATTGGCAAAGTTCTGATTATATGGGAAAGCCATTTAATTCGATCACGGAAGAGGATTTACGTAAAGATTATAAACGACCTACAAACATAAAAGAGTTTGAATCGATTTCTTATAAACCAGAAGATATTCACGGAGCGAGTTTTTCTTATGCTGGTTTAATGGATAGCTATTGGGATTCTTTGTATGCCGAAATTAAGAAAAATAATAAAGCTCAATTTTACTCTAATTTAAACTTTGCTTTTGATAATGATTCGACTATTCGATATCATGTAGGTATAACTGAAGCTAAGCGGGATATGGGGCAGGTAATTAGTCCCATACTGGTTAATTATGTGTTACCATCTATTAAACCTTTAACAGATAGCAATGTATATTCTCATACAACAAAAATAGACGGTGAAAATTTTATTTATCGTATTCTTAATGATGCAAAAGTTAGTGCTACTTTAGCAGATTTTAAAAGTGGTTTATTTTATAAAAGTCCTTCTGGTATAACACAAACTATCTTTATAGATTCCATAGCTAAGGAGCGTGGAACTGATTCTATTGCGCTAGCTAGCTTTATGGATGAGGTGATTATGAATGCAGTCCAATCGCCTGAAGACTTTGTCCATTTCTCTAAACGCATTGTATGGAATGATGGTGTACCAGGTATTTTAGTGGAACAAGAGAAAGCTAATAAAGAGGGTATAATGGTATTTTATATTCAGGACGGAACGACAGCTTTAACTAGTATATTGAGTTATAATAGAAATATGTCTTATACTAAAGAACAACTTCGTAATATGATAACTGATGTTAAGTTAGTTACTATTCCTGAGAAATTCAAGGGCAATGTTGATCTTGCTAATATTGAAGATATAGTTAAAAAACATTTGGAGAAGTAGAATGACTGAAATACAAGCTCTTTTATTGATAAAATCTATTCTTGAATCCGCAGATATTCACGGTATTGAACATATGTTAAGTGAAGATTGTGAGTATCTGTCTACAGGCCGTGGCATCATTGGACGAAACCGCAATGAAACTGTTGAGTTTTTGTCCTCTATGACTGAGTCCATCAAGGCTGATAATGTACCTGTTACTTGCAAGGTCATGCATATTACTGATGTGTATGAGGAGGATGCGTTATTTCACGAGGGGCGTCATGGTTTAACCGTTTCCTATGAAAGTAACGATAATTACGTGTACATGATTTTTGTAGACGTAAATGATGAAGGACTTGTAGATCGTATCGTTTCAAGCCAAGAAAATTATAGTATCGAGTATGATGATCTTCGTTTTGGCACTGATGAAAGCGAATATGCCTTTATTTCTGCGCCTACTACTGTGAAAGACTGGACTACAGCCCTTAGTATATGGCTTGAAACCGCGAATGTTGATGTAGACGATTTCTATCAATATATCGATGAAGACACACGCGTTGTATTCCAAAAAGGCGATGCTGAATCTATAACCCTTGAAAGCGGCCTAGATGTAGAGGATTACTTTGATCAATTAATGAACCAACACTTTGATGCGGTGCCTCATATCATTCGCGATGAAGAAGATGGTCTTATTTTAACCTATGGGCCTATGAGTACCATTGCAACCCTCAATGAAGAAGGCGCATTAGCCCTTATTAGTATCTATATCGATACACGTGACGAAGACGAAGCTACCGATGAAGTTGGTTATATCGAAGAGGACTTAACGAAGGACACTATTATTGAAGAGGATCTATATTAGTCGATACGACTCTTTTGATAGAGCTAATTTAATTACGATTAATAGATAAAATAAAAACTACCAGTTAAACATATATCTTTTAAACAGACCTTCTACTATGAAAGGATAAGTCACTAGATATTGTGAATAACTGGTAGTTTTTTGTATTATTTACATTTCGTCATGGTCTTTAATGAGACCAGCTTTTTTCTTTTTCCAGTAGGAGTAGTAGAATGGCAAGATTACGATACAGCCGCCTAGACCCCATAATAATTGGTTAGTTTGAGCCTGGGCAAGCATCCATAGGGATGTGCCGATAGCGATGACTGGGATTAAGTAGCCACCAGGGATTGTGTAGGAACGTGCTTTGTCTGCCCATTTACGACGGAAGATAATAACAGCCAAACAAGTTGGTAGGTATTGTGTAAAACGAGATACCGCACTGATGGCTGCTAGTGTTGTAAAGGAACCAGACCAGGCAAGTAATACACTGGCAATGGCAGTAACGATGGCTGCTACATATGGTGCATTGTAACGATTGCGTTTTGCTAAAGCACTTGGTAGCATACCATCTTCCGCCATGGATGTTGCCACACGAGGCGCATAGTAAGCTTCAGCAAAGTTGATACCGCCCATAGAGATTAAGGTGCCTATTAATACGATATACATGCCAATAGGACCAACGATCACATTGAATGCATCTTGTACTGGAGCCTTAGTATTTGCTAAATCTGTACCAAGTACACCAATGGATACGGCAAGGATTGCCATATATAGAACCGATACAAGAAGCATACACATGATAATAGCACGTGGTAAATTCTTTTTAGGATTTTTCATATCTTCTGCAGCAATGGCAATAACTTCAAACCCTGTATAGGCAAAGAATAGAAGAACCGCAGCTTGTGCAAAAGAACCGTCCACATAGGTATCCTGTGGAAATACAGGCGTAAAGTTAGCGCCATTAATAAAGAAGATACCAACTGCAATAAATAGGCCAAGAGGAACCAATTTAGAGATAGTAATTAAGTTATTAACGAATTTTGATACGTTAACACCAAATATATTCACAATGGTAAGGCCTACAATTAAGATAAATGAAATGACATCCTTTGCAAAATCACCACTTAAAGCTGGTATTGCAGCACCTAATGCGGTAGCAAAACCAACGGCCATAGCCGCCCATGCAATAACGGTTACGATCCATTTTAGAACGCCCACTTCAAATGCCCAGAAGTCACCTAATGCATGTTTTGCATATAGATAAGGACCGCCATTACGTGTGAATAGGCTAGCTGCCTCTGCAAAGCAAAGGGCGATACAACCTGCGATAACGGCGTCAAATAAGAGTACACCTAAACTAGCTGAACCAATTATGGAATATGCTTTATTAGGTAATAGAAAAATACCTGTCCCTACAATACCATTGATGCCAAGGAGTACAATACTCCAAAAGCCAAATTTTCCTGTTTCTTTCATGATACAATCTTCCTACTATTTAGTTACATTTTCTTGAGTTGCTTTTACGAATGCAGTAAATAAACGCTTTGCATTTTCGTCATTTGTAGACATCATTTCCGGGTGGAACTGACAGGCGACTAACCAAGGATAGGATGGATCCTCTAAACCTTCTACGGTACCATCCTTAGCTCTTGCTACAACCTGTAATCCTTTACCGACATTTTTAACTGTTTGGTGATGATGGGAGTTCGTAATCCAAGTATTGCAACCTATAGCACTAGCTAGTTTTGATTTGGAATCAATTTCTACCGTATGGGTGCCAAGAGAAGGTGTTTGATTCTGAGAGTGTTTTATTGTACAGTTTTGATCATATTTTAAGTCTTGGAATAAAGAACCACCACGATATACATTTAAGATTTGTAAGCCACGACAGATACAAAAGATGGGAATTTGTTTTTCTTCTGCTGCTTTGATTAAAGCAAAGTCGAATTGATCGCGCTCCGGAAATACATCACCAAGACCTTGCAAAGGTTCTTCTCCATAGTGGAGCGGGTATACATCATGGCCACCGGATAATAGTAAGCCGTCAAGCTTTGCTACCGTTTCGCGAGCTACATCAAGATTTTGGGTAAATGGAATTATAACAGGAATGCCGCCAGTTTCCTCAATAGAACGAGGATAGTCTTGGTTTACGTAAGAACGCAATAAATCTACGTAAGGACCACCATTATCTCGTAAGATATTGCCAGATATGCCAATAAATGGTTTCGTCATAATATCACCTCATATGTGTAAAAATCTGTACAACCTGATGTTAGTGTATCAGATTTTTATGGATAAAAACACTACTAATAGATATAATTATAAGCCTTATAATTGAGAAAATATGTTAAAGTTGATACATTTTACTATATTTTCTTTCAAGATATAGTTGTATAAGTTTATTGCGAAACATGATATGATAAACTACGAATGAACTGTACGGGAGGTTTACTATGGTTTTTCTAACATCTTTGCAAAGTATCATACCTATTGTGCTACTTATTTTGTTAGGATATATATTAAAAGGACGGGGCATGTTTAACCCCACCTTTAGTGGTAATTTATCGCGATTTATCATGTCGGTTGCATTACCAGCGGGAGTATTTGTATCTGTATTACATCACCTACATACTTCAGATATATGGAATTTACGATATGGCATGTTAGTAGTTGTCCTAACATATGTTATTGCATATATCGTAGCGTTCATTATGATGAAAATGTTGAAAGTTCCTAAAGGACGACGTGGTATTTTCATCAATATGGTAGTAAATGATAACTGCTTGTTTATTGGGTTACCAGTGCAAATTGCACTCTTTGGGCAAGAGGCGCTGCCGTATTTTCTGTTATATTACATCGGTAACACTATTTCCGTATGGATGGTAGGGGTATTCCTTATAGAACTAGATCCGCTGCCAAATTCTGAAGTAGATTTTAATAATGGCTCCTATAAGATTGATAGTATAAATAATAGTTCAGAATCTACTGAAGGTAAAAGCAAGAAACCTAAATTTGATTGGAAGAAGTTATTACCACCACCATTGATAGGTTTTTTTGTGGCCTTAATCTTCTTGTTTTTTGAAATTCCTTTACTTCCAATTTTGCATACTACCTTGAATTACTTAGGTGATATGGTAACCCCATTATCCTTGATTTATATAGGTATTGTACTTCATGATGCGGGCTTAAAAAGCATGCGTTTAAATAAAGACTCCATCGGTGGGATTGTAGGACGATTTGTCATTTCCCCGATTATCATGTTCTGTTTGATTATGGCTTTACAATATGGAGCAGGCATAGTTCTAGAACCAATTGCAATCATTACCTTTGTTGTACAATCAGCAGGACCTGTCATTGCAGTATTGCCAATTGTAGCTAATGAATCAAAAGCTGATTTGCCATTTGCTACAGGTCTAGTTATGATTAGTACCATATTATTTGTTGTAGTAATTCCAATCATAATGGAAATTTTAACAATGATAGGTATACAAGCTTAAAATAAGAAAAAGATTAAAATAAGTAAATAAAAAATAGGTTCCTAATGGTCATATAGGTGACTATTAGGAACCTATTTTTATGTAAGTATATACAGCTTATCTAAAGAATCTACCAACGAGTGGCATGCTAGCACCATCGTTTTTATTAAGGCCTTTTAAAAGAACCATGATAATTACGTATAGTAGTAATCCTTCAATACCTGTGAGTATAAAGTTAGCCCACATTGGTAGGATGTCTATTAAGTAATGGTAACTCATGAAAATAAGTATACCCATAACACCGGCACTGACCACGTTTTTCCAAAGCAGGGAAATATCAAGGAAGTAGCCTGTGTATTTTTTGATATAAATCAAGTTAAGTAATGCGGCAAAGCCTATGTCAGCAACGGTTGCCCAAGCGGCACCGCCGATGCCAAGCCAAGGAATAGCAGTCAGTGTCCAGTTAAGGATGACCTTGATTATGAGGGAAATCCCCATATTTATGACTGGAATACGTGGTCTGTTGAGACCTTGTAGAATACCTGTTGTTACTTGATGTACACCTAGGAAGAATATAGAGAATGCCGTGATTTGCGTTGCTAGTTCTGCCTTAGGCGCATTGTAAATCAGTGTAACAGTTGGGGCAGCAAGTACATATAATAGCACTGTAAATGGTACGGTTGCCATAAATGTTAGTCGCATAGAGCCAGCAGTGCGATCATATATACCTTGATGATCGCGTTTTGCAAAGGCATGAGAGATAGCTGGTACAATGCTTGTCGCAAGGGCTGCGGTAATGATGGTAGCCAAGTTGATGAGCGGTACCGCCATCCCAGTAAGGTAACCGAAGAGTTCTGTTACTTCGTTCATTGGGAACCCAGCATCTAATAAGCGACGTGGTACGATAAGTAAGTCGAGATTCGCCGTCAACGGTAACATGATACTTGCTAAGGAAATTGGAATGGACAAGGTTAAGAGTCGTGACAAAATTTCTTTAGCTGATTCACGAGGCCCATCGTAGCTTTCACCAGTACTACTTGCCTTAGGTAATTTATAGTAGTAGTACAAGAGCACTAGGAAGGCACCAAAGGCACCTACGCCAGCACCTAAGCTAGCTCCACCTGCCGCGGCCGGTAAGCCGTAAGGTAATAAAATAGCAGCAGCACCAAGCATAACGATAACCCGTAGCAATTGTTCTACAATTTGGCTAATCGCTGTAGGCGTCATCATTTCATAGCCTTGGATATACCCGCGGAAACAGGAAATCCATGTTACAAAGAATACTGCCGGAGCGAGCGCGATGATAGAGTAGTAGGCACGGCTTTCAGCAATGAGACCACTAGAGATTAACCAATCTGCACCAAAGTACATGGCAAGACTGGCGATAAAACCTGTTATAGTCAACATTGTAAAAGAAATATTGAATACTCTCTTAGCGCCACCAAAGTCGTGTAAGGCTAATCGTTCTGCCGTCAAAATAGAGATGGCAATCGGCACACCTGCGCTCGAAATTTGTAATAGTAACAAATAGATAGGAAAGGCCATCTGGTAGATACCGATGCCTTCACCACCCAAGATGCGAGATAGAAGAATCCAGTTGATACTACCGATGGCTTTTACTACGAAACCGGCAATGGTTAAAATTAAGGTTCCTTTTAAAAATCCACTAGCCATTGATTATAGTTTGTTGGAAGAACCCAATACATTTTTAATTTTGTGAGCTACCATGCCTTTAATAGCATCACGAGCAGGTCCTAAGTATTTACGAGGGTCAAATTCGGATGGGTTTTGAGCCAAGTATTCACGTACAGATGCGGTCATAGCAAGACGAAGGTCTGTATCGATGTTGATTTTGCAAACCGCCATTTGAGCTGCTTTGCGAAGCATTTCTTCAGGAACTCCTTGAGCACCAGGAATGTTGCCACCGAATTCATTACATTTTGCTACGAATTCAGGCAATACGGAGGATGCCCCATGCAATACGATAGGGAAGTTAGGCAATAATTCGCCAACTTTTTTCAAACGATTGAAGTCGAGGTAAGGGTCGCCTTTGAATTTGTAAGCACCATGGCTAGTGCCAATAGCGATTGCTAAGGAGTCTACGCCAGTTAGGTGTACGAATTCAGCAGCTTGTTCTGGGTCTGTAAAGCGAGCATCTGCATCGGATACGTTTACATCATCTTCAACACCAGCCAAACGGCCTAATTCTGCTTCTACTACAACGCCATGAGCGTGAGCATATTCAACAACTTGTTTAGTGATTTTTACGTTTTCATCGAAATCATAGTGAGATGCGTCGATCATAACGGATGTGAAGCCACCATCTACACAGTCTTTACAGATTTCAAAGGAATCGCCGTGATCAAGGTGAAGAGCGATTGGTAAGTTGCTGTCTTCAAGAGCTGCTTCTACGAGTTTAACAAGGTAAATATGTTTAGCATATTTACGAGCACCTGCAGATACTTGCAAGATAAGAGGGGATTGTTCCTCTTTCGCTGCATCTACGATACCTTGTACGATTTCCATGTTGTTTACATTGAAAGCGCCAACAGCATAGCCGCCTTCATAGGCTTTTTTGAACATTTCTGTAGTAGTAACTAATGGCATGTTGTCCTCCTTGGCTCTAGAGCCTGTCATATCATGTTATTAATACTGTGACTGCTAGTATTTCTAGCGCATATGAGCTAGATAAAAAAACTAGTGTTATTGCAATCATATATCAATTCAAGTTAAGTATATCAAGAAACACTATAAAGGGCCAATATTTTTTGTATAACTTATGCATAAATTTCGTCTTGTTTTGTGACCCATGTGGGTTATTTCTGTGTAGGAGCATTTATTTAGGGTATTATATCAGCTCAATCGTTTAGCAATACGTTCATATCTTCTGGCATTTCTGCATGCAGTTCGAGCCATTCATTTGTTATGGGATGATAAAAGCTTATGCGCGATGCATGCAGTGCTTGACGTTGAATAGATTCTAGATGACCACCGTATAAGTCATCACCAGCTAGTGGATACCCTAGTTGAGATAAATGAACTCGAATCTGATGGGTGCGTCCTGTGTGCAATAAGCACCGTACATGGGTAAACTGATTATAAGATGTAAGCGAGCTGTCAGTTGAACATACATTACTATTATTATTCATCGTAATTACATCATCAGAATTAATCTTACCACTACTGATTTTGCTTGTATTTTTACTAATAATAGTTATATCCGTGCGAGCCGGCTTTCCTTGGACTGTACAACAGCGCTCAATGATACTGCCTGGTTTACGACCTATAGGCCAGTTAATGCTTATACGCATAGAAGGGAGATGCCCTTCTACAATGGCGTCGTAGATTTTGTAAAAATGGGTGTGTTTTTTATCAAAAGCATGTTGGACCACCGATGTTTTAGCAATGATGACAATACCTGAGGTATCCTTATCTAATCGGTGTACAGGATGGAAATCATAATGCTGATTTGTTTCTTGGTAGTAATGAAGTACACCATTTGCCAGCGTATGATCTCGGACGATAGAAGTAGGGTGCATAAGAATACCAGCCGCTTTATTAATGACTAAAATATATTCGTCCTCATATATGATATCTAAACTCATAGGGCTTAGGCTAAACTCTTGCTCTGGAGTTAACTTCATAACGAGATGATCGCCACCGTGAATGAGCGTATTCCAGGTAGCAAATTTACCATTAACTGTTATGATGCCTTCATTTCGTAAACGGCGTCTCATGCGCTGGGAGATATGCTGTTGTTTTATAATATGATTTATAGATTGTGTGTGTACATCAGAATCTACAATTAAGTCGATTATTGTTGCTGTTTTCATACGTATTATTATAGCAAATAAAATAAAAATGAAGAATTTTTCATAATTCGTTGTATTTGTGAAGGTCGATATAGTATAATTTGAATTGCTGAATTTTATACATTATTTATGTGTGAACTTTTTACTATAATACTGTGTGTTTAGTTCTAACAGTATATTTTATGAACTATATATGTATGTTAATGACTGTATGGTTATAGCTTATTCTATAAAAGGAGAGGTTTATGAATATTAACAAGAAATCTTTATTAGTTGCATGTGTGTTAGCGGCTATGTCTACAACAACTTTCGCGGCATCTACTACAACATCTACTAGTAGTACAACGGTAACAAACCACGATACACCAACATCGACTAGTACACGTGTAACCCGTGAGCAACATACAACAACTACATCAACTTCTACTGTGCGCACAGAAAGCTCTAGCTCCACTAAAAGCACTAAAGCTAGTGTAGGCGTAATGACTCCTCAAAAACTTGAAGAACGTAGTGCACTTTCTGGTTATATCGCGGCTGATGTATCAAGTGCATTAAACCCTTATCGTGATGCACCAAAATCTTTGAAATCTGGTAAAGGTACTACTTTCAAAAATGATGAAGTTCTTGAGCATGGTGTATTAGCATCTATGAAACAAGGAGGTAAATGGGGTATTATTCGTCCAGATGGTACTGTTGCTATTGAACCTAAGTACAAAGAAATTAAAGATGTTGATTATAAAACAGGCAATGTCTTAGCTCAAGTAGATAAGAAAACAGAAACTTGGGTTACACCTAAGGGTGTGGAAATCTCTGAAGAGGAAGCTTTAAAAGAACGTGTTAAACAAGAAGCAACTCAAGAGTATCCAAGCGATTCCTATGTAGAGTTTAAAGAAAAAGGAAAATACGGCTTTAAGACTACTGACGACAAAGTAGTGATTGCTCCACAATTCCGTCAAATTGTGACTGGTTTTAGCGAAGACCGTGCTTTTGTTAAGAATGCTAAAGGTAAAATCGTAGCTATTGATGGTACTGGTAAAGAATTATTTAATGCTCCTTCTAAAGAGGTATATGCATTCCGCAATGGTCTTGCTGAATATCGTCGCTCCGTAAGTGGGTTTAACTTAGGTGGTCTTGTAGGTGGCTTCATCGTGGGCGGTATCCTTGGAGGTGCACTTTTAGGTGGTCAACATTATCACGTAGGTGGTTTTGCCTATGATGGTGCAAAACGTGGCTATATTGATCGTTCTGGTAATATTGTAATCGATAGCAAAAAAGATAAAGTATGGCCTATCACAGCTTATGGTACAGTAATCAAAGATGCTGGTAACTTATACTTTGTGAACCGTAAAGGTGAAGTTGTTATTCAACCAGGCGATTACGATGCAGGTGAAATGGATAAATTAAATGGTCTATTAGCATTAAGAGACAATAAGACTGAGAAATGGGGCATTTTCGATGTATCAACAGGTAAGCAAGTGGTATCTTTTAAATATGATTCTATTTCCTTTGCAGGGACTGATCGTTTAGTAGTTGTGAAAGATCATGTTAAAAACCTTATCGATATGAATAGTGGTAAATCCTTGTACTCTGCTCAAACAGAAGCAACTATTGAACCGTTCAACAACGATACTGTAACATGGGTTCATACTGGTAAAGAGGGCTATACAATCATAGATAATAATGGTCATATTTTATTTAGAGATACCAACAAACTTATTGAAGATGCTAAGTCCTTTAATCATGGTTTTAGTTCTGTTAAGTCTAAAGGCAAATGGGGAATTATGAACTCCAAAGGCGAATGGCTTATACAACCTACATATGATGCGGTAAACGTTTTATAATATAATTGGTTGTAGAATTCTTTTGAATTTGTATTGTCTTTAGTTTTGGCTTAATTATTATTGTTTAGTTATAGTTCTTAGCTATAAACTAAATACAACATAATATCGTTATACAGAGACTAGCAATGTACATGTATTATGTATGTTGCTAGTTTTTTATATTATTTGCCTTGTGTATTGTATTGCATAACCGTATTAGAGAACTTCCACTATACTTATAAAAGCTTCATTAATACATAGCTAACAATTATAATTAAGAAAATCGATTTACCTAGAAAATAAGCCTGTTTTAAGGTATAATTATAGAGATGTATTCCGTTTTGGTGTAGTTTTACACTTTCACTTGGAATATGAGGATGATGAAAGTAATGCTATGAACCTTATGCCCAACAGGTTCAGGTGTAGGAGGTATAAAATGGCTAAAGATTGTTCCTTTGACGTTGTGTCTGAAGTGGATATGCAGGAAGTAGATAATGCGGTAAACCAAGCAAAAAAAGAAATTGGTACGCGTTATGATTTCCGTGGCTCTAAAGCGGAAATTAGTCTTGAAGGCGACACTATCAAAATCATCGGTGATGATGAATACAAATTGAATGCCATTATCGATGTATTAAAAGGCAAGATGGTTAAACGTAACGTAGCGATTAAAAATCTTGATTACGGAAAAGTTGAACCAGCAGCAGGTGCAACAGTTCGTCAAATCATTACTATCAAAAAAGGCATTACAAAAGAAAATGCTAAAGAAGTAGTAAAAGCAATTAAAAACATGAAAATTAAGGTACAAGCATCTATCCAAGAGGATCAAGTGCGCGTATCTGGTAAGGATAAAGATGATTTGCAAGCAGTAATCCAAATGTTAAAACAATTGGATATCCCTGTAGAATTGCAATTCGTTAACTTCCGTTCTTAATACTATATGTCCATAGGATAGGTTAGTTAGACTCGTTTGAGTTTCTAATACTATCAGTGTAGGAGGCCTTATGAAAGTGGAGGACATGAAGGGTGGATATACCACAGGTTCATGTGCTACGGCAGGTATGAAAGCTGGTTTATTGGCCCTCTTAGATAAGAATATTGTGGACCAAGTGGTCATCGAAAACCCTCAAGGTCAATATATTGAGGTTCCTATTAAAGCGGTAGAGGTTATATCTGATATAGAGGCGAAGGTAACCGTCATGAAAGACGGCGGTGACGATCCTGATGTAACTCATGGTAATGATGTGGAAACGACAGTGACCCTTGATGATACTGGTGAACTGCGATTTCGAGCTGGCTTTGGTGTAGGTACTGTAACGAAACCAGGTCTTGCTATGCCGCCAGGAGAACCGGCTATCAATCCAGGGCCCCGGGCAATGATGAAAATAGTTTTTGAAGAACATTGTGTCCATGGTCAAGGTGTAACGGTAACCGTTAGTGTTCCTAATGGTAAGGTATTAGCCAAGAAAACATTAAATCATACACTTGGTATCGAAGGTGGCATTTCCATTATTGGTACCACCGGTATTGTTAAGCCTATGAGTGAAGAAGGGTTTAAGAACTCGTTAGTGCCACAGTTGAAAGTTATGAAGGCTAACGGATGTGAAACAGCTGTTCTCGTACCGGGGCGTATTGGTCAAGATCTTGCAGAGCAAGTATTGGGTATCCATAAGAACCAAATGGCAGAAACGAGTAACTTTATCGGATTTATGCTTGAAAAGGCTGTACAGATTGGATTTAAGCGAATCTTAATTATCGGTCATATCGGTAAGTTAATCAAACTAGCTAGTGGTAGCTTCCATACTCATAATCGCATGAGTGATGGCCGTATGGAAAGTATCGTGGCCTATGCTGCTTTAGAAGGAGCATCCCAAGAGGTGTGTGAAGAGTTATTTAATTGCCAAACCACAGAGTCTACATTTCCTATCTTGGAGCGAGAAGGATTGACTGGTGTATACCAACGAGTTGTAGATCGTGCATCTCTACGTAGTGAGCGCTATATTGCTAACGAAGCTGAGGTAGGGATCATCATTACGACCTTAAAAGGCGAGATTTTGGCAATGGATAAGCATGCAAAAGAGATAGGAGAACTTGAACATTGGCACATACCTTGTATATCGTAGGCATTGGTCCGGGTAATCCTGATTATGTGGTGCCTAGAGGCCTTAATTTAATTAAACATGCTACAGTATTGGTAGGCAGTGAACGTTCTTTAGAGGACTTTCAAGAGCCTGGCCAAACTACATATCCTGTAACAGGTAAGCTCAGCGTATTAGCGGAGCAAATTGAGCGTGAGCTCAACAACCATGACGTTGTAGTTATGGTTAGTGGCGATACAGGCTATTATAGCTTATTGCCCTATTTAAAGAAAAAATTTACTGCTAACCCTATTGAGGTGGTGCCAGGCATTAGCTCTATGACCTTTGCTTTTGCCCGTCTTAATGAGGTATGGCATGATGCGGATTTAATGAGCTTTCACGGTCGTCAACCGGCGCCCGAAAAACTCGTATATGAAGCAGGTAAAAAGATGGGATTCTTGACGGATCCTGAATATAATCCAGCGCATATTGCGCGTATTTTAATAGATGCAGGTTGGCCAAAAGAAACGAGAGCAGCAGCCTTAGAGCGTTTGAGTTATGATGATGAAAAAATTGTAGACTCCACGCTAGAGGTGTTAACTGAGCTTGAAGGCTTTGGTCATTCTGTAATGGTGGTACTAGGATGAGACATTTTTTCGGAATTCCCGATGAGGAATTTATCCGCGGCGACGTGCCGATGACAAAATGCGAGATTCGCAAAGCCGTTATGAACGAGGCACGCATCGAGGAGGATAGCATTGTCCTTGATGTAGGCGCTGGTACGGGCTCTATTTCTATTGAAGCAGCCTTGGCGGCTCCTAAAGGGCATGTATATGCGATTGAGCGATTTGATAAAGGCATCGATCTTATCAATGAGAATATGAAGAAATTCAATGTTAATAATATGACTGTCATCAAGTCTAAAGCTCCTGAAGGCATGGAAGAATTGCCTGAGCTTGATGCGGTTATCATCGGTGGTAGCGCTGGTGGCATGACAGGCATCATGGACGAGGCGCAACGTCTGTTAAAAGTAGGTGGCCGTCTAGTTGTAACTGCTGTAACGATGGAAACTGGCTATACAATCCTTAAAGAGTTGAAAGGTCGTCCTTTCACGTATGAAGGTTACCAAATGTCCATCAGTCGTTACCGCAAGGCTGGTCCCTACCATTTGTTAGACCCATTGAGTCCAATTTTCATTGTATCTGCAACGCGTATCGCAGAAGGAGAGTAATATGGTTGACGTATATATTGTAGGCGCAGGCCCTGGGGATCCTGAGTTAATTACTCGCAAAGGGTATCGTTTAGTGCAAGAGGCAGATGTTGTAATTTATGCGGGTTCCTTGGTAAACCCTGCCATTTTAGAGGCTTGTAAACCAGGCTGTGAAATTCATAACAGTGCTACTATGAACCTTGATGAGGTATTGGCTGTTATGAAAGCTTCTGTTGAGGCTGGTAAAAGCGTAGTTCGCCTTCACACAGGTGACCCTGCTATTTACGGTGCTATTCAAGAGCAAATGGATGCACTTGCTAGCATGGGGATTTCTTATGAAGTCGTACCAGGTGTAAGCTCTTTCCTTGCTACAGCTGCGGCATTGAAACAAGAATATACATTGCCAAATGTATCTCAAACAGTCATTATTACGCGTATGGAAGGTCGTACACCGATGCCTCCAAAGGAAAAATTGCGCATGTTAGCATCTCATGAAGCGACAATGTGTATTTTCCTTAGCGTTCAAATGTTAGATAAGGTTGTAGCTGAACTCATCGAGGGCGGTTATGACAAAACGACTCCAGTGGCTATCGTGGTAAAAGCTTCTTGGCCAGACCAACGTATTATTCGTGGCACATTGGAAACTATTGCGGACATCGTAGCTAAAGAAGGCGTATTGCGCCAAGCTATGATCGTTGTAAGCCATGTATTAGATAGTGAATACGAATTGTCTAAACTCTATGATAAAGGCTTTGCTCATATGTACCGCAGTGCTAAGGACTAGTATAATGAAAGAACTAGAAACTGTTGTGCCTACGACGGGAGCTAAGAAGAATAGAACGGCTATTCTTTCTGTATCTGAACGAGGTGCAAAGCTAGGTCAACGCATCAAGTCTTTGGTGGCACCTCATGCAGATTGCTTTGAAAAAGAAAACCGTCCTTCTGGTGGTGAGGCTATTTATTTTGATTCCCTCAAAAGCCATATCGGACAGATTTTTAAGGATTACGATCAAGTATTATGCATCATGGCACTCGGTATTGTAGTGCGCATGATTGCACCGTATATTGAGCATAAATCTAAGGATCCTGCGGTAGTCGTAATGGACGAAGTAGGGCACCATGTAATCAGTTTATTATCTGGTCACCTTGGGGGTGCCAACGAATGGACACAGTCCATTTCACTGGCCATCGATGCGGACCCTGTTATTACAACTGCAACGGATGTAAACGGATTGCCAGCGCCTGATGTGTTAGCGCGCCACGAGCATCTGTTGGTAGATGATTTTCAAACCTTAATCAATGTGAACTCTGCCATTGTTGGGGGCGAGCGGGTTGATTATTACATTGATGAGAGCTTATCTAATGCAGAGCATTTAAAAGAATCTGCGAAAGATCATATTGGTGAACATGGTAAGGTTCATGTTGTTTCGTTAGAGCAACTTGATTCTATGCCATGTAAGAATGAAAGCTCCGAAGAGGGATCATCTCGAGTTGTAATTACAGATAAAGTAATTGTTGAGTATGGACATCAATTGATTTTGCGTCCTCGTACGTATACGATGGGCATTGGCTGTCGCCGAGATACGCCAAAGGAATTGATTCTTGACGCCATACAACAATCACTAGCAGCGCATAAACTTTCACCTAAAAGCCTTGTAACGGCAGCATCGGTAATTGTTAAACAAGATGAAGTAGGCCTCTTGGAGGCTATGGAAATTATGGGGTGGCCTATCGTGTTCTATACACAGGACGAGATGGCACCACTTATTGAAGAAGAAAAATTAAAAGAATCTAATTTTGTAAAAGGAACTATAGGAGTAGGAAACGTATGCGAGACAACAGCATTACTAGCGGCCAAGAGCCGAACATTAATACAGCACAAAACAATTTATCCCAAAACAACGGTAGCCATTGCACAGGTAACATCAAAGTAATCGGCATAGGCCCTGGCGATGAAGAGTTTATGACACCGCAAGCACGCGAAGCCATCTTAGCAGCTGACCGCGTAGTAGGTTATTTGACTTATCTTGACTTGATCAAAGACCTCATTGAAGGTAAAGAAACTGTAGGTACTGCCATGATGCAAGAAGTCGATCGTTGCCAACAAGCCGTTGATTTAGCGGTAGAAGGCCATCAAGTAGTTGTAGTATCCTCTGGTGACTCTGGCGTGTACGGCATGGCAGGTCTTGTGTTGGAACTTGCTAATAAGGTACCAGCAGAAAAACGCCCTTCCGTAGATATCGTACCTGGCCTTAGTGCTGTAAATGTAGCAGCATCTGTATTGGGTGCACCTTTGATGCATGACTTTGCGGTTATTTCTCTCAGTGACTTGATGACTCCATGGGATTTAATTAAAAAACGCGCTGATCTTTGTGCACAAGGTGACATGGTTATCTCCTTGTACAATCCGCGCAGTAAAAAACGTGTTACTCACTTAGATGAAGTTCGTGAAATCGTTCTTAAATACCGCGACCCAAAAACACCTGTTGGCATCGTGCAAAAAGCAGGACGCCCAGGTCAACATATGGTAATTTCTGACCTTGAAAACTTTACAAAAGAAGAAGTGGATATGCAAACACTTGTTATTATCGGTAATAGCCAAACCTATGTTGAAAATGGCCGCATGATTACACCTCGAGGCTACAAATTATGATTTGGGTCATCGCCGGTACCTTAGATGGTCGTACCTTAGCGGTAGATATTCAAGAACGGACAGGTGAAGAGGTTCTCGTTACTGTTGTGAGTCAGTATGGGGCAGAGCTTGCCGCCCATAAGGGAATTACTGTTCATACGGGCCGTCTTGACCAAGAGGCTATGCAGGATTTGATTAAGAAACATAATGTACGTTTATTAATCGATGCAAGTCATCCGTATGCTGCTATTGTTACAGCTACGGCTCAAGATGCAGCAAAAGCTGAAGGTATTCCTTTTGTTCGTTTTGAACGCAAAGAGGTACCATTACCAGACTATGATAAATTGCATATTGTAGTTGATGAGGTAGAAGCAGCTAATTTAGCTGGTAAACTGGCAAAGGAAAATAACAAACATGTGTATTTGACCACAGGTAGTAAGACAATGCACATCTTTGCTAAATCTGAGGCTTTACAAGATTGTGAAGTATGGACACGTATTTTGCCGACCGCAGAGGTGTTACAAATGATGGAAGACCTCAACGTGAGCCCTAAGCGCATTGTTGCTGTCCAAGGTCCATTTTCTTATGATATGAACCGCATCATGTTCCACGATACAAAGGCTAGTGTTGTAGTTATGAAAAACTCTGGTCTTGTAGGTGGTGCAGATACAAAATTACAAGCTGCTATGGATCTTGGTATCCATGTTATTGTTATCGATCGTCCGCGTGTTAAACTTGAAAGTCACGTGGTATCATCAAATGATGAATTCTTTAAATTATGGGAGGAAACGAATGGATTACGTTAAAAATCCTAAAGCTATTGAAGATAAAAGCATGGAAATCATTTATGATTATGTAAAGGATTTAGGCTTAACAGATGATGAAGTGCGCGTAGTATCTCGTACAGTACATGCGTCTGGTGATGTCGAATATGCTCAACTCGTAAAAATGAGCCCTGATGCTGTTCAAAAAGGTATTGAAGCATTGGATAATGGTGCAGACATTTATACAGATGTAGAAATGGTTCGCACAGGTATTTCTAAGCCAGCTCTTAAAATTCGCGGCAATGAAGTGCACTGCTTAATTAAAGACGAAAATGTAGCTAAAATGGCTAAAGAATTAGGTGTAACTCGTTCCATTGCGGCTATGCGTACCTTTGGTAAACAACTAGAAGGACAAATCGTTGCTATCGGTAATGCACCAACTGCATTGTATGAAGTGTTGCGCCTTGCTCTTGAAGAAGGCATTAAACCAGCTCTTATTATTGGTATCCCTGTAGGCTTTGTAGGCGCTGCAGAATCCAAAGACTATTTAATGGAAGTATCTCCAGTTCCTTACATCACTGTAAAAGGCAACAAAGGGGGTAGCCCAATAGCTGCCTCCGTATGTAATGCATTGCTTTACACAGACGTAAAACGCAATGACATGCTTTTTGTAGAAGGTAAAGAATCTAAATAATACAAAACCCGAATCGTGTTTTAGTAGTTTTGCGATTCGGGTTTTACTGTATATATTTTTCACAATAATTAGCTAAACATAAATTAGCTAAACACGATAATTATACTATATTAAATTTCTTATAATATAGTTAATTTTGAGAGGGGGTTCATATGGCATCTAGTAATGAACGAAAATTATTTCGTGTATCAGTGATTTGTATCTTAATCATCGCCGTTATTATGAGCATGATTATATCTCTTATTTGGGGATCAACACCCGTATCATTAGCTGAGATTTGGCATACATTATGGTCTAGTGAGCTAACTGACACATCTTCACAAATTATTTGGAATATTCGATTGCCTCGCAATATTGTAGCCGCGTTAGTGGGGGCTTGTCTAGCTGTATCTGGTGCAATTTTGCAAGCAGTTATGAAAAATCCCCTAGCAGATCCACAGATTGTAGGGGTATCCTCTGGTGCAGGACTAGCTGGTGTTATCATATTTATTTTATTTCCTGGATATGATTATATAGTTCCTTTAGTGGCCTTTTTAGGTGCTATGGCTGCAGCACTCATGGTGTATGCATTAGCATGGAAAAATGGAGTGCGACCTAGTCGTATTATCTTAGCTGGTGTTGCGGTCGCAGCCTTTTTAGGCTCAGGTATTTCAGCACTACTTGTATTCTACGGTGATCGTGTACAAGGGGCATTGCTTTGGATGGTAGGAGGACTCGCTGCACGCAGTTGGCCTCAAGTAGAAGTGCTGTTTCCATATGCCATAGTTGGCCTTATGTTTGCCTGTTTAGGAGCTAAACGACTTACCATTTTAAGTTTAGGTGATGAAACTGCAAAGGGATTAGGCCTTAAAGTAGAACAAACACGGTTTATTATGACTGCAGTGGCGGCTCTTTTAGCGGCTGGTGCTGTAAGTATAGCTGGGCTTATTGGATTTGTAGGTTTGGTTATTCCCCATATGTTACGTCTTATAATCGGTAACGACTATGCATATTTACTGCCTGGATCCGCATTATTAGGCGCCCTAGTTCTTGTTGTCAGTGATACAATAGGACGTGTTATGTGGAGCCCTATAGAGGTACCAGTGGGTATTATTATGGCATTCTTTGGAGCGCCGTTCTTCTTGTATCTCTTGAGGAGGGATAACTAATGAATACTGCTATTGATGTAAAACAGTTATCCGTAACTCTTGGTAATCGTCATATTCTACATGATATTAATGTATCGGTACCTATTGGTAAAATTACGACATTAATAGGGCCTAATGGTTGTGGTAAAAGTACGCTTTTACGATCTATGATTGGTTATATCCATAGTCCTCATGAATGTATTACCATATTTGATAAACCGTTACAATCATATTCTCAAAATCATCTGGCACGGCAAATGGCATTTTTGCCACAAGTACCGAATATGCCAAAGGATATGACTGTAGAAGAATTGGTATATTGCGGACGGTATCCATACCAAACATGGTGGAAAAACACGGCTAAAGAAGATCGTGAAATCGTTGATTATGCATTAGATATCACAAAAACGAATCATTTGCGAGAACAATTAATCCCATCCCTATCTGGTGGTGAACGGCAACGCGTTTGGATTGCTATGGCGCTAGCACAGCAACCAAAATTATTAGTCTTAGACGAACCAACAACATATTTAGATATTAATCACCAATTAGAAATTATGGAGTTATTGAAACGATTAAATAAGGAACAAGATTTAACCGTTCTCATGGTACTTCATGAACTAACACAGGCGGTTCAATATTCACATTATATGGCTATTATAAAAGAGGGTCATTTAGTAACGTCAGGAGAGACAAGTAAAATTATATCGGATGAATTGTTTAGAGATGTATTCTCTGTAGATGTACAACTTGATACATTTGATAATAAAAAATATGTACGCGTAAAAGGATTAGTTGAGTAGCTTGATACTAATAAAAAAGAGGGCATTCCCTATTTGGGGGATGCCCTCTTTCGCATGACGTAATATATTAGAATGTAACATTAATACCGTATGCTTCTTTAACTAAACGTGCCATAGCTTCAGGTGTTTGTAGACCTGGGTTTAATAGGAATAGTTTAGATGGTAAGTATATTACGCGGTTATTTTGTACGGCTTTTAAATTAGCCCATGCAGGATTATCTGTCATAGCTTGTTTCATAGCTTTGGTAATTTCTTCTTCTTTACCCATTGTAACAACAAAGATAATATCAGGGTTATCTGCTGTCAATGTTTCAAGAGAGTAAGGGACCGTTTTGTCCTTGGTTGTGCCATCTAGGTGAGAGGAGACAACATTTGTCATACCTAGTTCTTTTACCATTGATGCAGTAACTGCTTCATCAGTTTCGGCAGTTACACCCTTTCCTGTGGCACGTAACACGGCAACACGTGCAGGTTGTTGATTCTTAACTGCATCTTTTACCTTGGTAATATTGTTTTCATAGGTAGTAATAACAGACTTAGCCTTATCTTGATGATTAGTTAATTCACCAAGAAATGTTAACATTGGTACATTATCTTTAATACCATCGTAATCAAAAAGTACGGTTGGAATATTATTAGCTTGTAATTGGGATTCATATTTTTTATGTTGATTTACTAAACCCAATACTACATCTGGCTTCAAGCCTAATAATTGTTCCATGTTGATATTTGCAGTTTGACCAAGAGCTGGTAGAGCTTCTAACTCTGGTGCTAGTTTATCCGTTGTATTGGCACGGCTAATAGCCTTACCATCGACAGCATAAATCATAGATAAAACAGAATTAGATAATACAGCAATTTTTTGTGGATCCTTTGGTACAGTATAGGTTTGGCCATTAAAGGTCAATTCCTTCGTAGTAGCAGAAGAGCTGGATGTGGTTTTACCACACCCAGCTAGTGCTAGTACAATCATAACCAAAGCGATACTACCGAGTAGTAGTTTTTTCATGATGTACTCCTATGAATGTTATATATGCAATAACGATCTTAGTTATATTGATTATTTTTCTAATGCATCCCAAGCTTCGTTAGCACGTTCAACAAATAAGTTACGGATGTTTTGGTTTTCACCTAAACCATGGATGTAAGTGTCAACTTTGAAGCCTTCTTTTTCAAGAATGGATTTGTGGGAATCTGGTTCGTTACCAGCCATGTCGTTGTTTGCATGGTCACCAGCAACCATCATGAAAGGCATCAATGTAACATGTTTAATACCATGTAATTTCAATTGAGGGATAACTTGTTCAAGATTTGGTGTACCTTCTACTGTGTAGATGAATACATTTTTCATGCCAAGAGTATGGATACGGTCTTGAATTACAGAATAGTATGCATTGGAAGGATCTGGAGTACCATGAGCCATGATAAGAAGACCATCTTCTTTACCTAATTTAGGGAATTGGGATTGAACAGCTTTTAATGTTTCAATAACTTGGTCAGTTTGGTTTTCTTGACCCATCCAGTACATAAGAGAAGTACCGAGTGTCATTTTTTTGAAATCATTTTTGTATAAATTATATACTGCTGCATCGTAGTTATATTCCATACCAGGAATTACATCTAGAGATGCCAATGCAACGCGAGTGTAACCATCTTTTTTAAGTTCAGCTAAAGCTTCTTCAGGTGTAGGGTATGTTATACCTTCTTTTTGTTGGATACGATCACGAATAATATGGCTTGTGAAAGCAGTTATCACTTTAGTATTTGGGTGTGCTGCCTTAATAGCATCTACAGTAGCATCGATTGTTTTCACACGAGTATCTTTATAAGTTGTACCAAAGCTCATAACAACCATAGCATCTTTGTTTGGCAAGTTTTGTAAAGCTTCTGTATTATGTGTACGAACACCAATTGCAGCGGCTTCTTTCAATGCTGGTGTAGGATCTTTTACTTCCTCATTTAATTGATATGCAGCATTAGATACAACTGGTGCACCAAAGGATACTGCAAGACCTAGAATAGCGGATGCTAAAGCTAATTGTTTTTTCATTTCTATACTCCTATCTATAACTATAACTACACTAATATGCAATTATTTACATAGTTCTATTATTTGAAAACTATGGATTCATCGCATATATATAACCTTATTTCAATCGTAACAAAGCGGAAAACAGGTGTCAATAAACCCTATACCCCTAGAAGTATAAGGGATTTGAGAGATTATTAATAAATTAATGTGATGAATAAAGTATGATAGTACATTTTATAATTATATTCTTGTTGGTTATAAGGATATGAATATGTGAATATATAAGTAATTTTATTTAGGATTATTTTGATGGGGCCCCATAATATTACTACAATTAAATTAATCGTTATAAATATTAATTTTGATATTTTTTCTCATTGACTTCTATAGATTAATCTTGTACTATTATTACATAGTAGTTGATAACAATTTTCAATTGTGAAAGTTGTTTCATGTATGAGTAATATGGAGGTCACATATGAAAGGCATAATTATTGCATCCTTTGGATCAATTTACCAAGATGCTGTGGAGAAATCCATTGGCAGTATAGAGAAAAAAGTACGTTCCATGTATAGTGATATGGAGGTACGCCGCGTATTCTTATCTGATGCATTAGTAGAGAAGTGGAATGAGAAATACGAAGATAAGATTTCTTCTTTCACAGAGGCTATGCAAGATTTCGCTCGTATGGGTATTGATGAGGTGTACATTCAACCTATTACCTTGGTGGCAGATCAGTGCTACCAACAAATGCGCAAACAAGCATTAAAATTTTTACATAGCAATGAATATGGTTTTAGCCAGGTAAATATTGGTAAACCATTGCTTACCTCTTTAGGTGTAAAAAATTATGCCGATGATTATGAAGCAACATTAGAAAGCATAGTTCGTCACGTTAATACAAAAGCACTTAATAAATCTGTTGTGCTCATGGCGAATGGTCAAAATCAATTAGAGTTCAGTACATTGCAATTAAAAGCTATGTATGGAGCAGCGCCAAACGTAGTAGTATTTACTACAAATGGTTTCCCTACATTCAAACAAGCTCTTACTTTCTTGGATCGTATGGGGCATAAAGATTTATTAGTTGTACCATTGGCTCTCATAGGTTCTACACATTTAATGGATTACCTTGGCGGTGAACGCTCCGATTCCATTTATGCTTTACTCGCTGAGGAAGGCTACAATGTTGACATTTGGAATGAAGGACTCGGGGAAAACCCACATGTACAAGATTTATTCTTGAAACATTTAGGTCAAGCTATTCGCATGTCTGATCGGAAGCGGCCCATGCCTAGAGAATCCGTAAAACCTGTCATGACAAATTCTCGCTTGGAAGCGCAAGGTTTGATTTCTTGATATTTGCTATTACATAATTAGACATACAACACTCCACTCTTTCACATTAATAAAAATCCTCCTTGTTGGACATCCAATGAGGAGGATTTTTACATTTACCATGAAAGATAAGAATAATTTCTATTTTATACGTACCACGGTATGCCCCTATAGAATGGTCTATGGTATGATTAAGATACATTATTAGTTAATATAAGGAGACATTCATGAAACAAGCTATCTTAGTTGTTGCCTTTGGATCCACTGTGGACAGTGCTCGTGAACATAATATCGATTCCGTAGTAGAACATATTCGTAAATCGTATCCGGATTATACTGTAGAATTAGCTTTTTCCTCTCGTATCATCGTTAAGCGCTTACGTGAGCGTGGTATTGAGATTCCTACTGAACAAGGGGCGTTAGAAAAACTAATTCGAGAAGGTTATACACATGTATATGTGCAGCCACTTCATTTCACCGGTGGTGAAGAGTTCGATAAATTGAAAAATAATATCCTTGCTCATGAAGGTGAAGGTCAACTCGAAGTATTGCGTGTAGGTAGACCTCTCGTATACTATATGGGACAAGAAGAGCACCCAGATGATTACCAAATCTTGATTGACCGTTTCATTAAATCTCTTAATATTTCCAAAGATGATGGTTTGTTATTGGTCGGTCATGGAGGTCTTGGTTCTGGCAATTCTTCATATGGTAATTTACAGTTTAAGCTAATCCGTAATGGACTTACGAATGTGCGTATTGCTGTACTTGAAAACGCACCATATGTGTCAGATGTAGCAATGCCTTGGGAATGGCTTGATGGTAAACGTCCAAAAACAATTTATGTACATCCTTTATTATTGGTACTCGGGGATCATGCACAAAATGATTTATTTGGTGACGAAGAGGATAGTGTTGTTAATGAACTTTCTGGAGCAGGATATGCGGTTAAACCAATTCATAGTGCTCTAGGTGAATATGAAGCGATTCATGATATTTTCCGTCAACATGTGCAAGATTGTATCGATGATTTGTATGGCAAACGTAGCCCACATCGTCCTGCAATTCCAAATATTAAATAGTATCTTTGTATATATTGTATAAATTGGTTATAATAAAAGATATTGCAATTATAAATAAAGTGTGACTATAAGAATAGGAGATACCCATGAAAGGTAAATTATATGGTATTGGCGTAGGCCCTGGCGATTCTGAATTAATGACTGTGAAAGCTGCTCGCATCGTAGGTGAAGCAGATATTATCATCACACCTAAAACAGAAAAAAAAGATGGTTCCGTAGCCCTTGATATCGCATCCCCATATATCCAAGAACATACAGAAATCGTTCCCGTAGTATTCCCAATGGTGTTGGATGATTCTACGCAAGAGGAAGGCTGGCAAGAGGCTAAACGCGTTATCTTGTCTTACTTAGATGAAGGTAAAAGTGTTGTATTTTTAACATTAGGTGATCCTATGTTCTACAGCACATATATGTATGTATACCGTTTGATTGAAAATACAGGTCATGAAATTGAAACAATTCCTGGCGTGACTGCATTCTGTGCAATCGGATCTCATCTTGGCTACCCAATTGTAGAGAAGGAAGAGGTATTGGCCATCGTTCCAGCTACAGCGCCTAAAGAAAAAATCGATGCTGTATTGGCTGTTGCAGATGATGCAGTTATCATGAAGGTATATAAAAACTTTGATGAAGTACAAGAAACCTTGATTAAACATAATATGGCAGATGATGCGGTTATGATTAGCCGTGTAGGTTTGCCTGATGAGCAAGTATTCGTAGGTTTAGATAATATACCAAAAGATACTAGACTCAACTACTTATCTACAATTCTTGCAAAACGCAAGGATCGTTAACAAATACGTCGTATTACGAGGTAATATCTATGAACACAGTACAGATTCCACGTGTTGTCATTGCAGGCACCAATTCTGGTGTTGGTAAAACAACTATCGTAGCGGGCTTATTGGCCGCTTATACAAATGGTGGACGTACGGTGCAATCTTTTAAAGTGGGCCCGGATTATATTGATCCGGGCTTTCATAAAATTGCATCCGGCCGTGACAGCTATAATTTAGATACGTGGCTTGTGCCACCTCACAAGTTGACTCCTTTCTTTGCTACAATGGCACATGATGTAGACCTTGCTATTATTGAAGGTGTTATGGGCCTTTACGATGGTGGTCGAGAAGGTGTGAGTTCTACTGCTCAAATTGCTAAACAGTTAAATGCACCAGTAGTGCTTGTTATCGATTGCAAGGCTATGGGTGAAAGTGCAGCTGCTATTGCAAAAGGCTTCCGTGACTATGACCCAGAGGTAAACTTTGGTGGTGTCATCTTGAACCGCTTAGGCTCAGCCAATCATGAGCGTATGGTTCGTGAAGGGATGGATAAAATCGGTGTACCTGTTATTGGTGCCATTTATCGTGATGATCGTATGCATTCTCCAGAGCGTCATTTAGGACTTACACCAGTTACTGAAATCGATCCAACAGAGGCAATTAATACGATTCGAGAAGCTGTTGAGAAGATGGTAAATCTCGATGCACTATTGGAAATTGCTACCAATGCACCAACTATCGAACTACCAGATGCTATAGATGTTAAATCCATTGAAAAACGTGTGAAAATCGGTGTAGCTTATGATGAGGCATTCTCTTTTTATTATCCAGCTAGTCTTGCTGCGTTAGAGGAAAAAGGGGCTGAGCTTGTTTACTTTAGTCCGCTTAATGATTCGGTAATTCCCGATGTAGACGGACTTGTATTTGGGGGTGGCTTTCCAGAAATGTTTTTATTCCAGTTATCTAGCAATGAGTCTATGAAGGAATCTATCCGCCAAGCTAATGCACAAGGTATGCCTATTTATGCCGAATGTGGTGGCCTTATGTATCTTTGTGAAAGCATTCATGACTTTGAAGGCTCTGTATATAAAACTGTAGGTATTGTACCTGCCAATTGTGTGATGCAACAAAAGCTTCAAAAGGTGGGGTATGTTACAGCAACTGCAAAGAGAGATACTTTATTAGGCGCTATGAATACAGCTATTCGTGGTCATGAGTTCCATTTCTCTACAATGGAGCCAACTATAGATGACTTCCCATGGGCTTTTCATTTAGAAGGAGGCCGTAAACCTCAATCGTATGACGGCGGCTATGCAACAAAAAATGTATTAGCTTCTTACTTACATTTGAACTTTGCTGGCTCTGATGAAGGGGCACAACATTTTGTTGATACATGTGCTGCTTATAAAGCCCAAAAGTAATAGATGTATAAATGTATTTAATAGGTTTATATGACTATGTGTTATCATAATTACATTCTGCAGGACAGTTCGTATTAAAGGAGCTATTATGGAAGAACATGGATTAATTCTAGTTAATACAGGGAATGGTAAAGGTAAAACAACAGCAGCATTAGGCGTTGTTCTACGTGCTGTTGGACAAGGTTTTAAGGTTCTTATATTACAATTTATTAAGAGCGGCAATGGCTATGGTGAATTGGCAGGTCTCGCTAAACTAGGTGATCAAGTTGAAATTCGCTCTATGGGAAAAGGCTTTATTTACTATAAACGGGATGAAGTAGGGGAAGCTGAGCTTGCTCGCCACAAAGAAGCAGCACAAGCCGCTTGGCGTACATTAGTAGAGGAAGTAAACTCCGATAAATGGGATCTAATTGTTATGGATGAAATAAATAATGCCATTAATTATGAGCTTATCGATGTGCATTCTGTAGTGGAAATGCTTAACAATAAGCCAAAAAGACTTCATGTTGTTTTGACAGGGCGTTATGCTAAACCTGAAATCATTGATATGGCGGATACTGTAACAGAAATGAAGGTAGTAAAGCATGCTTATGAAAAGGGCATAAAAGCTGCTAAAGGAATAGAATTTTGATTTAATTCAAAAAAATCGAAAAAAATCGAAAAAGAACTTGCTAAAACTATATCGAAAATGTATAATATAGTCATAAGCACAGAGGTGCTCAATATTCTTGACATTAAGTATGTATATAAGACTAACCAGGAGGTTAACTATGGCTGTACATGATTACATTAAATCTGGCGATTTCGCTACTGAAAAACACGTTCCTGTTATCGAAACAGTTGACACTGTAAAAGCAGGTGAAACATTCCACGTTACTTTATCCGTAGGTAAAGACATTGCACATCCAAACACTGTAGAACATCACATTGATTGGATTAAATTGTACTTCGTAGCTGAAGGTACTCAATTACCATTCGAAGTTGGCGCTATCGAGTTCAACGTTCATGGTGACGGTGCAACTGCAAACGAAGGTCCTGTAGCAGCAGTTTCTGAAGGTACTTTAGCAGTAGCTTTGAAAAAATCTGGTAAATTGATCGCTGTTTCCTACTGCAATATCCACGGTTTGTGGGAATCCGAAAAAGATATCGTAGTTGCTTAATTAACTATTACAACTAATAAAGACCAGTCCTAGGGCTGGTCTTTTTGTATATCTATGTGTTCACATAGTTTAATAATGAGGCAAAGTTAAACTTTTAATAGTAGATATTTAATGGCATTATGGCTAATACATGTTAGGATTGTTTAATGCATATTCATAATATTATAGACATATTATTTGATTTTTAATGTCCGCATAAAAAGGAGTTTTGTATCACTCCAGTGGATTAATTGCTGTACATCCCTTTACAGTGCTATTTGTTTGTGGTAAAGTATATGCATATTGATATTTAGTAAACATAGTTAAATGAGGGATTATTGTGGCCTTAATCGTTAAAAAATTTGGTGGTAGTTCCGTAGCTACACCAGAAAAAATATTTAATATTGTTGATCGCGTTCTTCGTGAGAAGCAAGCTGACGATAAAATCGTTCTTGTTGTATCCGCTATGGGTGATACAACTGATGACTTGGTGGCCTTAGCTAAACAAGTTACATCCAAGCCGTATGGTCGTGAAATGGACCGCTTGTTGTCTACCGGTGAACAAGTAACAATTGCATTGATGGCAATGGCTTTTAACGAACGTGGTCAGGAATCTGTATCCTTAACAGGTGATCAAGCAGGTATTACAAGTAGTGATACGTTTAATAAAGGTCGCATTTTGGGCGTTGATCCTAATCGTGTGTTTGAAGCTTTGGATGAAGGTAAAATTGTAGTAGTTGCTGGTTTCCAAGGTATAACTGAATATGGTGATATGGTGACATTAGGCCGTGGTGGCTCTGATACAACAGCTGTTGCATTGGCAGGTGCTATGAAAGCGGATGTATGTGAGATTTTTACGGATGTAGACGGCGTATATTCTACAGATCCTCGCGTGGCGAAGGAAGCTTTCAAATTAGAAGAAGTAACGTATGGCGAAATGCTTGAAATGGCACGCCTTGGTGCAGGTGTAATGCAACCGCGTGCCGTAGAAATGGGTTTCCGTTATGGTGTACCTATTCATGTACGTTCTACATTTAGTGATAAACCAGGTACTATTATTCGGGAGGATTATACTGTGGAAGCAAATAAACACGTAATTACTGGCGTAGCTGATGATACAAATACAGCAAAAGTAGCCCTTGTAGGTGTTGAAAATAAACCAGGCGTTGCAGCGACTGTATTCAAAGCATTAGCTGCTAGAAACGTTGACGTAGATATGATTGTTCAATCTATCCGTTCCGTAGGAGAACCAAAAACTGATCTTATCTTTACAGTAGCTATGGATGATGTGGTATTAGCTCGAGAAGTATTAGAAGAATTACAAAAAGCAGTAGATATTGAAGCTGTTAATATTGACGAAAAAATGGCGAAAGTTTCCATTATTGGTGCAGGTATGTTAGGACAGCCTGGTGTAGCTGCGCAAATGTTTGATATTTTGAGCCAAGAAGGTATCAATATTGAAATCATTTCTACTTCTGAAATTAGTATTTCTTGCCTTGTTGCTGAAGATCGTGTAAAAGATGCTGTTCGTGTAATTCATAATGGCTTATTGTTAGATCAACGAGGTTAATCATTGCATGGATAGTCTACGTAGTTTTATGGATGAAATGCTCAATGACCAAGGTCGTAAGGAAGGTTTCATTAGCGATCTACTAGGAAATCTAAAAAATCAGCCTATTCCAACATTGGAACAAGCTCAAACTGGTTACACAACAATGAGTAATTTACATGGTATCTTCTATGATTACGATAAGTCTGAGGTTACTATTACTTACAAGGTTGTACCAGATATGTATCAACCATATACATTGAGTTTTATACAATTCGAAGCCGTGTTAGAAGGCTTATTAACCTTGCGTCGCAATCAAAAGTGGCAGATGCAACATAATAAATAATATGAACCCCATGGGAATACTTGCCTATGGGGTTTTATAATTCGATAATTATTCTTAACATCTATATATAGAGTCATCGATATGATATAATAAATTATTCAGAGAGAAATCATTATATTAGTATAGAAAGAAGGGACAGCATGGAAATAAATAAGGTTTATTCTGGCTTTCGCCTTGACCGCATTGAGCGCATTGATGAGATCAATGGTACCGCTTATGAAATGAAACATGAAAAGTCTGGTGCTCGTTTAATTTATATTGATTCACCAGATTCTAATAAAGTATTCAATATCGCTTTTAGAACAACACCACATAATAGTACTGGTGTTGCACATATTATGGAACATTCCGTTTTATGTGGTTCTCGTAAGTTTCCTTTAAAAGAGCCATTTGTTGAGCTTGTTAAGGGATCTTTGAACACGTTCTTAAACGCTATGACTTACCCTGATAAAACAATGTATCCTGTAGCCAGCAAGAATGATAAAGATTTCCACAACTTGATGGACGTATATCTTGATGCTGTATTGTATCCACACGTTCGTGAAGATGCGGAAATCGTAATGCAAGAAGGTTGGCATTATGAATTAGATAGTGCGGACGATGAACTTACCTATAAAGGTGTTGTATTTAATGAGATGAAGGGGGTTTATTCCTCTCCGGATTCCGTTCTAGAACGCCAAATGATGCGTGAACTTTTCCCAGATACCACTTATGGTGTTGATTCTGGTGGAGATCCTGACCATATTACAGACTTAACTTATGAAGAGTTCCAAGAGTTCTATCGAGTTCATTATCATCCGTCCAATAGTTATATCTTCCTTTATGGTGATATGGATATTGAAGAGCAATTGGCATTTTTGAATGATGAGTACTTAAGTCATTTTGATGCTATTGAGGTTAATACAGAGGTTGGTATACAAACGCCATTTACGGAAGGTAAAGTGGTAAGTTATCCATATAGCGTTGGTTCTGAAGAGCCAACAGACAACCGAACTTTACATTCCTTTGCCTATGTGTTACCTGATGTAACTCCTGAGCATAGCTTGGCTTTTGAGGTATTAACACATGCATTGTTGACATCTCCTGCGGCTCCTCTTAAACAGGCTTTGGTGAAAGCCGGTATCGGCTCTGATGTGAGTGGTTATTATCTTGATAGCATTCGTCAACCTTTGTGGACCGTGCAAGCAACTGGTTCTAATCTCGATAAACAAGCTGACTTGCAGCGTATTGTGGAATCTACATTGCAAGAACTTTGTGATAACGGTTTAGATAAAGAATTATTAGAAGCTTCCTTGAATAGCATTGAGTTTGCACTTCGTGAAAGCGACTTTGGTGGTCGCCCAATTGGTCTTGCTTATGTTATCCGTATGATGGATAATTGGCTATATGACAATGACCCACTTGAGTTATTACACTACGAAGAAGCATTAGTGAATATTCGCAAGGGCTTATCCGGTACGTACTTTGAAGATTTAATTCGTCAATCTATCTTAAATAACAATCATAAAGTGCTTGTTTCTATTTATCCTGAACGTGGTCTTCAAGAGCGCAAGGATGCAGAGGTTAAAGAATATTTAGCTTCTGTAAAAGCTAAGATGACTCCAGAAGAAATCGAAGCGATTGTAGAGCAAACAAAACGACTTAAACTTCGTCAAGAGGCTCCAGATAGCGACGAAGCATTAGCGTCGATTCCATTGCTTGAATTATCAGATTTAAATCCTAATATTGAAGAAGTAGAACGTCGTGAAAGTAAAATTGGCAATACTACAGTACATTTTGTACCTACTTTCACAAAAGGCATCAACTATGTAGGTCTTTACTTTAATTTAAGTTGTCTTACAGAAGATGAGTTGTTCTATGCCGATATTCTAAGTGATATTATCGGTCGTATCAACACATCTGAACGTGGCTATGAAGCATTGGCGAAAGATATCAATATGAATCTTGGTGGTTTAAGCTCAGATATTACGGCTATTAGCAAAGATGGTAAGCGAGATGAATTTACACCTCTCATGATTGTTCGAGCTAAAGCTTTGCATTCTAAATTACCTGACTTATGCCGTTTGATTAATGAAGTAGTACAAAAAGCAGATTATAGTGACCATAGACGCTTGACTGAACTTGTTCAAGAAAGCAAAGCTATTTGGGATAATGAAGCGTTTCGTCGTGGCAACTCCATTGTAAGTCAACGTGTTATGGCACAAGTATCTGCAGTTGGTAAATTTAGAGATAATGGTAACTTTGGTTATTATCAAAAGATTAGCGAATTGGCTTCTAATCCTGCGGCATTACCATTATTGCCAGAAAAATTAGCTGATGTGGCTCGTAAGATTTTCCGTGCTAATAATGTAGATATCATGTTCGTTGGTGAAGAAGGCGAATTAGAAGCCTTTGAAAATCTCATGAAACCATTGATTGAAACTTGGGATACTACTGACTTAAGTAATGATACATTAAAGATTACACGTTTGTCTGGTAATGATGGTATCGTTACAGCTGGTAAGGTTCAATATGTAGCTCAAGGTGGTAACTTTATAGACCATGGGTATAAACATGTAGGTCCAATGAGTGTATTGGAAACAATTTTACGTTATGAATATCTCTGGATTCGTATTCGTGTACAAGGCGGTGCTTACGGGGCCTTTGCAAACTTCTACGACGATGGTAATATGATTTTCTGTAGCTATCGCGATCCAAACTTGGTAGAAACATTAAATGTATATAAAGAGTTACCTCAATACCTTCGTGAGTTCACATTGACTGATCGTGAGATGCGTAAATATATTATCGGTACTATGAGTTCTTTAGATTTACCAATGACTCCTGCATTGCGTGGTCCACGTGCGATGGGCATGTATTTTAGCGGTGCTAAACTAGAGGATAAAGTGAATTTCCGTAAACAAGTTATCGCTTGTAAGCCAGAGGATATCGTTGCTTTAGCAGATGTGGTTGAACCTGTATTGAAGGATAATCATATTTGTACAATGGGGAACGAACAAAAAATTAAAGACGCTGGTAAGGTATTCGATAACATTATTTCTCTAGGATAATCGTTTTATATTATTTATAGTGGCATATTCTGTGTAAATTTACGGGATATGCCACTTGTTTTGTACTGTAGGAGGGCATCATGAAAGGTCGATTTGCTCCAAGCCCCACAGGATATATCCATCTCGGCAATGTGTGGATAGCCCTCTTATCTTATGTTTCTACGAAGCAACAAAAAGGGCAGTATGTTGTGCGAATGGAGGATATAGACACCCAACGCTCTAAACGTGAGTTAGGGGAAGCTCTATTAGATGATTTAGAGTGGCTAGGATTTGAATGGGATGAAGGGCCTCGTGTTGGCGGACCAGAATCAACGTATTGGCAAAGTGAACGGCAAACATATTATGGAGAAATATTAGAACATCTTGCATCAGAAAAACTAATTTATCCTTGCTTTTGTAATCGTACAAGGCTCCAGTCTATTGCTTCGGCACCCCATGTCGGCGATGTAATTCATCGTTACGATGGCCATTGCCGTCATCTAGAGGATAAATTGATAAAAGAATTTATGATGTCTAAGGAGCCATCTTTGCGTTTAGCCGTTAATTCTTGTGATTTAGATTTCGTGGATCGTTGGCAAGGCTTTCAACATATTCATTTAGAAGGTGAATTAGATGATTATGTATTGCGTCGTGGTGATGGTATGTATGCCTATAATTTAGCTGTCGTACTGGATGATATTATTATGGGGATAACGGAGGTCATTCGTGGAGATGATTTACTAGAGACTACGGGGCAGCAAATATATTTATATAAAACATTACAAACCAGTTTCAATTCTAAAAATATACAACTACCTTCTTATGGGCATGCTCCATTATTAATTGATTCTGAAGGACATAGATTGTCTAAGCGACAAAAGAGTATTACTATTCGAGAATTGCGTGAAAATCAGTGGTCTCCTAATAGAATTTTAGGTGAGCTGGCTATTGTAGGGGGCTTAGTTGAAGCTCATACATTAAGTCGTAGAGAAATCAGTTTATCTGAATTAATTGAGATTGATTTAAATTTACCTAGTCTTAGTCAGAAAACGATTGAGATACAAATCAAAGAATAACGTAAGAAAATAGTATTGCTTTATGTTATAGAATGTTTGCTAAAAGAGAATAATTCTTTAACTATATAATTCGATATAATATATTGACAATGTTCGATATTCATTTATAATAGTATATAAGAGGTGGTCGAAATGACAATTCAACAAGCTTTAGATCAAAAAGTATGGGCCGTTATTGGAGCTACCCATAAAACCGAAAAGTTCGGTTATAAGATTTATAAATGTCTTAAAGATCACGGATATGAAGTATATCCAGTCAATCCTAATATTGCAGAAATAGATGGAGACACTTGTTACTCTAGTCTTTCTGCACTTCCCGTTGTGCCTGCTGTGGTAGATTTTGTTGTACCAGAAGCAGTAGGGTTAGCTGCACTTGATGAATGCAAAGAACTTGGCATTCCTGTTGTGTGGTTGCAACCGGGGGCGGATAAACCATCTGTTGTTGAAAAAGCACATGCTTTAGATCTGCATGTCATTCAAGATTGTGTATTAGTTCAATTACCGTAGGAGGGTACAATGAGCGAATTAAAAGATTTAAAAACTGCTGAATATCAAGATTTAGTAAACCAAGGTGGTGTTACTGTTGTTGACTTCTGGGCTCCATGGTGCGGTTATTGCGTACGTATGATGCCAATCATTGAAGAAATTGCAGGTGAGCTTGAAGGTAAAGCTAACTTTGTAAAAGTAAACGCTGATGAAGAACCAGAATTAGCACGTAACTTACAAGTTGAAGTATTGCCTACATTCGTTATCTTAAAAGATGGTGAAGTAGTAGACCGTAAAATTGGTTTCTTGCCTAAAGGCGATCTTCAAGCGGCTATCGAATCTAAATTCTAATACTATAATTAAAATTATATAAATAGAGGAAAACCTCATCAATGTATGTGTTGTACATTGATGAGGTTTTTTGCTTTTTTAATATAGACCTAAATATATTTAACGTTTATGCGTTGCTAAACATAATACATTGAGTTCCTAAACATAATAACATCTAAAAGTGGGGTTTATGTCCATTTAAGGAGTGGTATTACGCAATTGTGGTGGAGAGTGGTTTAAATTATTTATTTTTGAATATTTAATCGAACATATGTATTGTAGAAAAGAGGAGGAAAATAGAGATTAAACAAGAAAAATATAAAAAAGTGGGATAAAAATGGATTTTTTGTTGTGAAAGGTGGGGAATTGTGGTAGAATTTACCATATAGTGGTGGATAAGAAATAGAGAAAGGCGGTGATACGTATGTTCATGGGCGAATATAATCACACCATTGATACAAAAGGGCGGATGATTATACCTGCGAAAATACGTGAACAACTAGGCGATTTGTGCATCGTTACAAAAGGCCTAGATAACTGCTTAGCTATTTACACCGAAGAGGCGTGGAAGAAAATTTCCACTGCTTTACAATCACAATCTTCCACTAAAGCTAGCGTGCGTGCCTTAAAACGTTTTGTTTTTGGTAGTGCTGCTGAGCTTGAATATGATAAACAAGGTCGTGTCCTCATTCCTGTACCATTACGTGAATATGCAAGCCTTGATAAACAGGCTGTTATTGTAGGTGCTGGAGACCACGTTGAAATTTGGAGCCGTGAAAAATACGATTTCTATGATGAGCAAGTGGCTGAAAGTATGGAAGAATTAGTTGAAGGGCTTGAAGGGATTATGTTATAGGAGGCTATGATGGAATTTAATCATACTAGCGTACTCTTACGTGAAACGGTGGACTCCGTCGTAACTAATCCAAAAGGCATTTATGTGGACTGTACCCTCGGTGGGGCAGGACATGCTCACGCAGTGGGTGAGATGCTAGATCCAGAAGGCATGATTATAGGTTTAGATCAGGATGAAGATGCTTTGAGTGTAGCTCGACAGCGTTTATCTGATTTGAAATGTCAGGTGTTAACGATACCTACAAACTTTTCTAACTTAAAAGAAGCCCTCCAAAATGCAGGCATTTATGAAGTCGATGGTTTTATATTTGATCTTGGTGTATCCAGCTATCAACTAGATACTCCTGAACGAGGTTTTTCATATATGAATGATGGACCTCTTGATATGCGAATGGATAAAGATGCACCTCTCACGGCAGAGGAAATTGTCAATGAATATGACAGCGAACAATTACTGCAAATTATCCATGATTATGGGGAGGAACGATGGGCTAAACGAATTGTCGAGTTTATTGTTGAAGCACGTCAAGAAAAAAGAATTACTACTACTGGTGAGTTAGTTAGAATTATTAAGAATGCAATACCTGCAAAGGCGCGACAAGATGGACCTCATCCGGCAAAACGGACGTTTCAGGCCATACGTATTGAAGTAAATAGAGAATTAGCAATTTTGTATGATAGTTTTGTAGATGCTGTATCAATGTTAAAACCAAAGGGAAAGATTGGAGTTATTACATTCCACTCCTTGGAAGATCGAATTACAAAGCAAACTTTTAAAGAGTTAAGTACTGCATGTATATGTCCTCCACAATTGCCTGTGTGTGTTTGTAATCACAAGGCAGTTGTAAAGGCAAAGAATAAGGCTATAGAGCCAAGTATAGGGGAGATTGAAGTTAATCCGAGAGCTAGAAGCGCTAAATTGCGCGTAGCAGTAAAGTTGTAGATTTGGAAGGGGTTAAGTGTTATGTTAGCGAGAAAGGCTGTTGTGGGCCAAGTAAAAGGTGATATGTTGGTTATTGCACAAGGGAGAAGACGTAGTGCAAACGTAGCTTTAGATTTAAGCCCTATGATGTGGCAAGTTGTATATGGTATTGCTGCATTAGTTGCATGCTTACTTATCATGATGGTTATGAATGCATACAGTACAAAGTTGGGCTATGAGGTAGTTAAAACACAGCAAGCTGTAGTACAATTAACAAAAGATAACGATGCATTGGACGTTGAAGTGGCTTCCTTGAAGTCTCCTGTACGTATCCAACAAATCGCAGAAGAACAACTAGGAATGGTTTTGCCTGATTCTTTTGTTTATAGCACAAAAAGCGCTGTTACTGAACGTAATGTACAAGAGAAACAGCAAATTATAGACTAGCAGGCGAAGCAGCTCGTATTGGGCTGCTTTCCTTTGCGTGTAAAGGAGATTGTATATGAAACACTTACAAGATATAGTAAAAACCTTACATGCACCGCATGTAGAAGGTAATACAGCTGTTGAAATTTTAGATGTTACCGCTGATTCTCGTGCTGTAAAAGAAGGTAGTTTATTTATTGCTTTAGATGGTGCTACTGTCGATGGACATGATTATGTTAATAAAGCTGTTGAGGCTGGGGCAGTAGCTGTATTAGTATCTAAACCTGTTGAGGTAAATAGTGATGTTTGTGTTATCACTGTTGAAGATACACGTGTGGCTATGATGTCCTGTGTGCCATACTTTTTTGATTATCCAGCCAATTCCATGCGCATGATTGGTGTTACTGGTACTAATGGTAAAACGACTACAACTCATATGATTCGTCATATTTTGAAAGCTCAAGGTCATAAGGTCGGTGTGATTGGTACTGTTCATATCATGATTGGTGATACATCATATCCGATTCATAATACGACCCCTGACGTAGTAGATTTACAACATATTTTGCATCAAATGGTGGAAGAGGGTGTTACACATTGTGTAATGGAAGTATCTTCCCATGCGTTGGCTTTAGGACGTGTATCTGGTGTTGAGTATGATACGGCAGTATTTACTAATCTTACACAAGATCATTTAGACTTTCACAAAACATTTGAGAATTACTTGGCAGCTAAATGTAAACTATTTGAACAGGTTAGCAAACCAAACCAAGTAAAATCTGGTAAGGGTGCTGTCATCAATATTGATGATGCCTATGGACATCGGGTTGTTGAAAAAACTACAGCCCCTATCATTACCTATAGTATTGATGGTAACGGTACATTGAATGCTCATGACGTTGATATGACGCCAAAGTCTAGCCGATACACGGTATCTTATGATGGCCATGACTATACAGTTGCAATGAATACGACTGGCTTGTTTAATGTGTATAATACATTAGCAGCTATTGGTGCCTGCCTATTGGAAGGTATTTCCATGGAAGATATCGATAAAGCGTTGAAAACATTTAGCGCTGTACCTGGTCGGTTTGAGTTGATTGAAGAAGGTCAACCATTTGCCGTTGTTGTAGACTATGCACATACACCAGATGGGTTAGAAAATATTTTGCAAACAGCAAAGGCTATTCAAGAAAATCGTATTATTGTAGTCTTTGGCTGTGGCGGTGACCGAGATGCAACGAAACGCCCTATTATGGGACGTATTGCGGCACAATACGGTGATGTTGTGTATGTTACATCTGATAATCCGCGTACAGAGGATCCTGTACAAATTGTTAAAGATGTGGAAGTAGGCGTTAAAGACGGTCTTCGAGAAGGAACTCACTATGAAGTTATCGTTGATCGTCGAGAAGCGATTCAACATGCAATACAACATGCAAAATCTGGGGATATTGTACTCATTGCAGGTAAGGGGCATGAGGATTACCAAATCTTAAAGGATAAAACGATCCATTTTGATGATCGTGAAGAGGCGCGAGCAGCCCTCAAGGAGATCTAATATGGCAGAATTTACATTGTCTCAAGTACTGGAGGCCACAAAGGGGACGAGTGCACATACCGATAATATTAAGTTTTTAGATGTGTCTACTGATACAAGAACTATTGAATCAGGCTTTTTATTTGTAGCCTTAAAAGGTGATACCTTTGATGGCCATGATTTTATCAATGCGGCTATCGAAAAAGGTGCTACAGGGGCTATCGTTGAAAAAGGACGTTCTGTAGAAGGTATTGCTTGCATCGAGGTAGACAATACTTTGGTAGCATATCAAAACTTAGCACGATATCATCGTCGCCGCTTTGATATTCCTGTAGTTGCTATTACTGGTTCCTCTGGTAAGACTACGACAAAGGAAATGGTGGCAGCCGTACTTGGCACAGAATTTAATGTATTAAAAACTGAGAAAAATTTTAATAATGAAATTGGCTTGCCAAAAACCTTGTTACGTTTGACCGCTGAGCATGAAGCCTGTGTTGTTGAAATGGGTATGCGTGGGCTCGGACAAATTGAAGAACTGGCCTTGATTGCAGAACCAACGATGGGGATTATTACTAATGTTGGTACTAGTCATATCGAGCTTTTAGGTTCTCGAGAAGCCATTGCCGAAGCGAAAGGTGAATTGATTCGTTGCTTGCCTGAAAACAGCGTGGCTATCCTTAATGAAGATGATCCATATGTAAAAGCTATGGATCGTTTAGCTAAGGGTAAAACAATTACCTATGGTATTGAACGGAATGCTACTTGTATTGGTAGCCATCTGCGCTATAAAAAAGACGGTATTAAGTTCACTTGTAAGTGTTATGATGAAGTTTTTGATATCTTCTTGCCTATGATTGGTGAACACAATGTATATGATGCATTGGCGGCTATTGTTGCAGGTCGAGTGCTAGGCATTAAATCTAACACAATTCGCAAAGGTTTGAGTGAATTTAGTGGAACTCCAATGCGTCAAGAAATCGTTCCGTTTGAAGATATTGTTATCTTAAATGATGCTTATAATGCAAACCCTTCATCCATGGCAGAAGCTATTAAAGCACTTGGTCAATTAGAAGGTAAGCGTAAAATTGCGATGCTAGGCGATATGCTCGAGCTCGGCGACTTCTCTGAAGAAGCACATCGTGAAATCGGCCATTTGCTTGCTGAAGAGGGGTATAGTGTTGTATTCACCTTTGGTGATGCTGCTGCCTTCATTGCAAAGGAAGCAAAAAAAGCGGGTTTAACTACATTCCGTTGTAACAGCCATTTAGAAATGGCCAACGCATATAGTGATATTCGTGAAAAAGGGGATGTTATCCTTGTGAAAGGTTCTCGTGGTTTACGAATGGAGCGCGTTGTTGAAGAATTAAAGGATCGAGAATAATAGGTAACGGCTAGTTATATCTAGCCGTCCTATTTATTAATAAGTAGAGGATTCATATGATAAATCACATTCTATTAGCCTTCGTAGCGACTTTCATCATTACGGTAGTGCTAGGTAAAATTGCTATTCCTATGTTGCGTTCTTTGCACGCACAACAAAGTATTCGTGAAGAAGGCCCTGAAAGTCATCAAGCAAAAGCCGGTACGCCAACAATGGGTGGTGCTTTCATGATGGTGGCCCTTATTATTGGCGTGGCATTGTTTGCACCATGGAATGTGGGCACAGGAATGTTATTATTCTTAACACTGGGTCATTGTTTATTAGGTTTTTTTGATGATTTTGTAAAAGCTGTAAAAAAACGCAATCTTGGTTTAACAGCGAAGCAAAAATTACTTGGACAATTTATATTGGCTGCCGTATTCTGTTATTGCATTACTGAGATTATGGTTGTTCCTACCACATTATGGATTCCTGTTGTAGATACACAATTACAATTGGGATGGGGTTATTATGTATTGGCATTTTTGATTATTGTAGGAGCTACAAATGCAGTAAATTTAACCGATGGTCTTGATGGTCTTGCTGGTGGTACATCAGCAGTGGCGGCGATAGCATTCTCTGTTATTGGTCTGATGGCTGCATCGATGACAAATTCTATTGGTGCTGAAAGTGTTGCGTACTTCGGCGCTATAATAGCAGCTGTATGTCTTGGCTTTTTGGTATATAATGTGAACCCTGCAAAAGTATTCATGGGGGATACAGGCTCTTTGGCATTAGGTGGTGCCTTTGCAGCAATGGCTATTTTAACTAAAACAGAATTGCTACTTGTGGTGATTGGTGGCATTTTTGTTATGGAAGCATTATCTGTTATTATTCAAGTTATTTCTTTCAAAACACGTGGTGTGCGTGTTTTTAAGATGAGTCCTATTCATCACCATTTTGAACTTTCCGGATGGGCAGAACAAACAGTTGTTAATCGCTTCTGGTTTGGTGGAGCTGTTTTAGCCATTATTGGTGTACTTTTAGCGACTATAACTTTATAAGATAATACTTAACGGAAGTTGTAAATAATGGTATGCTTATTAGATAGGATACATTAATTTTATAAATAGTTTAGGTGATATAGATGGAATATGGAGATAAACATATACTTGTTCTTGGAGCTGGAGCCAGCGGTATAGGTGCATCTTGGGTATTAGCCCAAGTGGGTGCGCATGTTGTGTTAAATGATTATAAGCCTATGACACTGCCTACGGCTGAGGAGAAACGACTCGTTGCGGCAGGGGTAAATATTATTACAGGACGTCAAGATGAATCCTTGCTAGATGGCGTGGATCGTATCGTTATTTCTCCAGGTATTTCTTTAGACATTCCGATTGTAAAAGCAGCACATGCCCGTGGTATTGACGTGGTCAGTGAAGTAGAATTAGCTTATGAAGTATCTAAATCACCTATCGTAGCTGTTACTGGTACAAATGGTAAGACTACGACAACAACCTTATTAACTAAAGTACTAGAAGGCTCTGGAAAACCAGTTCACGTCGGTGGAAATATTGGGGATTCCCTTAGTGAAGTGGCGTATTCTATGCCTGCAGGCGGTTTTTTGGTAGCTGAATTATCTAGTTATCAATTAGAGACAATCAAGTATTTTAGGCCTATTGGGGCTATTATGCTCAATATTACTCCAGATCACTTAGCTCGTCATAAGACGATGGAAAACTATATTGCTGCGAAGGAACGCATCTTTGAAAATCAATTAAGTACAGATTATTTAGTGTTGAATATAGATGATCCCGTTGTAGCTGATATGGAACATCGTTCGCCTAGTCATATTCTAAAAATTAGTCAAAAAAAAGCCGTAGAGAATGGCGCTTATTATGCTGATGGGCAATGTTATATTGCTAAAGATGGGGTAGCAAAATTTGTTATTGGAAATGAAGATATTCATATTCCAGGCAGTCATAATATTGAAAACATATTGACCGTTATTGCTTTATCTCATGCATTGGGCGTACCTGTAGAAACAATTCATCGTATTATTAGTGAGTTCCATGGCGTTGAACATCGTTTAGAACGCGTTAAGACGATTGATGGTATTACATTTTATAATGATTCTAAAGCGACTAATGTAGATTCTGTGGTTAAAGCATTAGAATCCTTTGATCAACAAGTTATTCTATTAGCTGGTGGTCATGATAAAATGACGCCTTTAGAAGACTTCATGGAGTTAGTTAAGGAGAAGACTAAAGCTGTTATTTTCATGGGGGAAGCAGCAGATCGTTTTGAGACGGCTGCAAAAGAGGCTGGTGTAAAGCCGATTTATCGTGCTTTATCCATGAAAGAAGCCGTAGAACAAGGCTATAAATTGGCAGAGACTGGCGATATTGTGCTATTATCTCCGGCTTGCTCAAGCTTTGATTGGTACCGCTGTTTTGAAGAGCGTGGAGATGACTTTAAACGTTGTGTTCATATGTTGCAAGAGGGAGGACACCATTAATGAAACGTGTTATTATTTCAGGTGGTGGCACTGGTGGACATATATATCCAGCAATAACTATATATAAGGAAATTATGAAACAAAATCCTGATGCAAAGGTGTTATATGTTGGCACCAAGCAAGGTCTTGAGGCTACATTAGTTCCTAAAGAAGGGATAGAGTTTACTACGATTCCTGTGCAAGGCTTGCAGCGTCAATTATCGTTAGGTACATTAGTCACATTAGGTAAAACTGCTTTAGGCATTGTAAAAGCTAATGCTATAGTTTGTAAGTTTAAACCTGATGTGGTTATTGGTACTGGGGGTTATGTATGTGGCCCTGTTCTCTTGGCTGCAGCATTACATAATATTCCTACTATAATTCAAGAACAGAATGTCATAGCAGGCATTACTAATAAAATTCTGAGTCGTTTTGTTGATGTGGTAGCCCTAGGCTATAAGGATGCAGAAGCATCGTTTTCTAAAGCAAAGCGCGTAGTCTATACAGGGAATCCTGTTCGTCCAGATGTGCTAGTTGATTCGAGAACAGCGGGACGTAACTATTTCAACTTAAGTGATGATACCTTTACAGTACTCATAGCTGGAGGTTCTCGAGGGGCGAGAACTATTAACAATGCTATGATAGATGTACATAAACACTTCCAAGGTGTGAAAGGTATTAAATTAATCCATATTACGGGAAACGGAGAATATGAATCTGTTTTATCCCAATTGGGCATTACCGATGGGGATGGTTTAGGTAGTTCATCTTTGATTTTGCCGTATTTACATGATATGCCAAAAGCACTAGCAGCAGCCGATTTAGCAGTATTTAGATCTGGTGCTATAGGTCTTGCAGAATTAGCAGTTCGCGGTATTCCATCCGTATTGATACCGTATCCATACGCAGCGGAAGATCATCAAACCTATAATGCACGTATCTTTGTACAAGAAGGGGCGGCGCATATGATTGTAGATAAAATGTTGAGTGCTCACGATTTAATAGGGGAAATCGAGATGTTTATGGCCAACCGTGATTTGTTGGCACAAATGGGAGACCGAGCATTGCAATTGGGAAAACCGAATGCGGCTCATGATATTGCAAAATTAGCTTTATCTATTGCAAAGTAACAAGGAGAGATTTTATGTTAGACGGTATTCACAAAATTCACCTTATCGGTATTGGTGGATCTGGTATGCGTGCGATAGCGAATATTTTGATTCAAAAAGGTTATGATGTATCTGGTTCAGATATTGCTGAATCTGCAGTGATTTCTAAGTTTAGAGATATGGGTGCCACGGTGCATATCGGTCATAATAAAGAATATGTAAATGGTGTTGATGCCATAGTTCGTTCTACAGCGATTCGTGAAGACAATCCTGAAATTGTTGCCGCTAAAGAGCAAGGGATTACCATTTTACATCGTTCTGATATTGTAAAGGCTGTATTAGATGTAACAGATGGTATCGCAGTAGCTGGTGCGCATGGTAAAACATCTACAACTTCAATGATTGGACAAATTTTAGTGGAGGCTAATGCGGACCCTACGGTAATTATCGGTGGCGAAGTAGATTATCTCAAAGGTAGCAGTTGCCTTGGGAAAGGCCATTTTTCAGTTGTGGAAGCGGATGAGAGCGATGGTTCATTTTTAAAATTGCATCCACATACTATCGTTATAACTAATATTGAAGATGATCATATGGATCATTATAAGACTATGGATAACTTGTTAAACGCTTTCTGTGAGTTCGTCGAAACGTTACCAGAAGCGGGCAAGGCTATCGTATGTGGTGATAATGAAAATATTCGTTATGTTATGAGCCGCGTAAAACGTACTTTTATTACATATGGCTTAGAAGATAATAATGATTATGTAGCAAAAAATATTCATTATGTGGACTCTTCCTTGGTATATGATGTATATCATAAAGGTATTAATATAAGCCGTATCAGCTTGCGCGTGCCTGGAGAACATAATGTATTAAACTCATTGGCAGCCTTTATTGTGGCTCATGAATGTTGCGGTGTAGAGAATCGCTTTATTACAAAAGCGTTAGGTAAATTTATCGGTGCAAAACGACGTTTTGAAACAAAAGGTCATGTTGCTGGCGTCTGGGTTGTCGATGATTATGCACATCATCCAACAGAAATTAAAGCGACCTTAAGAGCAGCAAAAGAACTTGAAAAACATCGCGTTATTTGTGTGTTTCAACCGCATCGGTATACACGTACAAGCTTGTTGAAAGATGAATTTGCCACTGCTTTTACAAGTGCTGATGAAATATATATGACAGATATTTACAGTTCTGGTGAAGATCCGATTGCAGGTATCGATGGACGTACTATTCCTGACGCTGTTGAAGCTGCTACACATAAGGTTGTACATTATGTACCATCTGTTGATGATATACCGGTTGTATTGGCAAAAATTGTGCGACCTAATGATCTAGTTATCACAATGGGTGCTGGTTCTATTAATCAATATGGACCTAAATTATTAGCTATATTGGAGGAAGGCTTACAATGAAAGATAGAAAAATAATCGTATTGATGGGTGGCCCTTCCAAAGAGGCTGAAGTATCTCGCCGTACTGGCGCTGCTATTGCGGAAGCACTCGAAAGTAAAGGGTATAATGCCCAAACATTAGAACTTAATCCTCGTACGGTTTTAAAAGACATTGAATCCTTAGGTGGAGAGATTGTATTTAATGCAATTCACGGTCGTTATGGTGAAGATGGTGCATTACAAGGCTTACTTGAAATGGCAGAAATTCCATATACTGGATCGGGCATCATGGCTCATGCGGTAGGAATGAATAAAAAAGTAAGCAAAGATGTTTTCAAAGGGGCTAATATTCCAACAGCTACTTCTGAATCCTTTAATGGTAATTTAGAATCTGCAGAAGCTATTATAGGACATATTCGTAAACAGTTTACGATTCCTGTAGTGGTGAAATCTGCTACTCAAGGCTCTAGTATTGGCGTTACCATCGTTCGTGATGGGGCACAATTGGAGGATGCTGTTACAGAAGCGCTAAAATATGATCCGATTCTTGTAGTAGAGCAATTTCTTGATGGTCGCGAATTTACAGTATCCGTTCTTGACGGAAAGGCATTGTCAGTAATTGAAATCCGTCCACATTCTGGGGAGTATGACTATACCAGTAAATATACTGTAGGTGCTACAGAATATTTAGTACCTGCGCCTATTAGTGAAGAAATGACTGCTGAGATGCAACGCATAGGGGAACTTGTGTATCGTGAAGTACAAGGCAGAGGGGTTATTCGTGTTGATATTATGACAGATCATGCAGATAATATGTATGTTCTAGAATACAATACTGTGCCAGGTATGACGGCAACGTCTTTAGTACCAAAGGCAGCTAAAGAAATGGGAATTGACTTTCCAACATTATGTGAAAAGATTCTATTAACAGCTAGTATAGGGAAATTTTAAGGGCTGAATAGAACATAAGGAGTTATCTATGGATGATAAGCAATACCATCCATCCAACTCTGGGGAGATGCAGTCTTCTACACCTGTTCAAGATGAACGGGCTGTATTTAGAAAACGAGTGTTAAAAATCGGTGGTGCAGTTACTCTCGTGTTGGTGGGATTGTTTACACTACCTATTCCTTTTGGATCCTTAAAAATTATAGGATCGGATAAGGTAACTGTACAAGATGTAATGGTAGCAGGGGATATTCATGAACCTGTAAATATATTGCAAATTAGTACAGAGAAATTAAAAACTAGATTGGCGAAAGACTTACGGGTTGAAGAGGCCCAAATTAGTTATCAATTGCCATTTACAATGGTTGTACGTGTCATAGAACGCAAGGCTGTTGCAGTTGTACCAGCTCAGTTTGGTTATTTAACACTTGACAGTAAAGGTCAAGTGATTGCATCAGAGCCAGCCATACAAGATACGTCGGTACCAATGATATCAGGCGTTAAGGCGGGAAATATTTTGTTAGGTGATACCGTTGTGGATAAGCCCATTTTGGCGGCTCTTGAATACTTGAACTCTCTTGATGAGAGCACCTTCAAGAATATTGCAGAAGTCAATATAGGAGATCCTGATGCAATAATGGCTTATACCGTATCGGGGGTGCAAATTAGATTAGGGGATAGTAAAGATTTACCCAAAAAAGCCGAGTTAACTCAGTCCATGTTACAAGATATTAAGACAACACATAGCAATGTACAATATATAGATGTTAATGTTTCATCGCCATATATAAAAACTGATGTAATACCGGAAGTTAAAAAGCATCAGCCTGGAACAAAGAATACAGAAGATTCATCTACTAAGAAGGATGATAAAAAACAAGATAAGCAAGGTCATGTTGAAGATAAAAGGTAGATGATTGTCGTGAGACACGAACGGTGGGCAATAGCCTTAGTCAGTTGTATATTGGGTTTCATGGTTGTCACCCAATATAAGATGACTCAAGATAATATAGAAGAAAATATCCGTTTACAACGAGCTGGTGATTTAGCTGTACAATTGCGAGAGGCCCAAAGTGAACGTGATGTATTGTTAAAACAAATAGAAGAGCTTAAACAGTCTGGTGCTACTGGCAATGTTAAAGCAGACGAACAGTTGATGATGAAAGCTGCGTTAACTAATGTTAAAGGTACGGGTGTTAGTGTATTAATCGAGGATAGCTTAAAACCAATTCAAAGTGGTGAAAATCCTAATTTATATGTAATTCATGATGAAGATATTTTACGTATTGTTAATGAATTGCGAGCTGGTGGGGCTGAGGCGATAGCTATCAATGATCAACGTCTCATAGGGACTTCTGAAATACGATGTTCTGGACCGACTATTACTGTAAATGGTAAGGTTTTTGGGGCGCCTTTTACAGTTAAAGCGATTGGTGATCCAAAAACATTAAATTCTGCGCTCACCATGCGAGGCGGTGTGGTAGATTCCTTGAAACACTGGGGCATAAAGGTAACCATAAAGGAAGAAAATGAAATAGCTATTCCAGCTTTTACAGGAACCTTCAGAGAAGAGCATATAAAGCCTAATGAAACAGGAGGTAAAGAATGAATATTTATATCTTTGCCATTGTTGGTTTAATTGTAGGTACTACATTAGGGTGGCTTTCACCATTTCATATACCTATAAGTTATGCAAATTACACATCAGTCGCTGTTTTGGCTGCACTAGATGCTGTATTTGGTGGTAGCCGAGCTGCATTGGAACGAACCTTTGATCTTAGTAATTTTGTGCTTGGGTTCTTTTCAAATGTTGTGTTAGCTGTTATTCTTGTATATGTAGGTGACCTCATAGGCATTAACCTATATTACGTAGCTCTTATTGGCTTTGGATTGCATGTATTTATTAATGTAGGAGCTATACGTAAGATTATTATGACTAAGCGATTCTAATAAATCACATTCTATATAGTGGAAAGTTTTTAAATTTTAGTGTAAAATAAATGTAATTGTTATAAGATTGTCAGTATATAAATCGATACATTGGGACGTATATTGATACGATAGATAACGATAAGAGGAGGAAGTTCAATGTCTGATTTTGCAAATATTAAAGTTATCGGTGTTGGTGGCGGCGGTAATAACGCTGTTAATCGCATGGTAGATAGCGATCTTAAAGGTGTTCAATTTTTATCCGCTAATACTGAAAGCCAAGTGCTTGAATTATCTAAAGCGGATGTAACGATTCAAATTGGTGAGAAGGTTACAAAAGGTCTTGGTGCAGGCGCAAATCCACAAATCGGTGAAGAGGCTGCTCAAGAAAGCCGCGAAGAAATTATAAAAGCTCTTGAAGGTGCTGATATGGTATTCGTAACTGCTGGTATGGGTGGTGGTACTGGTACAGGTGCTGCTCCTATCGTTGCAGAATGTGCTAAAGAAATCGGTGCATTGACAGTCGGTGTCGTTACTAAACCGTTCGCTTTTGAAGGTAAACGCCGTCGTGCACAAGCGGAAAAAGGCATTGAATTCTTGACTCAAAAAGTAGATACTATTATCGTTATTCCTAATGATAAATTGTTGCAAGTTGTAGATAAAAAATGTTCCTTAAGCGATGCATTCCGTACAGCTGATGATGTACTTCGCCAAGGTATCAAGGGCATTTCAGACTTGATTCAAGTTCCTGGCTTGATCAATCTTGACTTTGCAGATGTTAAAACTATCATGACTGAACAAGGCGAAGCATTGATGGGGATTGGCGTTGGCGAAGGTGAAAACCGCGCTGCTGACGCAGCTAAAATGGCTATTAATAGCCCATTGTTGGAAACATCTATCGATGGTGCAAAAGGCATCTTACTCAATATTTCTGGTAGTGCAAACTTAAGCTTGTTTGAAATTAATGAAGCTGCCGAAATTATTTCTGAAGCAGCGGATCCTGATGCAAATATTATCTTCGGTTCCGTTATCGATGAAAGCTTAGGCGATACAGTTCAAATTACTGTTGTGGCAACTGGTTTTAATTCAAATACTAAGAATGTACCTGAATTCGGTAAAACAACAACTACATCCCGTCCGGCATCCACTACAAATACTAACAGTGGTATCCCTGATATCCCTGTATTCATGAAACGCTAATTTATAGATTGTATAATTACTATACCTATCGATTAGTAACTTATTAAGACATACCGTTGGTATGTGTATAGGAGGTAGAAATGAAGAAATTAGTATTATTAACTTTAGCAGCTACAGTTGTAGCCGGTAGTGCATTTGCTGCAGCTCCTGTAACGAAAATTAGTGATGGATCCACTAAGGTACAAGCTGATTATGCTTTTAAACAACACGTATCTAACGGTGGCGGCAATAGTAATGATGGTTTCGGTGTTTCTTTACAACACGACCTTTCCAATAAAGCCGCATTACAATACTCTTACGATAAATTAAATGCAAAAAATGGTGATATTAAAGATCATCAATTAGCATTGGTTTATAAAGTACATCCAAATGTAAATTTATATGGTGCAGGTACTGCGATTCGTACAAATGATACTGAACTTGGTTTCCAAGCTGGTGTTATCGGTCATGTACCTTTGACTAATAAAGTAAACGGCTTTGCTAAGGCTGGTTGGGGTAATGATATTAAGCAAACTTATCAAGTAGGTGCTCAATATGAAGTACGCCCTGATGTAGATTTGAATGTATACTATGGCTATGATAAATATAGTGTAGATAGCAATGATAAAACTGCAAAAGGTTTACACGCTGGTGTAGGCTATTCCTTCTAAGGATGATGATGACCACTCTTTTGAGTGGTCTTTTTTTATATATTTACTGTTTTATTGTATATTTGTTAATTATTTTTCCTAAATAAGGTACTTAATATATTCTATATATATTTAATAAGTGTTGAGTTACTAATAGTTAGTTAAATCTTCTATGTATACAATATATTTACTGAATATACGTTGTATATTTAAATTAGTTTAGGTATGATAAATATGTAATTTTCATTTCAGATAGGATGGTGCTAGTTATGACAAGTGTTGCTGCAAAGCATGCAAAAGGAAAAAAATTAAAAGATGTGATCTTCGTAACTGCTGGTCAAGCTCAAGCTGATGCTAAAGAAAATGGCCGTGAGAATGTTGTAAATGGTACGTTGGGTGCTATTCATGATGAAGAGGGAAACTTAGTTTTTCTTAAGACCGTTAAAGAAGAATATTTGAGTCTTTCGGATTCTGAACATGTTGGTTATGCACCAATTGCGGGTATTCCAGATTTTTTGTGTGCTGCTGAAAAAGAATGTTTTGGAAATTTCCGTCCAGAAGGTCATATTCGTAGCATTGCTACCGCAGGTGGCACTGGTGGCATTCATCATTTGATTCATAACTATACAGAGCCTGGTGATGAAGTATTAACAGCGGATTGGTACTGGGGTGCATACCGTGTTATTTGTAGTGATACTGGACGTACACTAGTTACGTATTCCTTATTTGATGAACATAATAACTTTAATCATGAAGCATTCCAAAATCGTGTAAACGAATTGGCGGCTAAACAAACAAATGTGGTTGTTATCTTTAATACACCTGGTAATAACCCAACTGGCTACTCTATTGAGGATAAAGATTGGGATTCTATCCTTAATTTCCTGAAGGATTTAGTTGCTATTGGTCGAAATAATGTGATTATTGGTATTGATGTAGCATATCTTGATTACTCTGGTGAAAAAGATGAGGTACGTGCGTTCTTCAATAAATTTAGTCATTTACCAAAAGAAATACTCACCTGTGTGTGTTATAGCTTATCTAAAGGATTCACTATGTATGGTCAGCGCGTTGGTGCGATGATTGGGATCTCTGACGATGAAGAAATAGCTGATGAGTTTTTCGAAGTTAACAAATCTACAAGTCGTGCCACATGGTCCAATATTTGTCGTCCCGCAATGCGTACAATGGCTAATATTGTGGCTGATCAAGCTAAGTTTAAAGAATATGAAGCTGAACGCAATTGCTATTATCAATTAATTCGCGATCGTGCTGATATCTTTAAACAAGAAGCAGGGCAAGTGGGACTTCCCATGTTACCTTACCGCGGTGGTTTCTTTATTACAATTCCTACAGACTCTGCAAATGCTATCTGTGAAGAGTTGAAGAAAGAACATATTTATATTATTGCATTAGCAAATGGTATTCGTATAGCTGCCTGTGGTATTCCAAAACATCAAATGACAGGTTTGGCAGAAAAAATTTATAATGCCATGAAACGCCTTGGTAAACTATAATGCATAAGTTTTACTAATACTAAAATCCGCTTGATATATTTATCAAGCGGATTTTTTTTTTGCACGTATATTATTAATACTAATTATTCCTTATATATGAAATACTGTATAGTTAAAGGTAGTGATTTCATATGTTAAAAATCATATTTTAATGGAACATGATGATATAGAATATTTATATTAGACATCTGAATATACGGAAAATATATAGTTTATGTATTGGGATGTATGTTTGATTGCATTGGATAGCATTGTAGTAGTTTGTGATTTATTGAGGTTTTTTATGCATCATTATGTACGGACAATGGGTATAGCCTTAGCTATATGCATTGGTATTTTTTTGGCCTCCCTCGTGATAGGCCGTTTCTTTATTCCTATAAATGAAGTGATGAATATCTTATCTTCCAAATTTCTAGTACTACCTATAACATGGGATGCATCTATGTATAATGTAGTAATGGAAATTAGACTACCTCGTGTGTTAGGTGCTATTGCTGTAGGCATTGCATTAGCCGTTTCTGGTGCCGCCTACCAAGGGGTATTCCGTAACGATTTAGTATCTCCAGATTTATTAGGTGTGTCACATGGCGCTAGTGTAGGTGCATGTATAGGCATACTATTACACTTTTCGTTATATGGCGTTGCTATACTAGCCTTTATAGGTGGTATTTTCGCAGTTTGCTTAACTCTATTATTGCCTAAATTGATTCAGAATCAATCGCGTATCGTTCTAGTATTATGTGGTATTATCGTTTCCGGATTTATGGCTGCTATAATTGGTTTGCTGAAATATATTGCAGATCCTGATACAGAATTACAAGATATTGTATATTGGCAATTAGGGAGTTTAGCAAAGGTTACAAGGGATAATTTACTCTATGTATTGCCTATTATTATCATTGGCACAATCGCAGTGTTAGCCTTAAGATGGAGACTTAATATTTTGTCTCTTTCTGATCAAGAGGCTCAAAGCTTAGGAGTAAATGTAAATCGTGAACGACTTGTTATCATCGGTATTTCTACGCTTCTTACAGCTGCTGCTGTATGTCTTAGCGGCACTATTGGCTGGGTTGGTCTTGTTATACCACATTTATCTAGAATGTTAGTAGGTAATGATCATAAAAAATTAATTCCTGCTACGATTTTAGTGAGTGCTTCCTTTTTGATGATTGCTGATTTATTTGCTCGTTCCTTAACAACTGCAGAGATTCCACTTGGGATTTTATGTGGTTTTATTGGGACACCGTTCTTTGCATGGGTATTATATAAACAACGGAGGTACTTCTAATGGATTCATTTGAACTCGTCGTTGATTCTATATCATTTGCCTATGATAAGAACCAACCTAATATTTTTAGTGATTTATCCTTCTCTGTAAAAGCTGGTGATGCATTGGCGTTACTAGGTAGAAATGGGGTAGGCAAATCTACCTTATTAAGCTGTTTAATGTGCTTTAATCATGTTCAACAAGGCCATATTTATTGCAATGGTGTGGACTTAATGACGGCATCCATCAAGGAACGGGCCAAGTTAATTGCTTTTGTACCACAGATTATAGGGGCAGATATAGCTTATACGGTACGAGATTATATTTCCTTTGGTGCTACCTTGCGAACCGGTATGTTCTCATCTCCAGGTAAAGAGGAATTTGAAAAAGCTGATTCCATTATGGACATGCTTGGTATTACGGCGTTAAAGGACAAACCATGCCGTGATTTAAGTGGTGGTCAACGGCAATTAGTTGCTATAGGTCGTGCCTTGTTACAAGATACACGTTTATTACTTATGGATGAGCCTACATCTGCTTTAGATATACGTAATCAGGTGATTGTGTTAGAAACAATTGATCAATTACGTGCCCAAGGTTATGCTATTATTTTCACTACACATTTACCTGAGCAGGCATTATTGTTAAATAGCCGTGTCGGTTTATGTCGTGGTGGATCTATAGATTTTTATGATTCTGTTAGTGATGTGACCTTAGAAGCTCTTGAGGAGGTTTATAAGACCAGATTAAGCTTATTCTATAGCGATACAGTTAATCGTACTGTATGCGTTATCCCTCAATTAGGTCAGAAAGGAATGTAAGTATGAAGCGTATTGTTGTATTTTTGTTAGCTCTTATGACAGCCATATTTATGTTGGCTGGTTGTGGCACAGAGAATGCCTCCCAAGGTAATCAATCTGCTACGCGTGTTGTAAAAGATATCGATGGGACTGATGTAACAATTCCAAAAGATATTACAAAGGTTGCCGACTTGTGGCATGCCAATAACCAAGTTGTATTGATGCTTGGTGGTGCAGATACTTTAGTATCTACTACTAAGAATGTTCAAGGTTTGCCTTGGTTTGCACAAGTGTATCCACGTATTAAGGAAATTCCAGCGCCTGTAAAGGGTACAGATGTACAAATGGAAGAAATCCAAAAGGTACAACCTCAAGTTGTATTAGCAAGTAATAAAAACCAAATTGAAATGGCACGTAATGCTGGTATTCCTGCTGTTCGTGTAAATTTTGCTGATTATGATGGCTTGCGTAAAACAGTAACTATTACGGCTGAAGTTCTAGGTGGTAAAGCTCCTGAAATTGCAAAACAATATATTGCATACTTAGATGGAAAAATTAAATTTGCTGAAGATAAAACTAAAAATATAGCTGATGCAGATCGTCCGTCTGTATTACATATCGTTGGTGGCGATGACTTATTAAAGGTTGATGGTCATAAAACTATTATCGACGAATGGATTCGTTATGCCGGCGGTAAAAATGCTATTACAGCAGATGGTCCACAAATTACCGTAACTATGGAAGAAATTGTTAAAGCTGACCCTGATATTATCATCATTGGTGGTACACAATCCCGCAAAGGTATTGAAGCGATTAAGAATGATCCACAATGGGCAAGCCTTAAAGCAGTACAAAATGGTCGCATTTACAGTAACCCTGTAGGTACTTTCAACTGGGATCGTTACAGTGCTGAATCTGCATTACAAATTTTATGGGCTGCAAAATTAATTCACCCTGAATTGTTCAGCGATGTTGATCTTGTAAAAGAAACTCAAGAATTCTACAAAACATTCTTACATTATGATTTATCTGCTGATGATGCTCAACGTATTATCAACGGTGAAGCACCAGCTAAATAAATCGTTTATATCTAGACTGTAAATAGTTAGTTATATTTTAAGTAAAAGGTCCAATGTCAAATTGGACCTTTTCTGTAGGAGAACGAATGAAACGTATAGTTTATGTATTGCTCACACTGATCATGTCCTTAGGACTTATCACAGGCTGTGGCACAGAGAATGCTTTCCAAGGTACAAAACAGGAAACTCATACCATTACGGATATTGGGGGAGCACAGGTTCAATTACCTACTGAGGTCAAGCGTATTGCAGATTTATGGCCAGCTAACAACCAAGTTGTACTAATGTTAGGTGGCGCGGATAAGCTAGTAGCTACGACTCAATATGTTCAAACATTACCATGGTTTTCTCATATTTATCCTGGTATTAAAGATATTGCTGCACCAGATCGCTTTGGCTTTGATGTACAATTAGAAGAACTACAAAAGGTGAAACCTGAAGTCATTATTGTAAATAGTAAAAAACAAGCTGAACAAGTTCGCCAAGGTGGTTTTACAGCTGTACAAATGGAATTTACAGACTATAAAGGGCTTCGTGATGTAGTAACTATGACTGCAGATATCCTCGGCGATAAAGCACCTGGTATTGCTAAAGAGTACATTGCTTATTTAGATAAGAATATCGGTATTGCAGAAGCTAAAACTAAGTCTTTATCCGATGCTGAACGTCCTACTGTTATGCATATAGCGAGTGGCGAGAACCTTTTAAAGGTTGATGGTACAAAAACAATTATTGATGAATGGATCCGTTATGCTGGTGGTAAGAATGCTATTGAACAAAAGGGCCGTGGCTTGACGCTTACTATGGAAGAAATTATTAAGGCAAATCCAGATATCATTATTGTAGGTGATGTGAATTCCAAAGCAGCCATTGAGAAGATTATGAGTGATCCTCAATGGAGTGGTATCAAAGCTGTTCATACAGGTCGCATATATAGCAATCCTGTAGGGACCTTTAAATGGGACCGTTACAGTGCTGAGTCTGCATTACAAATCTTATGGGCAGGTCAAATCATACAACCTCAATTATTTAATGATATTGATTTAGCAAAAGAAACAAAATTATTCTATAAGACTTTCTTACACTATGATTTATCTGATGCTGAGGCACAACGTATTATTGCTGGAGAAGGACCTCAATAGAAATATTGATACTAGTCTAGTAATATATTTTATTTATTTAGAAGCGAAAATAGTAAAAATAAAAATCAAAAGCGTACGCATTAGGAAATATCCTTCATGCGTACGCTTTTGTAGTCTTAGTGAATATCTTTATGTTCTTTAATATCTTGGTCAGCTTCTTTAGCTAAATCTTCTAGAGCTCGTTTAGGAGCGGTTCTTTCACCTGTTTTTGGGTCTACAAATTCAACGCGGTCTAAGGTGCTTGTAATTTGACCACGAATGAAGCTTAAGTAAATTTCGTATAGTTCTTTTTTTTCTACTAATTCTTCTGGTGTTAATTCTTGACCAGATTTTTTCTTTGCAGCTAGTTCATTTATTCGATTTAATGTATCGTTAATATTACTCATATGCGCCTCCTGTATTCTATATTAGAATAGCATGTTTTATTATAACATAGAACTTAATGAATACGTATGGTAAGATATAAGTTGTACGCGTCTGTACTTTCACAGGTGAGAAAGGAGAACTGTATGCGTGTAACAAAAGCGATAAAGGCAGAGCAGTTGAAACTGTTACAAGAACATTATTTTGATGCAAAACCTGCCCTTGAGTATACAAATGAATTTGAATTATTAGTTGCTGTAGTTTTGTCTGCACAATGTACGGATGAACGGGTCAATATTGTTACGAAACGATTGTTCCCTAAACTTAATCATCCTGCAAAGATGCTTGAGATTGGGGTTGCGAAGTTAGAGACTCTTATTAAAGATTGCGGTCTTTATAAATCCAAGGCAAAAAACTTAATTGCTACTTGTCAGATTTTAGTTGAACAATATCATGGAGAGGTGCCTCGTGAGTTTGATCAACTCGTTGAATTGCCTGGTGTAGGGCGTAAAACAGCAAATGTTGTGGTATCCGTTTTATTTGGTACACCTGCCATTGCGGTAGATACACATGTATTCCGCGTGTCTAATCGATTAAAATTAGGTATTGCTAAGACGCCGGAAGAGATGGAACAAAAGTTACAAAAGGCAATCCCAAAAGAGGACTGGGCTGCTGCACACCACTGGTTAATCTATCATGGCCGTAGATTGTGTAAGGCTCGTAAGCCTTTGTGTAATGAATGTTTTTTAAATCATCTATGTCCTTCAGCCGGAAAGGTTTAATATGAAAGTAAATAACGAAGAATTTATTGCCCTTTGTGCTAATCATGGTATTAAGGGAATTGATATTGTAAATGAGTTAATGCGTTTTAAAGTGCTAGATCAATTGATTTCTAGTAATGCTAGCTCCCGTGAGTGGGGGGTAACGGCAGATGATTTATATGCGTTAGCAGAAAAATCCACAGTAGAATCCTTTGGTCCTGTACCATATGATTTGAATACATTCCAAGCTCTTTATGGACCATCCTTTAGAGTGGAATTGTTTGATTTTATTAGTGACACAGGTATTTTAGAAGGTCTAGATGTAGGAACTATTTGGGAAACTCCTGTTCGTGAAAGTATCGAAGCTCATAGTAAAACGGGAGAATTGGTTCTGTATGCTTATGTAGAAGAATATGCAGGCATGGTTGAAGAGATTCTTCAATCTTATGAAGATAAAAAAGTCGTTCTGTATACGGCATCTCCCGTGTGTTATAGCATTTTGACACGTTTATATCCAATGGCTCAAATCATTAATCAATGGCCTCATCGTAGCTATTTTGACCATATCTTTACAGGCACAGTTGGTATGTTCCAATCCTCTGAAGATATTGTGGAAGAGGTCGCTAACGGATTACATAACTTGGTTCCAGAAGGGACTGCTCAATTATTCTTACCTGCTACAATGGCACAAAATCAATTGGGCTTAAATAATATGGCGTTGCAATTTTTCTTGAACCAAAAACGAGTAGAAGCTATACGGGAATGGACTCCATTAGGGGCTTATGAAATCGTATATGGTAAATACGATGTAAAAAAAATGCGTGTTGGTCTTCGTGAACGTGTAGGGGATGAGTGGAAAACAATTAATTATATTCCATTACCTCATGGCGTATTTGCGCAATTGCCAGTATTTACGGTATTAAATTATGGCTTGTCCTTGCGTTCTATTTTGTTGCCCGGCAGTCAAACGGACGTAGCCTTAGGTCAAGATGGTATTTATTGCATTGATAGCCGTGTATCTGAATTAGGTCGCACTGCTCTTATTGAAAGTGGAGCTTATTTTCTTACTTTTAAACGTCATACTGATCATATTGATGTAGATATTGCGACAGAAGCGCCTGTAGATGATATGTACTGGATGCTCCCAGATGCTGAATTAGCATATATGTGGTATGCCTATTTCTGCAGCACTACGGGTCAAACATTGATTCAAGAAATCTCCATGCTCGTTCAAACAGATGAATCCTTTGGCTATATGCTTAGTAGCGTACGTCGTCGCGTATTAGATGTAAAGGATGAGACCCAACTAATTGAATCTGTACAGGCTGCTGACGAGGCATATATTAAGGCTGTTACGGAGGCTACAACGAGTTGGAAAGAGACCGTAGATTCATTAGGTGCACAAGTTATGCCACCTACAGCTTCTATTGATATTGAAGATTATAGTGACTATAAAAAAGAATTGTAAATCATATAATTTTGGTTTAAAATATATCGTATCCTAAAAAATATAAACTACTAAATATAGTAGATACGAAACATAGCATATGAATATGTAAGAAAGGAGGACCTATGGCAGTTATTAATTTTGAAATCTTCAAGGTTATTGGTACTTTATCTGAAGATAAAGATGGTTGGAAAAAACAATTAACATGTACTAGTTGGGGAAAATACAATCCTAAGTTTGATCTTCGTGCTTGGGATAGTGAATATACAAGCATGAAAAAAGGTATTACCCTTTCTTTAGAGGAGCTTATTGCATTGCGTGACATCCTCAACGAAAGCGACTTGGAAGCTATTTTAGCTGAGGCTATTGAAGAAAAGCAAGCATCCAAGGAATAGTATTGGTTACTTGCATTTGTGCAGGTGTCATGCTATAATCTATAAGAATAATATTGATTGCTGGAAAGAGGTGTATAGAATGAAACAAGGTATTCATCCAGACTATAAAGAAGCTACAGTAACTTGCGGTTGTGGCAACACATTCAAAACTGGCTCTGTAAAAGAAGACCTTCGTGTAGACGTTTGCTCCAAATGCCATCCGTTCTTCACTGGTCAACAACGTGCGGCTCAAGCTCGTGGTCGTATTGAACAATTTAACAAACGTTACGGCAAATAATTTGTATTGTAATGTAACATGTATTGGCAGGGCTGTTGGCTCTGCCTATATTTGTTTATGAGAGGAGATCTTGTGAACAGAGAACGTATAAAAAAGTTTGTCGGAGGACAGGCTGTGATCGAAGGTGTCATGATGAGAGGCCCTGGCTATACGGCAACTGCCGTACGTGAGCCTGCGGGAACTATTGTAGTTCAAAAAGAGGCTACAAAGTCCATTGCTGACACATATCCAATATTGAAAAAACCATTTCTTCGTGGCTGTGTAGCTCTCTATGAATCTCTAGTGATAGGCATGAAGGCTTTATCCTTCTCTGCTAAGGCTGCTGGCGATGAAGAGGAAGAAATGTCTAATAGTGAAATCGCCATTACCATGGTTATTTCTACACTATTTGCGATAGCTGTGTTTTTGGCATTGCCTACATTTATCGTAAAATTCATTCCTGGTGTACAGGATAATCATATAGTATTAAATCTCATTGAAGGTGTCATTCGTTTAGTACTTTTCTTACTTTATATTTGGGGGATTGGTCTTACGAAGGATATTCAACGAGTTTTCCAATATCATGGGGCAGAGCATAAAACGATTCATACTTATGAATTAGATTTGCCTTTAACTGTAGAAAACGTTCGCCAACAAAGTCGCTTGCATGCGCGATGTGGTACAAATTTCTTACTTATTGTTATGGTAGTTAGTATCTTTGTATTTGCTTTCTTGGGTTGGCCCAATTTGTTGGAACGTATCGTGAGCCGCGTACTCCTTATGCCTGTAGTAGCTGGTATTGCGTACGAGGTAATTCGTCTTGCTGGACGTAGCGATCATTCTTTTGTGAAAGCTCTTATTAAACCAGGTCTTGCGTTACAATATATGACAACGCGTGAACCAGAAGATGATCAAATTGAAGTTGCTATACGAGCTTTAGAAGAGGTCCGTCCGCCTGAGAGTGACGCATATGAAGAGGAATAAACATGTTAGTTGATAAATTACAAGTTATTGAAGATAAATTTATGGATCTTGAGCAGCGCATTAGTGACCCAGAGGTCATTGCTCGCCAAGATGAATGGCGTAAATTGACCCGTCAACATGCTCAATTATCTGAAACCGTTGAAACGTTCCGTACTTACAAAAAAGTTTTATCTGGTATTGATGAAGCTATGGAAGTTATTGAAGATAAATCCATGGACGAAGAATTCCGCGAAATGGCACAAGAGGAATTGAAAGAGTTGAAACCTCAAAAAGAGGAATTGGAAGAAAAGTTGCAAGTTCTATTATTGCCTAAGGATCCTAATGATGATAAAAATATTATCATCGAAATTCGCGGGGGCGCTGGCGGTGATGAAGCTGCATTATTTGCAGGTGACTTGTTTCGCATGTACACAAAATATGCGGAAAGCCAAGGCTGGCGTTGTGAGATTATCGATGCTAATGAACCAGAGCTTGGTGGCTTTAAAGAGGTTATTTTCTCTGTGGATGGTGAAAATGTATACTCTAAGATGAAATTTGAATCTGGTGTACATCGTGTACAACGTGTACCGGCTACAGAAACACAAGGCCGTGTACATACATCTACAGTTACAGTAGCCGTATTGCCAGAGATGGAAGATGTTGATATTGAAGTTAATGAAAAAGATTTAAAAATTGATACATATCGTGCGAGTGGTGCCGGTGGTCAGCATATCAATAAAACTGAGTCTGCTGTTCGTATTACACACTTACCATCTGGTATCGTTGTAGCGTGTCAAGATCAACGATCTCAATTACAAAACCGTGAAAAAGCTATGCGTGTATTGCGTGCTAAGTTACAGGATCAAGCTGAACAAGAGGCCATTTCTAGTATGGCTGCAGATCGTAAGAGTCAAGTCGGCACAGGTGATCGTAGTGAACGTATTCGCACCTATAACTACCCACAAGGTCGCGTCACAGATCATCGTATTAATTTAACATTATATAAATTAGATGCTATTTTAAATGGCGATCTTGATGAAATTATTCAAGCCTTAAATGCTGCAGACCAAGCGGCAAAAATGCAGGAGGCTAATACAAATGCATAAGGAGATTTGGACAATCGGTCGTATTCTCCAGTGGACAGAGCAGTACTTTCAAAGCAAGGAGATGGATACACCTCGACTTGATGGGGAAGTACTGCTTTCTCACGTTTTAGGTAAAAATCGGATTTATCTATATACCCATTATGACCAACCGCTTATTCAAGACGAGCTCGATGCCTTTAGGCCTCTCGTTCAACAACGGGCTAAGGGGCATTGTGTAGCGGCTATCATTGGGGAAAAGGACTTTATGGGGTTGACCTTTAAGGTGAATGATAAGGTATTGATTCCACGACCTGATACGGAAACCTTGATTGAGCATGTACTAGGTACTTATCCAAAAGATAGTAATGTGCGTATTCTTGATGTATGCACAGGCCCTGGGACAATATTATTAAGTCTATTACATTATTTGCCAAATGCTAGTGGTGTTGGTTTAGATATCTCCACAGATGCTTTACCGGTGGCACGCGAAAATGGTGAGTCCTTTAATTTAGCTGACCGAGTACAGTTTATGGAATCAGATATGTTCTCCACTTTATATGGAAAAGAGGAGAAATTTGATCTTATTGTTTCTAATCCTCCATACATTCGAACTGGTGATTTAAAGATGTTGTCTCCAGATGTATTAAATGAGCCTCATATTGCATTATTTGGTGGAGAGGATGGGCTTCAATTTTATCGAATCTTAGCTAAAGAATGTAGAAATTATTTAAACGCTAATGGCCGTGTGGCGTTTGAAGTAGGCTTTGACCAAGCAAAAGAGGTAGGTGCTTTATTGCAAGAAACAGGTCAATATTCGAATATTCAATTTATAGCTGACCTCGGTGGTCATAACCGGGTAGTGACAGCTGTATATGAGGGCTAATATGGATACTAAAATCATTACAAATCCATCAGAACAAGATATAGATACGTTAGCCCGTGCTTTGCGCAATGGTGAATTGGTGTCTATTCCTACAGAAACTGTATATGGATTAGGTGCAAATGGTCTAGATCCAGAGGCGATGGATAAAATCTATGCTGCCAAAGGACGGCCTTCTGATAATCCACTTATTTTGCATGTTCCTAATAGTGAAAGCATAAAACCTTTGGTAACAGAAATTTCTGCTACGGCGCAAGCCTTAATGGATACATTCTGGCCAGGGCCATTAACGATTACATTGCCTAAATCTGATTTAGTGCCAGATCGTGCAACAGGTGGTTTATCTCGTGTGGCGCTTCGGTGTCCTGATCATGAGGCATGTCGAGTATTATTAGAGCGTGCAGGCATACCTATAGCGGCACCTAGTGCCAATATTTCAGGGCGCCCAAGTCCAACTACTGCAGAAGATGTATATAATGATATGAATGGTCGCATTTCCTATATCTTAGATGCTGGTCCATGTACGATTGGTGTAGAGTCTACTGTTGTAGAAGTCCATGATGATAAGGTCATTATATTAAGACCTGGTGGAATTACAAAAGCACAGCTTGAACGTGTGGTGTCTACTGTTGAGTATGATACTGCGTTAGTTAATGCAACCACTATACCAAAGGCTCCTGGCATGAAGTATACGCATTATGCGCCTGATGCACCTATGACGGTTGTTGTAGGTAGTCCAGAAGGTGTAGCACACACTTTCAAAGAGCTTTCAGAAGGCATAGAAGGTCCCATAGGGTGTTTGGTAAGTCATGAAACGTATAACTTGATTAAAGAGGATGGACGATTTATGTGCCATTGTTTTGGCCATCATGGAGATGCGTTAGCATTGGGGCACGACTTTTATAAAAGTCTATTACATTTTAATGAAAATCATGTTACGCTAATCCTAGCAGAAGGTGTTGATGATGATGGTTTCGGTGTTGCCATTATGAATCGAATGGAAAAAGCATCGAGTCATCATATCATTTATAAGTAAATTTAATAGCATAAAGATGTCCACTGATAATAGAAAAATGTCTTTACATATTGGATAGATTTGCTATAATGTATAAAGTAATCACAAAATGTGATTGAGTAAGGATGTTATTATGAATATTTTATTTGTATGTACCGGTAACACTTGCCGCAGCCCTATGGCTGAAGGTATTACACGGGCCCTTGCAGCGGAGAAACATAAGGATGTTACAACTGTATCAGCTGGTTTATTTGCCGCTTATGGAGCAAAACCAACTGAACAAGCCGTAGTAGCTGTCCGTTCCATTGCAGATATTTCCAACCATGAATCGAGACCCTTAACGATGGAACTCGTAAATGCAGCAGATCTTATTCTTGGTATGACGAAAGATCACAAATCTGTACTACTTCGCCAATTCCCCTTTGAGGAAGGTAAAATTAAAACAATTTCCGAGTGGGGTGGTCTAGATGGTGATGTTACGGACCCATATGGATCTGACCAAACCGTATATAATCAATGTGCGGAACAAATTTATCACTTAGTAGAGGCCGGTCTTACATCAGTGCCTCAGAAGGCGTAGGAGATGAAATTATGAAAGTTGCAATCGGTTGTGATCATGGCGGATTAAATCTGAAGGAATCTGTTAAAGAAGTATTGAGTGCATTGGGACATGAAGTAGAGGATTTTGGTTGTTATTCAGCTGAGTCTTGCGACTATCCTGATATTGCAGTACCTGTAGCAAATGCAGTTGTATCTGGTCAAGCAGATCGCGGTATTTTGATTTGTGGTACAGGTATCGGTATCGGTATTGCAGCAAATAAGATAGCGGGCATTCGCGCTGCTCTTTGTCATGATACATTTTCTGCTCACGCATGTCGTGAACATAATGATGCGAACATCCTTACTATGGGTGAACGCGTTATTGGACCAGGCCTTGCTAACGATATTGTAACCATTTTTATGGAAACTGAGTTTGAAGGTGGACGTCATGCACGTCGTGTAGAGAAAATAAAAGCATTAGAGAAATAATACATCATTACTTTATAGATAGTTGTTCTATATGAGGAGGATACTCATGAGTTTCTTAGAAAAACAAGACCCTAATATTCAAGCTGTTATCAACCAAGAGTTAGCACGCCAACGCGATAAATTAGAAATGATTGCTTCTGAAAATTTTGTTTCTCAAGCTGTAATGGAAGCTCAAGGTAGCGTATTGACTAACAAATATGCAGAAGGGTATCCTGGTAAACGCTATTATGGCGGTTGTGAAAATGTTGATGTTATTGAAACATTGGCTATCGAACGTGCAAAACGCCTGTTCGGTGCAGAACATGCTAATGTACAACCTCACTCTGGTTCTCAAGCAAACTTTGGCGTGTATTTCGCATTATTACAACCAGGTGATACTATTGTGGGTATGAACTTGTCCCATGGCGGTCATTTGACTCATGGTTCTCCAGTTAACGTATCTGGTACATATTTCAATGTAGTACCTTATGGTGTAGATGCTGAAACACAACAAATCGACTACGATGAGTTCCGTAAAATTGTATTGGAAGCAAAACCTAAGTTGATTATCGCTGGTGGTAGTGCTTATAGCCGTCAAATCGACTTTAAGAAAATGGCTGAAGTGGCACACGAAGTAGATGCTATTTTCATGGTAGATATGGCTCACTTTGCTGGACTTGTAGCAGCTGGTTTACATCCAAACCCTGTGGAATATGCAGATATCGTTACTACAACAACTCATAAAACATTGCGTGGCCCTCGTGGTGGTATGATTCTTTGCAAAGAAAAGTATGCTAAAGCAATCGATAAAGCCATCTTCCCTGGCATCCAAGGTGGTCCTTTGATGCATGTTATCGCTGCTAAAGCTGTAGCATTTGGTGAAGCTTTACAACCTGAGTTCAAAGTGTATGCACAACAAGTTATCGACAATGCAAAAGCGTTGGCTGCAGCATTACAAGAAAAGGGCTTAACAATTGTTTCTGGCGGTACAGATACTCATGTTATGCTTGTAGATGTTCGTAATACTGGTTTAACTGGTAAAGAAGCTGAACACTTACTCGATGAAGTAGGTATTACATGTAATAAAAATACAATTCCATTTGATCCCGCTAGCCCATTTGTAACAAGTGGTATTCGCCTTGGTACGCCAGCTCTTACAACACGTGGTTTGCAAGTGAAAGATATGGAAGAAATTGCTGATATTATTGCAGTGGTTCTTAAAAATCCTGAGGATAAATCGGTCCATGAAGAAGCTAGTAAACGTGTTGCTGCACTTTGTGAAGCGTATCCATTGTACTAATCGATTGTACTAATATTAAATATATATTTATAGTCCTATAAGTTTATAGGTAGTGTAAAAGGGGTGTGCCATTGGCACATCCCTTTCAATATTTTTATGGCATGATTTTCTAATCTGTGATAGAGTAAATATAATAGTTAATCGCTAGAATGGGATATGTATATTGTTTTATAGGAGGACAGTCATGAAAGTTAATGTTATGACACATCCATTGATTCAACACAAAGTTACATTGATGCGTGACGTACAAACAGGCTCTAAAGATTTCAGAGAACTACTTGATGAAATTACTATGTTGATGGGGTATGAAATTACACGCAACTTACCACTTGAGGATGTGGAGGTAGAAACACCACTAACTAAAATGACTGGCAAACGAATTGCAGGTAAAAAACTGGGTATTATTCCAATTCTTCGCGCTGGTCTAGGTATGGTAAATGGTATGCTTAGTTTAATTCCAACTGCAAAAGTTGGTCATATTGGTTTGTACCGTGATCCTGAAACTTTGAAACCAGTAGAATACTACTGTAAACTACCATCTGACGTAGGGGAACGCGACTTCATCGTAACTGATCCAATGCTTGCTACTGGTGGTAGTGCAGCCGCAGCGATTACATTGCTAAAAGAAAAAGGTGCTAAACATATTAAATTAATGTGCTTAGTAGCTGCTCCCGAAGGTGTAGAGGCTGTAAATAAAGAACATCCTGATGTTCCTATTTATGTAGCGGCCCTCGACGAAAAACTTAATGATCATGGTTACATCTTACCTGGCTTAGGGGATGCTGGTGACCGTATCTTCGGTACAAAATAAAATACAATAAAACGACATATTAGAATATAATAAGGGGACATGACGACATATTATTAGATTTGAAATAATAACAAATTATCTAAGGCGTATGTCGTTTTCTCTTATTTAGGGTTGAATAAAAATTACATAAGGTATACAATACAAGTGTAAAAGTATTTTTTTATTTTAGGTGGGACGGATTTTGTTCACATGGGACGAAAAACGATTCATGTAATCCCAACGGGTAAAGGAGGGACCCGATGAACGAATTTCTAATGATATGTGAACGTATTGTTCCTGAAATTGTTAGCGTATTGAAGGAGCGATACAAAATACTAAACCACCTTGTTTATGAAGAGCCTATAGGCCGTAGAACATTAGCTACCGCAACGGATCTTCCAGAGCGAACCGTACGAAGTCATATTGAGTTAATGCGTGCTAATGGTCTTGTAGACATTTATAAACCAGGGATTTTTCTCACTGATGAGGGACATGCAATTGTTCCGAAGTTACGAAATTTTTTAAATGAGCTAGATCGTATTAACGAGCTAGAACATCGATTGACTGAAGCACTTCATATCGATAGAGTTGTTATTACACCTACAGAAGGAACCTTGATGGTTAAAAAGTTAGGTTTTACAGCGGCAAAGTTATTGCAAGACCTATTGAAACCTAATGCAGTAGTAGCCATCAGTGGGGGTAGTACCATGGCAGCAATAGCTGAAGAAATGCCTATCTTACCTTTCAATCCTACTGTGGTACCAGCCCGTGGTGGCGTTGGTGAAGTAGTGGAATACCAAGCTAATGTAATTGCTTCGGTGCTTGCTGAACGACTAAGTGGTTCCTATAAGATGCTCCATTTACCTGATGGACTTTCACAAGACTCATTACATATGCTCATGACTTGTGAACCACAAATTAAAGAAATTGGAGACCTCATTAGTAGGACTGACATACTATTATTTGGTATTGGTACTGCAATGCGCATGGCGGATCAGCGCCATATTGCCGATGATGTGCGTAAGCAGTTGGTAGATAATCATGCGGTAGGTGAAGCACTTGGCCAATATTGTGACATTGAGGGTAAGTTAATTTATTCTACTAATAATATTGGTTTATCACTTCCCGATGTAGTAAAGGTTCCCAATGTTATTGCTGTAGCTGGCGGACAAGAAAAAGCGAGCGCTATTATAGGTGTGATGCGAGCTTGCCAGAAAGGTATACTTATTATTGATGAGCAAGCAGCCGAAGGTATGCGTCAATTGTTACAAATTTCTGCCTTATAGGCGAATTAGTAGTTATAAATTTTAGTTTGAATTTGGTTAGAATTTTTGTTATTAGGAGGATCTAACAATGGCAGTAAAAGTTGGTATTAACGGTTTTGGTCGTATCGGTAAATGTGTAGTTCGCGCAGCGATTAATAATCCTGATGTGGATGTAGTGGCAATTAATGCAACTGGTGATAATGAAGGTACTGCATTATTGTTAAAATACGATTCCGTACACGGTACAATTCCTAATGAAGTAACATTTGATGAAGAAAATATCTACGTTGATGGTAAAAAAATCCGTGTATTCCATGACCGCGACGCTTCTAAATTACCTTGGTCTGAAGAAGGCGTAGAAATTGTTATGGAATGTACTGGTAAATACCGTGATGCAGAGGAAGCAAAGGTTCATTTGAATCAACCTACTGTAAAAAAAGTATTAATCTCTGCACCTGGTAAAAACGAAGACTTAACTATGGTTATGGGCGTTAACCAAGATATGTATGATCCTGCAAAACATCACATTATCTCTAATGCATCTTGTACAACAAATTGCTTGGCTCCATTTGCTAAAGTATTATGTGATGAATTCGGTATCAAACGCGGTATGATGACTACAATTCATTCCTACACAAATGACCAAAAAATTCTTGATGCACGTCATAAAGATCCTCGCCGTGCTCGTGCTGCAGCAATGTCCATCATTCCTACAACAACTGGGGCAGCGAAAGCTGTTGCTAAAGTATTGCCTCAATTAAAAGGTAAATTAGATGGTTTTGCATTGCGCGTTCCTACTCCAGACGTATCTGCTACAGATCTTGTTTGCGAACTTGAAAAACCGGCTACTAAAGAAGAAATCAACGAAGCATTTCGCAAAGCAGCAGCTGGTGAATTAAAAGGTATTCTTGGTGTATCTGATGTACCATTGGTATCCTGTGATTTCAGCTCTGATTCTCGTAGCTCCATTGTTGATGCTGATTTGACAATGGTTATGGATGGCAACATGGTAAAAGTTGTTTCTTGGTATGACAACGAATGGGGTTACTCCGAACGTCTTATTGACATGGCCGCATTTGTAGCAAGCAAAGGCTTATAATCAGGAGGCTTTGATGAAACAAACAATTGAAGGTTTACAAGTAGCTAATAAAACAGTATTTGTTCGTGTTGATTTTAATGTTCCTATGAAAGACGGTGTCATCACTGATGACACTCGTATTCGTAGTGCATTACCTACTATCAATTACTTAATCGAAAAAGGGGCAAAGGTTATCCTTGCTTCTCACTTTGGTCGTCCTAAGGGAGAACGCAAACCAGAAATGTCTTTGGCACCATGTGCTAAGCATTTATCTGACCTTATCAACAAGCCTGTAGCATTCGTAGATGACTGTATTGGTCCTAAAGTTGAAGAAGCTGTAAAAGCATTACAATCTGGTGATGTATTGATGCTTGAAAATTTGCGTTACCACAATGAAGAAACTAAAAATGACCCTGAGTTTGCTAAGCAATTGGCATCTCTTGCAGATGTTGCTATCAATGATGCGTTTGGTGTATCTCACCGTAATGCGGCATCTGTAGTCGGTATTGCTGATTATATCCCTATGGCAGCAGGTTTCTTGCTCAAAAAAGAAATTGACGCATTAAGTGCAGCTATAGTACATCCCAAAACACCTATGGCAGCTATTATTGGTGGCGCGAAAGTTACAGATAAAATCTCCGTTATTTCTAACTTATTGCCTAAAGTTGATGTAATGATCATCGGCGGTGGTATGGCTAATGCGTTCATTAAAGCGCAAGGTTGCAATATTGGTAGCTCCTTATTTGAAGAAGGTCAAGAAGTTATCGCTACAGACCTTGTTATGGAAGCTCGTGTAGCAGGTGCTAAATTACTAACACCTATTGATGCTGTAGTAGCAGATGCTTTCAGCAACGATGCTAATACTAAAATCGTTGATGTTGATCAAATCGAAGATGGCTGGATGATATTAGATATTGGGCCTAAAACCCGCGAACTTTATGTAGAAGCATTGGCGCCAATGAAGACTATTATTTGGAATGGTCCTATGGGCGTATTTGAAATGGAAAACTTTGCAGCTGGTACAAATGCAGTAGCGAAAGCTGTAGCTGAATCTGATGCGATGACTATCGTTGGTGGTGGCGACTCTGTAGCAGCCATTGAAAAAAGTGGTTTAGCAGATAAAATTAGCCACATCTCCACAGGTGGCGGTGCATCTTTAGAATTCTTAGAAGGCAAAATCCTACCGGGTATTGCTGCATTGTCCGAGGCATAATATGAGAAAACCCATTATTGCAGGGAATTGGAAAATGAATGGCACCATTGCATCTGGATCAATTCTGATCGAAGCGTTTAACAGCGTGTTACAAGATATGGAATTGTCCTGTGATGTAGTTGTATGTCCGCCTTTTACAGCTATCGAACGTGCTGTAGTATTGACGAAAAATACAGCTATTGAAGTAGGTGCACAAACTATGGATTATCATGATGCTGGTGCGTTTACTGGTGAGATTTCACCACTTATGCTTACAGAAGTAGGCGTTAATTATGTAATCATCGGTCACTCTGAGCGCCGTGAATATTATGGCGAAACAGATGAGACCGTTAATGCAAAAATTAAAAGTGCATTTCATCATAATTTGAATCCTATTGTCTGTGTTGGTGAAAGTTTAGAACATCGTGAAACGGGTCATACACTTGACTGGATTACGTCTCAACTAAAAGGGGCTTTGGCTGATATTCCGAAAGAACAAGTCAGTCAATTGATCATTGCGTACGAACCAATTTGGGCTATCGGTACGGGCAAGACAGCAACGGCTGATCAAGCTGAAGAGGTATGCAAAGAAATCCGCAATTACATTCAATCTTTATATGATAATGAAACTGCCGATGCAGTACGCATCCAGTATGGTGGTAGCGTTAAATCAGAAAATGCACTAGAAATCCTTGGAGAGCCTAATATTGACGGTGCTCTCGTAGGTGGTGCATCACTTGTGGTCGATGAATTTATTGATATTATTAAAGCTGCAAACCAAGTAAGCGCTTAATATGAGGTTACAAATGGCTAAATTAGAGGCTCCCGTAATGCTAGTCATCCTAGATGGCTTTGGCTTGGGGGATAAATCAGACACAACCAATGCTGTAGTACAGGCGAAGCCGCTCTGTTTTAATCGATTATGGGATACGTATCCACATACAACATTAGAAGCATCAGGGCTTGCGGTAGGCCTTCCAGAAGGTCAAATGGGAAATTCTGAAGTTGGCCATTTAAATCTTGGCTCTGGTCGCATAGTGTATCAAGATTTGACTCGTATTACTAAAGATGTCGAGTCTGGTGAGTTTTATAATCGCCCTGTTATGAAGGAACTATACGAAGTAGCTAAGAAGCAAAGCTTACATCTTATAGGTCTAGTTTCAGATGGTAATGTGCATTGTTCCTTAGATCATATTAAGGCAGTCATCAAGGGGGCTCATGATAATGGAATCGAGCATGTGTATGTCCATGCTTTGCTCGATGGTCGTGATGTAGCTCCACAATGTGCACAAGGCTATTTAAAGGACTTAGAAACGTATATGGCTGATCTCAATTGTGGTAAAATTGCTACAGTTAGTGGTCGCTATTATGCAATGGACCGCGATAATCGTTGGGACCGCGTTGAATTGGCATATAATGCCATTGTGCATGGTCAAGGTGAAATAGCTATATCTGCATGTGAAGCGGTGCAACAGTCTTATGATAAAGATGCGGCAGATGAGTTTGTACTTCCTACGGTGATTGATGCTGCAGGGACTATCAAAGATGGAGATGCGGTTATATTCTGTAACTTCCGCCCAGACCGTGGTCGTGAACTTACAAAGGCACTAGTGTTACCTGATTTTGATGGCTTTAAAAGGGAGCCACTATCTATATATATGGCAACTATGACAAAATACGAGGATGGTTTGCCCGTACATATTGTGTATGAAAAGGATACATTATCTGAAACATTAGGTGAAGTTCTAAGTGCAGGTGGTTATCGCCAATTGCGTATTGCGGAAACAGAAAAGTATGCTCATGTTACATATTTCTTTAATGGCGGTGAAGAGGAACCCTTTGAAGGAGAGGATCGCATTCTTGTAAAATCCCCTCAAGTGGCCACCTATGATTTACAACCAGAAATGAGTGCTTATGAAGTGACCGATAAGGTTGTACAAGCGATACAAGATGAAACATATGACATGATTATCTTGAATTTTGCAAATCCAGATATGGTTGGTCATACTGGTAGCTTTGAAGCTGCCGTTAAAGCGGTTCAAGCAGTAGATACTTGTTTAGGTCGTATCGTGGAGGCTATTCGTAGCAAGAAAGGTCATCTGATAGTTACAGCAGATCATGGTAATGCAGAGCTTATGGTTAATCATGAAACAGGTAAGGTACATACGGCACATACAACGAACTTGGTTCCTTTAATTTTAATGAGCGACAGTTTAAAAACAGCTACATTAGAAGCTGGTAAATTATGTGACATTGCTCCTACATTATTAGACTTAGCTGGGATAAAACAACCAAAAGCTATGACAGGTCATAGCTTGGTACATAAAGCATAATATGGAGCTTTCACTATATTAGTAGTTAATTAGAGTTATAAGCCTATAAGGTTTAGCTCAATATATATAATGGCTGTCAGATGGCAGTTATTCCATTAGATTATATGAGGTGAAGAAATGGCAGTAATTGAACAAGTCATTGCAAGAGAGATTTTAGATTCCCGCGGTAATCCAACAGTTGAAGTTGAAGTATGTTTAGAAGATGGTACTATTGCTACAGCAGCAGTTCCATCTGGTGCTTCCACAGGTATGTTTGAAGCCGTAGAATTACGGGATGGAGATAAATCCCGTTATTCCGGTAAAGGTGTTTTAAAAGCTATCGATAATGTAAATGCTAAAATCGGTCCTGCACTTATCGGTTATGATGCGACAGAACAAGTGGCAATCGATAACTTAATGTTGCAATTGGATGGTACCGATAATAAATCTAACCTTGGTGCAAATGCAATCCTTGGTGTATCCATGGCAGTAGCTCGTGCTGCAGCTGAATCTTTGGACTTGCCATTATTTGTATACCTTGGTGGCTTTAATGCAAAAGAGTTGCCAGTTCCTATGATGAATATCTTGAACGGTGGCGCACATGCTGATAATAACGTAGACATTCAAGAATTTATGATCATGCCTGTAGGCGCTAAATCTTTTGCAGAAGCTCTTCGTAGCTGTGCAGAAGTATACCATACTTTGAAATCCGTACTTCACAATAAAGGTCTTAGTACTGCAGTAGGTGATGAAGGTGGTTTCGCACCTAACTTATCATCTAATGAAGAAGCATTAGAAGTAATCTGTGAAGCTATTAAAGCTGCTGGTTATGAACCAGGAAAAGATTTCAAATTGGCACTTGATTCTGCATCTTCTGAATTCTACGAAGGTGGTAAATATAACCTTGCTGGGGAAGGTAAAGTTAAAACAGCAGCTGAAATGGTAGATTTTTACGAATACCTAGTAGGCAAATATCCAATCATATCCATCGAAGATGGCCTTGCAGAAGAAGATTGGGAAGGCTGGAAATTGTTGACAGACCGCCTTGGTGACCGCGTACAACTTGTTGGTGATGATTTATTTGTAACTAACACAAAACGTTTGGCTCGTGGTATTGAGCTTGGTGTAGGTAATTCCATTCTTGTAAAAGTTAACCAAATCGGTACTCTCACTGAAGCTTTCGATGCTATGGAACTTGCTAAACGTGCTGGTTACACTTGCGTAGTATCTCACCGCTCTGGTGAAACTGAAGATACATTCATTGCTGATATTGCTGTAGCTGTAAATGCTGGTCAAATTAAGACTGGTGCACCGGCTCGTTCTGAACGTGTAGCAAAATATAATCAATTACTTCGCATTGAAGAAATGTTATACGAAACAGCTCAATATAAAGGTAATGACGTTTTTTATAACTTAAAATAAGATACGTTATATCTAATAGTCCAATAAGGGCGCCCTTTGGGGCGCCTTTTTTGTATGTCTAAAAAAAGAAAAGTTTTCGCTTCGTGGATTTTTAAAAATAAAAGAGGGATTTAGAGGCTGATGTCGAAACCTATAACGCCATACGCTAGTGTGAGGTAAAAACATACCGCAAGGTATTGGAGGTGACCATGTATGTAGACGTAACATTAGACGATATTATCTTGTATGCTTTAGAACACCATGTAAGTGATATCCACTTTGATCCCGTTGAAAGTGGTGCTCATGTTCGGTTGCGACAAGATGGACTGCTGCAACATTACATGACTGTATCATTTGAAGAAGCTGAACTCATTATCAACCGTATTAAGGTTTGTAGCTCTCTAGATATTAGCGAGAAGCGTTTACCACAAGATGGGCGTTGGTCTTGGAGTCATAAAAATAAGTCTGTAACGATGCGTGTATCTACATTGCCTAGCCTATACGGAGAAACCTTAGTATGTCGCCTTATGGGAAATGAAGGGAGTCATAAAGACTTAAAAGAATTAGGCATGCAGCTGGATATCTTTGAGCACATTGAACAATTATTAAAACGTCCTTATGGATTATTACTTATCTGTGGACCTACAGGCAGTGGTAAGACAGCTACTTTATATGCCATGCTTCGCATGTTAAATTTAGACGAAACTAAGCTTATCTGTCTTGAAGATCCTGTAGAAGCTGAAATTAAAGGGGCTATACAAATTGGTATTAATGAAAAGATTGGATTTACCTTTGCCAAAGGTCTTCGCTCTGTATTACGGCAAGATCCAGATACGATTATGATTGGTGAAATTAGGGATAAGGAGACCGCAGAGTTAGCCGTTAAGTCTGCTTTAACGGGGCATCGCGTATTATCTACTATACATACCAATACAGCTATAGGCGTTGTAACGCGACTCATGGATATGGGCGTAGAGCCGTACTTAATACGGGCTACTTTAATGGGGGCTATTGCACAACGGCTAGTACGAAAATTTGATGGTACATCATATCAGGGACGGACTGCTCTATTTGAATACTTAGAAATACCAGCTAATTCGGTTCATTGGGACGAATTGGAAACACATTTATTATTGTCATTAGAAGAGTCTGCTCGTAAGGCCGTATCTCAGCATGTTACATCTATAGAGGAGGTGCATCGTTGTGGACTCATGCTGTAAACGTGAAAGTTTAGAAACTATTGTAGAAAATGCAATACAACTATCATCAACAGATATTCATCTACAATGTGGTCAGCCTATCTATTTGCGACATGGTGATGGATTAAAGGCTACTTCATTTATGTGTACTACAGAATTAATCGAGGATATATTGCGCCGTTGCGGTATAGCATCCTATGAATGGCAGTCTCTTGATGAGGCTTGTTCCTGTTGTGGTGTGCGTATTCGTGTTCATCTATATCGAGCTAATCAGACCATATGTGGTACATTGCGATTGCTCTGTCATCAACAACTCAAATTAGATGATAACAGTGAAGGTCAGTTATTACAAAAGCTATGCGAAGCACATGATGGTCTATTGCTTGTTTGTGGTCCTACTGGCAGTGGTAAAAGTTTTACCTTAGCTTGTTGTATTGATTATATTAATCAGACTATGGAGCGCCACATTATTACCTTAGAGGACCCCATTGAATTTGAGTTTGCACCTAAGAAGTCTTTGATCCATCAACGACAATTAGGTGCTGATATTAATACTATGTCAGATGGTATTCGAGATGCTTTACGAGAGGATCCGGATGTCATTATGGTAGGCGAACTTCGAGATCGAGAAACCCTTGAAGCGGCACTTCATGCGGCAGAGACTGGTCACCTTGTAATGGCAACTATGCATACACAGCGTGCAGTGATGGCGGTTCACCGCATGATTTCTCTATTTCCTGGGGAGCAACAAGAAGAGATACGCAATCAAATATCTCAAGTGTTACGGGCCGTTATATGTCAGCGTTTACTTCGATGGAATAAAAAGTTCATTACTATTCGTGATATTTTGCTAAATACCCATGCAGTAGCAAATTTGATACGGACCCGTAAGGAACCACAAATCATATCTATTCAAGAAACGCAACTACCGATGAAAACATTAGAAATGGCTGTGCGAGATGTAAAGGCACAATATGGAGCCCAACAACAATTGCATACCTTGCTTGATCAACAATTATCGTAGGTGAATATATGGAGGCTTATGAATATGTCGTAAAAAATAATCAAAATGAAACAGAAAAAGGTTTGATGTGGGGGGATTCAGAACAAGAAATTGCAATACGGTTAAAACGAGATGGTTATAGAATTTATAGAATATCGTTGCAGGATGAAAGAAAGAAACATAAATGGAATCATACTATGGTGGTAGATGTGACTTATCAATTAGGTCTACTCATTGAATCTGGTGTTCCATTACGGCGAGCCTTACAGTTGCTCTGCCAGGGGAAACGAGTACTACTCTATACAGCTTTATATGAATCTATAGAGCGTGGTCAGACTTTATCACAGGCTTTACGAAGTGAAGGATGTCCTCCTATTGCTTTGGCTTTACTAGAAAGTGGTGAAGCAGCGGGCACTTTGGGTGAGAGTTTACAATATATATCCCGCCACTATGATTGGGAGAGGCAGCTGAAACAAAAGGTTATGAGTGCTATTTCCTACCCTTTATTTCTTCTTTTAATGATGAATATATTTTTTCTAGTTACCATTTTGTTTATTATTCCTTCGTTTGAACAGGTATTTACCACTATGCATATTACATTACCTTTGATGACGCGAGCTCTTTTTGCATTAGGACAAGGGTTAAAATCGCATCCTCTAATGGTAATAGCTATACATTGTGTTGTAATAGGTTCCTTAGCATTTGCTTATAAACAGCATAGTATAAAGTGTAAAGTACATCGTTGGCTTTGGCTGTTGGCTCACCGATACCAATGGAGTACTTGTGTGTATTATACAAGTATTTTAAAAGTTTGGGCTCTCTTACTAGATTCTGGTATTTCTATCATTCAAACCATGAATATTACTCGCCCTTTGTGGGGGAATATATATGGTGTTGAATGTAGTAAACAAGTGGAAGCAAGATTATTATCAGGACACTCACTGGAAGAAAGTTTACGTAGTGGTCAGATAGGAAATGCTTTTATATGGCAAATGGTGTCCATTGGAGAAGAGAGTGGTGAATTAGTAAAAATGTTAAACCACTGTGGCTACTACTATGAATCTATACTTTCAAAATATATTGCTCGTTTAGAACGATTATTGGAACCAATTTTACTAACCATAATGGGAATCGGTGTAGCCGTATTAGTTGTATCTGTTATGTACCCCTTATTTACGTCCATTGCCAACTTAGGAGGGCAATAGACAATGTTATTACTTAACTATTAAAAGGAGAATATTATGAAGTCTGTTATGCATATGATTCATGGAGTGAATCATCGATTAGAAATGTGCGGTCAATGGGTCGTAGATCGACTACATATTTCTCGTGTTCGAGAAGGGTTTAAAAAATCGAGAAAAGGCGGATTTACTCTTGTTGAGTTAATGGTTGTAGTAGCGGTTATCGCTATATTAGCGGCTATTGCGATGCCACAATTCTTATCTGCTGCGGATAAAGCTAGAAACGCTAAAGAAACAGCAGATATTCAAATTATAAAAAATGCTACTCAATTGTATATGATTGACAAAAATGTCGATACACCTCCAACAGTAGAAAATCTATATAAGGAAGGATATCTTACTGAACATGTTAAGACTGCAAAAGGAAAAGAATACACTATTACTTATGAAGTTGTCAGTGGTGGGACTTCAAAATCTGTTGTTGTTAAAGCACCTAATGAGCCTTAATTAACTTGTATAGATTATGAATTACATACGTTAGTTATATGAAAGGACAAGGTATGAAAGGGACCAATTATGTGATAGGACTTTTTGTATATATAGCATCTATATTGCTACCTGTTATAGTTTCATCAAAAGCAATATCTTATACTCACATTGCTTTGTATGCTGTGTTTTCACTCATCATCATAGCAGGTGCTACCATCGATATGCATTACTATATATTGCCTGATGAAGGGGCATTAGTTCTTGTAATAGGTGGCATTATATATAGCTATATAAATGATCAATCTATGTTAGTAACCTTATTAAGTGTTATCAGCGTAGGTGCTATTACATATGGACTTCGTTTGATTAGCCATAAAGGCTTTGGCATAGGCGATATTAAATGGTTTTCTGCTATTGCAATATGGCTCACTCCATGGGAAATTATATGTTTCTTTTACGTAACTTTTTGTGTTGGTTCTCTCTATCTCTTACTCGCCGGTTATCGTAATCGATATATCCCATTTGGTCCCTTTCTATGCTTTGGCGGATGGTGTGCCTTACATGGTGGTTCCTATATGGAGGTGCTTTATCAATGGTTAAGGTGCAACTTATAAATCGTCAAAGTGGATCTTTATTGGCGGAATGGATTATTACTATTGGTTTAATCTTATTGCTCATTTCTATTGCCTTACCTATTGTGACAACACCTAGTCGTTATACTTTAAATGGTGCTACGCAAGAGGTGGCGTATATGCTCAAGAAAGTTCAACTGTGGTCTATGTTAGGGCATAAATCTAATGGTAAAGGGAGAATGCTTTTTATTTTAAATAAGGACAGTTATACCTTAGAGGAAGATGTTAATCATCATACGGTAAACATATCATTACCGCAAAATATTGAGAATGAACGGTCTATGACAATTATTTCTTTTTCAGCCTTGGGCTTACCCTATGATGGGACAGAAATTATTTTGAAAGATCGTGAAAGTGGTGAGAAAAATCGTATATGGATATCTGTACAAACGGGGCGAATTAGATGGGAAGAAGTGCACTGAAGGATTTATGTATGGTGACGCTTTAATATCAGCCGCTATAATCATGTTCATTTTACCGGTTGTATTATCTATTTTTTGGATGGCTACTCTTACGGTATATAGGGCGTATTATTGGGATCATATATTGCAAGATACCATAACGTATTTAGAAGTGGCTAAAGCTTCTTATTATAAGAATGGAGCAATAGAAACTGGTGTATATAATTCTCAATTTACAATGAGTCCCAGTGAAAAAATTACCTATAAAATACATATAAAGCCTGTAGTGATAGAAGGTGTATCTTTACAACGATTAACAGTAGATGCCATCGACAATCAATCTGTTGTCTATTCTCTATCAGTTGATTTGGAGGGGATACATTGAAGGGCGAGGATATAGAAACGGTAATTGGGAAGAATAAAGAATACAAGCAGAATCCCATAACAGATAGAAATAAAAATAGAAATGATATGGGTTTTATTTTGTATTCTACGCTTATTAGTATGATGATTTCTATCATAGTCCTTACCTTATTGTTAGGTATCGTATTCTATGCAGTTATGTGGGATGCTAAATTACTTGATAGTGTAGCTATGATGGAGGATGGTCGATATACACGGCGTATGGTTGTGGCTCATATGATATGGAATCCTGTGAAGGTTACTGTAGAAGATCGTAATACAAGTTTATATATTCACGATACAAAGCGCACAACCTTAACTGTACAACGTCATGCATTATACAGAAAATTAACGGATGGTAGCTTGCAACCTGTCAGTGGTAGTCGAATTGTAGGAACTACAGATAAAAGAAATGTGGGCTATACCCAAGAATACCCTTTTAGTGTAGATACTAATGGGACCGTGTATTTACGTTGGTATATTAATAATCGTTTTGTTAATGATAGAAAATACACAAGTGGTTATGGAGGATTATCCATATATGAGGTCTCTATTGGACAGAGTACTATTTATGATTGGTATACAAGTAAAGAGGAGACAGGTTATGAACGTAGGAGCCCATAACGCGGGCTTTATTACATATATAGCGATACTTACAATGTCCTTTTTATTATTATTAGCTTTTATGGGGCTGCGTATAGGACAAATATGTGAAAGTAATGTGGTAGACGAATTGCATTTGGAAGAGGCTCATTATGCGGCACAGAAAGGTGTTCATTGGTTTGTGGGCTATTGTAAATTAGGAAATGTATGGGACTTTCAAAATAAATTAGTTGTGATAGATGATGAAAATGTAGAGATTACTATTGAAGCAGACCAATCAACAGATAATCCGCGACATATTATGAGTTATGGAAAATTGAAAAATAGTGAAATCGTGAGTCGTGTACATATGTATGTGACCGTAGATAAAGAAAAACATATGCATGTTATAAAGGTAAAACCTTATTGAGGTGATTCTATGAAACGAAAAAAGAGAATACATTCTGGAGTATGTATAACTGATGAACATATTGTATGTGTTACCGCTCATATAGAAAATAAAACAATGGTCATTACTGATGCGTTAGAAATGAAGCGTACAGGACCTATTGATGAAGACGTTACAAAATTTATAGAAACGTATGATTTAGATGAAGGGGCTTATAGTATTGTTGCTAATATTGATACACAAATGCATGTAGCACCTTATGATCCTCATGATTTTGATATGAAGGAGTTTATAAAGTGGAATATAGAGGACTACTTTAGTTTTGAGGGGGATAGTTTCCAAATGGATGCTTGTCGCCGGGAATATCCACGACACAATTATCATATGTTTATGGTGGCTGTAGATCGGCATTCACTAGAGCTTTTGAAGCAAGGTATACGAGATACTTATGCACCCGTTGATGTTATTGATTTTTGGCCTATTCCTATTTGTTATTGCTTGATGCGGCGCAGCGGTACTGTAACAGGTGTTGTGGAAGAAGGCGCCATGCATTTATGGCTTTGGTGGAATGATATATGCATTCAAGAGTGTATTGTACCTATTACTAGTAGCGATGTAGCTGAAGCTATGGATAAGTTAGAAGTGAGATTACAAGACTTTGGTATAGATGAGATACAGGGAATTCGGATGTATGGGTTAGAATCTATAACAAATGAAGAACGGACAGATATGGAAGGTATAATTTCCATGTATGGAGAAACTGAATATATTCCATTATTATTTTTAGGTCGTGGTCGTAATCGTTGCAAGCAAGGACAATTAGATTGGGACATGGCTATCGGTATGGCAGCAAGGGGGCTTAAATGGATTGGATTGGGCTGGTAAGGACAGATGTATTAATTTAATGCCTCGCTCGTTACGATGGCATAGTTTATGGCATACCTATCGATACCTTCTTTATGGGATAAGTCTTATATACATTATAGTAGGGCTTGTTACTATATATAGTTGTTGGTCAAGCTATCGTAGCTATGAAAATCGAAAGATAGACTTTGTGCGATTGCAAGCAAATGCTCAGTATCAAGAAATACATCAACAATATGGTGAATTAATGGAAATAAGAAATAAAATAATAAAGAATAAAATCCTTAAGAATCAAACAGATATATTACCCAATACAATGGTCCTTTATATTCTTGATGCCGCTATGTCAGAACATATTAGTCTACAGCATCTTAGCATTAAGGATGGGCGTATCAGTATAGATGGTATAGGTACGAGTGACGAAATGTGTCGTAAATTTATTGCTATTCTCCAACAAAAATTACTAGGGATGGAGTGTCATGGAACAGTTAAAGCAGATAAAGGTGTTTATACATTCCATATGGACGGATCTAAAAGAGAGCACAACGTATCAGGTCGAGAGAATATTAACGGGCCTAGTGTTGTGGGGGATGCTCATTAGCCTTTCTATGTATGGGCATATTTATTTTGAAGACAAAAATAATAGCTTAAAAAATCAACAAGATAATTATAATATACAAATGAATGCTGAGTCAGATTATATAGTGTCTAATGAAGCAAAACTATTAGAATCTTTTACACGGAACAAGACATCTAATACGAGTTCTAATACAAATATTTTTGATTCCTTGCAAGGAGAACCATTAATGATTGTCAGTACTGATGAGCATGAAGGTATACTAGAATTAACAGTATTAGGTAGTACAGAGCGTATGATTAACTGGATAAATACTGTTGAAGAAAAGGATCCTTCACGCCGTATAGAAATAGAAGATATAGAACGTAAAGGTAATGTAGTTTATGTGCATTGTGCAATTAAATCGATTATAAAACCTTAATGAAAATCGGGTGTACTGTATAGAGACAGATTATAGATTTTATGTCTATAGTCTGTCTTTGTTTTTGGACCATTTTATAGTACAATGAAGGATATGTAATGATAAGGGGCACATAATAGATGATAATAAAACGGAATATTATGCTCATCGGTTCTATGGGAAGTGGCAAAAGTCACTTTGGACGGAACCTTGCAGAACGCAAGGGTTGGCAATTTGTAGATACCGATCGCGTATTAGAAAGTCGTTTTGGGTTGCCCATTGCTGAGATTTTTAAAAAGATAGGAGAAAAAGCATTCCGCCGCGCCGAAATGGATGTACTAAAAAAGGTTTGCTTATACCATGAAGCAGTGATTTCTGTGGGTGGGAATTTTCCTATTGAACATCGCACCTTAAAGGTATTAAAAAAATATTCCTATATTATTGGTATCCGAGCTGCACAATTCCGTATTGTCAGTCGCGTGAATCGCCGTGTTGGGAAACGGCCTACCATGGACTATAGTAATGTGAATGCCTTTGTACATGCTATGATACAATCGTGGAAGCCCGTGTATAAGCAGTGCGATTTTGTACTAGATACAACAAATGGCCGGACCTATGATTTTATACAGCGTATTGAGGATGAATTAGATGCCTCAGATGTGCAATTTAAAGCAAGACGTCAACCCAATGATATAAACGATGTAGATGCTAAAGAAGCATCTGAAGATATACAATTTAATAATCAACAAAGTAGGAAAAAAGAGATTTCTGAAGCAGTATCAAAAAGAGCAATGTCTAATAAAATTCGTTATGATAAACGGTATAAACAAAAGACTTCTAATCAAACGAATAAAAAAGGTAAGGCACATAGTATATCCAAACAACGTACACCACAAGGGGGTAATGGATATGAGAAGAATCGCAATACTAACAAGCGGCGGAGACGCACCTGGAATGAACGCCGCCATAAGAGCGCTAACTAGAAAAGCTATACATGAAGGTTTTGAAATATTTGGTATTGAACGTGGCTATTTAGGTATCATTGAGGAAAAGATATTTCCCTTATCGAATCGAGACGTTGGTGGCATCATAACACAAGGTGGTACGATGCTGAAAACGGCACGCTTTCCAGAATTTCAGAATGAAGAAATTCAACGCAAAGCTTATGAAATTTTGAAAACTTATGACATTGACCATTTGGTTGTTATCGGTGGTGATGGCTCCATGCGTGGTGCTACAAGTTTATCTAAACTTGGTATGTCTACTATGACCATTCCATGTACGATAGATAATGACATGGGTGGTACACAATATACGATAGGCTATGATACGGCTCTTAATACGGTAGTTGATGCGGTTGGGCGTATTCGTGATACATCAAACTCCCATGAACGTGTAGCTATTGTGGAGGTTATGGGGCGCAAAGCTGGACATATTGCATTAAAGGCAGGCCTAGCTTGTGGGGCAGAAATAGTTTTGGTTCCTGAAAATCCCATGCCTTTACATGCGGTTTGTCGTCATTTAAAGGAAACACAAATTCGGGGTAAAGAATATAGTGTTATCCTCGTTGCAGAAGGTGCCTATAACAGCGGTGAGGTGAAAGCTTTTATCAAGGAGCATACAGAATTTGATCCTAGCCTAACTGTGTTAGGCTACTTACAACGTGGCGGTGGTCCATCGGCATTTGATGCTATTTTAGCGGCTCGCATGAGTGAAGTCTGTATTAATTTATTGATGAGTGGTGTCGCTAACCGATTAGTAGGTTATATAGATGGTCATATCCGTGCACTATCTTATGAAGAGGCAGAACGTCTTGAATTTCCAATCGATGAGAAGGATTATAGATTATTGTCAATATTGAGTAGTTAATGGCCCGTAAGGGCCATTTTTTATATATCATAATTTATTCATTAATGAAATTATATTGCGTAAAAGCAATTGGTGCTGTATAATTTAAAAATACTATATGTGTTGATATAGAATAAATGTCTTTTTAATATATCTTCATCTTAAAAAAAGGAGATCATAATGAAAGAGTTCTTACAAAAGCATCGTAAACGTATAGTAACAGGTGCTGTTGTTCTTTGTGTTCTTGGTGGCGGCACATATTACTACATGGATAGTCTAAATGCAAATCAAGCACAAACGTTATATACTACTGGCAAGGTTGAAAAGGGTGATGTAAAAACTAGTATCAGTGCCACAGGTACTATTAACCCTGTAAATTATGTAGATGTTTCTACAAATGTTGCTGGTAAACTTGAAAAAGTTTTAGTTAAAGAGAATGATCAAGTTACGGCCGGTCAAGTTATCGCTTATATTGATACACGTCAATTACAAGCATCTGTTGATGATGCTCGTGCAGCGTTAGCCAAAGCAGAACTTGATATGAATCGTTATAAATCCTTGGCGGCTCAAGATGCTATTGCACAACAAACATATGATGATTCTGTAACATCTTATGAACGTGCTAAATCTACTTATGAACGTGCTGCCGCAGATTTAAGTGATGCTACTATTACAGCTCCAATGTCTGGGACTGTTGTTGGTACACCGCTAAAAGCCGGTCAAACTATTAGTACTGGTATTTCCACACAAATGATCATTGCTACCATTGCAGATTTAAAAAATTTAGAGATTTATCTTACTGTAGACGAAACCGATATTGGCAATATCAAACAAGGTGCTAAGGTAGAGTTTACTGTAGATTCTAAGCCAGGTGAAACTTTCACCGGTTACGTTTCTGAAATTGCAAAAGGTACAAAAGGTAATATGGGCACAACAAGTAGTAGCGTTGTGTACTATACTGTTAAGGTTCAAATTCCTGAAAATATTGCAGGTAATTTCTTACCAACTATGACGGCTCGTGCCACAATCTTTGGTGAAGATATTAAAAATACATTGGTAGTTCCTCTTACTGCTGTACGTACGGACAAACAAGGTGAGTATGTATATGTTATAAAAGATGGTCAACCAGTACGAACCGCTGTCTCTACAGGTGTAACTGGGGATACTAATGTTCAAATCTTAAAAGGTTTATCTGAAGGTGATGAAATTATCGTAAGCGGTGATGTGAATGCACCAAAAAATAATGTAGCTGGACCATTCTAAGGGTAGGTGCTTATGAACCAAACAGTAATTGACATACAAGGAATTACAAAAACCTATGTGAATGGCAAATTATCAGTACCTGTTCTACATGGCATTGATTTAGTTGTCAATAAGGGTGAATTTGTATCCATTATGGGACCATCTGGCTCAGGTAAATCAACCTTTATGAATATTCTTGGATGTTTGGACCGACCTACAACTGGTTCTTATCGACTCAATGGAGACGAGGTTGCTACCTTATCTGATGATGAACTTGCGTATGTACGTAACAAACAGATAGGTTTTGTATTTCAAAGCTTTAATTTGTTGACAAAATTGACAGCCCTAGAAAATGTAGCGCTTCCTATGATTTATGCCGGTGTAAATAAAAAGATGCGCATTGAACGGGCCACTCAATTATTACAGTCTGTCGGCTTGGGCGAGCGTATGGACCATTTGCCATCCGAGTTGTCTGGTGGGCAACGTCAACGCGTGGCGATTGCTCGTGCATTGGCAAATAATCCTGCTATTATCATGGCTGATGAACCGACAGGGAATCTTGACTCCAAGTCAACCATTGACGTTATGAACATCTTTCGAGGCCTTCATGATGAAGGCCGTACGATTCTTCTAGTTACACATGAACCGGATATTGCTACGTACGCGAGTCGTAATGTAGTCTTGAAAGATGGGATAATCGTAGAGGATTCGATCAATTCTAATATGACTCCTATAAAGGAGGTGCCTAATGTATAAAGAAAGTTTTCTAATGGCATGGGCTTCCTTGATTGCTAATAAATTGCGCTCCCTTTTGACCATGTTAGGTATCATTATCGGTGTAGCAGCTGTTATTGCCTTGGTATCTATCGGTAATGGGGTGAAGCAAGATATTGAGGATTCTATTTCTAGCTTAGGCTCTAACTTGTTGGTAGTTCTGCCAGGGGCGCCGCGGACGCCAGGTGCTAGATCTTCTCAGGGGTCCATGAAATCGTTGAAAATATCTGACTATGAAGCTATTGCTAAGTTAGAAGGTGTAAAAGCCGCCAGTCCTATGACAAATGGCTCTTATGTGGTGATTTATCAAAATAAAAACTGGACTACATCTGTTGCGGGGGTTAATTCTAACTTTCAGGACGTAAATAATTGGACTATGACATCTGGTCGATTTTTCTCCGATAAAAATGTTCAGAACCGAGAACGTGTAGCGGTTGTGGGACAAACGGTAGTAAAAAATTTGTTTACTGATGAAGATCCTGTAGGCAAGGAAATCCGTGTTAAAAATATTCCATTCCGTGTCATTGGTGTTCTCAAAAGTAAAGGGAACGGAACCATGGGTAATGACCAAGACGATACGGTGTTAATTCCATATACAACATCAATGGAGCGCGTAGAGGGCATTGACTATCTTCGCAGGGTGTATGTTGTGGCTAAGGATGATGGGGGCATTGACCGTTTGCAGGCAGATATAGAGAATTTGTTGCGTGTTCGTCATAATATTAAAGATACAAATTTGGATGATTTCAATATTCAAAATATGAAATCTATTATGGAAACAGTGGCTCAGACGACGGGAACATTTACGTTATTCCTGGGGGCTGTTGCTGCGATTTCTCTAGTTGTAGGTGGCATTGGTATTATGAACATCATGCTTGTATCTGTAACGGAACGGACTCGAGAAATTGGTGTGCGTAAAGCTTTGGGGGCTACGTATAGCGTAATTGTTACGCAATTCTTAATAGAAGCCGTTGTAATCAGTTTGATGGGGGGCTTTATTGGTATTGCTTTCGGTATAGGAGCCTCAAAAGTAATCGGAATGGTATCTGGAATGAGTACAATTGTATCTGTTCCAACAATCATAATGTCCTTTGCCTTTTCCATGGCTATTGGTTTGATTTTTGGTATATACCCAGCCCGTAAAGCGGCTAAGCTCAATCCAATCGATGCATTGCATTATGAATAGTTTTGAATTTATAAATGTGTTTTCTTAAGAACATACCATATAATTAGATAGAGTTATTCGCATATGGTGCGTTGCATGATACAATATGTATGATGTAACGCACCATTTTTATATGTTTGTATTGAATTTTGACATATAACTATAAAGATTTTCATACAGGTAATGTAATAGAATTAGTATTTAGATTAGTTAATCTATGGGTATGTATATAGAATGGAGAACCTTATGGCTACAACATTGTTAGAATATTTCAACGAATTACGAGATCAAAACCCATTTTCTTGGGTGAAAGATTCTGAGATTACAGCAGTGGAACCAGGTCATGCGGAAATGACATTGCAAACAAATGAAACAGATTACTGCAATTTTAGAGGGGATTTGCATGGTGCCGTATGTATTGGCTTAGCAGATAGTGTGATGGGGACTGCTTGTTTTACATTGGGAAAATCTGTTAGCACCATTGATCTTAATGGTAACTATGTGAAAGCTGTTAAAGGCGGTGCTGTATTGCGTGGTGTAGCCAATGTAGAGCACAATGGTAAAACTACTATGGTTGCTACCGCTCGTATTTATAATGAATTAGGTGAACTTGTTCACTTGGCACGGGGTACATTTTTTGTACTAGAAGAGAAGCCATTACCTGATTTACCATGGCGTTTTATTGAAGAAGACAACCCTGATTTGGTATAATATAAGTTAGACTTTTACAAATAGGAGGATGCTTGAATGGAACAAGAATTACAACGTATTAAGGCAGAAGCCCTTGATGCCATCAAAGACGCTGCTGATCAACAAGCGTTGCAAGATATACGTGTTAAATATTTAGGTAAAAAAGGCGAGGTAACGGCTTTACTAAAAGGTCTTGGTAAATTATCTCCAGAAGAACGTCCGAAGGCTGGCGCCCTCGTTAATGCTATTCGTGAAGCGTTAGAGGCTGAAATTGATACAGTTAAAGCTCGTATGGAAACTGCAGAGTTAAATGCTCGTTTAGAAAAAGAGCGCATCGATATTACATTGCCTGGCCGTGCACAAAAAGCTGGTCATATCCATCCATTAACAAAGGTTAATGAAATGATTGAAGACTTCTTCATGAAAATGGGGTATACCGTTGAAGAAGGTCCAGAAGTAGAGCAAGATTACTATAACTTTGAATGCTTAAACTTGCCTAAAGATCATCCTGCACGTGATATGCAAGATTCCTTCTATATTACAGAAAACTTCTTATTGCGCACGCATACATCTCCAGTACAAGCTCGTACAATGCAACGTCATGAACCTAATAGCCCAATCCGTATGATTGCGCCTGGTAAGGTTTACCGTTGGGACTATGATGCGACTCATTCCCCTGTATTCCATCAAGTGGAAGGCCTCATCATCGATGAGCATATTACATTTGCTGACTTAAAAGGCACATTAGAGTCCTTCTTACGTCACATGTATGGTGATGACACAAAGGTACGTTTCCGTACAAGCTTCTTCCCATTCACAGAACCATCTGCAGAGGTAGATATTTCTTGTGTAATGTGTGGTGGTGAAGGTTGCCGCGTATGTTCTCATACAGGCTGGCTTGAAATTTTGGGCTGTGGTATGGTTCATCCCGATGTATTGCGTATTAATGGGTACGATCCTGAAAAGGTTAAAGGCTTCGCCTTTGGCATGGGCGTAGAACGTATTGCTATGCTTTTATATGGCATTAACGATTTACGTCTATTCTTTGAAGATGATGTACGATTCTTGGAACAATTTTAGGAGGAACTCATGAAAGCAAGTTTACAGTGGATGAACGAATACGTGCCTGTGGATATGAATCGTCCTGCTCAAGAATTGGCCGATGAATTAACACAAGCTGGTATTCCTGTAGAAGATGTCATTGCTATGGATAATGGCATTAAGAAAATTTATACTGGTAAAATCGTGGAGATTACAAAACATCCAGATGCAGATAAATTACAAGTATGCCAAGTTGAATGCCTTACAGAAGAAGGCGAACCTGTTACAAAACAAATCGTAACGGCTGCTACTAATGTTGCAGTAGGTCAAATCGTGCCTGTAGCGTATCATAAATCTCGTTTAGCAGATGGTACAGAAATTAAAAAAGGTAAATTGCGTGGCGTTGTTTCTGAAGGCATGTTCTGTTCCGTTGCAGAATTTGGTATCTCTAGCGACTTAGTATTGCCAGAAGAAGCTCAAGGAATTTACATTTTCCCTGAAGGAACACCAATTGGTCTTGATGTAAAAGATGTTTTAGGCTTAAATGATACAGTATATGAATTTGAACTCACCGCTAACAGAGCTGATTGCTTCTCAATGGTTGGTTTGTCCCGTGAATTTGGAGTCATGACAAATCAAAAAGCTTTATTCCCTGTTATTATGGTTAACGAGAATGGCGAATCCATTGAAGGCAAAGCATCTGTATCTATCGAAGCTGATGACCTTTGTACGCGTTTTACAGCTCGTGTAGTAACTGATGTTAAGGTTGAGCCATCCCCATTGTGGATGCAAAACCGTTTACGTAATAGCGGCATTCGTCCTATTAATAATGTAGTAGACGTAACAAATTATGTTATGTTAGAACTTGGTCAACCTATGCATGCCTATGATTATGATCATGTAAAAGGTCATAAATTAGTGGCGAGACGTGCTAAAAATGGTGAAGTGCTTGTTACACTTGATGGTTCTGAACGCGAATTGAATGACTCCATGCTTATCATTGCTGATGCTGAACGTCCAGTAGGTGTAGCAGGTATCATGGGTGGCTTTGATAGTGAAGTGACAAACGAAACGACCACAGTTATGTTTGAAGCTGCTGTATTTAATGGTCCATCTATTCGACGCACTGCTAAAGCTCTCGGCATGCGTTCTGAAGCATCTGGTCGTTTCGAACGTGGTGTAAATCATAAATACACCGCCTATGCTATCGACAGAGCGGCGCAATTATTACAACAAATCTGTCCTACTTGTAAAGTTGATGTAGGCGTTATCGATGTATATAAAAATCCTGTAGAACAACATACAGTTACTTTCACAGCAGCAAAAATCAATGATTACTTGGGTACAAACATTGAAAAAGACGAAATGGTTCGTATTTTGACAGCCCTTGAGTTCGTTGTAACCGAAGACGGAGACAAATTGTCTGCCCTCGTTCCAACATGGCGTGGTGACGTAACAGTGATGCCTGATATCGCCGAAGAAGTGGCTCGTATCTACAACTACGATAATATTGCGCCTACAATCCCTGTTGCGGTATTGTCCTCTGGTGGTATGACACCTAAGAAAGCGCTTACTAAAGAGGTAACTCATGCATTAGCTAAATTGGGTATGACTCAAATCATTACATTTAGCTTCATGCATAAAGATGGTCTTTCCAATATGATGCTTCCTGAAGGGGATAGCCGTTATACAGCCATTCCAATCTTGAACCCTATTTCCGAAGAATTCCCTTATATGCGCACTACATTGGTACCAGCTGTTATTGAAGCTGCAAAACGCAATATTGCACAACAAAATAAGGATCTTTGGTTATTTGAAACGGCTAATGTGTATGAACCAAAAGATTTACCTTTAACAGAAGTACCTTATGAACGCCCTATGGCTTGTGGTATTTTGATGGGGAAGGCAAACCAAGCTGGTTGGAATCAAGCAGAACGTACTACAGATTTCTATGATGTAAAGGGTATTGTAGATGCGTTGTTAGCTGAGCTAGGCGTTACAAGCTATGAAATAAATCGTGGTACTGAGCCATACTTCCACCCAGGTGTAAGCGCTCAATATGTAGTCGATGGTAAAATCATTGCTCAATATGGTGAATTACATCCACAAGTGAGCAAAAACTTTAATTTGCCTGGTAAAGTATATATGTTTGAAATCGATTTGGAAGCCGTATTATCCTTAACGATTCCACCGTTCCGTTATACATCCTTCAGTAAATTCCCAGGCACTAGCCGTGACCTTGCCATCGTTGCACCTGTGTCCGTATCTAGTGGTGAAATTTTATCTATCATTAAAGAACATGGTGGAGAATATTTAGAAAGTGCATCTATCTTTGATGTTTATGAAGGTGAACATATCGAAGCAGGTTACCGCAGTCTCGCATACAACTTACAATTCCGCTCTATGGAAGGTACGTTGAATGATGAGGATATTGACGGTAATATTCAAGCTATTATCGATGCATTAGCAGAAATTAACTGCAAATTACGTTAATTTTAAGCAGTATATTGAAAGGGTTTACCATATGGTAAACCCTTTTAGTACTATAGTTATGCCTTTAGTTAGGTAGAAAGGACTGTCCATGGAATTATTGGCTCCTGCCGGTACGATGGAAAACTTTATAGCCGCTTTAGAATCTGGAGCAGATGCCATTTATCTTGGTGGCAAAGGTTTTAATGCCCGAGCTCATGCAGCAAACTTTGGAATTGAGGAATTAACCGAGGCTATTCGCTTGGCCCATATTCTAGATGTGTCTGTATATGTAACGGTAAATATCCTCATAGGTGACTCCGAATTATCTGCTCTTGAGGCATATTTAAAGGACTTAGAGCGCATCGGCGTGGATGCTATCATCGTTCAAGATTTAGCAGTGGCTAAATTGGCGCAGCGAGTGGCTCCTAAATTACACTTACATGGCAGTACACAAATGACTGCAGCTACGCTCGATGCGGTTCGTTTTTATGAAAGTCTCGGTTTTACACGTGTCGTTTTAGCTCGTGAATTGAGCCTCGCTGAAATTGAACATATTTGCAAGAACTGTACAGCTGAAATCGAAGTCTTTGTACACGGTGCGTTGTGTGTATGTTATTCTGGTCAATGCTTAATGAGTTCTTTCATCGGTGGTCGCAGTGGTAACCGTGGTGCTTGTGCACAGCCTTGTCGGTTGCCTTATGAGCTATTGGATTCTTTAGGTACTAGCTTGTTGCCAAAACACGAAGCCTATCTATTAAGTCCAAAGGATCTTAACTATAGTGAATATATGAATGAACTTGTGGCGGCCGGTGTTACGTCCTTTAAGGTAGAAGGGCGTATGAAAAAGGTTTCCTACGTGCGTCAAGTTATTGGAACCTATCGTCATATTTTAGATACGGCTCATATAGATTCTACTGATGCCGATGCATTAGCTTCTGGATTTAATCGTGGATTTTCTACGGATTATTTAACAGACCATGTAGGAAAATCAATGATGACCGTGGTGGCCCCAAATAATCAAGGGAAATTGATTGGCAAAGCAGAGGTCAAAAAGGGTCAAGTTCATTTATTCCTAACAGAACCAATTGAAAAAGGATCACTCTTAAAGGTCATGCAACGTTCTGGTAGTATTACGTACTATCAAATCGATCAGAACTGGTCTCTAGTGGATGAAAAGCATATTGTAGGTAAACCGGATGAAGGCTTTGCTGCGGGGCAAGTATTCCTTGCATCAGGCCCTAAAGCTCAAAAGCAACGGGGACTACAAGACTTTACCGCTAAATTAGAGGTACATGGTTATCTATCTATTAATACTGAACGAGAAATACCTTATACAGAACTAACCTTTGTATTGAATGATGGTCGTACTGTGACTATATCTAACGAGTTTGAACCTGTTTATGCTAACAATAAACCGACTACATTAGAGAAGGTTAGAGATCAAGTAGGTAGATTAGGGAATACATTATTTACACTAGGCTCTATGTCTATTCCTGATGGACCGTACATGTGGCCCGCTAGTGTTTTAAATGCATTGCGTCGCGATGCTGTAGAGGCGCTAGAAAACTTGTTGCTTACAGACCATGAAGCAGCTTGGGCAGAACGTGCTGTAGAACCCCGAAATATGTCATCATTAGTAGCTAAAAGTAAGGTTCAATACACAGAGCCTATGGTGAGTGCTCGCGTTGATGAACTCGATGGTGTAAAAGCAGCAATCGAAGGTGGTGCTAAGAAGATTATCTTTGGTGGTGACCGTTTGCAACGTAAGCCTTATGAAATTAGCATCTACGAGCAGGTAGCCAAACTTTGTAAAGAGCATAATGTGCTTTGTGTATTTGCTACGCCTCGCGTCGTTAAAGATGATGAGGTAGACGCGTACATGAATACGCTTAAGGCCATAGTTGAGTCTAAACCAGATAGTATTTCTATTCATATGCCACAAGCTCTATTATGGCTTCGTGAGTTAGGATATTCAGGTGCTATTGAAGCTGATACAGGTCTTAACATATTCAATGGCTCTGCACTACAAGTATGGCAAGATTTTAATATGAGTAGTATAGCTCCATCCTTAGAGTTGACCTTGGCACAATTAGTAAACTTACAAAAATCTGCTCATTTGCCATTAGAGGTAATGGTACACGGTTATACAGAAATGATGATTTCCGAATACTGTGCCATCGCTAGCTTTGTAGGGACTGGTAAAAAAGAAAATTGCCCTATGCCGTGTGTAAAGGAAGATTACGCATTGAAGGACCGTAAAGGGGAAGTGTTCCCATTGCGTACGGATCCGTATTGCCGTATGCACATCATGAATAGTCATGAAATGGATATGCGCGCCTATGTGCCAGAGTTACATCGAAAAGGGCTACATATTTTGCGCATTGATGGACGTCATATGGATCCAAAGAGATTACGTACTATCGTAGCAGATTATGTATCCATTCAAAATGGAACAAAAGAGGCTCCGCCAAAGAGTGTAGGCAAGGATGATACACCTATTACAAGGGGCCACTATTTTAGAGGTATTTTATAAAAGAGGTAGTACATTGTTTAACGAAGATGTATTAGACTTTCACCATATAAAAGAACAATTACAACAACATTGTAGTTCTACCATTGCTAAAGAATTAGCCATGCACATCGAACCTATGACAGATGTGAAAGCCATTCAAGAGAACCTTGATGAAACGGCAGAAGCCATGCGTTCTTTGCAAACTGAGGTAGAACAACCGTTAGGCGGTACGCGAGATATTCGTGAGTCCTGTAAGAAGAGTCGTAAAGACTTTGTCCTTACTCGTGAAGCATTGTGGGATATTTACTTGACCATTGGTGCTTATAAACGCATGACAAAGTTCTTTAGAACGAAATATATGGAATATCCATTGCTATCCTTATGGGTACAGGATATGCCAAATACAGATCGCATTGAAAATCGCTTTAAACGCGTTTTTGATGAAAAAGGGGAATTGCTTGATACAGCATCTCCTAAGTTGGCGAGCCTAAGAAATACGATTATTAAAACTCGTGAAAAGATTAAAAATGATATTCAAGCTATCTTACACGATAAGGATAATCAGAAGTATTTCCAAGAAACGATCATTACACAGCGTAACAATCGCTACGTAATCCCTGTAAAACAGGAATATCGCCAATACTTTGATGGTCTTATTCACGACCGTTCTGCAACGGGTCAAACCTTATATATTGAACCGATGCGCTTGGTGAATCTAAATAATGAATTACAAGAGGCCTTGATTGGTGAAGAGCAAGAGGTATTGCGAATTTACCGTGAATTATCAGCCCTTGTAAAACAACATAGCAATGATTTGATGGATGCTTGTGAAAAGGTATCCCACATCGAATTTGTATATGGTAAGGCGAGCCTTGCTATTTCTTATAAGGGTGTACCGGCCATCTTGAGTACTGATAGAACTGTCAATCTCATGAGAGCTCGGCACCCATTAATCCCACCGAATGTGGTAGTGCCTACAAATATTCAATTAGGTACATCGTATCGTATTTTATTGATTACTGGTTCTAATACAGGTGGTAAAACAGTATCCCTTAAAACATTAGGGTTATTGAGTTTAATGAACCAATGTGGTCTATTTATTCCTGCAGACCACGGCTCAATGTTGCCTATATTCCAAAATATCTTTGCCGATATTGGGGATGAACAAAGTATTGAGGCTAGCCTTAGTACGTTCTCTGCTCATATGACACAAGTTATTTCCATTATTAAACATTGTGGCCCAAATGACTTGGTATTGCTGGATGAGCTTGGATCTGGTACTGATCCAGAGGAAGGTAGTGCATTAGCTGTATCTATCCTTGAATTCTTCCGTAAAAAGGGCGCTCTTATGATGGTAAGTACTCATTATAATGAGCTTAAAAATTATGCGTACCATACGGAAGGTATTGAAAATGGTCATGTAGAGTTTGATGAGCGCACCTTAAAACCAACATATCGACTTCATATCGGTGTAGCAGGTAGTAGCCATGCGTTGAGTATTGCGGCCCGCTTAGGTTTGCCAAAAGATATCGTAACGCGCGCTGCAGAGTATAAATCTCAATTTGGTAGCCATGAAATGGAAGAAGTTCTTTCAGATTTGAATGAGCAACTTCGTAAGGCATCTGAACGGGAAAGAGCCTTAAAGAAAGAGCTTGATGAAACACGTCGCATGCGTGGTCAATTAGAGAAGGAAAAGAAACAGTTTAACGAAAAGCGTAAACAAATCTTAGCCAAAGCTCAAGCTGATGCAGAATCTATGAAACGTAGCTTACGCGTTGAAGGGGAAGCAATTATCAAGCAATTGAAAGCACAATTCTCTGAAACGAATAAGGATAAGCGTCAATCTGCTATTAATGCAGCACGTAAGGGTATCTCTAATGTACATATACCAGAATCTCCAGTAGATGATGATCGTAAATCTTTGACTGCAGATGCTATTAAGGTAGGCCAAGCAGTATATGTTACGTCCCTACGTTCTTTAGGTACTGTATTATCTATCAATGGCAATCGTGTGAATGTAGATATTAATGGACTAACAGCTACTGTAAAGGTTAGCGAATTACAATCTACTACACGTGAAGAAGGAAATAAGCTTGCACGGGAACAAAAAGCAGCTATGCCTAAGACTAGAAAACGTATGGGTGGCTCTGCCGTACAACGCCAAAAAGAGGTTCGTACTGAAATCAATATTCTTGGACAAACGGTAGATGAAGCGACAGTTTCTGTTGGTAGATTTATTGACCAAGCTTTACTTGGTGGTGTTAATCAAGTGCGCATTATTCACGGTAAGGGGACTGGCGCATTACGAGAAGGTGTACATCAATATTTGCGTACCTTACCTCATGTAGCTCATTTTGAAACGGCAGGCTATGACGAAGGTGGTGCAGGGGCTACCAATGTAGTTCTGAAATAAAGCTACACAATAGTGATATAGTTATAGATAATACAGTAAATTATTATCGTATATCAAATTGGTTATGGGGTATAGCCATATACATATATAGAAATAGAAAAGGAGCGGAACACATGTTCCGCTCCTTTAGCGTATGAGATTAACGATCTTTTTTACTAGACTTTTTACTTTTCGATGAATTAGATTTCTGTTCAGTTGCATCATCTTTTGAGCCACTGTCATCTTTTACAGCTTCATCTTTTGATTTGTCTTTATCGTCTTTTTTGTCTGCTTTTTCGTCCTTAGAAGCTTCTTTTTTAGGCTGTGCTTTTACAGGATTATAATAACCTTCAGAAACAGCTGATTGAGCGCTAGCAGGAACGGAGAAGTCAGAAGCAGGGGTATTGGCAAGCGCATTTGCCATGAATTGGCCCCACATAATAGCAGGTGTGTCACCACCGGTGATGCCTCGTAATGTTTCCGAGCCATAGTCATCACCAATCCAAACGGCAGCTACTAAATCAGGCGTGTAACCAACGAACCAAGCATCCTTGGAATCATCTGTTGTACCTGTTTTACCAGCTGCAGGGCGACCGATTGCTGCATTACCACCAGTACCGCCACTGATAACAGATTCTAGCATGCTAGTAATGATTGCTGCATCTTTTTCATCTACAACACGTTTTTCTTGAATAGAGTTTTCTTCTACAACTTGACCATTGCGGTCTACAATTTTAACGATTGCCGTAGGTTGAACCTTGATACCACCATTAGCGAGTACACCATAAGCTTGAACCATTTCAAGAGGTGTTACACCGTGAGTTAAACCACCAAGTGCAGTAGACAAGTTATTATCTTGATCTGTAAGGGTAGTGATACCCATTTCTTTGGCAAGTTTAATAATCTTAGACATGCCTACTTCATCAGCAACTTTTACGGCAGCTACGTTACGAGAATGTTGTAATGCATAGCGATATGTAATATTACCTACGAAGTCATTTTCATAGTTTTTAGGGCTCCAGTTACCAAATGTAACAGGGCTATCATCTACAATAGAACCAGGAGTTTTACCAGATTGAATAGCGGCTAAATATACAAATGGTTTCATAGCGGAACCTGGTTGACGTTCTGCTTGTGTAGCACGGTTAAATGCATCATCACCACGGCCACCAACCATAGCCATAATGTAACCATTATGAGGGTTCATAGCTACGATAGCACCTTGTGGTTGATGTAAACCATTGCTATCAGTGTAGTAATTAGGCAAGTTTTGCATTGCTGCTACAGCTGCATTTTGTGCATCCATATCAAGAGTTGTATAAATTTTTAAACCATCTTTATAGATTGCATCGTCGCCATATTTTTCAGAAACTTGTGCAATAACATAGTTGATGAAGTAAGATGCATTAGACTTTTCATGCGTTTGTTCTTGTTTTGCCACCAAGCCTAAATCTGCTTGACGTGCTTCATCAGCTTGTTCTTGTGTAATGTAACCGTATTTAACCATTTGGCCTAATACAACAGCTTGACGTTTTTTACTAGCTTCCAAATCATTGAATGGAGAGTAGTAGTTAGGACTTTGTGGTAAGCCTGCAATGAGTGCTGCTTGAGCTAGCGTTAATTGGCTAGCATCCTTACCAAAGTATACATGAGCTGCAGATTGTACACCGTATGCACCTTGGCCAAAGTAAATTTGGTTCATGTACATTTCAAGGATTTCATCCTTAGTGTAATGTTGTTCAATTTTAAGTGCTAGCAATGCTTCAGAAATTTTACGTTTAAATGTTCTGTCTTGAGATAAGAATGCATTACGCGCTAACTGTTGAGTAATTGTAGAACCACCTTCAGATACGCCACTATGAACAATGTTAACCCATACAGCACGCAAGATACCAACAGGGTCGATACCATGATGGGAATAGAAGCGAGAGTCCTCAGTAGCAACAAAGGCATTTTGTAAATCCTTTGGTACATCTTTTAAAGGTACTGGTAATCTGTTCTCTGTGGAATGAACCGTTGTGATGAGATTACCATGAACATCGTAAATTTGAGACGATGCAGAAGGACGTACATTGGATACATCTGGTAGGTTAGACAGTGTAGCACTGATGAAACCACAGCCACCTCCGGCTACGATGAGTATAAGGAGAAGGGCACAAATCCAAAATAGACGCTTAGGACTTGTTTTCTTCGGTGTAGAGCCGCTACTATTAGAACGGCGGCTGCTTCTCGCATTTGAGTTATTACTCATAGAGTCACCTCTTTTTTCTTTTGTTAGTAAATATAACGTAAATTCTATTACGCAGTTATAAATATTATATCATAAAAGGGTTAAAACCAATACTATATATATAATTGTGAAAGTTTTTAGATAATGGTATACTAAAACAATAGTATTTCGAGGAGGATTATCATGATTAGTGCTCAAGAACAAGTGCGCCAAATTAAACACGGCGTAGCAGATTTAATTAATGAACAAGATCTTGTAAAGAAAATAGAAAAATCCATTAAGGAAAATAAACCTTTAGTTGTAAAATTAGGTTTGGACCCAACAGCGCCAGATATTCATTTAGGCCATACAGTACCACTTCGTAAACTACGTTTGTTCCAAGAATTTGGTCATCAAGTAGTGATCGTTATCGGCGGTTTCACTGCTCGTATTGGTGATCCTACTGGTAAAAGTGTAACTCGTCCACCACTTACAAAAGAAGAAGTATTGAAAAATGCTGAAACCTATAAAACACAAATCTTTAAAGTGTTAGATCCTGAAAAAACTATGGTCCGCGACAATAGTGAATGGCTAGAATCTATGAATTTTGCTGATGTGCTTCGCTTGGCAAGTTCTTACACTGTAGCACGTATGATGGAACGTGATGATTTCAATAAACGTTTCAAAGAAGGCCGAGCTATCGGTGTTCATGAATTTATGTATCCATTGATGCAAGGTCATGATTCCGTTGCTTTACATGCTGATGTTGAATTTGGTGGTACAGACCAAACTTTCAATTTGTTAATGGGTCGTCATTTACAAGAATTAGAAGGTCAAGAACCACAAGTTGTTATCACAATGCCATTGCTTGAAGGCCTTGATGGTGTTCAAAAAATGAGTAAATCTTTAGGTAACTACATCGGTATCGATGAAGAACCTAAAGAAATGTACGGTAAGGCAATGTCCATTCCAGACGAATTGATGATGCGTTACTTCATGCTCGTTACAGACATGCCAATCGAAGAGCAAGAGGACATGGAAAAACGTCTTGAAAGTGGTGAATTACATCCACGTGATGCTAAAATGCAATTAGCTCGTACCATCGTTCGTTTGTACCATGGTGAAGAAGCTGCTCTCGAAGCAGAAGAAGAATTCAAACGTGTATTCCAACAACGTGCGTTGCCTACAGATATTCCTGAATACGCTATGGATGCGCCAACAGAACCAATCTTTGTTCCACAATTCTGTACAGATGCTGGTTTGACTGCTTCTAATGGTGAAGCACGTCGTTCCATTAAAGCCGGTGCTTTCAAAGTAAACGGTGAAAAATACACGGAAGAAAACCTTAAGCTAGAAGATGGCATGATCGTTCAAGTTGGGAAACGTAAATTTGTAAAAATTAAATTTAACTAATAAAAAACTGTGATGAGGTTTAGATTTCTCATCACAGTTTTTTCTGTCTATTTTGTTTATAAGATTATTTATCTACTGAACCTGTTGTTTGTGAAGCAAGAAATTGACTTACAAGTTAATGTATAATGAATATACAAAGACAATATAAATATAAAAATAAAATACAAATTTGATACATAAAAGATTTTTACAAATATTGTATAAAATAGATTATAACTTGTGTGAGGACCATTTATGGACAAGAAATTAAGTAACCTTTTATCACAACGAGAACATTCTGTTCTTACAGATATTGATGTTATTACAGCTGCAGTAGCCGTGCCTCTATTAGAAATCGATGGAGAAGATCATGTGGTGTTTACCGTGCGTAGTAATACATTGCGACGTCAACCCGGTGAAATCAGTTTCCCTGGTGGGCACTGTGAACCTAATGATAAAAGTGGTGCTCATGCAGCCATGCGTGAATGCTCTGAGGAACTTGGTATAGACTTAGATCAAATTGAACTGCTAGGAAATTTAGACTGTTTAGTATCTGCTATTGGTGTAAAACTATATGCGGTCGTCGTGCGCCTACATACAAGTGATTTAAAACCAAATTCTGATGAAGTAGGTGAGGTATTTACAGTTCCCTTACAATATCTATTAGATATGGAACCGACCGTAGGTCACCTAGACATTGGAACTAAGCCGTTAAAAGATTTTCCATTTCATCTATTAGAAGGATATAATATCGACTGGAAAATTAGACAAAACTATTCCGTCTATTTCTATCCCTATAAACAATACACCATATGGGGGCTTACTGGACGAGTATTGAAGAATTTTTTAGATATATATAGGGTGGTTAAATGAAACCTGAATTTTTTCCATGGTTATGGATTATATATGTAGCGTATGTATTATATAAGAGACATAGAGAAAACAATCATTTAGAAAAATCTATACTTATACTAGCTAGTATAAGTTTAATTATTGTTAGTGGTGGTTTTTCTTTATTAACTTATTATAATCTTTCGCCTGAATTGCAGCTTATGTTAAATATATTAATTATAATAGTATTGTTTATAATGAAAACATTATTTGGAGTGTAGCAGATGGAAATAATACAGTTGTTTGGTTATACAATGATTCCTATTTGTATTATCATTTCAATATTATTAATGATATATGGAAAGACTAGACATATTAAATATTTGGATCCAAAGGTACCATTAGGACGTTTATTCTATTTTTTCGGCAATGCATTTTCATTTATGTGTTGTATTTTATTAATTAGTTTTGGTAGTTATGTAATACAATCTAAAGATATTGCTGAAGGGATTAAATATTTAATCTTAGGTTATTCTTTTGGCATTTATGGATTTACATTCTTTTTTATGACTGGTATGAGAAGAGCCTATGATATAGGATTTCCATTTTGGGTATATCCAATTTTTATAGCTTTAATACTTTTAAGTCTTTTTATCAATGATACTATTTTTGAATTCTTGATACTTGGAATGTATCTATTTTTATTACAGCCAGGTAGAAATAACAATTAAGTAATAACTACATGTTAAAAGATGATTGCCTAGTATTAGGCAATCATCTTTTAGTTTTTTATCATTTTTATTTGTATAATAATCCTCATATAAATTGACAGATTTTAAATTAAGGTATACTATTTATGTGTAAAAGGTTTAATGTGTTGCACTAATTAATCTAGGAGGTTCTCACATGAATCGCGAAACAGCATACGTACTTTGGTTTGATGAATTACAACGTGAAGATGTTAATTTAGTAGGTGGCAAGTCTTCTTCTTTAGGGGAATTGACATCCTCCACTAATGTACCTGTACCTTATGGCTTTGCAACAACTGCCCATGGTTATCGTGAGTTTATGAAAGCTACAGGTTTGGAAGATAAAATCCGGGCTGAGCTTGATGCTTTAGATGATGTAGAAAATTCTGCATTATTGCGCGAAGTGTGTGCTAAGATTCGCCGCATGATTTGTCAGGAAGAAATGCCAAAAGACTTGGCAGATGCTATCCGTCATGCTTATGAAGAACTTGGTAAAAAAGTGAACGAAGAAAATCCATTTGTGGCTGTTCGTTCTAGTGCAACAGCAGAAGATTTGCCAGATGCAAGCTTCGCAGGCCAACAAGATACATATTTAAATGTACGCGGTGCTGACGTAATTATCGAAAAAGTAAAAGAATGCTACGCATCTACATTCACAGATCGTGCAACATATTATCGTGTAAAACAAGGCTTCGATCATATGACAGTAGCATTGAGTGCTGCAGTTCAAATGATGGTATTCTCTAAAGCAGCTGGCGTAATGTTTACTGTTGACCTTGTAACAGGCAATGATAACAATATTCTTATTGAAGGCTCTTGGGGTCTTGGTGAATATGTTGTACAAGGTACGGTTACACCAGATAATTTTCGTGTGGATAAAGAAAAGATGGAAATTACGGACCGTATGATTAACGATAAACATGTCCGCCTTGTTCGTAAAGCCGATGGTGACTGTGTTGAAGAAGTGGTTCCAGCTGACGAAGCAAAACAACAAGTTATTACAGATGCTCAAGTTTTGGAACTTGCAGAATATGCAAAAGCAATTGAAAAGCATTATGGTTGCTATATGGATATGGAATGGGGCGTAGATGAACGCAATGACAAGATTTGGATCTTGCAAGCTCGTCCAGAAACAGTTTGGTCCCGCAAAGAAAAATCAGAAACGTCCGAAAAAGCTAGCACATTAGATGCAGGTAATCGCGATATTATTGTAAAAGGTTTGCCAGCATCCCCTGGTAATGCAGCAGGTAAAGCTCACGTTATCATCAATCCCGAGGATATCGATGAGTTCAAAGAAGGCGAAATCCTTGTTACAGCTATGACAGCTCCTGATTGGGTGCCAGCCATGAAAAAGGCAAAAGCAATTGTTACTGACGCTGGTGGTATGACTTGTCATGCGTCTATCGTTAGCCGTGAGCTTGGTATTCCTTGTATCGTAGGTACTAAGAGTCGTAGTCATGAAGCGACTACCTCTATTAAAGATGGTCAAATGATTACCGTTGATGCTACAAATGGTATTGTATACGATGGCGTATTAGAAGATATCGTTAAAAAGCCTGAAGCTCAAGTTTCTACAGGGGTAGCAGCTGAATATGTACCTGTAACAGGCACTAAGATTTATATGAACTTAGGTGATCCTGATTTGGCTCAAAAATATGGTGTACTACCATGTGATGGCATTGGTCTCATGCGCGAAGAGTTCATTTGGACAACCTTTATTCATGAACATCCATTGCACCTTATCGAAACAGGGCGCAGTGACTTCGCTGTAAATACATTGGCGGAAGGTATGCGTAAAGTATGCCAAGCATTAGCCCCTCGCCAAGTAGTAGTTCGTTTGAGCGACTTCAAATCTAGTGAATACCGTGACCTTAAAGGTGGCGATAAATATGAACCACATGAATCTAGTGCATTACTTGGCTGGCGTGGCGCATCTCGCTACTATGATCCTAAGTACACACCTGCTTTCAAATTAGAATTAGAAGCAATCAAAAAAGTACGTAACGAATTTGGTTTTAAAAATCTACAAGTTATGATTCCATTCTGCCGTACTGTGGAAGAAGCTGAATTAGTAACTAACTTAATGGCTCAAGAAGGTCTTGCACGCAGCAAAGACTTTAAAGTATGGCTCATGGCTGAGATTCCATCCAATATCATCTTAGCTGATCAATTTAATAAATACGTAGATGGTTATTCTATCGGTTCTAACGATTTGACTATGCTTGTACTCGGTTGTGACCGCGATAACGAAACAGTTCAACATATCTATGATGAACGTAATTTAGCGGTTCGCAGAGCAATTCGTCACCTCATTGAGGTGGCCCATAAAGATGGTAAGACTGTATCTATCTGTGGCCAAGCGCCAAGCGTATACCCTGAACTTTGCGAATTCCTTGTGAAGAGCGGTATCGACTCCATTTCTGTTAACCCAGATGCAGTAGTTAATACTAAGAAAATGGTGGCTCAAATCGAACAACGAATTATGCTCGATGCTATGACTGGTCGTGGTCGTCAAGAATCTGACGAACTAATTTGGTAATAATATAGTTATAGTGAAAGAGGAGGCCTGTGGGTCTCCTCTTTTTCTGAATGGTAACTTAGGATATAATACAAACAGAGATGAAAGGGGGTTACCGTGTGAAACTGTCGAAACGACAAGAACAAATTGCTCAAATCGTTCGCGAAGAAGGTCCTGTAACAGGTAGTGCCATTGCTGAACATTTAGAGGTCACAAGATCTGCGTTGCGCTCAGATTTATCTGTATTGACCATGTTAGGTGTGTTAGATGCACGTCCAAACGTAGGCTATTACTATGTAGGACTTTCAAAGGAAACACAAACGGCTGAGCGATTAAAGTCATTTCTGGTAAGTGATGTATTATCTCAAGCAGTTGTGGTCAATGGGGATACGAGTTTGTATGATACAATTGTCACATTATTTACAGAGGATGTAGGTACCATATTAGTGTGTGATGGTTCATACCTAGTAGGTGTGGTATCTCGAAAAGATTTACTACGCGCCTCTATGGGACAAACAGATTCGCATACCATGCCTATATCTATGATTATGACCCCTGTAAGCAAGGTTATAGCGGTGGAGCCTACCGATACTTTGGTAGAGGCTGCACAGAAAATGATAGATTATGAAGTAGATTGTTTACCTGTCGTCGCTCGTGAGGATATAGGTAACAAGAAGCGTTTAAAGGTTGTGGGCCGTGTATCAAAAACGACGGTAGCAAAAGTATTTTTAGAATGTAGCACACACTGAGGTTGATAGAATGGCAGAAAAAATTATTTATGCAATATCGGATTCCCTGGGGGAAACTGCTGAGGCTGTAGCGAGAGCTACGGCGAGTCAATATGATAAGGAGCAAATTGAAATTGTCCGTGTTCCTTATATTGATAGTGAAAGCCAAATTGATGAGGTTATAGACGACGCAAAATGTGGAAATCATGTTATTTGCCATACCATTGTATCTGCGTCTTTACGTAAGTATTTACATGAGAAGGTGGCTGAATATAATATTCCGGCTGTGGATATCATGGGCCCTGTTCTCGATGCAGTTGGTACTATCGCGACTACTAAACCTCGCATGACAGCAGGTATGGTTCATAAGCTCGACCAAGAGTATTTTAAAAAGGTTGAAGCTATTGAGTTTGCCGTGAAATATGACGATGGTAAAAATCCATCTGGTTTTGAAAAGGCCGACATAGTTATTATTGGTGTATCTAGAACTAGTAAGACACCATTGTCCATGTTCTTGGCGTACAAAAAGATTAAAGCCGCAAATTTGCCACTAGTTCCAGAGGTACCGTTGCCAGAGGAATTATTCAAAATTCCGGCAAAAAAAATCGTGGGCCTTATTATAGATCCATATAAATTAAATAATATTCGTAGTGAACGTTTACGCGCTATCGGTCTTGAAGACGAAGCAAATTATGCATCTATTGAGCGTATTCAATCTGAATTGGATTATGCTAAGGCTATTATGCGTCGTTTGCACTGCCAAGTGTTAGATGTTTCTAATAAATCTATTGAAGAAACAGCTTCCCTTGTTATGCAATTGATTGATAAAAATCGCGCGTCGGAGGGTAAATGAATATACGTGAACAAATAGAGGAGAGGGAGGCTTTGCTTCTGTCTCCCTATGCAGCTAAAAGCCGCGATGCAATCCGTGATATAGCAGAAAAGCCTGATCCACTTAGAACTGCGTTTCAACGCGATCGGGATCGCATCATTCATAGTAAATGTTTTAGACGGTTAAAGCATAAGACACAGGTATATATTGCGCCAGGTGACCATTATCGGACACGCATGACTCATACCCTTGAGGTAGGTCAAATCGGTCGTACTGTGGCTCGTGCATTACGTTTAAATGAAGATCTTGTGGAAGCTATTGCCATGGGCCATGATGTGGGGCATACACCATTTGGTCATGTAGGTGAATATGCATTGCGAGATATGGTAGGGCACTTTAATCATAATGAGCAAAGCTTGCGCATGGTTGAAGTATTAGAAAGACATGGTGATCATCAAGGTCTCAATTTAACCACCGTTGTTCGAGATGGCATCGTAGGTCATACAGGGGCTACAATTCCTGTAACTTTAGAGGGTCAAATTATTCGTATTGTAGACCGTATTGCGTATTTGTGCCATGATTTTGATGATGCACAGCGAGCAGGTATGTTGACGGCAGAGGTGTTGCCTTTTGAAGTGCGCGAACATTTTGGTATGACTCCATCCAGTATGATTACTGCAATGGTAGAGGATATGGTACGCGAATCCTTGGATAAGCCAGCTATATCTATGTCTGCTGATGTGGAAATGACGATGAATCTATTCCGTCAATTTATGTTTAAACATGTATATTTGGCACCAGCTTTAATTCCGGATCGCAAAAAGGCATCCCATGTGGTAAAAAATCTATTTACTCACTTCATGGAACACCCTGATGATATGGAAGGTTGTGAAATAGGTAAAGCGTTTTACTCTACACGTGATGTAGTTGATTATGTAGCAGGCTTAACAGATCAATATGCTATTAAGTTATTTAAGCAATATTATATTCCAAATATTACATTATAAATAACAAAAAAAGCAGTTAGTTCAAAATGAACTAACTGCTTTTTTTGGGGCTCTAGAACCCCAAAGAGTACATGTACTTTTTATTTTACGCGCGTGTAACTTTATTAGAACGAAGGCAACGAGTGCATACGTTTACTTTTTTAGTAGCACCGTCTACAACCGCCCGTACTCTTTGAATGTTCGGTTTCCAAGTTTTTCTTGTGCGAATGTGAGAATGACTCACGTTCATACCGCTAGATGTGGATTTACCACATACTTCGCAAAGGTTTGCCATAGTTTCCACCTCCAAGCTTAATCTATAACATAACAAAAGTATATTATCATAAAGAATAGCTTAAAGCAAGTATTTTTGTCGTATATATTGCTCTTTTTATGAAATATACTACAATATAAGGTATACTATATATCATATTCTAAGATATAAATGGACTTTTACACAAGGATATACAAAAATTGGATATATCTCATGTGTTTATCGTATATTTAAAGGAGTTTTTATGGATGAACGATTGACGACTATAAAGGGAATTGGTCCTGGTCGCGAGAAACAATTGCATAAATTGGGAATTACCAATGTTACATCCTTATTGACTTACTTTCCCAGAACCTATGAAGACCGGCGTACGATTTATAGAATTAGTGATTTAAAATCAGGTATGACAGGTGGTGTGGTAGGTACTGTTATTGCTGTACAAGAGAAACGCCCTCGCCCTCGATTGTCTATTTTAGAGGTAGTCATTGCAGATGGCACAGGACCTTTGAAGATTGTTTTGTTCAATCAAGGGTATAAAAAGAACTTTTACAAAAAAGGACAGCGTATATATGCATATGGTAAGGCTGAGTTTCAATATGGTTCCATGCAAATGAATACACCGCAAATGGAAAACTTAGGAGACGGTGGTGAACCAGATCGAGGTATCGTTCCTATTTACGCACTTGCTGATGGGGTATCTCAGTTTGTGGTTCGTTCATCTGTACGTAATTGGTTCGCGGCTAACCATGAATTACCAGAGATTTTACCTGTGGAGGTTCGTGAAGATCATCATTATATGAGTCGCTATGATGCTTTTAAGATGATGCATTTCCCAGACTCCTCAGAGCTCTATGAAAAGGCTCGTTATCAATTGGCTTATGAAGAGTTGTTCGTCATGCAAGCTGGCCTAGCTTTGTTGCGAAATAAAGAACAATGCCATAGAGGGCCTAAAATGGGACCAAATGGGGAACTAATGGCTCAGTGTATAGAGAATTTACCGTTTTCCTTAACAGGTGATCAACAACGAGCGTTAGAGGATATTCGTATTGATATGGAAGATGAACGACCTATGCAACGTTTGTTGCAGGGAGATGTAGGCTCTGGTAAAACTATTGTGGCTACCTTGAGTTTATTAAAAGCTATTGAAAATGGGTATCAGGGGGCATTGATGGCCCCTACGGAGATTCTAGCGGCTCAACATTACGAAGGGATACGAACTGTATGTGCTAATTTAGGTATTACCATAGAATTATTAACGGGATCCTCTACGAAAAAAGAGAAAGAATGCATCTATGAGGGCTTAGCAGATGGCAGAATCCAAATGATTATTGGAACGCATGCCCTTATCCAAGAGGGGGTTAATTTCCATAATTTAGGCCTTGTTATCATTGATGAGCAACATCGCTTTGGTGTAGATCAACGGGCGAGATTGCAACAGAAGGGAACATATCCTCATGTACTTATCATGACGGCTACACCAATCCCTCGTACCATGACATTATCCGTATATGGAGATTTAGCAGTATCTTTAATTAAAGAAATGCCACCAGGTCGAAAACCTGTTAAAACATATGCTGTAGATAGTTCTTATAAAGAGAGATTACGCACTTTCTTTGGTAAGGAAATGGCGGAAGGGCGTCAGGTCTATGTGGTGTGCCCTCTTGTAGAAGAATCCGAAAAATTAGACTTGCAAGCTGCTGAGGAATTGTATCTAGAATTAAAAGAGTACTTTTATAAGACCTATGAAGTGGGCCTCGTTCACGGTCGTATGAAGCCAAGTGAAAAAGATGAAGTGATGAATGCCTTCCATAGGGGTGAAATTTCATTACTTGTTTCTACAACAGTTATCGAAGTGGGGGTTAATGTGCCAAATGCGACCATTATGTGCGTTGAAGGGGCAGAGCGATTTGGTCTGTCTCAGCTACATCAGCTGAGGGGACGTGTAGGCCGTGGTGCTCATCAGTCCTATTGCATTCTTGTTAGTGATTCTAAAAATGATGTAAGTCAAGAGCGTTTAAAGTTGATGGAACAAATCCAGGATGGATTTGAGCTTGCAGAGCAAGATTTATTGATTCGTGGTTCAGGACAATTGTTTGGATTAGCTCAATCAGGACTACCTGATTTGCGTGTTGCTAATATCATCAAAGATATTGAGATTTTAGTAAAGGCTCGCAAGGATGTGCTAGATTTTGCAAATCAATTCGGAATAGAAAAATTAGAATCTATCATGAAAGAAGAATTAGAAAAAAGATTTGGTGAAAAATTTCTAAGAATATTGTATAATTAAGAGGTAGGATTAATAAGTATATAAGCATCGATAATATTAGATTTTATCTGGCTTTTTTCCTTGTTTATATGTCCTTCATACCGTATAATAGAACAAACAATTTATTTCATTTTTTCATCTATGGAGGTTAATATGCCAATTATTCATGTAGAGCTCGTCGAAGGGCGTACAAAAGAACAAAAGAAACAATTAGGTGAAGCAATTACAAAGGCTGCGGTTGATATCGTAAATGTTCCTGCTGATGCAGTAAAAGTTATCTTCGTAGATATGAAAAAAGACGATTATATGGAAGGCGGCATTTTGCGGTCTGAACGCTAAGGCTACGACTGACCGCCTAGTCCATAGGGACTAGGCGGGTCGTAGTTTTGTTTTATTATACGGAAAGGAAAGAAATATGAGAGACGATAAATTCGGTATGCGTGGACTAACTTTTGATGATGTATTATTAATACCAGCAGCTTCGGATATACTGCCTAATCAAGTAGAGTTAAAAACTCAATTAACTCGTGACATTACATTAAATATTCCTATGATTAGTTCTGGGATGGATACGGTTACTGAATCACGGATGGCGATTGCTATGGCTCGTGAAGGAGGTCTTGGCGTTATCCACAAAAATATGTCTATTGAAGAGCAAGCTCATGAAGTTGACAAGGTAAAACGCTCTGAACACGGTGTTATCGTTGATCCTATTTTCTTAAGCCCTCAAAATTTACTATCCGATGCAGCAGAACTTATGGAAAAATATAAAATTTCTGGTGTACCTATCACAGAACATGGTAAACTAGTAGGGATCATTACAAATCGCGATATGCGTTTTGAAACTGATTTAAGCCGACAAATTGGGGAATGTATGACAAAAGATTCCCTAGTTACTGCACCGGAAGGTACATCTCTTGAAGCGGCGAAAGCTATCTTAAGCGAACATCGTATTGAAAAATTACCTCTTGTAGATGGCGACGGTAACTTAAAAGGCTTAATTACGATTAAAGATATTGAAAAAGCGACTAAATATCCAAATGCAGCAAAGGATGGTAGTGGCCGATTATTAGTTGGTGCTGCAGTAGGTGTTTCTCAAGATTTGTATGATAGACTTGATGCGCTTGTATCTGCTAAAGCTGACGTAATTATTGTTGATACTGCCCATGGGCATTCTGCAGGTGTTCTTCGAACGTTGAAGGACATTAAACAAGCGTATCCTCACATTCCTGTAATTGCAGGTAATGTGGCAACTGCAGCAGGCACTGAGGCTCTTATCGAAGCTGGAGCTGATGCAGTTAAGGTTGGTATAGGACCTGGTTCTATTTGTACAACTCGTGTTATTGCTGGCATTGGGGTACCTCAAATTACAGCAGTCTATGAGTCTGCTCAAGTGGGGCGTCGTTATGGAGTTCCTATCATTGCTGATGGGGGTATTAAATATTCTGGAGATATTGCTAAAGCTATTGCGGCTGGTGCTAATGTAGTTATGATGGGTAATATTTTAGCGGGTACTGATGAAAGCCCTGGAGAAACAGTGATTTATCAAGGCCGTTCTTATAAAGTATATCGAGGCATGGGTAGTCTAGGGGCTATGAAACTCGGTAGTAAAGATCGATATTTCCAAACAGAAGCTAAGAAATTAGTTCCTGAAGGTATAGAAGGTCGTGTACCATATAAAGGTATGCTGGCCGATACAATTTTCCAAATGGTTGGTGGTTTGCGTGCAAGTATGGGGTATTGTGGATGTCATAACATCCAAGAAATGATTGAAAACACTCAATTCATTCAAATTACAGCGGCTGGTTTGAAAGAAAGTCATCCGCATGATGTAAGCATTACCGTTGAAGCACCAAATTATAGTGGTTGATAATGGAGTATTACATTGAATAAACGTATTTCTGTTTTATCTGTGCCTATCGATTGTGTCACAATGGATGAGGCAGTCCAACGTATTTTACAATTAACTGAACAGCCGGGGCTACATTTAGTAGCAACGGCTAATGCAGAAATGGTTATGTTGGCTAATGAAAATCCTACATTGCACTCCATATTGAATAATGCTAGTCTCGTCGTTCCCGATGGGGCTGGCATTTTGTGGGCTGCAGAGCGTCAAGGAGAACATGTGCCTGAACGCGTAACAGGTGTAGACGTAACTATGGAATTGTTTAAAGTTGCGGCGACTCATCAAATTCCTGTATACTGCTTGGGGGCGGCACCTGGTGTTGCTCAACGAGCGATTGATAATGTATCTGCTCAGGTAGGTGCATTAAATATAGCAGGAATTCATGACGGATTCTTTGATAGTGCAGAGGAACAAGAAATCATTAAATCTATAGCTGAATCTAAGGCAAAATTGGTATTTGTTGCCTTAGGTGTGCCAAAGCAAGAACAATGGATTGCAGAAAAGTTGAGTCACCTCGATGGCGTAGTTGCCATTGGAATTGGTGGTTCCTTTGATGTCTTGGCAGGTAATATTCCTCGGGCCCCAGAATGGATGCAACGAAATCGACTTGAATGGTTGTATCGATTATATTTAGAACCTCAACGGATTGGCCGTATGTTGGCTATTCCAAAGTTTATGTGGACCGTTATTAGAAATAAATAGAGGAGTGTTGAATCGTGCCTACAGGACCAATAATTAAGGAAGGGTTTCCTCTGATAGGAGCTATGCTCATTATCACTGTGGTGTTAGGATATTTAGGACATTATGTAATTGCGATTATTTCATTTATTCTGGCATTATTTTTCGTTAATTTCTTTAGAAATCCTAAACGTGTAATCCCTCAAGATCCAGATTTGATTTTATCCCCAGCGGACGGTAAAATCATGGATATTTCTGATGTATACGAAGATATTTACTTACATAAAGAGTGTAAAAAAGTAACTATTTTCTTATCTGTTTTTGACGTGCATGCTAATCGTGCGCCTATTGATGGTAAAATTACGTACCGTCACTATACGATGGGTAGTTTCCTACCAGCATTCAAAGATGATGTAGGTTTTGAAAATGAACGTCATACTATTTGTATTGAAAATGATCGTACTTCCGTATTAGTAACGCAAATTGCGGGCCTTTTAGCAAGACGTATCGTATCTTGGACAGACCTAGATAGTGTACTTGAACGCGGTCAGTTGTACGGGATGATTAAGTTCGGTTCCTGTACTGAGCTCTATATGGATAAGGATGTAGAGTTGTTCGTTGAAAAAGGTCAACATATTACAGGCGGTGATACTGTTATCGGGAGGTTACGACATGAATAAATCTATTATTCCAAATTTATTTACTAGTGCAAATTTAGCATTTGGTGTTCTTGGTATTACGTTGTCTGCTACAAATAATACCTTCTGCGCAGCTATATGTATATTATTGTCTCTAGTAGCAGATGGATTAGATGGGCGTGTAGCAAGAGCTTTAGGAGTTGCAGGACCAATGGGCCGGGAACTTGATTCTCTGTCTGATGTAGTGGGATTTGGTGTAGCGCCTGCGTATATGCTTTATATGAAAGAATTATATGGTTTAGGATGGATTGCATATGTGCCACTATTAGCCTTTGCAGTGCTTGGTGCATTTCGTTTAGCGCGATTTAATATTAAAACTGACGAAGTTCATGGCTATTTTGAAGGTTTACCAATTCCAGCCGCTGGATGTTTAGCGGCGACTTACGTATTGTGTGGCGTATCGGTACCTCAATTTGTGTTGGTAGTTTGTATGATTGGTATAGGTCTCCTTATGGTTAGTGAAGTTAAATATCCCGATTTTAAAGGTAAAAGTGAGATTTATATCAATAAACTTTCTATTGTACTCACAGCCATATTTGTTATAGCTTGTCTCGTGTATGATTGGCATACATGGGCCGTTATGATTTTTGCTGGCTATGTAATGTTTGGGCTTATTAACGGGGCTTTAAATATAGTACGTAAATAGATGTGTGGAGGAGAATAGTATGAATTACCTACTGGATCTATTACTGATTCCTATGCAGGTAATAATCGTAATTTATACGGTTTATTATTTTATACTCGCTGTCGTAGGTATGTGGCGATCGCGAGTACATAAAAATTATACCCCTAAAAATTCCTTTGCCATCGTTGTATGCGCTCATAATGAGGAAGCTGTTGTTGGTGAGTTAGTTAAAAACTTACGTGGCCTAGATTATCCTGATGATCTATACGATATTTTTGTAGTTGCCGATAACTGTACAGATAAGACTGCGGAAGTAGCAAGTGCTGCTGGCGCTAATGTACATGTACGTGAAAATAAACAAGAAATAGGTAAAGGTTATGCCATGGGGTGGATGTTTGATCGGGTAAAACAAATGGATCGGAAATATGATGCATTCCTGATTTTTGATGCCGATAATTTAGTACATCCTCAATTTATGTTAGAAATGAATGATCATCTTGAAAAAGGTGAGTCTGTAATTCAAGGTTACTTGAACTCTAAAAATCCAACTGACTCTTGGGTAGCCGGTACGTTCTCTATCGCCTTTTGGATGGTTAACCATATGTGGCATTTAGCAAAATATCGTCTTGGATTATCTACGGCTTTAGGTGGTACAGGCATGTGTATTCGTACATCTATTATTCGCGAATACGGTTGGGATTGCAATAGCTTAACCGAAGATATGGAATTTTCCATGAAACTATTGACTCATGGTATCCGTACTTGTTGGGGGCATGATGCTATCGTATACGATGAAAAGGTTACGACTATGATGGCTTCTTGCAGACAACGTTTACGATGGGCTCAGGGGCAATTTGACTGTGCGGGTCGATATATTCCTAAATTATTTGCTATTGGTATCAAAACAGGGAATATTATGATTTTGGATGGTATATTCCAAGTGAGTCAACCTTATTTCTTATTGTTGACAACCGTATACTTGGTGTTATCCTACATCAATGCGTATACTCCAATTTATACAAATATTTTGTATCAAATTATGCCTATGTCTGTATGGACAATTATAGGTGTTGGTCAATATCTATTCCCATTAATTGTATTGTTGAAAATCAAGGTACCACCAAAGATTTGGTTCTACTATTTACTATATCCATTATTTGTTTACTCTTGGATTCCAGTAAATATTTTAGGGTGGTTCCGCCGTCATAATAAGGTATGGTCTCATACAGTCCATACGAGAGCTGTGGGCTTAGATGATGTTAAATTAACACGTATGGGCAATATGAATAAGAATGAAAAATAGAATCTGTAGGAGTGACTATGCATATTTTAATGTGTAATGACGATGGCATTTTAGCAGATGGTTTACGTCATCTTGCATCGTATTTAAGTCAATATTATAGAATTACCGTTGTAGCACCTGCTAATGAGCAAAGTGCTAAATCCCATGCATTGACGACCGAGGTTCCATTGAAATTAGATGCTTGCAATGGCGAGGATGAAAATCCTCGCCTTTATGCTCTAACGGGAACGCCGTCCGATTGCATGAAGTTCGGTCTCAGTTATTTATTGACTGATGATATGCCAGATCTTGTAATTTCTGGAATTAATCATGGATTTAATTTAGGCTCTGATGTATTGTATTCCGGCACTGTTTCGGCAGCTATGGAAAGTGGTTTTTACGGTATTCCCGGTTTAGCATTATCTGTTGAGAGATATTCTGTTGAACGGGGAGACGAGATGCATCCATTTATACATGAATTGATTGAGAAAATTTATGTGGCGGGTCAGTTTAGCGGTTTACTAAATGTGAACTTCCCATTACGTGGCACATGTGATTGGGATCATTTTAAAATGGTGAGCCAAGGCTTACAAACCTACAGTAATATTATCGAAGCTCGCATTAATTCAAGAGGACAGGATTATTATTGGTTAGCTGGCGAGCTAGACTATGGTGCTGAAAGTGTTCCTACAGATGTAGAATTTGCCCGTAAAGGCTATATTACAGGTGTCGCACTTACATGGAAACAACAATGTGATACGGATATGAAAAGGGTTCAAAATATTTTAGATGAAATATAAAAAATATGTTGACATTGCTTAGGGATGTCTGTATAATAACAAATGTTCCGATACGCCGGAGTGGCGGAATGGCAGACGCACTTGACTCAAAATCAAGCGGGTAACACCGTGTGGGTTCAAGTCCCACCTCCGGCACCAACATTAGGCGGTAAGACTTTTGTCTTACCGCCTATTTTTATATTTATGAATTTATATACTATAATATACATTATTAATTTCGTGAGGTGACAGTATGGATCAAGGTATAATTGATTATATTACAAATATTTTTGATATTCCTAAACTTACTCAACAGGTTAGCGCTGTACAGATGCCATTGCCATTATCTCGCTTGGCAGAAATACCATTAGATGGATCTGTAAATCAGTGCCAAGGATTTTGTTATAATTCCAAAAAAGACGTTTTTGCTTTAGCTTGTATTAATTCAGATAATACGAAGCAAATTATTTATGAAATTAATCCAAAAACTTTTACTGTTGTTGCAAAATATGAGTATAGTTATAAAAGTTTATTAGGTCATATGAATACCTTAACTTATAATTCTGTCAATAATCGTTACTATACAACAAATGCTGTTGTAAATGGATATAACCTTACTCCTATTGAAGCGGATAGCATGATTGTTGAAGCACCGATTAAACTAAAAGAGAAAGTTTTTAATTTTGCATATGATAAAGTACGCAATGAATATGTATCAATTGTGCCTTTAACAAACTCTGAACGGACAATTAATTATTACGACTCCAATTTTAATCGTATTCGTTCTTATAAAATTGATGCTAATCATACAAACTTAAATAATAACGGTGCTTACGCAACTAATGGAAATACTTTATTTACGACGTTGACAACCTTTGTATACGTCGATGAAGAGGGAGTTGTTAAAAATATTAGCCCTTATGCTTCTGGAATGGAAGTAGAAGACATGGATTGTCGAAATGGTCAAATGTATATGGCGGTCAATCGCAAAGGTAAAGTTGAAATTTATAGTTTGTCTAGCCTACCATTTTCGGTAAATGTCTAGATACTACCTATGTTTTAATCCCCTTTATGAGTGTATAATAATAGTATTAGAGTATTTTAGGAGCTATTATGAAATTAGGGAATGATATTATAGAGATTGACCGTATACGTCAAGCTATAGAGAAATCAAGTTCATTTAAAGTGCGCGTTTATACGATTCATGAGATTGAATATTGTAAAAGTCGGAATAAAGGATGCTACGAATCCTTTGCAGGTATATATGCTGCAAAAGAGGCTTTTATTAAAGCTTTAGGTATAGGGATGAGGTATGGATCATGGCAAGATATAGAGATTTATCATGATGAATGGGGCGCACCCTTAATTCGTTTACAAGATACTTTCAAAGATATTTACGAAACATCAGGTTATACTGATATTCATGTATCGATTAGTCATTGCAAGGATTATGCAATGAGTACAGTTATACTTGAAGGAGCATAAGATGAATATTTTAACTACAGAAGATGCTCGATTTATAGATCGAGAGGTTCCTAAGCAATTAGGAATTTCTTTAGAAATCCTCATGGAAAATGCTGGACGTGGTATCGTAGATGCCTTATGGGGAGAGTACGATTTATTTTCCCTGAATAATGGCCGTTCCATAAATAGTTTTGTTTTATTTATATGTGGTACGGGTAATAATGGGGCAGATGGCCTTGTAGCGGCTCGCCATTTGATGGAGCAAGGCGTACCAGCACAAATTGTACTAGTAGGAGATATAAACAAGTGTAGTGATCTTTTTGCAGTGCAAATTGAGCGCTGCAAAGCTATGGGCTGTAGCATCGATATGTATGATGAATTCAATGATTGGTCCAACGTAGCCATCGCTGTGGAAGGCATCATGGGAACGGGCTTTACTGGAAGGTTAAGAGAGGTGACCATCGATATATTGAATGATATTGATACTATGCGTAGTCAGTATAATTTTGATTTGTGGGCTATTGATGTACCTGCAGGTTTGGATGCTACTACTGGTCATGTAGCAGAAGGCACACTGACCTATGATTATACTGTTACTTTTGGAGCTATCAAACAAGGTTTGTTATTATATCCCGGAAAGGCTGTAGGAGGAACCGCTGTGGTTGCTCCATTGGGTGCTCCTTGGCAGCAGGTACTGGGTGAACGTGTTAGAACTATAACCATTGATTCTGATTTAGCAGAAAAAATTATCAACTATCGTACTCCAATGGCGCATAAAGGTGTCAATGGAAACACTTTAATTATTGGTGGTTCAAATGATATGATAGGAGCCCCTATTTTGGCTGCTGAAGCGGCAGTTCATAGTGGTGCTGGTAAAGTAACATTAGCTGTACCCAAAATAATTAAACAGATTGTACAAAGCCGTGTCATACCTGAGGTGATGGTTACTTCCACAGAGACTAATAAAGAACTTTTTGATTGTCGTCAAGTTGTTGCTATGGGACCTGGTTTAGGTCGCACCCGTGAAATCTGTGATTTAGTGGATCATATCTTAGATGCTTACGAAGGAGCATTAGTACTAGATGCTGATGCTTTGTATGCAGTGGGACATGTTGGTTGTGTTAATAAAGATGCTTTGCGAGATGGTGATATTGAGTCTGCATATACAGTGGAAAGAGAACTTCCATATTGTGTTATGACACCGCATTTAGGTGAATTTAGTAGACTTATTGATTTACCTATTAAATGGATTGAGCGTCATTATATCACGTTGGCTAGAGAATTTGCTAAGGCTCATCAAGTTATTCTTGTACTAAAAGGAATTCCTTCAATTGTGGCATTCCCTGATGGAACGGTGTATGTAAATACTATCGGTAATGCGGGCATGGGTACTGGCGGTATGGGAGATGTGCTGACTGGTGTAATTGCTGGTTTTATAAGTCAGGGTTATTCACTACAAGATAGTGCTATTCTCGGTGTTTATGTACATAGTCGTAGTGCAGATATTCTGAATGAAACAAAGAGTTGGGGTTATACTCCGAGTGATGTCAGTGCTTCTTTAGGCTTCGTGGTTAGTGAATTATTGGGAGATTATGAATGACAAATAGAATACAACGCTTTATAGCTTTCTTGTTGGTATTATGTATTCCTATCTTCGCCATTGCAGGATGCACAAATAATGATGTAGCAAACGCAGCAAATCAAGTAACTACTAACGCTAATGGGACTTACTCAATCGATACTAAAACGACTACCCCTGAAGGTAAGCTAGATGTATATATGCTAGATATTGGTCAGGGGGATGCTATATTACTTAAGGTAGGCGATGAGTATAGCATGATCGATACTGGTGACATAGAACATCGTGAAAATATTGTAGCTCAACTTAAAACTATGGGTGTAACAAAGCTAAAAAATATTATTATCACACATCCTCATGCTGATCATATGGGTGGTTTTTATGCTATTGCAAAGGCTATGCCTATTGAACATGTATATGATGATGGTATTGCTGTTGATAATAATATGTACAAAACCTATGAAAAATGGATTGAGAAAAATAAAATTCAACGAACTACTTTGAGAAGTGGAGATGTAGTTGATTTTGGGCATGGTGCTGTATTCATAGTATATGCTCCTTGGGTTGAACCTTTGACTGATAAAAAAGGAGAGACAGATCTTAATAATAATTCTATTGTAGGTAAATTAATCTTCGGTAAATTTTCTATGCTCTTTACGGGTGATGCTGAATTACAAGAAGAGAAAAAACTTATAAAAGAGCAGAATTCTAGATTGTTTTCTCGTATTCTTAAGGTAGGTCATCACGGTTCTCGTACAAGTAGCTCTGAAGATTTTTTGAAATCTATTAAGCCTGAAAGTGCATTAATTTCAAATGGCATGTATAATAAGTATGGTCATCCTCACGATGTGACATTACGTCGCTTGCAGGAAAATAATATTGCTATTTACCGTACAGATACGATGGGACGTATTCATATTAGTACGGATGGGAATGAATGGCAAATTACAACTGAACGTTAGTTTTGATTGCTTATACAAAAAATAATTTTATGAAACTGTTTTTTGTGTATTCTGAATAAGGTCTTTATATAGTAATATGTGTAATCGGCATACTAATCTTCATGTTTGTATGAAATAATCTATTTATAATCTAACATTAGTTTATGGATAGATTGGAACGATGAGATTTTGATAGATAAAAATATCATCGACTCATCTCTATGGTTTGGACACTATGTATGTCAGTTAGATTGGAGTGAATGTATTGCGTAAACTATTTTTAATGTGCCTTGCAGTCTTGATGGCGATACCTTTATTATTGACTCAAGCAAAGGCAGCTAATTTGGAAGATGCTCGATGGGTGACTAGAACAGATGCACCTGTACCATATGTTCGTATTGTTATGGACTTATCGGCACCTATAAAGGCATCTGCATCAATTAGCAAAGATGGGAAAACTACGACTGTTACTTTAAAGAATACAAAGCTAAAGACGGCTAAAGAGAACATTTCTATGGACTCAGCTATTGCTAGCTCTGCTAAACTTTCACAAGATGGCAGAGACGTTAAAGTAACAATCAAGACACCTTCATCTATTGATACTAGTGATGTAAAGGTTTTTTCCTTGAAAAAAGATACGGTTAATAAGAAACCGTATCGTATCGTTGTTGATGTTCAGAAAAAAGGTGCTGTAGCTAAGCCTGCTTACTATGGTAAAAAGCCATCTCAATCTGCACATCCAGCAAAAAATGTACCTACAGGATCTGGTAAATACTCTACTAGTGGCGGTTTATCTGGCAAAACAATTACTATTGACCCAGGACATGGTGGTAGTGATTCTGGTGCTATTGGACCTCACGGTGTACAAGAGAAAAACATTACACTACCAATTTCTATGTATTTGAAAAAATCTTTAGAAAATCGTGGTGCTAAAGTACTTTTGACTCGTACTACCGATGTAGATGTATATGGTCCTAATGCAAGTGGTGTTGATGAATTGGGGGCTCGTGTTAACGTGGCTAACCGTAGTAATTCTGATGTTCTTGTGAGCGTTCATATCAACGCATTTAATAATCCTAGCGTTGGTGGTATTGCAACATATTACTATAGCAAAACTGGTAACGATGCTCGATTAGCACAAAAGGTACAATCTCAAATTGCTAACACACCTGGTTTCAATGGTGATCGTGGCATTCAAGAGGGTAACTTATACGTGTTGAGACATTCTAATATGCCTGCAATTCTTGTAGAGCTTGGTTTTATCTCTAACCCTAATGAGGAACGTGTGCTACAATCTCCTCAAACTCAAGAAGACTTTGCTAACCGCATTGCAAATGGTATTGCTAATTACTTTGGAGGTTAATCGATGAAATTACGTAAACAAGTTCTATCGATTCTCTGTGTAGGTATGCTGGCATTTGTAGTGGGTTGTACACATGAACAAGCTCCTACAACAGGTAAAAGTGAACCTACGCAAGAGACGAAAGTCAATAAGGATGCAGAAACAAGTAAAGTATCTCAAGAAAAGGTTAAGATGGCCTTCTTTGTTCCTACGGAGGATGGTTCTGGGGTAAAACAAACTACCGTTGAGATAGAGGCGAATAAAGTTACGCCTAAAGCAGCTCTTTTAGCGATGTTAAATGTTGATAGAGCACAAAAATATCCAGTCTTCTCTAAGGATATTGAAATTACATCTGTTACTGTAAAAGATGGTATTGCTTCTGTTGAAGTAAATGATGCATTCGTAAAGGGTAATGGCGGAGACTTAACTGTTAAGTTACAAATGGCTGCTATTGTAAATACATTGACATCCTTTGATAATATTAATGGTGTTCTATTCGTCAATAATGGTAAAAAGGTGCCAACTGTAGGTTCCTTTGATACTAAAGAACCTGTTAAGAGAATGACGAATCTAATTAAAAAATAATTCTTTTAAGGACATTTATAGCAGATAGTTGATATATCAACTATCTGCTATTTTTGTTGTCTTTTATATATGTTACAATACAATAAGTAATAATCGGAAATTAGGTGATCAGATGCAATTAAAAGATGTAGGGGAATTTAATTTCATTCGTCAAATTCAAGATAACACGATTTATAATCCTAATACTGTAGTGTACGGTATTGGTGATGATTGTGCTATTTATAAAGCAGATCAAAATACAGAGCAATTGATAAGCACTGACACAATGGTGGAAGGTGTTCATTTTAGCTTTCACTATATGATGCCCTATGATGTAGGGTATCGCCTTATGACGGCTAATTTAAGTGATGTTGCGGCTATGGGTGGCATTCCTAGACAAATTGTATTATCTGTAGCCGCACCAGACCATGTTAATACAGTCATTCTTGATGAAATTTATAGGGGAATTAAAGATCAATGTATGAGATATCAACTCAATATATTGGGTGGAGATACGGTACGTACGGAAGGCCCCATGGTTTGGACTGTAACAATTATCGGAGAGGTTCCTAAAGGCACTGCGGTTATGCGAAGTGGTGCGAAAGTAGGAGATGTTGTAGGTGTTACAAACTATGTAGGTTATGCAGCTACAGGTTTAGGAGCATTATCTTATAATTTAGTAGGCTATGATATGACCAAAGTGGGGCATCAACGTCCTGAACCACAGATTGAATTGGGGCAAAAATTGCGACGACTTGGTATTCATAGTATGAATGATATTAGCGATGGACTAGGTAGTGAATTGAATGAAATCGCTGTAGCTAGTAATGTTTCCATTGTATTTGAAGAACAAGCAATCCCTTTACACGAGGAGACTTACGCATTAGCTAAGCATTTACAAACTAATCCAGTAGATTATGCTTTGTATGGTGGAGAAGACTTTCAGTTAGTCTTTACAGCGCCAAAATCACTACTTTCGGAATTGGAAAAGCTAGCAGGCATTACGTTGATTGGGGAAGTTTTATCTGGCCCTCCTCGGGTTCAAATGGTAACACTTGATAAAACGATTAAGACCATAGAAGCGAAAGGATATAATCATTTTCATGAAGGATAAGGTACAGGTTCATTTAAAGACTCATACAGTAGAAGACACACAACAATTTGGCCAATTATTAGGCGAATGGGTTAAACATAATGGGCATCCTCTTTGTATAGCACTAGTTGGTGACTTGGGGACAGGAAAAACACATTTGTCGCAAGGCATTGCAAAGGGCTTTGGGGTTACTGAAGAAATTACAAGTCCTACCTTTGCCATAATGAATACCTATGATGTGAATCGAACTCATTTATATCATTTTGACGTATATCGCTTGGAAGATATTAGTGAACTGGAAAATATTGGATTTTATGAATATACAGAAGACTGCGTATCCATTGTAGAATGGGCAGATAAATTCCCTCATGAATTGCCTGATGAAACGCTATGGATTCATTTAACACGTATTGATGATACAAGCCGTTCCATTACATTAACTAGTGATTACCTTACAACGGGTGATTTAGTAGAAATAGGAGGCCCATATGTGGTTGGGAATTGAGACGAGCTCTCTCGTGTCGAGTGTGGCTTTAATAGATGAAAGTTGCCTAATTGGGGAATTGACCATTCAAGCTGGATTGACTCATTCTGAGCAGTTGGTACCTCATATTGATATGCTATTACGAGCTTCTCAAGTTGAAAAAAGTGAATTAAAAGGTATTATGGTTAGCATTGGACCTGGTTCTTTTACAGGCTTACGTATTGGTATGGGGACAGCTAAAGCTATGGCTTATGCCTTACAAATTCCTTTATATGGCGTAATGACCATGGACAGTTTAGCTCGTAATGTAGCTTATACGGACCGCACGATTTGTACCGTTATCGATGCTCAGAAAAAACATGTCTATGCAGGTATCTACAAATATGATGGTAATGAATTGGTCTGCAAAGAGGAGCCTTTTGTCATTGCTGCTAATGATTTATTAGATCGACTCCGAGCCTCTGAAGAATATGTAGTGTTCCTTGGGGATGGCGTTAAGCGAATAGAGAAGCTACTAGATGAAAGTGATACAAATTTAACGATTTTAGATATATCGCAACGTATTCCAAAAGCTAGTTCTCTATTACTAGCTGGCCGTAGATTGGTAGGCTCTGAAGAGAGTTCTGACCCTATGGATATGGTTCCTTATTATATTCGACGATCAGAAGCAGAAGTGTTATGGGAAGAACGCCATAAAAATAATCCTGAAATGTTGAAACAAAATCCTACAGTTGTAGTTACTGAGGCAGCAGGAGTCGAATAATGGAGATTCGTTTGGCTACAATAGATGATGCTCAAGCTATCTATACTATTGAACAACAGTCTTTTTCTGTTCCTTGGAGTTTAGAATCTGTTCTCGTTGAGTTAGAAGGGGCATCAAATAAATTATATATGGTAATTTGTGAGGAGAACAAAATTGTTGGATATGCAGGTGCTTGGCTTGTATACGATGAAGGTCAAATTACGAATATCGCCATTATTCCTTCCGCACGAGGTAAGGGATACGGATCAAAACTTACAAAACAATTAATAGATGAATGTCTTATGAGAGGTATGAAAGAAATTTTCTTAGAGGTGCGCATATCTAATCTTGCAGCATTGGCTATGTATAGAAATTTAGGATTTTCTGTAAAAGGAATTCGTAAAGATTATTATTCAGAGCCTATGGAAGATGCTTATATTATGTCTCTCGTTTCAGAGGAAATAGAATGAGTATATACACATTAGCCTTGGAAAGTAGCTGTGACGAAACCTCTGCTTCTGTCCTTAAGGACGGGCGCACTGTTTTGTCTAATGTTATTTCAAGCCAAGTGCCAATACATAGAAAATTTGGTGGCGTTGTACCTGAAATTGCATCACGTCATCATATAGAACAAGTGATACCCGTAATAGACCAAGCATTACGTGATGCAAATGTGACTTTACAAGATATCAATCATATTGGTGTTACGTATGGTCCCGGTCTTGTAGGGGCCTTATTAGTTGGTGTAGCTGCTGCAAAAGGGTTATCCTTTGCTACCGGGATACCCTTGGTGCCAGTGCACCATATGGAAGGTCATATTTTTGCTAACTTTTTAGCTAATCCAGAACTGGAGCCTCCATTTTTAAGTCTCGTTGTCTCTGGTGGTCATACCATGTTAGTACATGTAAAAGGATATGAAGAATTTGATGTTCTTGGTCAAACACGAGATGACGCAGCTGGCGAGGCTTTTGATAAGATTGCACGGGTCATGGGATTCCCTTATCCAGGGGGCCCTCATATCGATGCCCTTGCCGCTGAAGGGAATCCAGAGGCTATTGAATTTCCAAAGGCTTTAAGTGAACCAGGTAATTTTGAATTTAGCTTTAGTGGTTTAAAGTCTGCCGTTTTAAACTATTTAAATAGTAAGCAACAAAAGAATGAACCTATCAATCAATCTGATGTGGCTGCATCATTCCAGAAGGCCATCGTTGATGTGTTGGTAGAAAAGACGAAAGATGCCGCACATACTTTAGGTGAAAGTCGTATTACTATTGCTGGTGGTGTATCAGCCAATAAAGGATTACAAAAGGCTTTAGAAGCTATGTGTGTAGAAGAAGGTTTTACTTATTACAAACCACATAAAATTTTGTCTACTGACAATGCGGCCATGATTGGATGCCGAGCTTATTATATGGCGCAGGCCGGTAAATTTGGCGATTTAACATTGAATGCAAAGCCTAGTGTTGAAATTGGATACGTATCTTGGAAAGAGGATTAATCGTGGATATTGGTCAAGATATTTTAAATAGAACACCATTAGGACCATTACAAACCTCATTACTTGAGCATATTAGTAAACTCATATCCTTTGGCGAGTCTTTAACTCGTCAAAGGATACAGATTTTTACACCCCTACTAGAGACAGGACAAGGTGAGAGATCACAACAATGTGCAGATATGCTATGCATAGAACGCAGTGATCAAGGGATTACTACACGTCAATTAAAAGGCAGTCATACGTGGCATACTATGATGAAAGATGGTCAGCCACTTATCGGGTTAGATGACGAGCAGCGTCAACATGTCTTTCCTATCGTAGACAACGGAGGTCGTATTATTGGGGGGATATCTTTTACAGTATCACCATCTATTAAGGCAGAACAATATGAGCAAGAATACGTTTTGTCTGATACGATGCAACGTCTTATGCTGACAGCTACTGATGAACAAATATTGTCTTACGAACCCATGTCCTATTTTGATGGTTTAATTATTTTCGACGACACTTATAAAATACTGTATGCTAACGATGCAGCTATGAAGTTAGTAGATATATTAGGCTTTGACCGTCGCTTGGTTGGTTCATCAATTTTTAGCAGTACCTTAAAGATGTCCGCTATACAGCAGGTATTATCAGATAGAAATATACTTACAAATGAAGAAATCTATCAAGATATGGTAATTCGTCAGCATATGATTCCTATTGCTATGGGGCGCAATGAAACGAGGTGCTTTTTAGTTCTTCATGATTGTACTCGTGAAAGTAAACAGCAACAAGAATTATTAGTTAAAAATTCCATTATCAAAGAGGTTCATCACCGTGTAAAAAATAACTTACAAACAGTAGCAGGTTTATTGCGCATGGAGGCGAGACGCTCTAGCTTGCCAGAGGTAAAACAAGCACTCCAAGAGGGAATTAATCGCATCGAGAGTATGGCTCTAGTTCACGATATAGTATCTCATTACGATGAGGATTATATCGGTATACGATCGATTTACGATGAATTATGTCGATTGTTGCGTATGAGTATGGTGCGACAAGACCAAGAGGTTACTTTTACTTACAGTGGCGAAGACATATTAATCTCCTCTCATATGGCAAGTTATGTATCTCTTATTATTAATGAGTTGATTACGAATAGCTTAGAACATGGGTTAGACGGTAGAAATGGTCAAATTCATTTGACTGTAACGGATATAAACGGGAGTATCGAACTAATCTTTTGGGATAATGGTAAAGGATTGCCTAGCAATTTTTCTTTCACATCTAATAAACGTTTAGGTCTAACTATTATTAATAATTTAGTTGCCCACGAGTTGAAAGGTAGTTTATCCATAGAAAATACTGGTACAGGTGTATTGGTGACGATACATATGAAGAAGGAGGCATAAATGCGCGTTTTAATCGTGGATGATGAATCTCTAATACGTATGGACTTACGGGATATTATTGAGTCTTGTGGTCATGAAGTCGTTGCAGAAGGTACAAATGGTGTTGAAGCTTTAGAACTTTGTAAAAAACATAAGCCAGATATTATATTGATGGATGTTAAAATGCCAGAATTAGATGGTATTGAGGCGGCACGTCAAATTGGCTTTCACCATGAAGCACCTGTAGTATTATTAACAAGTTATAGCCAGCAAGATTTAATCGATAAGGCTCGAGATTCTGGTGTATATGGCTATTTAATTAAACCAGTACGGGAGGAGCAGTTAGTTCCTTCCTTAGAGATGGCTTTAGGCCGCTATAAAAGTGATGCTCAGTTGCGCGAAAAGATGGCTGAGCTAGAACAGTCATTAGAAGATCGTAAAATCATTCAAAAGGGAACTGGTATATTAATGGAACTATATTCTATATCTGAAGCGGAAGCGTATAATCGCATTCGCACCTTAAGTATGAATAAACAAATATCTATTATAGAAACATGTAATCTCATTATTAAACAGTCTAATAAGTCAAATAACATCTAAAAAGTCAAAAAATCAAAATTAGTACTTGCAATTATTTTAACTTCGGTTATAATAATACTTGTGATTAGCACTCAATGAGTTAGAGTGCTAATAAATTATGGAGATTAACTATTAAAAAGGAGTGACATTATATGTTAAAACCATTAGCTGACCGCGTTCTTATCCGTCTAGAAGCAAAAGAAGAAAAAACTAAAAGTGGTATCTTCCTTCCTGATACAGCTAAAGAAAAGCCTCAAGAAGGTGTAGTTGTAGCTGTAGGTGCTGGTAAAGTATATGACAATGGTCAACGTGTAGCTCCAGAAGTTAAAGTTGGCGACACTGTTATGTTTGCAAAATATGCTGGTAGCGAATTAGAAATCGATGGCGCTACTCATTTGATTATTAGCGAACGCGATATTTTAGCAGTATTATAATCGCTGATTTATAGTCTATATGACTATAAAAACTGATGATACATTCTATATTGCCTAAAGGCACATATATTTCGTTACATTGGATAGTGTTACTATTTAGGAGGTAATACATATGGCAAAAGAAATCTTGTTTAATGAAGAAGCTCGTCGCGCTTTAGGCCGTGGCGTCGATCAATTAGCAAATGCTGTAAAAGTTACATTAGGTCCAAAAGGTCGTAATGTTGTGTTGGATAAAAAATTTGGTTCCCCAACAATTACAAATGATGGTGTAACCATTGCTCGCGATATTGAACTTCCAGATCCATTTGAAAACATGGGTGCTCAATTAGTAAAAGAAGTTGCTACTAAAACTAACGACGTAGCAGGTGATGGTACTACTACCGCAACAGTATTGGCGCAAGCTATGATTCAAGAAGGTATGCGCAATGTAGCAGCCGGTGCAAACCCAATGATTTTGAAAAAAGGCATTGAAACAGCAGTAAAAACTTTGGTTGAAGAAATTAAAAAACGCTCTATCAAAGTTTCTGGTAAAGCTGAAATTGCTCAAGTTGCAAGCGTATCCGCTGCTGACGAAGAAATCGGTGGTTTAATTGCTGAAGCTATGGAAAAGGTTGGTAATGACGGTGTTATTACTGTTGAAGAATCCAAAGGTTTGCAAACTGCATTAAATGTAGTAGAAGGTATGCAATTTGATCGTGGTTATATTTCCCCTTATATGGTAACTGACCCTGATCGTATGGAAGCTGTTATGGATAACCCATATATCTTGATCACTGATCGTAAAATCAGTGCCATCGCAGATATGTTGCCAACACTTGAAAAAGTAGTAAAAGTAGGCAAAGAACTTCTTATTATCGCTGAAGATGTAGAAGGGGAAGCATTGGCTACATTAGTAGTAAACCGTTTACGTGGTACATTTAAAGCTGTAGCCGTTAAAGCTCCTGGCTTCGGTGATCGTCGCAAAGCTATGCTTGAAGATATCGCTATCTTAACAGGCGGTACTGTTATTACTGAAGATATGGGTCGTAAGCTTGATTCTGTAGAGCTTGAAGATCTTGGTACAGCTCGTCAAGTTCGCATCACTAAAGATGAAACTACAATCATCGATGGCGCAGGTGATAAAGATGTAATTGCTAAACGCGTTAACCAAATCCGTGCACAAGTTGAAGAAACATCTTCTGATTTCGACCGTGAAAAATTACAAGAACGTCTAGCTAAATTGTCCGGTGGTGTTGCAGTTATCGAAGTAGGTGCTGCTACAGAAGTTGAAATGAAAGATAAGAAACTTCGCATTGAAGATGCATTGAATGCAACTCGTGCAGCTGTTGAAGAAGGTATTGTAGCTGGTGGTGGTACTACATTCATCGATATCATCCCTGCATTGAATACATTGGAAGCTACTGGTGACGTTCAAACTGGTATTAACCTTGTAAAACGCGCTGTAGAAGAACCACTTCGTCAAATCGCATACAACGCAGGTCTCGAAGGTTCTGTAGTAGTAGAAAAAGTTAAAAATACTGAAGCTGGTGTAGGTTTCAATGCCTTGACTGAAGAATACATCGATATGGTTAAAGCTGGTATTGTTGATCCTGCAAAAGTTACTCGTTCTGCCCTTCAAAATGCCGCATCTATTGCATCTCTTGTATTAACTACTGAAACAATCGTAGCTGATAAGGTAGATGAAAATGCAGCAGTTCCTGCAATGCCTCCAATGGGTGGTATGGGCGGTATGATGTAATCAGCTGCTTAGAATTAATTTTATAAGAAACATAATAATCCTAATGAATTGTGAATTACATTTTTCATATTCATTAGGATTATTTTTTATTGATAAATTAATCTATTGTAAGGGTGTAATATTTTAAATTTCAAATTTCAAAAAAACTATGATTGTATTTAAGCTGACTATATTATGTTGATTACATCGATAAAATTGATTTTGTATACAATGTATGTTATAATTCTATAGAATTTAATAGTGAGTCTTATTGACATAGTTATTCTCTAATAGTATAATTAATGTATCGAATTTATTCGATTTGTTATATTTGAATTGAAAGAAGGATCACTATGTTGAACTTTATTTTTAAAAGTAAACCTAATTATGTAAACTTTGGCTTATTGATTTATCGCCTTGCATTGGGCATTTCCATGTTTTATCATGGTTATTTAAAATGGCTTAGCGGAGCTGAAGGGCTCTACAAAGTAGGGACTATGTTGGCACCTTTAGGTGTATCCGGTGGTTATGAGATGCTAGGCACTATGGCAGCACTTGCAGAAATGATTGGTGGTATTCTTATTGCAGTAGGATTATTTACACGTATTGGTGCTATTCTAGTTGTAGGTACTTTAGCAACTGCGACTATTGTGAGTTTGAATGGTAGTTTCTTTAGCTGGGACTACCCATCTCAATTAGGCTTTGGTGCACTTATGTTATTCTTTGCTGGTGCTGGTCGCTTTAGTTTAGATAAAGCTTTATTTAAATAATTAGGGAATTAGAATAAAAGACTCATCGGCTGATGAGTCTTTTATTTATGTAGAAAGGTTATCATGAACAAAAAAACAGTTCCATTCACGTCAGAACAATTAGAAAATATTATTGCTCAGTATCCAACTCCATTCCATATTTATGATGAAGAAGGAATTATTGAGAATATGAAATCTTTCATCAATGCATTCTCTTGGAATAAGGGATTCAAGCAATATTTTGCAGTTAAAGCAACTCCAAATCCATATATCATGCGTTTATTACAAAAACTTGGAGTTGGTGCAGATTGCTCTTCCTTAGCGGAATTAATTTTATGTGAAAAGGTGGGTATTACTGGACATGATATTATGTTCACATCTAATGACACACCATATGTGGAGTATAAAAAAGCACTTGAAATGGGTGCAATCATCAATCTTGATGATATTACGCATATAGAATATTTAGAAAAAAATCACGGCTCTTTGCCAGATACATTCTGCGTGCGTTATAATCCGGGTTCTTTAAAAGAAGGGGGCAATACAATTATTGGCCTTCCTGAAGAAGCTAAATATGGTATGACACGCGAACAAATATTTGAAGCGTACAAACAATTACAAGCTAAAGGTGTAAAACACTTTGGTATTCATACAATGGTTGTTTCTAACGAACTTGATATTGACGGTTTAGTTGGTACAGCAGAGCTTTGCTTTAATCTTGCTGTAGATATTAAAAAAGAACTTGGTATCACTGTTGAATTTATTGATTTAGGTGGAGGTGTAGGTGTAGCTTATAAACCAGAACAAACACCAGTAGACTTCCGCGTATTAAGCAAGGGTGTAGAAGAAGCGTATAATCGGATTTTAGTAGCTAATGGACTTAATGATGTAGCATTGGCTTATGAATGTGGGCGTATGGTAACAGGTCCATTTGGTTACCTTGTTTCTACTGCTATTCATAAAAAAGATATTTATCGTCATTACATCGGTTTAGATGCTTGTATGGCAAATCTTATGCGCCCGGCGTTGTATGGCTCTTATCATCACATTACCGTAATGGGGAAAGAAAATGCTCCCAAGGATCATGTATATGATGTAACAGGCTCCTTATGTGAAAATAATGATAAATTTGCTATTCAACGAGAGCTGCCAAAAATTGATATTGGAGATCGTGTCATCATTCACGATGCTGGTGCACATGGACATTCTATGGGTTTCAATTATAATGGTAAATTACGTTCTGCAGAGTTATTGCTACATAAAGATGGCTCTGTTACACAAATTCGTCGTGCTGAAACATATGATGATTTATTTGGAACTCTTGATTTTTCAAACCTATAATTTAATATTGAGAATCGAATAGGATGAGAATTAATATTAATAGAAACCTATCAATATATGTAATACTTGATATTCTTTTAATTCCTGTATATTTTAGTAGGAATATCTTGCTATCATTTAGATAAGAATGTATAATGAGTGTAGATTGTTATGCACATACTTGCTAAGTTGGCGAGAATTACGGCGGTATTCACGTTAGTGCGTACCGCCTTTTTATATGTGTCAGTATATACGTTTTATATATAACGAGTGTATGTTTCTTATGGTTACATACAAATAAAAGGAGTGAACATTTTGGCTGAATTACTTCAGATAAAAGATTTAAAGGTATCTGTTGAAGAGAAACAAATCTTGAAAGGTATTGATTTAACAATTAATAAAGGTGAAATTCATGTTGTGATGGGGACAAATGGTGCTGGTAAATCTACACTTGCTAATGCAATCATGGGTAACTCTACATATACAGTAGATAGTGGTTCTATCATTTTTGATGGTAAGGATATTACGGAAGATGCAGTAAATGATCGTGCAAAAGCGGGTATTTTTATGTCCTTCCAAAATCCAATTTCTATTCCTGGTATTACTGTAGAAAACTTCATTCGTACAGCTAAATCCACAATTACTGGTGAAAATGTACGTGCATTATCTTTCAAAAAAGAATTGAAAGAAAAAATGGATGAATTGTCCTTTGATTTATCTTATGCGCAACGTTATGTAAATGAAGGCTTCTCTGGTGGTGAACGCAAGAAGAATGAAATTCTTCAAATGTCTATTTTGAATCCTAAATTGGCTATTCTTGATGAAACTGATTCTGGCCTTGACGTAGATGCGGTTCGTATCGTATCTGAAGGTGTACAACGTTTCCATAACGAAGAAAATGCTGTATTAATTATTACTCATCATAACCAAATCTTGCAAAAACTAAAACCAGACTATGTTCATGTGTTGATCAATGGCAAGATTGTTAAAACTGGTGATGCTTCTCTTGTACGTGAAATCGAAGAAAAAGGTTATGACGCATACAAAGCATTAGCATAGGAGGCATAATGGAAGAAAGAAAGAAAACCCAAGTCGCGGATATGGACCGTGGCGTCTATGATATAAAGAACGAATTTGAATATTCTTATATCTCTGATGCCGGTTTAACAGAAGATATTATCCGTGAGATTTGGTCTAATAAAAATGAACCAGAATGGATGCTCGATTTCCGTTTAAAGTCTTTGGAAATCTATAATCGCATGGGCATTCCGAATTGGATTCCTGATATCTCGGGCTTAGATATGGCAAATATTCATACATATGTTAAGCCTAAAGTAGATATGAAAGAAAACTGGGATGAAGTTCCAGAAGAAATTAAAAGTACTTTTGACCGCTTAGGTATTCCAGAAGCAGAAAAAACATCTCTAGCTGGTGTTGGTGCTCAATATGATTCTGAAGTTGTTTACCACAGTATTCAAGAAGATCTTGTTAAGCAAGGTGTTATCTATACTGATATCGAAACAGCATTACATGAACATGAAGAAATCGTAAAAAAATACTGGATGACATTAATTCCACCTACAGACCATAAATGGGCTGCTCTTCACGGTGCCGTTTGGTCTGGTGGTTCCTTCGTATACGTTCCTGCAGGTGTACAAGTAGAGATTCCATTGCAATCTTACTTCCGTTTGAATGCACCAGGTGCTGGTCAGTTCGAACATACGATGATTATCGTAGAAGAAGGGGCTAAATTGCACTTTATCGAAGGTTGTTCTGCTCCTAAGTATGATGTGTCTAACCTTCATGCAGGCGCTGTTGAACTGTTCGTTAAAGATAATGCTACATTGCGTTATTCTACAATTGAAAACTGGTCTAAAAACATGTACAACCTTAACACAAAACGTTGTGTTGTAGGTAAAAATGGTACAATCGAGTGGGTATCTGGTTCCTTTGGTTCCAAAGTTTCTTGTTTGTACCCAATGAGTATTCTCAACGGTGAAGGTGCACATGCTGAATTTACAGGTGTAACATTCGCTGGTGAAGGACAATTCCTCGATACAGGTTGTAAAGTGGTACATAATGCACCATATACAACAAGTAATGTAAACTCTAAATCCATTTCTAAATCCGGTGGCGCTGCAATTTATCGTGGCCTTTTGAAGATTGGCCCTAAAGCTGAACATTCTAAAGCAACCGTTTCTTGTGAATCCTTGATGCTTGATGCTGAGTCTCAATCTGATACAATCCCAGCTATTATCGTAGAAAATGACAATGTGGATTTAGGTCATGAAGCTAAAATCGGTCGTATTTCTGACGAGGCAATTTTCTATCTTATGACTCGTGGTATTAGTGAAGAAGAAGCTCGTGCGATGCTCGTTCGTGGCTTCGTAGAGCCAATCTCTAAAGAATTGCCACTTGAATATGCAGTAGAAATGAACAATCTAATCAATCTTGAATTAGAAGGTTCTATCGGTTAAGGAGGAATTATGAGCGAATTACTATTTAATGAACTCCCTAGACCGACATTCAGATGGTTGCGCGTTAATCATACTGTAAGCTCTCTAGCTGGAGAAGATACAGCGGTACAATCCATCGCTGTGGAAGCTAATAAAGATATACTTTCACCATTACCTGTTGGTACAGCATTACTAGATGGTAATTATGAAGGTGCTAATAAAGAAGCTGTTCATGTATTAGTTGAAAAAGCGGAAGGCTATGCTATCAATGTGCCTCCTAAGGCGAAAGAAGTTGTAGGCATCCGCATTGATGCTAATGCTCGTGTGGCAAACCGTTTCCAATTTATCGTTGGTGAAGGTGCTGAGCTAGAAGTACAATTCTATGTAACTGGTTCTGGCGATGCATTGACAAATGTTAGCTATTTAAACGAATACGATGTGAAAGAAGCTGGTAAGGTTGTAGTAAAAAAGGTAAATCTTTTGCCTGAACATGTACAACATATCGAGCATCGATACACTAAATTAGAAGAAAAAGCAGATGTAGAATACATCAATATTGAAATTGGTGGCAGTGAAAACATCTTGAATTACTATCATGATTTAGTAGGTCAAGAATCCCGTATGGTTCATGACATTGCTTATCTTGGTAATAAAGAACAAAAATTTGATATTTCTATGGTTATGAGTCATGGTGGTAAAAAATCATTTAGTGATATTCATACCTTAGGTGCTCTTAGTGGCAATTCTAAAAAATCCTTCAGAGGGACCCTTGATTTCCTTAATGGAGCAACAGCTTCTGAAGGTGCGGAAGAAGATACTTGCTTATTGTTAGATCCAACTGTAAAATCTGTTTCGTTACCACTTTTATTGTGTAAAGAAGATAATGTAGTTGGTAATCATGCAGCAAGTGCAGGCCAAATTGATCATAATAAATTGTTCTATATCATGAGCCGTGGCTTTAGTGAGGTAGAGGCAAAACATATCATTGTTGAATCTATGATTCGACCTATTATTGATCGCATTGGTGATGAAACGATTGAAGAAGCAGCGTTAGCAGCTGTACGTAATAAAATTTAAAGAGGCGTTTTTATGAGACCAATTGCAGAAGCATACAAAGACTTTCCTATATTACATAAAGAGCATAATGGGCATCGTGTTATCTATTTAGATAGCGGTGCTACTGCTCAAATTCCACAGTCCGTAATTGACCGTGTTGTGGAACATATGACACAACGTAATGGTAACCCACATCGTGGTTCTCATATTTTAGCCATTGAAGCATCTGAAGACTATGAAAATGCACGGGATCGCGTAGTTGAATTTATCAATGCTCGCGAACGAGAAGAGGTTATATTTACACGTAATAGTACGGAGTCAATGAACTTGATTGCCCACAGCTATGGCCTTCATAATGTGAAAAAAGGTGACAAGATTGTCATTACTGTTGCTGAACATCATGCGAATCTTGTAACATGGCAATATGTGGCAGAACAGACGGGGGCAACCTTAGAATACATGTATCTTGATGAACATGGGCACTTAAAAGATGGTGAAATCAATAAAATTGATGAAAAGACTAAAATTGTTGCTTTCGCTCATGTTAGTAACGTGCTTGGTATGGAATTCCCAGTAAAAGAATTAACTGAGAAGGCTCACTCTGTAGGTGCTATTGTTGTTCTAGACGGTGCTCAATCTACACCTCATAAAAAAATTGACGTACAAGCATTGGATTGCGATTTCTTCGTATTCTCTGGCCATAAAATGTGTGCATCTCAAGGGATTGGTGTACTATACGGTAAACGTGATTTATTAGAAACTATGCCTCCATTCCTATTGGGTGGCGATATGATTGAGTATGTAAAAGAGCAAACTGCTACATTCAATGAGCTTCCATATAAGTTTGAGGCAGGTACTCCAAATGCTGATGGTGCCGTTTCCTTGCACGCAGCTATTGATTATTTGGAATCCTTTGGAATGGATGCTATAGAAGCCTATGAAGAGGAGTTAGTAGCTTATATTCTTCCTAAGATTGTTGAATTGCCACATGTCCATGTTATTGGTTCTCAAAATCCTAAGGAAAAACATGGCGTTATTGCGTTCACTGTAGATGATGTACATCCTCATGACGTAGCTACAATTTTGGATTCTAAGGGAATCTGCGTTCGTTCCGGTCACCATTGTGCACAACCATTAGGTGCGTTCTACAATGTATCTGCATCTACTCGTTTAAGTATGTACTTATACACTCGCAAGGAAGATTTAGACGCATTCCTTGAAGTATTAAAGACTGTTCGTTCAGTAATGGGTTTTAAAGATTAGGAGATTTACCACTAATGGAAATGGATCAATTATATACGGAACTTATTTTGGAACATAACCAAGATAAACGTAATAAGCATGAATTATCTGAATTTACAAATTCTGAACATGGACATAACCCTAGTTGTGGTGATGATCTAACATTACAACTCAATGTAGTAGATGGTATCATTAAAGATGCTGCATATACAGGTTCTGGCTGTGCTATTAGCCAAGCATCTGCATCTATGATGATTGATATCATTAAGGGCAAATCTGTTGAGGAAGCGCTTCGTTTAGTAGAAATTTTCTTGGGTATGATTAAAAAAGAGATTACCGATGAAAATGAGTTAGAAGAATTAGAAGATGCTATGGCTCTACAAAATATTTCTAATATGCCAGCACGTGTAAAATGTGCAGTTCTTGCATGGCATACATTGAAAGAGGCTTTAAAGAAATAATATGAAGAAAACGATATTATTTGATTTAGATGGAACCTTAACTGACTCTCAAGAAGGTATTCTTAAAAGCATTAAATTTGCATTGGAACATTTCGGTTATACTGTACCTGATGAAGAAACATTACAATTGTTCTTAGGACCACCATTGGTAGATGCTTTCCAAGAACATTGTGGTTTGACCTTTGAGCAAGCGGAAGAAACATACTTTAAATTCCGTGAACGTTATGGTACCATCGGTAAATTTGAAAATAAAGTATATCCGAATATTGTAGACTTATTGGCTAAATGCAAAACTGAACAATATACTATAGCTGTAGCTACTGCAAAACCAGAACATTATGCTAAAGATATTCTTGATCACTTTGAATTGACACCATACTTTGATGTTATTGTTGGTGCTAATTACGAAGCGGGATTGTTACACAAAAAAGAAATTCTTAAAAAAGCTCTCACGCTATGTGGTAACCCATTAACTGATGAAAATGGTCGTCGATTGGCCTTTATGGTAGGCGATCGTAAGTATGATGTAGAGGCAGCTAATGAACTTGGCTGTATCTCCATCGGTGTTACCTATGGTTACGGTACGGAAGCTGAGTTAAAAGAAGCGGATGCTGAATATATCTGTGATGATGTTGATGAAATTGCTGATGTTCTCAATCTTGAAGAAATGATGGTTCGTAGATAAGCTATATAAGTAGAATTACATATCAACCCAAATAAAAAGCTAGAGGAAATCCTCTAGCTTTTTTGCATCTTCATTTTATGTTATTTTTTTAGGCCACTCTTTTTAGCTAATGTTTTGATAACCTTAGCACTTTGTTTTTTCAACTTGCCCCCTGTTTGTTTGAGTTGGATACGTGTACGAGAAACACGACCAAGTGTAGTAATTTTAGTTTTGCGACGTGGCTTCATATCACGTTCGTTACCAAAGTCGCCACGTTGCACACTTGTTGCCTTTACTTTTTCAGCTCTAAAAGATTTACGTAAGGCTTTCATAATTAATGTAAGTGGTAATGTTTGCTCGAAGGAATACAAATCAACTGCTACATAACCAAGTGCAGGATATGTGTGCAATGTAAAGTGAAAACCTGGTGCGACAGAAAGGAGGGCAATTTCCTCGTCCATAACCTGACAACTGATTTCATCTACATCAAGTTCAGCTAAGTCAAATGCGGTTGCTACACTTTCCTGTACAGCTGTAGCGGATGAAATTGCGTCTTCATCGCAGGAATATAAATCAATTAACAGTTCTTGTCCTAATGCTTCTGCCATAACAACACCTTCCTTCAGAAAATAATATCTCATTTATTATACATAGATTTAAGGATTAAGTCCAATTATATGAGAATACATTAAAAGTCAAACGTTATTTTTATGAAATTTGACTTTTATATTGACTAAGGTCAAAAAGTCAAATATAATAGAGTTATGCTAAAGAACAAATAGTCAAAACTATAGTAAATAAACTTTAAAGGGGTGTTTTTTATGAGTATGATAGCTGATAAAATAGAAAAATTTATATTAGACCGTATGCGTGAAGAACAAGAAAAGCTAATTTTAAAGCGTAATGAATTGGCTGATGAATTAGATTGTGCGCCATCCCAAATTAGTTACGTATTAAGTACGCGTTTTTCTAATGAGCGCGGTTTTGATGTTGAGTCAAGACGTGGCTTGGGTGGATATATTCGAATCAAAAAAATTAACCCAGAAAGTTCAGATTCTTTACCTGCTGTTACAACTTATCGGATTTATGAAGGTCCAAATACGGTAGAACGATTAATTGATATGCGAGATGTAGATCAATCATTATTTCAATTATTACAATCTGAAAAAATTACCCGTCGTGAAGCTCAATTGATGCATAATTCTTTTGCTACATTAATTGAAAATGTAGACGTAGAAGAACGTAATGATGCTGTTCGTCAATTATATGCATCAATGGTAGACACTTTACGAAAGGAGTGATGATTTGTGTTATGTGATCATTGCCATAAAAATGAAGCTACTATCCATATGACTAATATCATAAATAATCAAAAGACTGAACAACATCTTTGCAGTGCTTGTGCCACCGAGTTACAACAAGCTGGGAAATTATCTCCTTATAGTTCTTTTATGAATGATATGTGGGATAATAACTTTTTTACTAATGATTTTTTTAAGAATATGGTGTATCCAGATAACTTATTAAAAGCTCATCAATCTAAGAGATGCCCTCAGTGTGGTATTACTTATGATGAATTCAATCGGGTAGGTAAGTTTGGCTGTGGTCAATGTTATGAGACTTTTAATAGTGAAATAAATCCATTATTAGAACGAATACAAGGTAGTTCTGAGTATGAAGGGACTATACCTAGTCGTGGTACTAATGTATTTAAAGCAAAGTATGAAGTAAAGCAATTGCGCCGTCAATTAGATACAGCTATTCAAGCTGAAAACTTTGAAGAAGCCGCAATTTTGAGAGATAAAATTAAAAATCTAGAAGTTATCATTGATGGTGATAACGAATAGGAGGTTCTTATGTTAGATACTATATTGGACTCTCCGCTAAGTCAGTGGCTGTGTCAGGATACAGAGGCGACAGACCACATTGTAATTTCAAGCCGTATACGATTGGCGAGAAATTTTGATGATATATTGTTTACGAATCGTGAAGATACAGTTTCCTTAGAAAAAGTGAATACAATCTCTCGAGGCCTATTGCCAATATTAAAAAAGGCTGATGAGCACCAATATACAAATATTAGCCTTGAGCAATTAAGTCAACGTGAACGTGCTGTCTTAGTTGAAAAGCATTTAATGAGTCCTGCTTTAGAGGAACAATTACCGTATCGTAATTTGATCGTATCTGATGATGCTTCTATCGCAATTATGGTAAATGAAGAAGATCATTTACGTATTCAATCGATGGCTCCAGGACTTAAATTGCAACAAGCTTATAATCATGCGGTTCAAATTGATAAAGCTATCGAAGCAAAATACCCTTATGCCTTTGATGAGCGATTTGGTTATTTAACTGCTTGCCCCACTAATGTGGGTACAGGTTTACGAGCCTCTGTTATGTTACATTTACCCGCATTGACTTTATCTGGTCGTATTACGAGACTCATTCGTAACATAATACAATTAGGTTACTCTGTACGAGGGTTGTATGGGGAAGGTTCCGAAGCTTTAGGTTGTATTTACCAGATTTCTAATCAACGAACGATGGGTATTAGTGAAGAAGCAACTATTGAGCAATTAATTAAAATTGTAGAAGGAATTATTGCAGAAGAACGAAAGTCTCGGCAATCTTTATTACACAACGATAAAGAAGGTTTGGAAGATATACTTTGGCGATCCTATGGAATTTTACAATATGCACGACGTGTAAGCGGTAAAGAGGCACTTAGTAAGCTTAGTGACATTCAATTAGGTGTAGATTTAGAAATATTACCATTCTGGGGTAAAGATACTTTTAATGAGCTTGTTGCTATAACTAGACCAAACTTCCTCTCTAAATACTTAGGTAGTGAAAATTTGACAGATACCGATCGCGACAGCTATCGTGCAAAGGTGATACGTCAAAAACTTTCAAATTAATATAAGTACATAAATAATTAATGCATGATTATTTATTTTGTCTAGATTGATTTATATAATTTTCTTAGTTTACTGTTAAGAGATTTGTAAAAAATAGTAAATATTAATACTAGATAGCATAATAGATTAATAGAGTCTAATAATATTTTTAATATTCCAATAGTTATTTCACCATTGTTTATATATATTTGAAAAGAAATAATTACAATTTACATAGATAGCTGAGGTGATATTATGATGCAACGGTTTACAGACGATGCACAGCGTGTTCTTTCGTTAGCTCAAGAGGCTGCTTTGGAGTTAGGACATGACTATGTCGGTACTGAACACGTACTCATCGGCCTTACAAAGGTTAAAAATGGTGTAGCAGCTAAAGCTTTAGAAGAGCTTGGCCTTGTTACAGAAGATATTTTTGAAGCTGTAGAAGAACATGTAGGACGTGGTAATAAAAAGGCAACGTCAATATATATGACACCTCGCGTTAAACATGTACTTGAGCTTGCCATTCAAGTAGCAAATCAAATGAATCACAATTACGTTGGTACTGAGCATATTCTATTGGGCCTACTTAGCGATGGTAGCGGTGTTGCAGTTGCTATTTTACGAGCTATGAATATACGTAGTAATGACGTAGTAGAAGCAATTCGTAGTATTCTTGGCTCGAATAAAGGTAGCAACAATGGTGGTCAAGAGGGAATAAATAGCAATAATGATTTAGGTGAGCTGTCAGATTTTGCAACTGATCTTAATGAGTCTGCTAAACAAGGTAAGATTGATCCTGTTATTGGCCGCGATACGGAGATTCAACGAGTCATTCAAATTCTCAGCCGTAGAACTAAAAATAATCCTGTTCTTATTGGTGAACCAGGTGTAGGTAAAACAGCTATTGCCGAAGGCTTGGCACAGCGTATTGTGACTGGTAATGTACCGGAGATTTTACGTAATAAACGCATTATTTCTCTTAGTATTGGTTCTATGTTAGCGGGTGCCAAGTACCGTGGTGAATTTGAAGAACGGTTGAAAAAAGCCATTGATGAAGTACAACAACATGATGATATGATTATCTTTATAGATGAAATTCATACATTGGTTGGGGCAGGTGCTACTGAAGGGGCTATGGATGCAGCTAATATCTTAAAACCTGCTTTAGCACGAGGTGAATTCCAAGTTATCGGTGCCACAACACTTGATGAATATAAGAAACATATAGAAAAAGATGCTGCTTTAGAGCGTCGTTTTCAACCCGTTCAAGTAGGAGAGCCTAACGAAGAGGATGCTCTTGAAATTTTAAAGGGATTAAGAGATCGGTATGAAGCTTTCCATAAGGCTAAGATTACAGATGAGGCATTAACAGCAGCTGTATCTTTATCTAGCCGATATATTACAGATCGATTCTTGCCTGATAAGGCTATCGATGTAGTCGATGAAGCTGCATCTAAGGTTCGTATGAAAGTATTTTCTGCAGCACCTGATGTTAAAGCATTAGAGGATCGCCTCAATACAGTTAAGAAAGAAAAAGAAGCTGCTGTTACGTCTCAAGATTTCGAAAAGGCTGCAGAGCTTCGCGATGAAGAACAATCACTATTAAAAGAAATTGGTGATAAAAAATCTATCGCTAAAGAAAAAAGCGATCAAAAATTAATAGTAACAGAAGAAGACATAGCTGCTGTAGTAGCGCAATGGACAGGCATTCCAGTGGCTAAAATTGCAGAAGAAGAGTCTGCAACCTTACTACATTTGGAAGAAGAACTTCATAAACGCGTAGTAGGTCAAGATGAGGCTGTTACTGCTGTAGCTAAAGCTGTACGCCGTGCAAGGGCTGGATTAAAAGACCCAAAACGTCCTATTGGTTCATTCTTGTTCCTTGGGCCAACTGGTGTAGGGAAAACTGAGCTAGCAAGAGCGCTTGCATCCTCCTTGTTTGGCGATGAATCTGCTATGATTCGACTTGATATGTCTGAATATATGGAAAAACATACTGTGTCTCGCTTAGTCGGTGCCCCTCCAGGTTATGTAGGCTATGAAGAAGGTGGCCAATTAACAGATGCGGTACGTCGTAAACCATATAGCGTTATTCTCCTCGATGAAGTAGAGAAAGCACATGCAGATTTCTTTAATATCTTGTTACAAGTTCTTGATGATGGTCGTCTTACTGATAGCCAAGGTAGAACTGTTGATTTCAGAAATACAGTTATTATCATGACAAGTAACTTAGGTGCTAAAGCTTTACATAAGAACTCGCCAGAACTTGGTTTCTTAGCAGCTAAAAAGTCTGATTCTAATGTAGATGAAAATAAAGGAATTGATTTTAAAGAGGCTAAGAAATCGGTAATGGATGCGGTGAAACGTCATTTTAGACCTGAGTTTTTAAACCGTATCGATGAAATGATTGTATTCCATCCATTAACAGAAGAGGACTTAAAAGAAATTGTAACTATCTTGATGAGTGATGTTACAAAACGCCTTGAAGAGCGTGATTTACAATTAGAAATCTCTCCTGAGGCTATGCAATTACTTATTAAGGAGGGCTCTGATTTCACAATGGGGGCTCGACCATTAAAACGTGCTATTCAACGTTTAATTGAGGACCCAGTGTCCGATCTTATTTTGAAAGGAGATGCAAAAGAAGGCAAAATTATTAATGCAGATGCAAAGGATAACGATCTTGTTGTATCAATATGATAAAAATACAAATTATACAGTTGATGACTACCTTTCATATAAAAAATATAAGTTAAATGGTATACTATAGAATGATGATAGTTAACCATGTAGTAAAATTATGCATAAAAGGTCATGAATGGTTATCATTCATGACCTTTCTTTTTAAATGTATTGAGGTGTTATGGCAAAAGCAAAATCTGTATTCTTTTGTCAAAATTGTGGGGCTGAATCCTCTAAGTGGATGGGCCGTTGCCCACAATGTGGAGAATGGAATACATTAGTTGAAGAAATAATTAAAGAAACTAAACATAGTCGAACACCTTCTCGAGGTGTTGGAAATCAAACGGCGAAGCCTACCGCCTTGCCAGATATCGAAATTTCTTCTATTGCACGCGTATCTACAACCTTTGGTGAAATTGATCGTGTATTAGGTGGTGGCATAGTGCCTGGTGCTCTAATGCTTTTAGGTGGTGATCCTGGTATTGGTAAATCTACTCTGTTACTACAAGTATCTCAGAAGGTAGCCGATACAGTAGGAGCAGTTCTTTATGCATCTGGTGAAGAGTCTCAGTTACAACTTAAACTTAGAGCAGAACGACTGCATATTAATAGTGAACGGTTACAAGTTATTGCAGATACTGATCTAGATCATATATTGGAGCAAGCTGAAGCAATGACTCCTTCCTTACTAGTCATTGACTCTATACAAACTATGTATACTGGAGATATAGATGCTGCGCCAGGCAGTGTTAGTCAAGTTCGTGAATGCACATCTCGCCTACTTCGCTTCTGTAAAGAACGAAATATACCTACTGTAATCATTGGTCATGTAACAAAGGAAGGCAATATTGCAGGGCCTCGTATGTTAGAGCATATGGTAGATGTAGTGCTTTACTTTGAAGGGGAGCGTTCTTATCAATTCCGTATATTACGGTCCATTAAAAACCGTTTTGGTTCTACATCAGAAACAGGCATTTTTGCCATGGTAGAGGAAGGGTTACAGGAATTGTCCAATCCATCTGCTTCTCTCTTGGCAGAGCGTTCCGATGAAGAAAGTGGCAGTGCTGTTATGATTTACCTTGAAGGGGTTCGGCCCATCTTAGTAGAGGTACAAAGCTTGGTCGTTACTACGGCCTTTGGTATGCCTAGACGTACGGCGATTGGTTATGATCTTAACCGATTAATTGTATTATTAGCAGTCTTAGAAAAACGCTGTGGCTTTACATTAGGCAATAAAGACGTGTATGTAAATGTCATCGGTGGTCTCAAGGTAAATGAACCTGCTTGTGATTTATCTATGGCGGTTGCCATTGTGTCAAATCTGAAAAATCGAATCGTTCCAACAGATATGGTAATTTTAGGTGAAGTAGGCTTAACTGGTAATGTTCGCAGTATTCCTCGCATTGAACAGCGTATAAATGAAGCCAAGAAATTAGGCTTTAAAAAGTTTATTATTCCTGAAGGCAACTATAAACAAATCAAGGACAATGATAGTTCTATCAAAATTAGAGGCGTCAAATCTATACAAGAGGCGATGCAACTCGTATTTTCATAATTAGGAGGTGATTTCATGATTTATCGGATTTTACGCTATGTAATAGCCATTTTAGTAGGTACAGCCGCCTACGTGGGAATGGATAGCTTAGCACCTATTATTGACCCATATTTGGTTTCTCAATTTGAATCTTTTGGGGACATGTCGTTAACAATTGCACGTATTGCAGTATTAATCGTAGGTACTCTATTAGGCCTTGTTATTGGTTATCTGATTTCATCATTTATTCTGAAACAAGGTTTAGTAATTGCTAAAAGATTAGAGCGTATTCTTACTCATATTCCAAATCAAGAGTTGATTGCAGGCACCATCGGTTTATTATTCGGCCTTATTATTGCAAATCTAATTGGTGTTGCATTCAATCAAGTACCTATTATAGGACCTTATATTCCTATAATTTTGAGTGCTATTTTTGGATATAGTGGACTTAAAATCATGGCTCGTAAAGGCCCCGAAATGTACAATAATTACGTACAACAATGGGGAGGAGATAGCACTAAAAAAACAAGTCGTTTTAAAATGTTTTCAACTCATAAATTAGATAAATCCTCTGGTACGCCAAAATTACTAGATACTTCAGTTATCATTGACGGTCGTATCAAAGAACTATGTGCTACGGGCTTCATTGAAGGCCCTCTTATGGTGCCACTATTTGTATTAAATGAGTTACAGGTAATTTCTGATTCTGCGGATGCTACGAAACGCAACCGTGGCCGACGTGGCCTTGATATTTTGAAGGATATGCAAGATGCCAATAAGGTAGCTATAGAAGTTGTTGAAGATGATTATGATGATCTTGTAGAGGTTGATTCAAAACTTATGCGACTTGCTTTAGATAAGCAATGGAAATTGATGACTAATGACTTTAACTTGAATAAGGTGGCTCGTGTACAAGGTATTGAAGTGCTTAATCTCAATGAATTGGCAAATGTATTAAAACCTGCTCTAATCGCTGGAGAATGGATTCGCGTTCAAGTCATGAAAGAAGGTAAGGAAGTACACCAAGGTGTGGCTTATCTCGACGATGGCACGATGATTGTCGTAGAGGATGGTAAGCCTTATGTTGGTCAAAATGTAGAGGTTATGGTTACATCCATATTACAAACGAGTGCAGGACGGATGATTTTTGCTCGTGTAGATGGAGGACAAAATGGGCAAGGCAATTAGTTGTATCGTTCTCGCTGCAGGTGCTGGTCGCCGTATGGGATACAAAGAAAATAAGATATTTATTCCTTTAGGGGGACATTCTATTATTCAACGTACCATACAAAATGTAGAAAAGATTGAAGGTTTAAAAGAAATTATTCTTGTTGTAGCTGAAGGCGAACAAGAATATATGTATAACCATATTCAAGGGTTGGATTTGCATATTCCTGTAAAGATAGTGCTTGGTGGAAGAGAACGTCAAGATTCTGTGGCATATGGGCTCAAAGCTGTATCAGAAGATAGTAATATTGTGCTAGTTCATGATGGAGCGCGTCCATTAGCATCAACGAAACTATTTGATTCTGTTGTTAGAGCCACAATAGAATATGGAGCTGCTACTGTAGGTGTCCCTGCTACAGATACGATTAAACGAGTTGATACAGAGCATACTGTAATAGAAACATTAAAACGCAGTGAATTATACCAAATTCAAACGCCACAAGGCTTTCAAAAAGATCTATTTAAAGAGGCCCATCAAAAGGCTTATGATGAAAAATATTTAGGCACTGATGATGTGTCCCTCGTCGAGTATTTAGGTAAGCCTGTACATATAGTAAGTGGAGACTATTGTAATATTAAGGTGACCACACCTAATGATATTGCAGTAGCAAAACGATATTTAGGAATTGAGGATAAGCGTATGCGCGTTGGATTTGGTTATGATATTCATCAATTAAAAGCAGAACGTCCTTGTATCTTAGGTGGTGTTCATATCGAGTCTGACCTTGGCCCTGATGGTCACTCCGATGCAGATGTTCTCATTCATGCATTGATGGATGCCATGCTAGGTGCCGCTGGTTTACGGGATATTGGATACTATTTTCCACCTGAAGACGACCAGTATAAAGGGATTTCTAGCATGCTTTTACTAGAAAAAGTAAATTTCTTATTGAAAGAACGTGGGTTACAAGCCTATAATATTGATATTATGGTTATTTCTGAGACACCTAAATTAAAACCTCACATCGATATGATGAAGTCTAATTTACAGTCTATATTAGAGATACCATTAGATCGCATTAGTATTAAAGCGACAACAAATGAAATGCTAGGGGCTATTGGTCGCCGCGAAGGCATTGCTGCACAAGCTGTCGTTTCTGTATATGAAGGAGAGATTTAATCATGAGTTCCATGAAAGTTCGTTTTGCTCCAAGCCCTACGGGTCCATTCCATATTGGTGGTGCTCGTTCTGCTTTATTTAACTGGTTATTAGCACGTAAGGAAAAAGGCACATTTGTATTGCGCATTGAAGATACAGATTTAGCTCGTTCTACACGTGAAAGTGAAGAGAATATTAAAGCTTCCTTACAATGGCTTGGCATGAACTGGGATGAAGGCATTGATGTAGGTGGTAATAATGGTCCTTACCGTCAAACAGAACGTCTTGATTTATATAAAGAAGTAACACAACGTTTATTAGATGAAGGTAAAGCTTATGAGTGTTATTGCACACCTGAAGAGTTAGATGCGGTGCGTCAAGATCAAATGGATCGTGGGGAAACACCAAAATACAACGGTCATTGTGAACACTTAGATGAAGAGACAAAGGCTAAATACATTGCTGAAGGTCGTAAACCTACAATTCGTTTGCGTGTACCGTTGAATAAAACATACGCTTTTGATGATATGGTACGTGGGCATGTATCCTTTGAGTCCAATGGTGTAGGTGACTTCGTTATCGTTAAATCCGATGGTATTCCTGTATATAACTTTGCCGTAGTAATGGATGATCATATGATGGGTATCACTCATGTTATTCGTGCAGAGGAACATTTATCCAATACACCTCGTCAAATGGCTATTTATGAAGCTTTAGGTTGGGAGGTTCCTAAGTTTGGTCATATTTCCTTGATTCTTGGTAAAGACTACAAGAAAATGTCTAAACGTCATGGAGCTACCTCTGTTGAACAATACAAACAATTAGGGTACTTGCCAGAAGCACTTGTAAACTTCTTGGCACTTCTTGGTTGGGCTCCTGAAGGTGAAGAAGAATTCTTCACACAAGATGAATTAATTCAGGCTTTTTCTATGGATCGGGTAGCGAAAAATCCTGCTGTGTTTGATATTGATAAGTTGAATCATATAAATTTCCACTACATGAAGAATTTGAGTGATGAAGAGTTATTCCACCTTTGTTTACCGCATTTGAAAGAGGTTGGTTTAGCTCCAGATAGTTTGAATCAAGCTGATATTGATTGGTTGACATTATTATGCTCTACATTCCGTGATCATATTAGCTATGGTGCTCAAATCAAAGATCATGTAGGCTTGTTTATGGGTGAAACAGTATTCCTTGAAGAGGGGCATGAAGAAGAATTGCGTGCTGTATTGAATGAAGAAACAGCTCCAACAGTTCTCGGCGCTTTCCGGAATGCATTGGCTGAACTTGATGAAATTACACCTGAAGTTGTAAAAGCAACAATCAAGGCCGTAATGAAAGAAACCTCTTTAAAAGGTAAATTCGTATTTATGCCAATCCGTGTAGCTTTAACAGGTCAAATGCATGGTCCGGATTTGAATAATATTGTTACATTACTTGGTAAAGAAAAGTGCTTACATCGTTTAGATAATGTAGGTGCATTAACAAAATAAATTTGATCAATTAATCAAAGGAGTTCACGTAACAGGTGTTATGTGAACTCCTTTTGTATATGTTGTTAATATTCTATAGAAATGCTATAATAATCGGCGTATTAAATTTTGATTTATTATGAAAGCGAGTGTTTTTATGAGTGTTATTCGTTCTATTAATCACTTATTCAATAGTTATCTATCCTGGATAGTACTATTGATGGCTGTTTTAGCATATATGCTACCTGCAGTATTTTCTTGGATGACTCCATATATTGCTTACATGCTACAGTTTGTTATGTTTGCGATGGGGTTAACATTAACGGCTCAAGTCTTTATTGATGTATTTAAGCAACCAATGAAGGTTATTCTTGTATCCGTAATCCAATTCTTATGGATGCCATTGGCAGGTTTCTTAGTAGCCTTAGCATTTAATTTTCCTCCAGAAGTTGGGATTGGTTTTATCTTGTTGGGTGCATGTCCTGGTGGTACTGCTTCTAATGTAATGACCTTCCTTGCAAATGGTAATGTTCCCTTATCCGTATCAGCAACAACTGTATCCACATTATTGGCACCTATTTTAACGCCTTTATTTGTCGTATTATATGCAGGTGCAACATCTTCTATTGAAATTCAATTTATGCCAATGTTTATATCCATTGTAAAAATCGTGTTAGTACCAATTATTTTGGGGATTGTATTGAATTACTTTATTGGCGCAAAAATTGAACCTGTAAAATCTGTATGTCCAACCATTGCAGCTATCGCGGTATTGCTTATCTTGGCAGCTGTAACTGCAGTTAACCAAAAGCAAATTGCCGAAACTGGTTTCATTATTTTTGTAGCGTGTTTAGTACAAAATTTGAGTGGTTATGTTGTGACATACTTTATATGTAAAGCTCTCAGTATTGATGTGTCTTCTCGTCGTGCTATGCAAATCGAAGTGGCTATGCAAAATTCTGCATTATCCGTATCTTTAGCACTAAAACACTTTACACCACAAGCTGCGGTAGCAGGTGCAGTATTCTCCATCATTCATAACTTTACAGGATCTATTTTTGCAGGTATTTGCCGTAAACATGATGATCAAGATAAATTAGAAAATGCTTAATATTAATTGATTTGATGTAATGACATTATTATTACTTGTGTGCTATAAAAGCTATTGTTATGAATGATAATAGTAATTTAATATTCTAATTATATATCCTCATCTTTCTAATTAAGCTATTTAAAATACCTATGTATGATATGTGAATAGCTGCCTATGAAAGATGGGGATCTTTCTTGTAAATATTGACATTCTATAGCTTTATTGGTAAAATATTTTTATATATGAATATAGATTATTTTAATAGCTGAGACTGAAAGAAGTACTCTACAACTAACTTTTTAGCGAGAACCGATGGTGGGAGGGTTCATGGATAGGTAGATGAAATGCATTCACGAGCTGACACTCCGATTATAGGTAGGTTTGTCCGGCGACGCACCGTTATGCGATGAGTGGGTATCGCTATTGGTACCTAACAGAGTGGAACCGCGGACCATCGTCTCTGTATGAGATGAGAGGTCTTTTTTATTTTACAAAATTGGAGGCATCGGTAACGATGAGAGAAATTACTGTTTATAATACTATGACGCGCCAAAAAGAGGTTTTTAATCCTGTAACACCAGGTGAGGCAAAAATGTACGTATGTGGTGTCACACCATACAATCATCCTCATATTGGCAATGCTCGTCCTTTCGTGACTTGGGACGTAATTCGTCGCTATATGAAACATGTAGGCTATAAAGTAACATATGTACAAAACTTTACTGATGTGGATGATAAAATCATCAACACTTCTAATGGTGAAGGTGTCTCTTGGGATACCATTGCAAACCGTTATATCGATAGTTATTTTGAAGTAATGGATGCGTTAGGTGTACAACGTGCAGACATTTATCCACGTGTATCTACACATATTGATGATATCATTGCTATGATTCAAACATTGATTGACAAGGGCTACGCCTATGAACTCGATGGCGATGTATATTATAGTGTGGAGAAATTTGAACATTACGGTGAGTTATCTGGTCGTACATTAGACGATATGGAAGCAGGCGCACGTATTGAAGTAGATGGTCGTAAGAAGAATCCTATGGACTTTGCTTTGTGGAAAGCAGCAAAACCTGGTGAACCTTATTGGGAAAGCCCATGGGGGAATGGTCGTCCAGGGTGGCACATTGAATGTTCTGCTATGAGCCAAAAATATTTAGGCACAGAATTTGACTTCCACGGTGGTGGTAGCGATTTGATTTTCCCTCATCATGAAAATGAAATTGCTCAATCAGAAGGTTGCTCTGGCCAACATCCAGCAGTGCGATACTGGTTGCACAATGGTTTTATCACTATTAACTCTGAAAAAATGTCTAAGTCCTTGAATAATTTCTTCTTGGTAAAAGATATTTTAGAACAATATAGTCCTGATGCATTGCGATACTTCTTATTGAGCACGCATTACCGTAGTCCATTAGACTTCTCTGATGAGCGTCTAGAAGAAGCTAATAAATCTTTGGAACGGTTAAGCACAGCTATTGAAAACCTTCTTTACCTTGAAAAATGTGAGCCAGGCTCATGTGATGAAGCTCAACGCTTATTAGAAAAAGCGAAAGCATACGAAGAAGAATTTGAGGATGCTATGAGTGATGATTTCAACACTGCTCTAGCAACTTCTAGTATGTTCGGTCTTGCAAAAGAAATTAATATCTACTATCAAGCTGTAACAAGTAGAGAAGGCGTTGTTTGCCAAGAGGCAATTGCTGAAGTGAAACGAATCTTCAAATTTATGACAGATGTTATTGGTGTTCTAGAAAAAGCTTGGGAAGGGAATACGGGTGCTAATGCTGCTGAATATGAAGAATTAATGCAAGTTATTCTTTCTGTACGTCAAGCTTGTCGCGAGCAAAAACAATGGGCATTAGCTGATTGTATCCGTGATCGATTAGCTGAGATTGGTATTACCATTGAGGACTCTCCTCAAGGTGCACGGTGGAAAAAACGTGAAGTTTAAACAATTTCAATTCTTAAAGAATGAAGCGATAAAGAAACTAACGGCTCTTGAAGAAGAGCCGCTTCGTTTGCGCAAACGAACAATAGAGGAGTGCCTAAGTGCCGATGCAGTAATGCTAGCTTATATCGGTGATGCAGTATACTCCATGTATGTGCGCGAACGCGTAGTACAAATGAATATTACAAAAGTACAGATCTTACATACTATCGTTACTGAATTTATTTGTGCTAAATCACAGGCAAAAGTATTGCTAGAAATAGAAAATACTTTCACAGAAGATGAACAAGCTATTGCTCGCCGTGCTAGAAATAGTAATGTAAACGTGCCTAAAAGTAGTACTGTTCAAGAATATCGCAGTAGTACGGCCTTTGAAGCAGTGCTAGGATTTCTTTATGAAACGCGCCAAGAAGAGCGCTTACAGGATATCTTGGGGCAAGCCTTTTCTATAACTCTACGAGGTATGTAGCATGGATAATTATATTGTAGGTCGCAATGCGGTTAAAGAAGCCCTTAAAAGTGGCCGTTCTATTCAACGTATTCTGGTCAGTGAAGATAAGGTAAAAACAGGGTTAGCTGATATTGTAGGTCTTGCTAAATCTCAAGGAATTGAAGTTAGACCAACACCAGTTAAACAGATGAATAAGTACGATTTGGAGGTACCACATCAAGGGGTTATAGCTCTTGTATCGGCCGTTCAATTTAAAGAATTGGGAGAGGTATTACAAGAAACGACACATGAGGTTCCTTTACTCATCTTAACGGATGGGGTTGAAGACCCACATAATATGGGAGCTATCATTCGTACTGCTGAATGTGCGGGAGCTACGGCTGTACTCATCCCTAAACGACATAATGCGCCTATAAATGCTACTGTTGCGAAGACATCTGCTGGAGCTATTGAACAAATTCCACTTGTACAAGTTGGCAATGTAGCGCAAACCATTAAACAACTTCAAAAACAAGGCTTTTGGGTAATGGGGGCTCATATGGAAGGTGATCGTACCTTGTATGAAGCTGATATGACAATCCCTACGGTTATCGTCATTGGTAATGAAGGTAAAGGGATTAGTCGCGTTGTAAAAGAAGCTTGTGATTTCCTTGTAACAATTCCTATGTATGGAAATTTGAATTCTTTGAATGCATCTGTTGCAGCTGCAGTTCTTATGTATGAGGCGGTACGTCAACGCCAGGCGAAATAATCATGCTAAAAGATATCTTAATTGTAGACGGCTATAATGTTATTTTTGCTTGGACTCATTTGAAAAAATTGGCTCATGAGTCCTTAGAACACGCGAGAATCGAGCTTCGAGATAGATTGTTGAACTATGGTAAATTTAAGGGTTACGAAGTAATCCTTGTATTTGATGGTAAGTATACAAAATCTGGAGGTTCCATTGAATCTATTACAAGTGGATTTATCGAAGTGTATACTGAGGATGGAGAAACGGCGGATTCCTTTATTGAACGAGAGGTATTTTTACGTAAAGGCAAATATACTAATGTATATGTTGTAACCTCCGATGGGGCAGAACAGAATCAAATTTTAGGCTCTGGCGGGTTGCGTATTCCTGCTCGTGAGTTGCAAAATATGATTCATATTGCTAAGGAAGAAGAACGACTTCAATATGCTCATGAACATAGACGTGATCAATTCTCAGTGCGTCGTAATGAAGTGGGAGGTTTATTATCTCCCGAAGTTGCTGAAAAGCTCGAGAAATTGCGTCGAGGTCATTGATAGTTGAAAATCATATACCGTTCCAGTATAATAAATATATTGGTTTTTCTCGCTCAATTGTAAGGAGGAGCTTATGAAAATGATTCATACACGCAAGTCCGATTACAATTTCAAGGAAATGACCGATGAGCAAGTTGTGGTCATAGCTCAGGAAGAGCAAAATGAGTTTGCAATCGATTATATTGTTAATAAATATAAGAACTTTGTAAGAGCTAAGGCTCGCTCCTATTTTTTGGTAGGTGCTGACCGAGAGGATATCATCCAAGAAGGGATGATTGGACTCTATAAGGCGACGCGAGATTTTAAACATGATAAATTAGCGTCTTTTAGAGCCTTTGCAGAACTTTGTATAACTAGACAAATTATTACAGCTATTAAATCGGCTACAAGACAAAAACATGCGCCTTTGAACTCCTATATATCCTTAAATAAACCGGTGTATACAGAGGACTCTGAGCGTACATTGATTGAAATGCTATCTTCAACAAAGATTACAAATCCTGAAGACCTCATTATCAGTCAAGAGGAACTAGATGATATTGAGCACAATATTGGTCATATTTTAAGTGATCTCGAATGGGAAGTCTTGGAAGGATACCTTGATGGACGTTCCTATCAAGAAATGGCTGAGGTCACAGATCGTAGTGTTAAATCTATTGATAATGCGCTACAAAGGGTAAAACGTAAATTAGAGAAGTATTTAGAACATCGTGTATTGGGCTCGCATCGAGCATCACAGGAAGGATGACAGTCGTGACAAATTTCTTAATGATTGTAGAAGTAATCGTATCTATTTTATTAATTGTAGTAGTTGTTGCACAAAATAGCAAAAATGCAGGCATGGGCGGTGCTGTTTCTGGTGCGGCAGACTCTTCTTTTGGTGGTAAGCAACGCGGTTTAGATGCTTTCTTATCTAAATGTACGATTATATTGGGGATTATCTTTGCTGTGTTGAGCTTAGTGTTAGGGGCAATGATTAATCAATTCTAATGATAAAAGCCTGCTTTGCAGGCTTTTTCTTTTTTCATCCTAATAAGGGGGTGCAGACTTGAAGAAGAAGGTATTGGACTTTTATAAATCTATACAACCACATGCATACCATATTGAGGATGCAGCAATGGATAATCGTATTCGAGGTGGCAAAGATCTTGAAATGTTTATTCGATCTGCGAAAATGCTCGCCCGTGAAGGCGTATTAACTTCATCTCGACCAGATGTATACCGATATGAAGATCAACAGCATGAAGAATATGAAGGTATCTACAAAGGATATCGTAAATCTTATGGATTTGTTATTATGCTGGATGATGAAGATATTTATGTAGCAGAACAAAATAAAGGAACTGCTATGCATAATGATAAGGTACGTGTTCGTATTGTACCATCAGATTATACAAAGCATAAACGTGAAGGCATCATCGTTGATGTTATTGAGCGTGCTAATGAAACCATAGTTGGTACTTACGACAGACAACAACACTTCGGCTTTGTTGTACCAGATGATGAACGTATTGGAACAGATATTTTTGTAGATTTAAAAGATACTTTAGATGCTCGGAGTGGAGCTAAGGTACTAGTAAAAATTACAAAATGGCCTGAAGGCAATAAAAAACCTGAAGGAATTATAACAGAAATTTTAGGCTATAAGGGAGATGTAGGCCTAGACATTAACTGTATTATGGCTAATCATAAGATTCCTTTTGCATTCCCTAAAGAGGTAATTGAGGCAAGTGAGAAGATAGATACTATTGTTCATGAAGATCTGAAGCGGTGGGATCTTAGAGACTTACAAATGGTAACTATCGATGGAGAAGATGCAAAAGATCTTGATGATGCTGTAAGTGGTCGTAAATTACCAAATGGTAATTATGAGCTAGGCGTACACATTGCGGATGTTAGTCATTATGTTACTTCAGGCCAGCCTATTGATAATGAAGCATACAAGCGGGGGACTTCAGTTTACTTAGTGGACCGCGTAGTACCAATGTTACCAGAGGTATTATCGAATGGTATTTGTAGTTTAAATGCCCACGAAGATCGCTATGCTATGACGTGTATGATGGAAATTGATGATTCAGGTACAGTTGTTAATTATCGTATTCGTCCATCTATTATCCATGTAGGCCGACGTTGTAGTTATAAAGAAGTTTATAAAGCGTTAGAGGAAAACATTATTCCTGACGATTTAGTAGATTTTATTCCTATGCTTCGTGACTTAGCAGAAATTTCTAAGATTTTAAATCGTATGCGTCGTCGTAGAGGGGCATTAGACTTTGATTTTCCGGAATATAAAGTATTACTTGATCTCGATGGTACACCGTTGCGTATCGTAAAACGCGATCGAACTATGGCAGAGCGACTTATCGAAGAATGTATGCTCATTGCTAATGAGACGGTAGCTACGCATTTAAAGGATACTCAACGTACATCGGTATATCGTATTCATGAACATCCTAGTGAAGAAAAATTGGATTTATTCCAAAAGGTATTACATTATTTAGGTCAAAATCTTGTCCTTAGTGCTGATGGTGTAACACCACGAGATTTCCAAAAAATCCTTGATGTAGTGAAGGGACAAGATATTGAGCAAGTGGCTCAAATTATGACCTTACGTTCTATGCAGCAAGCGAAATATAGCATTGAAAACGTCGGCCATTTTGGGTTAGCATCCACTTGCTATACGCATTTTACATCTCCCATTAGACGTTATCCGGATTTGATGGTACATCGACTTTTAAAAGCGGATATGCACTGGAAGGGTGGATACTCTAAACGAGATGTAGATGAAGCTTTCTTAGCTGGTGCTGTGGAACATTCTTCCATACAAGAACAAGTGGCAACCGAGGCAGAACGAGAAACTACTGATCTAAAGAAGACTCAATACATGGTTCCATTTGTAGGCGAAGTTTTTGAAGGCACTATTGCGAGCATAACCTCCTTTGGCATGTTCGTAGAGTTAGAGAATGGTATCGACGGTCTCGTGCATATTAGCATGATGAACGACGATTATTATTTCTTTGACGAAGAACATTTTGTTCTTGTTGGTAAGCGGACAGGTAAAACCTATCACTTAGGTGAAAAGGTTACTGTTACACTTGTAAAAGCCGATGTAGAAAAGAAACAAATCGATTTTGTTCTTGGTGAAGTAGATAATCTGATGGCTATCCAAGAACAATTGAGTAGTGGCTCTGACTATGCTACTAGTCGTGATAGTTTTGGAAATCTAAAGGGGCGAAAGTCATCCCGAAAAAACGGTAGAAAAACTTCTAAACGAGATGATTCAAAAGCTGGGCGTTCTAGATATGATGCTTTCAGTAAAAAATCTAAAAAAGGTAAATCGAGTCGCAAGAAGTCAAATAAAGCTACAAAACGTAGTCAATCTAAAAAATCTAAAAGTAAACGTAAACGATAGAGGGGAATATGGCAAAGAAATCTAGCCCATCGCTTATTGCTGACAATCGTAAGGCGCGTCATGATTTTCATATTCATGAAACCTATGAAGCTGGTATTGCTTTAACAGGAACTGAAATAAAGTCTATTCGTCAAGGTAAGCTTAATCTTAAGGACAGCTTTTGTCGTATAGATAAAGGGGAAATTTTGTTGTATGGTGTACATATCAGTCCGTATGAACAAGGTAATCGTTTTAACCATGAACCGGAGCGGACACGCAAGTTGTTGATGCATAAATCTGAAATCAATAAGTTACATGCTCAAGTTAAGGAAAAAGGATTTTCTTTAGTGCCGCTAAACTTTCATTTTAGTCACGGTTATGTAAAGGTTACTGTAGGTTTAGTAACTGGTAAGAAACTTTATGACAAGCGTCAAGATATGGCGGAACGTGATGCCAAGCGCGATATTGCTAAGCGAATCAAAGAACAACAAAAATATTAAGAATCATAAGGAATCAAGTCGATATGGCTTGGTTCTTTTTTTGTATATTTGTTAACTGTATTATTTTTAGTGGTTGATAAAAATACAGTGAGAATTTATAATGTAAACAATAAGAGGTGTTTGTAGTTGACATTTTCTAAGTAGAGGAGATACATTATGAATCAGAACATTCGGTACATTACAGAGGTTGCTATTTTAACTGCCATGATTACTGTATTAGGGGCTATTAAAATACCTAATGTCATTCCAGGTATAGAGTTTCAATTATCAGCCCCGTTGGCGGTAGCGATATGTGCCGTATTCGGATTTAAAAAGTATATTATAAGTGGTTGTTTATCTAGTTTAATAGGATTAGCATTAGGTACTCAAACCATTTTAAATGTTATGATTGCTATGCAATTCCGGCTCATTGTGGGACTAATTCTTTGGATGTGCCATAATCACATGATAGGTATTATGGTTTCTGGTCCAATTGCATCTGCTTTAGCGCGATTATCTTTGTCTTTATACGTTGGTAAGGCTGCATTACCGATGATAGCTCTCGCAGTTCCAGGTATGATCTTTACAGTAATTATGGCACCAGTATTTGTGAAAGTATTCCATAAAATTCACAACCAAGTACCTCAAAGTAATGTAGTTAAAGGTAAGGTATCATAATGGACGAATTATATAGTGTGCGTATGCGCGCGGCTCAAGGTGGTCCCCATGAAAACGGGGGCCACCATATTTCTGGCGCAGAACGCATTGTGACCTTAAATCAAGTTGGAGCTATCGCTCAGTCTTTAGCCGAACGAGCGCTGCATCATAGTAAGGGGACAGCTGATTTTATTAATATTACAGTGGACTTGATTACTTCAGAAACAATTACATATATAGAATGCTTAAAAGTAAATGAACATTTTGCTAATACTGTTGCTGAGGCGCATCAATTAGCTGTTGAACTTTTACAGGGCGCTGATATTACTGAAACTGCTGTTAAACATGCTATTTTACTATTAGAAGGTTTGGATTCATCTATGCGAGGTGCTATGTTGGTTGACGCAATTTCTGGTGAGCGCATAGATTCTGGTAACCGTGGTGTTCGCGTGAGTCATATGGATTCATTTGATTCGGAAAAACTAGGGAAAAATGAACATATGAGAGAGGCCTTAGTATTGGCTTCTAAAGTGCAATCTGCAGAGGGGATTGTAGGTGAATTATGTTGGTCTGATGATCCAGATTACACAATAGGCTACGTCGCTTGTAATGGTGTTTACCATCGCATCCCTAATATGAAGGGAATTGGATCTAATTTAGGGGGACGTGTATTTTTTGTTAAGCCGAATATTGATTTGGAAGGCGTAATTGAGTACTTGGAAAAAGAACCTGTACTTGTTCAGTGGTGATCGTATGTATAAATTCTTCCAAGAGCAATTAGATAATAAAATTAATAACCTAAATTTGCGCACATTAACGGAATATTGTCCTATAGACGCAGTACGTGTTAAAAGAAATGATAAAGAATATTTGATGATGGCGTCAAATAATTATTTAGGTCTTACTTTTGATGAACGTGTAATAGAGGGGGCTATTAAGGGAGCTCAACAATATGGTACTGGATCAGGTGGATCGCGTTTGGTATCCGGTACATTTCCCTTGTTTACAGATCTTGAAAGAGAACTAGCAAAATTTAAGAATACAGAAAAAGCTCTCGTGTTTAATACTGGATACATGGCAAATGTAGGTACTATTTCTGCCATAGCAGATAAAAATATGACCATTTTTAGCGATGAATTAAACCATGCTAGTATTATTGATGGTTGTAGATTGAGTAAGGCTACTGTAAAAGCCTATAGTCACTGTGATGTAGAGAAGTTAAAGTGTTTACTTAAACAAGTAGATCGTAATGCACGTAAGCTCATTGTCACAGATGGGGTCTTTAGCATGGACGGCGATATAGCTCCACTAGATAAGCTCTACGAGCTTAGCCGTGAGTATAATGCTTTACTTATGGTAGACGATGCTCATGCGACGGGGACCATTGGTAACGGTCATGGAACGGCTGCTTATTATGGTCTCGAGAAAGAAGTAGATATTCAGCTAGGTACATTGAGCAAATCGTTAGGTTCTGTTGGCGGCTATGTAGCTGCTAATAGTACCATCATTGATTATCTTGTGAATATGAGTCGTAGCTTTATATTCTCCACTGCATTATCTCCTGCTGACATAGGGGCAGCCCTGGCTGCATTACATGTTCTTGAGTCTGATACATCTGTTTTAAGGCGACTACAAAATAATGTGAACTATATGGCAGATTGCTTAAATTCTATAGGAATATGTGCCACGAATGAAACTCCAATTTTCCCAATACTTATCGGTAGCAATGAGGATACTCTAACAGTATCAAATTATTTATACAACGCTGGAATTATAGGTACGGCGATACGTCCTCCTACAGTTCCTGTTGGTGAAAGTAGAATTCGTTTAACCGTTACAGCTGCTCATAATAAAGAACAAATTGATTATGTGTGCCGGACATTGGATAAAGCTATCAAAGAATTGAATTAATTTTTTGATTCTATATAATAGCTTCATCTGTATTAGTGGATAAAGTAATCTAAAAGTTATAGATTTAACTGAATTATAAAGGCTCTGTATAATTGACAGCTGTATTAAATGGGATTATAATTATGAGACCGACGCACGGGGATGTAAAGGTTTCGACAGGGGTGCGTGTGGTATAGATAGCGAGTCGGCGTTCCATGAGGCCGTTAAACGGTGGAAAAACATTTAAACGCAGAAGAAAATTTTGCATTAGCTGCATAAGCTACGTCCCTCATACTTGTGCCTACCAAGTGTGAATGGACGTCAAACAGTAGGCTGGTCTAATTTAGTTGTTCATATGAATTAGGCGAGACAATATGAACTGGGGTTGTGTAGCTTGTCTGTGAGTGATAGCAACCCGAGATCTCAATCATAGACTGTGCTCGAAGAAGTCTATATGGCAACACTCTTGGACAGGGGTTCGACTCCCCTCATCTCCACCAAATAAGAAGCGTACATTTTAAGAAATAAGTTTGCGCTTACAGATAAATTTGTGATTATTCGGCTATAATAGATAAAGGAAAGCCGATTAAGTGGTTTTAAAACCGTCTAGGTAGATTCTTAGGCGGTTTTTTGTATATTAATAATAAAATTTTCAAATTAATTTAAATAAAGAGTCTTTGAGGTGATAAAGCATGGAAATTTTACTTATGTCATATTTAGCAGGAACAAAAAATATAACAAAAAAGTATCTTTCAAAAATGATTTCGAATAAAATAGTTTTTATTCCTACTGCTGGAAATGTTGAACCATATACTGGATATATTGATGAAGGTGTTGAGATGTTAAAGTCTTTAGGATATGAATTGGAAATTATTGATATTTCTAAATATGATGAAGATTATTTAAAGAATAAACTTTCAAAGACTGAATGTATCTGTATATCTGGTGGTAACACATTTTATCTATTACAAGAGCTGAAAAAGAAAAATCTTATAGGCCTACTTTATGAAAGAATCAAAGAAGGCTCATTATATATTGGTGAATCTGCTGGCGCAATTATTATGTCTGAAAATATTGAATATAATCAGATAATGGATGATAAAAGTATAGCATCTGAATTAGATGATTATATGGGTGTAAATGTATTTAATCATTATGTTGTGCCTCATTTAGGAGAGTATCCATTTGAAGAGACTGCTCAGAAAACATTAGATACTTATCAAGATAAGATACCATTAGTGCCGATAAACAATAATGAAGTAATCTTAGTTGAGGATCATGGTTATACGGTATTAACTGAAAAAAAGTAAACTAGTAATATATAGTTTTATAATTCTAAAACTATTTAAGTTCATATTGAATATAAAATGTCAATAGTTTTTAACATTTTTGTTGTATACAATATATGTGGGTTTAATCAGATTTTATCTATGTTCTACAAAGGTAGAGGGGTATCGGAAAAATTGACTTTATCTATAGAATCCTGTAAAATATATAAAGATATTTATGAAATTATGTGACATGAATGATTCGTTTCTGAAAAGGAGTACAGATAATGAAGTATCGTTATTCCCGTATGTTAGCAGCTCTCGTAATGTCTGCTGTGATGATTGCAGGGTGTGGCAACAATCAACAGCAAGCTGGTGAGATTAATGTTAATACATATAAACTTACAGCAAGTGATACACAAGTTGATCAAACATTTGCTGGCACTGTAGTTGCGGAGAACTCTGTAGCTGTACATGCTCGTGTAAGTGGTTATATTGTTGAGAAGTTTGTAAAAGGTGGGGAACAAGTAGTAGCGGGACAACCATTATATCGAATTGATTCTCGTCAATATGAAGCGAGTCTTGCTAATGCAGAAGCACAAGCAGCTCAAGCTAATGCAAACTTGAAAAATGCTGAAGTAGATCTTCAACGTTATGAAACTTTGGCATCACAAGATGCGATTGCTCAACAACGTGTAGATACGCAACGTAGTGCTACAGAGCAAGCTAAGGCTACTTATGAAGCGTATGAAGCATCCGTGAAAATTGCTCAAGATAATATGGGGGATACCATGGTATATGCACCATATTCTGGTACATTACGCATGGATGACGTAGATACAGGCACTTATGTTCAGGCTGGCTCTACTACATTGGTTACAATCGATTCTATTGATCCAATCTTCGTTGAGTTTAGTATGACTGAGCAAGAATATCTTGATTTTATGAAGAATCCTACAACGGATGATTCTAATGGTCCAAATATTCAATTAAAACTTGCTGATGGCGAAACATATAATGAACTTGGTTCTATCGTGCAAGCGGCTAAGAGTTTAGATCAATCTACGGGTAAGCTTGTATTGAAAGCGTCCTTCCCAAATCCTAATCATTTATTATTACCTAATATGTATGCTACTGTTGTTTCTCCTGGTGAAAAGATTAAAAATGCAATCCTTGTACCAAGTCGTGCAATTTTACAAATCATGGACAAAAACTTTGTTTATGTTGTAAATGCAGCTGGTGTAGTAGAACAAAAGACAGTAGAGATTGGTGGTACTAAAGGTAATGAAACGATCATTAAATCTGGTTTGGCTGCTGGTGATACAATCATCGTTGACGGCTTAACTAAGGTGAAAAATGGCGTAAAAGTAAATGGCAAACTACTAACTAAAGAACAGTTGAAAGCTACAAAATAAAAGGAGGATAGATCGTGTCGAAATTCTTTATTAATCGACCTATCTTTGCCATCGTAATAGCCATTGTTATCACGTTGGTAGGGCTTATCTCTATGATGAACCTTCCGGTAGCTCGATATCCACAAATTTCTCCACCTACAGTTCAAGTTAATACTGCTTATACTGGTGCAACTGCTCAAGTTGTTAATGATACAGTAGCCAGTGTTATTGAAACGCAGATTGTAGGCGTACAAGATATGGACTATATGACATCTAATAGTTCCAGTAACGGTAGCTATTCGTTGACTGTTCAGTTCAATCAAGGTACAGATGCTGATATGGATGCGGTTAATACGCAAAACCGTGTTCAAGCAGCACTTGCACAATTGCCTTCAGAGGTACAGGCTGTAGGTGTTACAACTACTAAATCTTCTGGTGATATGGCACTTATATTCTCTTTGAGTTCACCAAATGGCACATATGATGCAACATTCTTAAAGAACTATGGTACCAATTATATGATGGATACAATCAAATCCATTAAGGGCGTTGGTTCTGTACAGGAGTTCGGATCTGATTATTCTATGCGCATTTGGTTGGATCCTGCGAAGATGCAAAAACTTGGTGTTACGATCTCTGAAGTTACGGCGGCTATAAAAGGTCAAAACTTACAAGCCGCAGCAGGTACAGTAGGGAAAAACCCTACAAATGGTGAACAAGCCTTTCAATATCCTATCAAAATTGATGGACGTCTCGTAACACCTGAACAATTTGGCAATATTGCTATTAAAAGCACTAATGGTAAGGTATTACATCTAAAAGATGTCTCCCGTATTCAAATTGGGGCTGAAGGGTATGACTTCATCGCAAAATCTGCTCATAAAGAGGTTGCCGGTTTTGCTATTTCCCTACAAAATGATGCTAATGCATTAGAAACAATTGCTAATGTTAAGAAGGTTCTAGATGAGCAATCTAAATCCTTCCCACCAGATATGCAATATAATGTAGTTGTAGATAATACTAAATTCGTAAGTGCATCTATTAATGAGGTTGAGCATACATTTGTAGAGGCATTGCTTCTTGTTTTAGTTGTAGTATATGTCTTCTTACAATCTTGGCGATCCACAATCATTCCTATGATTGCTGTGCCAGTGTCTTTGCTTGGCACATTTGGCGCTTTTGTTTTATTAGATTTCTCTATTAACACTTTGACGCTTTTTGCCATGGTTTTGGCTATCGGCCTTGTTGTTGATGATGCTATCGTAGTGGTAGAGGCTGTTGAATATGAGTTAAAATATAATGGTTTACCTCCAAAAGAGGCGGCTATTAAAGCAATGGAAAATGTGCAAGGACCAGTAATTGGTATTGCCTTTGTATTGACTGCTGTATTTGTACCAGTTGCTTTCATGGGTGGTATGACAGGCATCCTTTACAAACAGTTTGCATTAACGATTGCTGTTTCCGTTGTAATTTCAGCTATTATTGCACTTGTGTTGACACCAGCATTATGTTCTACAATGTTGAAACCACATATATCTAAAAATCGTGAAGATTGGTTACATCGCCAATTAAATAAGTTTAATGCTGCTCTAGAACGATTCAGTAATTGGTATGGCATCCAATTAGCTCGTTTAAGCCATCGTTTGAGTTTAACTGTTATTACATTGCTAGTATTTGCAGGTGGTACAGCCTTAGTATTCCACTTCTTACCAACTTCTTTCGTACCAGCTGAAGATAGTGGTTACTACATGATTGCTATTAATGAGCCACCTGGTGCTACATCTGAACGGACTATGGCTACACTTGAAAAAATTGCATCTTTCTTGGAAGAAAAAAATGATCCTGAAAAACCTAAGGATGAACAATTATTCCAAGAAGTATTTACTGTCGCTGGTTTTGACCTTTTAGGTGGTGGTCAAAAGTCTAGTGCTGGTGTAATTTTTGCTACTATGTCTGACTGGAAATATCGTACTACTGCTGCAACTTCTATTAATGCAATGGTTGGTCAAACCTTTGGTTTTGCCGCTCAAGGTGTACCAGAAGCAACTGTAATTGCTATGAATCCACCATCCATTCCTGGTTTGGGTACAACTGGTGGTTTTAGTATGTACATCATCAATAAAGCTGGCGATAGTCCACAAGTTATGGCTGATCGTACTAATGAATTTATTGCGGAAGCTCGTAAGAGCCCAGCAATTCAATCCATTTATACTACTTTTGATACATCTACGCCAACATTACAATTTGATGTAAATCGTGAAAAAGCGGCTCAAGATGGTGTAGCATTAGCTGATATCTTTACTACTTTGCAAGGGTTCTACGGTAGTATTCAAGTTAACGACTTTACTACTTATGGTAAAAACTATAAGGTTGTAGTCCAAGCGGAAGACGCATATCGTCAAAATGCAGATCAGCTTAATATGTTAGCTGTTAGAAATAGTAATGGCCAAATGGTACCTGTTTCTAACTATATTACAAAGGAACAAACGGGTACACCATCTAGCATTACTCGCTTTGATAATGCGATGGCCGTACAAATTGGTGGTTCTCAAGCTAGAGGATATTCCTCTGGTGATGCTATCAATGCATTAAAAGAGGCCGCCGCTAAAACATTACCTGCTGGTTATACATATGATTGGGCAGGGCAATCTCGTGAAGAGTTAAAAGCCGGTTCTCAAACTATGTTGATTCTAGGTTTAGGGCTTGTTTTTGTATTCTTAATCTTGGCTGCCTTATATGAGTCTTGGAAGGTTCCATTTGCCGTATTGTTCTCCGTACCATCTGGTATGATTGGTGCTTCTTTAGTACCATTCTTATTGAACTTCACAGGCAGATATTTCTTAGCAAATGATATTTATATGCAGATCGGTCTCTTAACCTTGGTTGGCTTGGCTGCGAAAAATGCGATTTTGATTATCGAGTATGCTAAGATTCGCGTTGACGAGCGTGGTATGAATGTTGTTGATGCTGCTATCGAAGCTGCAAAAATTCGTTTGCGTCCAATTTTGATGACATCCTTTGCATTTATCCTTGGTGTATTACCATTGGCAGTATCTAGTGGTGCTGGTTCTGGTGCACGTACTTCTATGGGTATTACTGTAGTAGCAGGGATGACAACAGCTACATTGTTTGGTATCTTTATCATTCCAATGTTGTTTATCATCATTGAAACAATTGGACCTGGTTTGTTTACAAACCGCAAAAAGAATCACGACTAATCATTTATATTAGATAATTTTATAGAATGTTAAAAACACGTCACTACTTAGTAGTGGCGTGTTTTTTTGTATGATTTATGATATAATGATATAGTTAAAAATCGGATTGACGTAAGTCGATATTAAGTATGAAATTAATATAAAAGAGGTATATTATGAGTGATGTAAAAACATATGTAGCAGGTCATAAAAGCCCTGATACGGATTCAATTTGTTCTGCTATTTCCTTTGCTAACTTACTAACACAAATGGGAACACCAGCAACTCCAGTCTGTGCAGGTGAAGCTAACAAAGAAACAACATATATTTTGAATCATTTTGGCTTTGAACACCCACAAATTGTTAAGAATTGGGAAGAATTTGCTCCAGAAGGCGGCAACTTGTATTTAACGGACCATAATGAATCCAAACAAATTATTGATGGTTACAAATCCATGAATATGTGTGGTGTAGTTGATCATCACCGTATTGGTGATTTCGAAACTGATGGACCTGTATTTATGCGTTTAGAACCAGTTGGTTGCTCCAATACAATCATTACTAAATTGTACATGGAGAATAATCAAGAAATTCCTAAAGGCATTGCAGGCTTGATGTTATCTGCTATCATTTCTGATACTGTATTATTCCGTTCTCCAACATGTACAGAAACAGATAAAGAAATGGCTCATAAATTAGCCGAAATCGCTGGCGTAGATATTGAGTCCTATGGGCTAGATATGTTGAAAGCGGGAGCAGATATTTCTGATTTAACTAATGATGACATTGTTCGTACCGACATGAAAGAGTTCTCTGAAGCAGGTAAGACTATTTCTATCGGTCAAATTTCTGTTATGGATACAACTGATGTATTGGCTAAACAAGGCGAGCTAGTACAAGCTTTAGAGGCTCTTCGCAGCACTAATAACTACGATGCATCTTACATCATGATTACAAATATTCTCGATGAGAGTACAACATTGTTGTTTAGTGGTGATGTAGAAGCTGTAGTTACTAAAGCATTTGAAAAAGAAATAAAAGATAATGGTGTATTCTTACCTAATACTATGTCTCGTAAAAAACAAATTGTACCACCAATTCTTGGTGCCATGAAATAGTATACAAACTAAAAGAGAACGTTGCTCGCAACGTTCTTCTTCTCTATTTATAGGACTTCAAGTATATTGCATGTATATTGTAATTGCTATTATAGATGTGTTTATTTACTTATAACAATTTAGCTTTTAACTATACATACTTGTTTGATAGATTTTTAAAGATTATTTATGTATATTTGGAGTTTATGTTGTATATGTAAGGGCAATAGGTGTATTCCGATGAATTCATTATTAACAGGTTTAAATAAAGAACAACAACAAGCTGTCCAGCATACGGAAGGCCCTTTATTGATTTTAGCCGGTGCTGGATCTGGTAAAACAAAGGTTTTAACAGTTCGTATTGCACATTTATTGGCACAAGGTGTTAATCCTTATGAAATATTGGCCATTACTTTCACCAATAAAGCGGCAAAAGAGATGAAAAGCCGTGTAGAAGGTCTTGTAGGCGATGTGGCAAATCGTATATGGCTTAGTACATTCCATAGTTTTTGTGCTAAGTTTTTACGCTTTGAAATCGATAGTTTCTTAGGGTATAACAGCAATTTTACTATCTATGACACATCTGATTCTCAAGCTGTTATTAAGGCCGCATTGAAAGCATTAAATTTGGATGATAAATACTATCCAGTAGGGGCTATGATAGCTGCCATATCTGATGCTAAGAATCAATTGCTTTTTGCTTCTGATTTTAGAAAACAAGCGCGAGACTTTTACCAACAAAAGGTTGCCGATGTTTTTGAGTATTATGAGCGGGAGTTGCGCAAGAATAATGCATTAGACTTTGATGATCTTTTATTAGTAGCCGTTAAATTATTACAGTCTAATGCAGCTGTTCTTGATAAATATAGTCATCGTTTCCGTTATGTCATGATTGACGAGTATCAAGATACGAACCATGCACAATATTTATTGGCGAAATTATTAGCTTCACATTGGAAGAATATCACCGTCGTAGGGGATGCTGACCAAAGTATTTACGCTTGGCGTGGTGCAGATATTCAAAACATCTTGGATTTTGAAAAAGACTATCCTAATTGCACATCTATAAAATTGGAGCAAAACTATCGTTCAACTAAAATTATCCTCGATGCAGCCAATGCTGTTATCGATAATAATGAGGGACGTCCAGAGAAAAATCTTTGGACCGATAAGACGGAAGGTGCGAAAATCCAGCATTTTACGGCTCAATCTGAACATGAGGAAGCTGCTTTTATCGGTGACACAATCGCAAAGAAACATGATATTCACGATGTTCCATACGGGGATATGGCCATTTTATATCGTACAAATGCCCAGTCTCGTGTCCTTGAGGAAGCACTTATTAAGCGGGCCTTACCTTATACGATGGTAGGGGGCACAAAGTTCTATGATCGTAAGGAAATTAAAGATGTTTTAGCATATTTACGTGTATTATATAATCCTTTTGATGATTTGAGCTTGTTGCGTATTATCAATGTGCCTAAACGGAGTATTGGGGCCACTACGGTTGCTAAGCTACAAGAATATGCTCGTACGAATGGTACATCTTTATTTATGACGCTTACGCAATTACATTTAATTGATTCTATTAAGGGAAAAACTAAGGAAAAATTAGAAGAATTTGGTATTCTCATCTTTACTCTTGTATCTGAAATGGAAAATCGAACTGTACTAGATATCTTGGAATCTATTCTAGATAGAACAGGTTATTTAGCACAATTAGAAGAGAGTACAGACCCACAAGATCAAGCTCGTGCTGAGAATATTGGTGAGCTTTTATCTGTGGCAAAAGACTTCCAAGATACAAATCCATCTGGTACTGTAGAGGACTTTTTAGAGCAAGTCGCGCTTGTCAATGATGTAGACTCTTTCGAGCAAGAAGAGTCTAAGGTGACATTGATGACATTACATGCCGCAAAGGGTCTAGAATTTCCTATCGTATTCTTATGTGGTTTGGAAGAAGGTTTATTTCCTCATAGTCGTACCTTGATGAACCCTGAAGAAATTGAAGAGGAACGTCGTCTTGCATATGTAGGCATTACGCGTGCTGAAAAGGAATTATATATTTCTAATGCCACTACTAGAACAGTATTTGGCCGTACTAGTAGTTATTTACCATCTCGATTTATCGATGAAATTCCCGAAGAATTAGTAGATGGCTTACGTGCTAAGCGTAAAGTGCCTGATGATATTAAACGTCATGTACCTCAACATATGAGTGTTACTAGCCGCCCCGTGACGAAGCCAATTGTACGTAATGAAGTAATTGCTGACTGGAAGGTGGGCGATACGGCGATTCATAGTAAATGGGGTAATGGCAAAGTAATCAACGTAACTGGTGAAGGTGCTGGTATGAAATTGACCATTGAGTTTCCTACACAAGGTGTGCGCGTTGTAATGGCAAAATTTGCACCAGTTAAAAAGGGATGATTATCCTAATTATGTATATGGTTAAATGGGGAACATATACAATTATTTAAATAGCTATATTTCTGTAAAAAAGGATATAAAATGGATCCGAAAGATAGAATTAAAGAGTTGCAACAGGAACTCACTCATGCGCAGTACTTATACTACGTAAAGGATGCTCCTACTATGAGCGACTTTGAATATGATAAAAAATATCGTGAGCTTGTGGATTTAGAAACTGCTCATCCTGAATATATTGTGCCATCTTCTCCAACACAACGGGTTGGTATGAAGGTGGAAGGCTCTTTTGAAAAGGTCGTTCATGGACGTCCTATGTTAAGCCTTAGTAATGTATTTAATGCTGATGAAGTACGAGCATTTGGAAATCGTGTAGAAAAGGAACTAGGCCATAAGCCATCTTCGTATGTTGTAGAACTAAAAATCGATGGCTTAGCGGTTAATTTACACTATGAAAATGGTATGTTTGTCCGTGCTGTTACGCGTGGTGATGGTCGCGTTGGTGAAGATGTAACAGCTAATGTACGTACCATTAAATCTATTCCATTATTTTTAGATAATGCGCCTGAGTTTATCGAAGTTCGTGGTGAAGCGTATATGCCTCATAGTGAATTTAAACGTATTAATGAAGAACGTGATGAAGAAGGTCTCCCGACCTTTGTAAATCCCCGAAATGCTGCAGCAGGTTCCTTACGCCAACAAGACCCAGCTATTGCTGCTAACCGGAATTTAGCATTTTTCGCATATGCTATAGGTTCTGAAGTGGGAGCCAATATTCATAGCCAAGAGGAATTGCTTAAGAGCTTAGAGAACTTTAAGTTCTCTGTAAATCCTCATTATCGTGTATGTAAAACAATTGATGAAGTAATTGAAGCCATTAATTATTGGGGTGATAAGCGCCATGAACTTCCATATGATACAGATGGAATGGTTATTAAGGTAAATAGCTTTGATGATCAAGAGGTTCTTGGTAGCACTGCAAAGGATCCTAAATGGGCCACTGCGTACAAGTATCCACCTGAAGAAGTGGAAACAATCCTTAAAGATATTACCATTAATGTAGGTCGCACAGGGGTTCTAACTCCTACTGGTGAGCTGGAATCCGTATTTGTATCTGGTACGAATGTAAGCCGAGTTACATTACACAACCAAGATTTTATCGATGAAAAGGATATTCGTATTGGTGACCACGTTATTATTCACAAGGCGGCGGAAATCATTCCGGAGGTTATCCGTGTTGTTCCTGAAAAGCGAAATGGCTCCGAAATTCCTTTTACAATTCCTAATACATGTCCTGTATGCGAATCTCCTGCAGTTCGTCGTGAAGGAGAAGCGGCAGTTCGATGTACGAATAAACATTGTCCAGCTATTGAAAAGGAACAAATTATCCACTTTGCCTCTCGTGACGCTATGAATATCGATGGCCTTGGTCCTAGTATCGTAGAAAATTTGATCACCAACAAGTTAATTACAAATGTGGTTGATTTATATCATTTAACTGTAGACCAACTTGTTACGATGGACCGTATGGGTAAAAAATCTGCAGAAAATTTGGTGAAAGCTATTGATGACTCTAAATCACGTGGTTTAGACCGTGTATTATATGGATTGGGAATTCGTTTAATCGGCTCAAAGGCTGCAACTACAATTGCTAATGTGGTGCAATCTATAGATCGGTTCATGACTATTACGAAGGATGAACTAGTAGCAGTTGAAGAAATCGGGCCCACAATGGCAGATAGCATCGTTGAATATCGTCAAGATCCAGCACATAAGGAAATTATTGAAGGCTTAACTCAAGCTGGTCTTAAGATGACCGTAGATGTAGTAGAAGCTGCAGGCAATCAAATGGAAGGCGAAATCGTCGTTCTCACAGGCAAACTTGAGGTGATGGGACGCACTGAAGCGGGTAAAATCCTTGAAGCTCATGGGGCTAAGGTTACTGGTTCCGTTTCTAAGAAGACAACACTCGTCGTAGCTGGTGAAGATAGTGGTAGTAAACTCACTAAAGCAAATGAATTGGGTATTCGTGTGATAAACGAAGAAGAGTTCGTAGAGCTATTAAAAGAACTCGGAGAAGATATTTAATTTTTGATGGGCCCCGTTTTATTAGCATTAATTAGTAAAAAAAGAATTACTATACCTGCTTACTCCGTCCTACGTAAAGCCGCTGTATAGGTATATAGTAATTCCTTTGAAAATAATACATCTATGCTTTATAATAAGTAATTATGAAAGGATGTGTTCCGATGAAAATCAGCCAAGAGGAAATAAAAAAAATCGCCTTGCTTTCACGTTTGGAAGTTAAAGAAGAACATATGGCACATGTAGAAAAAGAGTTGTCTGACATCTTGACCTATGTTGCTGAACTAGATGCATTAGAACTAGATGGTGTTGAACCAATGGCTCATGCTGTACCTTTACACAATGTATTTAGAGAGGATGAAAAGAAACCATCCCTTGATCATGAGTTAGCTTTATCCAATGCTCCAGAAGCAGAAGATGGGTACTTTAAAGTGCCTCGTGTTGTACAAGAATAGGAGATTTTGCTGTGCCGACAATTCATGAATTACATAAAAAACTTGTGAATAAAGAAATCAGTGCCGTTGAATTGACGAATGCTGTTATTGCTCATAAAGCTAAAGTGGAACCGACTGTGCATGCGTACTTGTCAGATTCTCATGACCGTGCTTTAACTATAGCTAAGGTTGTAGACGAAGCAATTGCTAAAGGTGAAGCGATTTCTCCATTAGCTGGTATTCCTGGTGCAATTAAAGATAATATTTGTATCAAAGACGAACCCGCAACTTGTGCGTCTAAAATGTTAGAAAACTTTGTGCCTCCATATAATGCGTCTGTTATCGAGCGCTTACAAGACAATCATTATATTAGCCTTGGTAAACTTAATATGGATGAATTTGCTATGGGCGGTTCTACAGAGAATTCTGCATTAGCAAAAACGACTAATCCATGGAATATTGACTGTGTACCGGGTGGTTCTTCTGGTGGTAGTGCAGCTGCTGTTTCTAGTGGTTCTGCAATTTGGGCTCTCGGTTCTGATACAGGTGGCTCCATTCGTCAACCAGCCTCTTTCTGTGGCGTAGTAGGTTTAAAACCAACCTATGGTAATGTATCCCGTTACGGCCTTATTGCTTTTGCATCTTCTTTAGATCAAATCGGACCTGTTACACGGGATGTAACGGATGCTGCATTGGTATTGAATGCTATTTCTGGTTACGATGAAAAGGATTCTACATCGATTCCAGGTGCTCGTGTGGATTACACTACAGCTCTTGTAAATGATGTAAAAAATCTTAAAATTGGTGTGCCAAAAGAATTCTTTGGTGAAGGTCTCAATAGTGAAGTTCGCAAAGCTATGGAAGAGGCTATCGAAACGTATAAAAAATTAGGTGCTGAAATCGTTGAGATTTCCTTGCCTAACTCTAAATATGCGTTGTCTGCATACTATATCATCGCATTGGCAGAGGCAAGCTCCAACTTGGCTCGTTATGACGGCGTAAGCTATGGTATGCGCGTACCTGCAGATAATCTAGTAGACATGTCTACTAAAACTCGTACAGAAGGTTTTGGCCCTGAAGTACAACGCCGTATCTTGTTAGGTACATATGTATTGAGCGCTGGTTACTATGATGCTTACTATTTGAAAGCATTAAAAGTCCGCCGCCTCATTAAAAATGAATTTGATGAAGCATTCTCCAAAGTGGATTTGATTTTAACACCAACGGCACCTAATACGTCTTATAAATTTGGTGAAAAAGCAAACGACCCATTGGCAATGTACTTAGAGGATATCTGTACAGTACCAGCTAACCTTGCAGGTATTCCAGGTATTAGTATTCCAGCAGGTATGAGCAGCAGTAATTTGCCAATCGGCTTACAATTGCTTGGCCCTGCTATGGGTGAAGAAACATTGTTACGTGCCGCTTTCACATTTGAACAAGCACGTCCAGACTGTCAATTAGTAGCACCAACTGGGGAGGTTTCTCTATGAGTAGTAAATACGAAACAGTCGTTGGTTTAGAGGTTCATACAGAGCTTAAGACTAAGTCTAAAATCTTCTGTGGTTGTACCACTGAATTCGGCGGTGATCAAAATACACATGTATGCCCAGTATGCCTAGGCTTACCTGGTGCTATGCCTGTGTTAAATAAACAAGTAGTAGAATTTGCTATCAAAGTAGGCTTAGCATTGAATTGTAAAATACTAAACTTTAACAAATTTGACCGTAAAAACTATTACTATCCAGATTTGCCTAAAAACTATCAAATATCTCAATATGATTTGCCAATTTGCTTAAATGGTCATTTAGATATTGAGGTTAATGGTGAAACTAAACGCATTGGTATTACCCGTATTCATATGGAAGAAGATGCTGGTAAACTCGTTCATAGTGGCAACACGATTTCCGATTCTAAATCTTCTAATGTTGACTATAACCGTACTGGTGTACCTCTTCTTGAAATCGTATCCGAACCAGATATTCGTTCCGGTGCAGAAGCGAGAGCCTATGTTGAAAAACTACGTTCTATTTTGCAATATTTAGAAGTATCTGACGGTCGTATGGAAGAGGGCTCTTTGCGTGGTGACTGTAACGTATCCGTACGTTTACGTGGCACTACAGAATTTGGTACACGTACAGAAACTAAAAATGTTAACTCTTTAACTGCAATTCAAAAAGTTGTTGAATATGAAGCATTGCGTCAAGCTAAGTTAATCGAAGCTGGCGGCAAAGTAGATCAAGAAACACGTACTTGGGATGATGCACAAGGTATCACGCTTGGGATGCGTAAAAAAGACGAAGAAAACGATTACCGTTACTTCCCAGAACCAGATTTGGTACCTATCGTAATTACAGACGAAAAAATCGAAGAAGTGCGCCGTGCACTGCCAGAATTACAAGATGCTAAGATTGAACGTTTTGTATCTGAATATGGCTTGTCTCGTGAGGATGCTACAATTCTCACAGTATCTCGTAAGACTGCAGACTTCTTAGATGCTACTGTAAAAGCAGGTGCAGATCCTAAAACTGTGGCCAACTGGATGCTTGGTGACTTGTCCAAGATGATTAATGAAAGCGGTTTAACATTTGCTGAATCTAAAGTAAGCCCAGAAAACTTGGCTGGTATGATTGCTCTTATCGATAAAGGTACAATTTCCGGTAAAATCGCGAAAAAAGTTATCGTATCCATGTGGGAATCCGGCAAGGATGCTGATACTATTGTAAAAGAGGAAGGTCTAGTTCAAATCACAGATACTGGTGCTATTGAAGAAATTGTTAAGCAAGTTATTGCTAATAATCCACAACCAGTAGCAGACTTCAAGAGTGGTAATGGTAAGGCTATAGGCTTCTTAGTTGGTCAAGTTATGAAGGAATCTAAAGGCCGAGCTAATCCGGGAATGGTAAATGAATTACTTAAAAAATTCTTAAATGACTGATATGAGTGTTAACATATATTAGCATTAAGCAATATAAAAAATAATCCCTTCAGATATATGGCTTTATATCTGAAGGGATTTCTATTTGCCATTATGATGGTAAAATATGGTATAATAAATTGTATAAAATTTATTATTCTTTGTTCATATAAAGGAAATACATATGAATGATCAACACAATATAAACAATAATCAATATACATATAGAAATGGTCAATCAGATGATACTTATAGTCGCAGTACTTATTCTGGTGAACCTAATACACGCGTATTATCCGATGATGAGAGACGAGAATTTGATGGTGTAACTATTGAAGAGGTAGGCGATTCCGTCCATGTAGATTCAACGCCAACCAATATCAATGACGAGCAACAATATTACGATGAAAACAATCAATATGAACCGAAAGTTAAGGTGTATAGCTTTACTAGTACAAGCTGGCTTAGTCGAATTGTCTTGTTTATTGTTTTAGCGATTATTTTGGCTGCTGTTGTATTCTTTGGCAGTATCATTCTCACTGTCGCAACTGTTGTTATTTTAGTGGGTGCTATTATTTCTATTATATTTAGTCTCTTTTAATGGTATAATACATATATTATGACTAGACGGTGGCTGAGCCATTCGATGATTTAAAGGGGACCTATGAACGTAGTTTTATCCACATTAAACTCAAAATTTATACATTCTTCCTTGGCTTTGCGTTATCTCAAAGCGTATGGGCAGGCTCACGGACAGGCATACGATATAGTAGAATATACTATTAATATGCCTGTTTTACATATTCTTAGCGATATTACAGAGCGTAATATAGATGTATTGGGCTTTGCTTGCTATATCTGGAATATTGAGATGACTTTACATGTAGTAGACATGGTGAAAGCTGTGCGACCAGATATTAAAATTATTTTAGGTGGGCCGGAGGTGTCTTTCACAGCCGATGAAATCTTAAATCGTTGTGCTGCTGTGGACTATGTCGTACAAGGTGAGGGGGAAGAAGCTTTTTATCAACTTATTAGTGCACTAATCGCTGGCAAGGATGGCTTAGAAGAGCAGATTCCTGGCGTACGTGGTCGCCACATTTCTGGCCGACTCCTGGGCTCTACTGATACGGTGGAGGTAAAAGATCTTAGTACCATACCATTCCCTTACGTAGAAGAGGATATGGTCGATTTAGAACATAAAATCATCTACTATGAATCCTCTCGAGGGTGCCCATTCTCTTGTCAGTACTGTTTATCTGGCAATAAAAATACAGTTCGCTTTTTCCCGCAGGAAAGAACTTTTAAAGAACTACAGTGGTTTATCGATCATAAGGTAAAACAAGTTAAATTTGTTGATAGAACTTTTAACTGTGCGCCACATCATCATCGACCTATGATGGAATTCATGCGTGATGCTGATACGGAGACGAATTTCCATCTAGAAATGGAACCAGAGCTAATGACGAAATGGGAGACAAATATTCTCTGTGAAACACCACCAGGCCGTATTCAAATTGAGGTAGGGGTTCAAAGTACACATAAGAAAACCTTGGATGCTATTAATCGATATAATGATTGGCCGTATATTCAAAAGGCTATTCGTCCTATTATTGAAGCAGGCCGAACTCATGTGCACATGGATTTAATTGTAGGCCTGCCTTACGAGAATAAACAACGATTTGGATTATCCTTTAATGATCTTTTTAGTTTACAGCCACATGCGTTACAAATTGGTTTTTTAAAACTGTTAAAGGGTTCTGGTGTACGCCGTATGGAAGAGTATCAATACATTAGTGATCCCTTAGCGCCATATGAGGTATTAAGTACTCACGTGCTTCCTTATAGAGATATACGCTTCTTAAAACACTTTGAAGATGTCTTTGAACGCTTTTATAATAGTGAACGATTTAGAACTGTGTTTGGCTATATTGGTAGTAAGCTTATAAAAGAACATACTGATACATCTATAACTGGGGAAAATACAGAAACTAATCATGTACCACCTATGAAAAAGTACGATCCATCTAAAGTGGAGATAAAAAAAGATGCCTTTTCCTATTTCTGTGATATGACACAGGCTTGGCTCGATGCGGGTAATCATAAGATTAATTTAAAAGATATTGACCAAATTGAGTTCTTGTACAATTTCTTCTTAGCTAAAGGCGATACAGTGGCTGCCGAATTATTACAATATGATACACTCGTTAGCTATCGCGGTAAGGTTCGCAGTGAAGCTGTTGGTTTACCGAAGCAGACAAAAGAACTTTTACAAGAAGGGGAAGCATTCTGGCGCAATGAAAAAATTGCATCTCAGTATATTCCTAATTATACATTTAAAGAGTGGCGCAAAATTCGTCAACAATATGTAGAAATGCCTATGTCTAAGGACACGGCTAAAGTATTAGGTATAGAGAATGTACCAAATGTACCTTTTACAGTTGTAATCGACGTAAATAAAGAGGTAAAACCTTTTATACGTCCTGAAATAGAGGCTTGTTAGTAATATAAAAATAGTTTATCTAATTTTTTATAATCAAAAGATTAGAGAATTTATGATAGTTGAAATATTACATAATAAGCGATGATTGGTTAGTTTAATAGGAGTGTTATGACCGATACAACGAGACCAAAACGATACCGCATGGTATCTAAATATTATAAAGAAACATATGGGGAAAAGGTTTATAAATTACCTGTAGCACTACCCTTGACCTGTCCTAACAGAGATGGTTCGGCTGGTGTTGGAGGCTGTACCTTTTGTGGTGAAATTGGCGCGGGCTACGAAAATCGTCCTGCCTGGATGACGGTGCGCATGCAATTAGAGGAAAATATTGCTCACATAGGCCCTAAATATAAAGCAAAGAAGTTCATCCCTTATTACCAAAACTTTAGTAATACCTACTTGAATCTTGATGATTTTAAAAGCTATATTGAACAAGGTTGTATCGATGAAGCCGTGGGCATTGCTATTGCAACAAGACCCGATTGTATTGCTGATGAATATCTTGAAATATTAGCTGATATTAGGGATCGCTTTCATAAGGATATCTATATTGAGCTAGGTCTTCAAACGGTTAACTATGATACATTAGAGAAAATTAATCGTGGTCATGATTTAGCCCAGTTTATTGATGCCGTATTACGGATTAAGCGATATGGATTTAACATAACTACTCATATGATAGTTAATTTACCATGGGATACAATGAAGGATACAATCGAAGGGGCTCGTATTTTATCTGCACTCGGTGTTGATCAAGTGAAACTGCATGCTTTGTATATTGTAAAAAATACATTGATGGCCAAGTGGTATCAAGAAGGTCAGTTCACCTTAATCAGTGCTGAAGAATATGCTGACCGGGTTGTTAATTTTGTACGTCATTTACACCCTGACATTGTTTTACAGCGTCTTGTAGGGAGAGCGCCTGAAGATAATACGCTTTTTACAAACTGGTCCATGGGTTGGTGGCGCGTACAAGATTTAATTGATGATAAACTAGACGAACTAGATGCTCATCAAGGTGATCTCTGTGATTACCTAAATGGTAAAGCAGTTCGTAAATTTATAGATTAGGAGGTTGTATGAGCGAACAAGTATTTACATTTCCTACATATGACCTAGCACAATCCATACTAGGTCAACATAATCGATATCTGCATATGATGCTTGAAGTCATCTCTGCAGATGTAGTGGCACGTGGTGATACGGTAGTTATAAAGGGGAATGAAAAACAAGTAGAAGCTCTTTATCGTACTTTAGAAGAACTAGTATTTCTTTACCGTGAAGGTAGTACCATAACTGAGTCTCAAGTGCGTATTGCAGCCAAACTCGTGGCTAATGGTAAAGCTGATGCCGTACATACTATGTTTGAGGATACTTTATCCGTTAATATGCGCGGTAAAAATATTACGCCTAAAACGGAAGGTCAAAAATACTATGTAGATAGTATCCGAAAAAATACTATTACTTTTGGTATTGGTCCTGCTGGTACAGGTAAAACATTCCTAGCAGTAGCTTTAGCTGCATTCTATTTAAAAAACCGCAATGTAGATAAAATTATTTTGACACGCCCTGCTGTAGAGGCAGGTGAACGGTTAGGCTTCCTACCTGGTGAATTACAGGACAAGGTTGATCCATATTTGAGACCTCTTTATGATGCATTACATGAAATGTTTGGTATCGAGCAAGTACAACGCTTTATGGAACGTGGTACTATCGAGGTAGCACCACTAGCGTATATGCGTGGCCGTACATTGGAAAATGCCTTCGTCATTCTCGATGAGGCTCAAAATACGACGGCAGAACAGATGAAGATGTTCTTAACACGTCTAGGTAACAACTCTAAAATGGTAGTCAATGGTGATAAGACACAAATCGACTTGCCTCCACGTGTCGTATCTGGTCTCGGAGAAGCTGAAAAGGTATTGCGTCATGTGCCTGGTATTAATATGGTTTACTTTAGTGATCAAGACGTTGTTCGTCATGATTTAGTAGGCCGTATTGTAAAAGCTTACGATCAGTATCATGAACGTAAATTAGCTGGTGAGACTGCAGAAACTAACGCAGCATCTAAAGAGAGTGTATCGAAAGGATAAGCATGTATATAAACATTAGCTATGATGAAGGAATTCAAGAGAATTCGAATATTGAGGCTGTTATACGCAAGGTCTGTGATGAAGTGAGTCGCGTATATGGTCTTGAAGAAGATGAAATAAGTATTTTACTCTGCGATAATGCTAAGATTCACAAACTTAATAAGGAATATCGCGGTATTGATAGACCTACCGATGTATTGTCCTTTGCCCTTAATGAAGGGGATGATTATGAAGGCAGTGAAGAGGAACATCACTTACTTGGTGATATGATTATTTCTTTAGAGCGCACTCGTGAACAGGCTATTGAATATGGACATAGTTTTGAACGCGAATTGGCGTACTTAACGACTCATAGTTGTTTGCATATCTTAGGCTATGACCATATGAATGCCGAAGATAAAAAAGAGATGCGCACAGAGGAAGAATTTATCCTAGGTAATCTCGGTTATGTGCGGGAGGATGCACCATATAATGAATAAGAACGAATATTTTAAATCAGGCTTTGTTGCCGTTGTAGGGCGCCCTAATGTGGGTAAATCTACCTTAATCAACGCTCTTATTGGCGATAAGATTGCTATCGTATCCGATAAGGCTCAAACAACGCGTAACCGTATTATCTGCGTATATACGGATGAATCCAAACAAATCGTATTTATGGATACACCTGGTGTGCATAAACCTAAGCACAAGTTAGGCGAATTCATGGTAGATGCTGCTATCGAGTCCTTAAAAGAAACGGAAGCCGTTTTATTTGTCGTAGCAGGCAATGAAAAACGTGGCCCTGGGGATAACTTCATTATTGAACAATTAAAACGAGTAAAAGTTCCCGTATTTTTAGTGGTCAACAAAATTGATACACTCAAAAAAGAAGAGCTTTTAGAAGCAGTTGTTTCTTATCAAGATGCATATCCATTTGCAGGTGTAATTCCTATTTCTGCAAAAGATAAAGAGAACTTATCTGAAATTCTTAAGGTTCTAGAAGAAACATTGCCGGAAGGTCCACAATATTTCCCAGAGGATATGATTACGGATCAACCGGAACGTCTTATTATTTCCGATATCGTTCGTGAAAAAATCTTGTTAGCTACACGAGATGAGATTCCTCATGCTATCGCTGTAGACGTAGATGAAATGAAAACACGTGATGATGGTACTACCTATATCCGCGCTACAATCTACTGTGAAAGAGACTCTCAAAAGGGCATTATCATCGGTAAAAAAGGTGCTTTGTTAAAACAACTTGGCGCTGAAGCGCGCTCAGACATTCAAAAGCTATTAGCTACAAAGGTGTACTTGGACCTTTGGGTTAAAGTAAAAAAAGATTGGCGAAATAAATCTGGTATGTTATCTGAACTTGGTTATAGAAAATAATTTGATATAATAAAAAGAAATAAGTGTTTCCATATTCATATGAAAGGAATAAAGATGGATAGTGTAGATGGCCTGTTACCCATAGGGTTTGGTCTGTTATGTATTTTTTTAATTAACTTTTTTGTGGTTGCAAAGTTCTCCTTTGCACGCCTTCGTAAAGAACATGTAGAGGATATGGATATCCTCTTGGAGAAGGATAGAGAATTTTTATTAAAGCTTTATCAAAATCCTGAGTATTTTTTAAATACTACACAGTTTTTGATTCTATTCTTTATTTTGGCCCTTGCAGGCACAGGTACTTTTGTATTCGATAATATTGTTGATCGTATAGTGGCGGTTCTTAATATTCATAGTACTTGGATGCATTTAGTGTTAGATATTATTCTATTACTATTTATTAGCTTAATCGTCCTAATTTTCGGTGAAATTGTACCTAAAGCATTGGGCTTATCCTTCCCTACAAAATATGTAAATACCTATAGCCGTATCGTCGTGGCTGCAGGTAAATTGGTGTATCCATTTATTTGGATTGCTAGTAAAATCTCCAATGTTATTTTAGGCTTTTACAAAACAAAATATTTAACAGAGCTTGATCTTGTGTACTCAGAAGAAGAAATTCGCATGATGATTTCTCGAAGCCACGAGGAAGGGCAACTGGACCAAGTAGAGTCTGAGTTAATCGATAATGTCTTTAACTTCGTAGATCGCATGGCGAAAGAGGTTATGGTGCCTCGTCAAGACGTAGACTGCGTATTCGTAGAAGATGGTTACGATGAAGCGATGAAGGTTATCCGCTCTAAAGTACATACACGTTATCCACTCTGTGTAGAGGATAAGGATCACATTATTGGCCTTGTTCATATTAAAGATTTAATGGAACGCCCTAATCAAGCCCGTAAAGATTTGCGCAATATTAAACGAGATATCCTTACTGTTCCAGAAGTAATGAAATTATCTACCTTGTTGCAATATATGAGAACGCGCCGTATTTATCTAGCCGTTGTAGTAGATGAATATGGTGGTATGGTTGGTCTCGTAGGCTTAGAAGATATTATTGAAGAATTAGTTGGTGATATTCAAGACGAGCATGAGCCTCATTTACCGGCTACGATGTCCTATGCAGATGGTTCCTTCGAGTTTGATGGCAAGGTCCTTGTAGATGAAGTAGAAGAGATTATGAATATTGAAATTGATAATTCTGACTCTGATACGATCGGGGGCTATGTCTTTGGTTTATTAGAACGTACACCAATCGTAGGTGATACGGTGGATGCTCATGGCTATACCTTTGAAGTTACGCAAATGCAAGGCTATCGTATTTCTCGCATTAAAGTAACACCTATACCAGTAGAGGAACCAACGGAAGAAGAAAATGAAGAAGCTTAATGGTGGTTTTAATACGCCAGCCATCGTCATAAGTCGAAAAAAGTATAAGTTGTATTCCGTATTTACGTTTATTACGCCTAGCTTGGGACTTATTAAAGCATCGATTCCACATAAGCGAATGATGACGATGCGTAACAGTTCCTATTTACGTCCATTTAGTGCCATGTATATTACAGTCGTACCTGATGGGGAATATGTTAATGTTACGCAAATTGATGGCTCCTATGTGGTGGAGTCCTTAGATGTAAACCTCGATAATATTGCTTATGCAGCGGTAGCGAGTGAGCTCATTCAAGAGTTATTTGCCATGTATGACGTAGATCGTAAGGTCTTTGATACGGTAGTAAATTACTCCGAGCAAATTCGACGTCGCAATGTACAATTGGGAACGATAATGCTTGGATGGCAATTATTATCCCTCGCAGGGGTTGTGCCAAGTGCTAATGCTTTTACTCATCAAGATGGTATCGATCCATTCTGGATGCAGGTGAAAGAAACAACAAATCTTAGCATTTCTCGTTCTGTGAAAGCCGCATTACCTCAGATTCTCGCTTACCAGTGGGGTGAAGATACGCCTTTAGAACTTCCGAAAACAATATGGAAGGAATTTGAGAAGCTTTTATTCTCTTATTGTGAGCAAGAAATAGGTAAGCCATTACAAAGCGTTAAGTTTTTAAACTCTATAATTTAATGTGAAAAGCATCAATCATAGTATTGGTGCTTTTTCTATATTTATGGTTACATATGAAAAAATATAATACTAATAGACATATGTACATCTGTAGTTGACACTTTTAATAACAATTATTTATAATATAACAATGTTATATTATATGTTTTTATAGGAGGTCATTATGCAGCTTTTGGGAAATCTCAAAATACATTTTCTAGCGCTCGTACTAACTGTAGTCGCTGAATTTATAGGCATAAAAAAACTAGGTCCTGTTGTATTGTTGCCATTATTGTACACATTGATTCTAGGTTTATTAATTTCTATTCCTAAGTTTAAAATTCTTACGATTAAACAGATGGAAAAATCTGCCGATTATATCGGTATTGCCGTTATGATCTTGATGGTAAAAGTAGGACTTGGTATTGGTCCAAATCTTGGTATTCTTACAAGTGCTGGCTGGGCATTGTTATTACAAGAGCTTGGTCATTTCTTTGGTACTATTGTATTCGGTTTACCTGTAGCTTTATTAGTAGGTATGCGTCGCGAAGCAGTAGGTGCATGTTACTCTGTAGACCGTGAACCGAATGTAGCGATTATTATCGACAAATTCGGTTTTAGCTCTCCAGAGGGCCGTGGTGTTATGGGCATGTACATCTGTGGCGTTCTTATCGGTGCTATGTGGTCCTCCGTATTGGCTGGTATGTTGGCACAATCTGGTTGGTTCCATCCATTGGCATTAGCTATGGGCGCTGGCGTAGGTAGTGCTAGTATGATGGCTGCCGCTACAGCTCCAATCATTGCAGTATATCCAGATTATGAACAACAAATTATGGCGCTTGCTGGGGCTGCAAACTTGTTGACTACTGTTCTAGGCGTATACTTTGGTCTATTTGTTTCTTTACCAGTCATGGAAAAAACATACAATTTCTTTACAGGTCGTACACGTGAACAAGATTTAGCAGAGGAGGCAGCACATCATGAGTAAAAGTGAAAAATTAACACAATTTGTCATCGTTATTTGTATCGCTGCTATCATCACTGCAGTAGGTAATGTAATGGATGGTAAACATCTATTTAGCGATAGTTTAATTGGCGTAGCTATCTTGGCAGCACTTGCTACAATTGGTGCTTTGCTCTCTAATTTGCCATATGCTAATAAATTGCCTATGGTATTCTGGGTATCTTTAGTTGGTGTTATTGCATCCTTACCAGGTATGCCTGGCCAAGAATGGATTATTGCTAAAACTAGCCAAGTTACATTCCTTGCAACGACAACACCTGTACTTGCTTATGCAGGTTTATCCTTAGGTAAAGACCTTGGTGCATTCCGTCGATTATCTTGGCGTATTATTCCTGTTGCACTAGCTGTAACAGCAGGTACTTTCATTTGTGCAACAGCATTAGCACAATTAGTACTTCATTTAGAAGGTTTAATTTAATACTAAATCATAATGTTAGATGTCTAAACTATGTTAAGATATAATTATAGATTTATATTTTAGAAGATATCTATACATCATGATGACATGATCGACCGTATTTTATACGGTCGATTTTATAAAGGAGATAGTATGAGCCGTATAACAAAGGAAGAAGTAAAACAACGTGTTTGTAAAGCTATTGTTGATGCACAACCGCGTTTACGAGAATTGGCTGAATCTATTATGGCTGAACCTGAACTAGGTTTTAAAGAGGTAAAAACATCTAAAAAGGTTCAAGCTATGTTTGATGAACTTGGCATCTCTTATACTACAGGGCATGCATTGACAGGTGTAAAAGGTAGAATGAAGGGCCGAGATAGTAAATATACGGTTGCAATGGTGGGAGAATTAGATGCCATTCTCTGTCCTCGCCATCCTCGCGCTGATGATTTAACAGGGGCTGCTCATTGCTGTGGTCATAATGTACAAATTACCAATATGTTTGCTGTCGCTATGGGCTTACAAGCGGTGATGAATGAGCTAGCTGGTGATGTCGTATTATTTGCTGTTCCAGCAGAGGAAATGATTGAAATTGATTACCGCAATAAATTGCGTGAACAAGGAAAACTGAAATATATGGGCGGTAAGCAACAGCTTATCTATGAAGGTGCTTTCGATGATATCGATATGGCTATGCAAATGCATGTGGAGACCGCCAAAACACCAGCTGGTGAAATGGGGCTTGGCAGTACATCCAATGGTTTTGTATCTAAGCTGATTGATTATCACGGCAAGGTAGCTCATGCCGCTCAAGCACCGCATGAAGGGATCAATGCTCTTAATGCTGCTTTGATGGGCGTTATGGGGGTTAACTCTATTCGTGAAACTTTCAAAGAAAGCGATTATTTTAGATTCCATCCCATCATTAATCAAGGCGGTACATTGGTAAACTGTGTACCTGATTATGTTCAAGTTGAAAGCTATGTACGTGCCTCTAATATTGAAGCTATCGTAGATGGCAACCGCCGTGTAAACCGCGCCTTAAAGGCTGGTGGCGATGCAGTAGGAGCAACTTGTGTAATTAAGGATTTACCAGGTTACTTGCCTATGCGCAACGATGAGCGTATGAACGAAATGTTACGACAAAACTCTAATCCACTATTTGGTGAAGAAAATGTATTCCAAGGAGCACATATGACAGCAAGTACTGATATGGGCGACGTATCTCACTTGATGCCGGTTATCCATCCTTGGGTTGGCTGTATTAATGGTGTACTGCACAGCGCAGAATATGAAATTTCTGTACCTGATGTGGCATACATCAAAACAGCACAAGCATTAGCTATGACAATCGTAGACTTACTATACGATGACGCAGCAGGCGCTAAAGATGTATTAGACAACTTTACACCAGCATTAAACAAACAAAGCTATATTGAACTCTTAGACCGTATTGCTAAGGGTGAATAAAATAAACCACCTATTGAAGATAAATTGATTATCTTTGATAGGTGGTTTTACAGTTTAAACTCTCTATTGACTATTAAAATAAAAACATAATAAAATATAAAAATAGGCTTATATTTTATTACAAAAGGAGAAATATGAAAAAGAGAGAATTATTATTCTGTCTAAGTTTAGTGTGTATGGTACCAATACATATTTTTGGTGCTAAACCTATTGATACTCAAGAACAACTAGATAGAGCGAGAGAACAACAACTAGCGAGAGAGGCGCGGCTTGGAGAGGGACGAATTACAGTACAAACAGGTGGAATAGATTTTCCATCTGGTTCTTTAACATCACAAGATGGTTATACAGTACCGGCACAACAGCCAGCACATGTAGAGCCATCTTTTTTTGTATCTCATATCCGTGTTGTTGAAGAACCTATTAGTCAGTCTGCAGAATTAACATATAGTAATATGATGGATACTACTATGGATCAGACAACATTTGTGGATAATAGTTCTGCAGCAAGTGTACGATTAATTAAAGGTCCATTATATTATGAAGCACAAAAAAAGAAGATACAATTAGATGTGCCTAACGAGTTTACGTTTCTACGTAAAACAATTAAACCATTTGTAAATCGTAAACTTACAGTTGAAGATGTAAATAGATTATCTACTAACTTAAATACTGCACTTATAGAACATGGATACGTCACGTCTCGGATTGGCATTCCATCCCAATCATTAGCTTCAGGTAATCTACAATTTAATTTACAACTTGGTCGCGTAGAGTCAGTCTTATATAAAACGTATGCACAACCATTGCCATGGCAAAATGCATTTCCTATTCGTGAAGGGGATATCCTTAATATTCGAAATATAGAACAGGGTATAGAGCAAATGAAGCGAATTGGTTCTCAAAATGTGTCTGTTGAGCTTGAGCCAGGAACAAAACCGTTAGCTACGAATATTGTACTTGAAACTACTAAAAAACCACCAATTCATGGAATGATATCCATAGATGATTCTGGACTAAAAGATACTGGTAAACTACAGTGGACGGCTGCAATTGGAATTGATAGGGTATTTAATGCTAATGATTCATTAAATTTAAGTATTAATCGAGATGCTGCTCAAGATGGTGAACGAAAAGGTAGTCGAAACCATACTATTTCTTATTCAATACCTAGAGGAAAGGATACCTTTAGTATTTCCTATAGTGATATGAAATATCATCAAACGATTAATTCTATGGCTACTCCATTTATTAGTTCTAGTCATGCCAAAACTGTAAGAGGTTCGTGGAATCATGTATTTCATCGAGATCGAACGACTAAACGTAGTTGGGATATTATTATCAGCAAGCGTAATGCTAAAAACTATATTAATGATGTAGAAATTGCTGTACAACGTGCTAATACAGCTTCTTTAGAAGTAGGTATATCAGAACGAAGATATATTAAGCAAAACACGTTATATTCTAGAGTGGCTATTAAACAAGGGGTTGGTTGGTTTGGTTCACAACCTGAATATGGTAATGGAGCACCTAGCACTCGATTTACACAATTTTTAGTAGATGTGGATTATCAAATTCCACGTATATGGGGACATAGACCAGCAAGTATCACTACATCTTTCCATGGACAATGGACATTAGGGGATAAACGTTTATTCTCTAGAGATATGATTAGCCTTGGTAATCGATATACTGTACAAGGATTTGATGGTGAAAATACACTAATGGCTGAAAGTGGCTGGTATATGCGTAATGAGGTTGCTAGTTACATCCCTAAATGGAAATCAAGTGTTTATGCTGATATTGATTTTGGCGCCGTATATGGTCCAAGTACGGAGGTATTAACAGGAAAATTTATTGTTGGAACTAGTCTTGGGATGAGAGGGCAATTTAAATCTGGATTATTCTATGATGTATTTGTTGGAGCTCCTTTATTTAAACCAAGTGGTTACAAAACTGATTCTATAACCGCAGGTTTCCAAGCAGGTGTGCGGTTCTAATATAGTATACGTATTAATTGAGAGAGTAAATATGAAACAAAAACGATTACAATATAAAATAGCAGTATGGCTTACTATGGGTTTAATGATCGTTGATCCTTTAGTCGTACCGTTTGTATATGCAGAAAATCCTATAGAGGTAGATCGAAATGCGCCACATGAAAGACAAGCCATGATCGGACAAGCTGCTAACGGTGTCACATTAGTAAATGTCGTTGGCCCTAGTGCTGGTGGAGTATCTAGAAATGATTATACTAACTTTAACGTACCACAAAATGGTGTAATTCTTAATAACTCTTACCAAATGTCTAATACTAAGCTTGGTGGTTATGTACCTGGTAATGCTAATATGATGCGTGGCTCTGCCAATGTCATTGTTAACGAGGTTACTTCACACAATGCAACTAATATGAACGGGTTTATTGAGGTAGCAGGTCACAAAGCTTCCGTAGTTATAGCAAATCCTAATGGTATTACTGTAGATGGTGGTGGATTTATCAATACAGATCGAGCAGTATTAACTACAGGTAAACCTGAATATGATTCAGCAGGAAATCTAAACTCATATCGTGTAGAGCGAGGAACTGTTGCTATTAATAGAAACGGTCTAAATGCCAAAGATGCTAACTCGCTACAAGTTTTAACAGAAGCAGCAAGTGTAAATGCTGGAGTTTGGGCAAATTCGATTGAAGCTCGCACTGGTAAGAATAAAATAGATGCTAATACATTAGACACACAAAAGATTAGTAATTCTAATAATATTGGCTTAGATGTCTCTGCTATTGGTGGTATGTATGCAAACTCTATTACTCTGAAAGGTACCAACACTGGTCTTGGTGTAAATGTTAAAGGTGTAGTAAGTTCTACACAAGCCTCTAATATTACTAGTGATGGTCAAATTATAGTTGATGGTGGTGTTACAAGTAATGGCAATACTATTTTAGATGGACAAAGTATAGCAATTCATTCAAATGGCGTGGTTCAAGGTGATTCCTCTACAACTGTACATAGTCAAGAAAAGGTAAACAATAATGGTCTTATCAACTCTGGAAATACTACAACTATAAATGCTAAATCTATAGATAATCATGAAGGTGGACGTATTTATGGTGATACAGTAGCTATTAAAGCTAATATAGTTACAAATCATACTAATAGTGAAATAGAAGAACGCTATCATAAAGCTGGTAAAGAGCTAGAAAAGGCAAAAAATGAACTTGATGCTGAATGGAATGCTGATATATCTAAATATAAGACCAAGTCTGAGTTAGACGCACATCGCCAACGGATTAATGATTTAACAAAAGCGTATGATGATGTACAAGAGAAAGTTACTGCTCTTAAGACAGAACTAGATTCTCATAAGTCTGGTGTAATTGCGGGTCGTAATCACGTTAATATAACTTCAGATACAATAGATAATACTGGTAAAGGTCTCATTTATAGTAGTGGAACTATGGACCTTATTGCTAAAGATGGTATTCATAATAAAGGGGCGACCATTAAAGCGACAAAGTCTATTAAACTAGATACTCCTACAGTAGAAAATAATAATGTTGCGTTAGGAACCAAGCGTCTTTCAGATAGTATTACTAAAAATCCAGATAAATTAAAAGTTAATGATCTAAACCATAAGTTAGAAGGACAAGTATTTGACAAGTCTGAATTCCCATATGCTGATGATACAAGCGGATATGGAACACCTCATGTAAAACCTGTTAAGACTGCTGAAGATGAAGCCTATAACAAAGAGATGGATAAGGATGAAAATCGTGTACATAAATTTACGATTATTCGAACTGAAACAGAAAATACCCATAAAGTGGTTACCATTGATGATCCGGGCTTGATTAGTAGCGGTGGTGATATTGTAACTACTGGTATTCTGCGTAATGATAATAGTAAAGTGCTTTCTGGTGGTGTTATTCAGACACAGGGGGCTATACAAAATATATCCGATACAATTAGTGATAAGACTTTTGTTACTGGCACTACTCAAGAGAGTTATACAAAGAGTGTTCACAAAAGTCATCATATTGGAAGGAAAAGACGTAGACGATGGGATCCTGAAGTCTTTATGACACCGTCGATTACTGAAGAAAATGTAAAACCAATTGGTACTCTAAAAGAGCACGCTGAAGATAAAGTATCCAAAGCTACTATTGCAAAGGTCAATGATAGTTTAGATCCATATGGTCTGGGTGGGGGCAAAGGTAAAGCAAGTCAAACCATAGATGGTTTATCGTTACCAACAGAGGCACTATATCAAATTCATCCTGATATTACGGCTAATGCTTTGATAGAGACTGACCCTGCTTTTACTAATCGAAAGAATTTTTTATCCTCTCAATTTATGATTGATGCCTTGGCAAATAATCCTGAAAGAAGATTCAAACGCTTAGGTGATGGATTCTATGAACAACAACTTATTAATGAGCAAATTGTATCGGCTACAGGTAAACAGTATTTAGAAGGTTATACAGATAATGAGGCTGAATATAAAGCGTTGTTAGAGGCTGGTATAGCCTTTGGTAAAGCTTTTAAATTAGCTCCAGGAATTGCTTTATCTAAAGAACAAATGGAAGCTATAACAACAGATATGGTTTGGTTGGAAACTAAAACCGTTAATGTAGATGGAAAAGTGCAACAAGTTTTGTATCCTAAAGTGTATTTAGCCAAACAGACTGCTAAATTTATGGATGCAATGGGGGGGATTATAAGTGGCAAAACTATCGTTAGCAATACTAATACAGATATTCTAAATCAAGGCATTATGACTGCAGATACAATTGTATTAGGGGCTCATGATATAGAAAATATAGGCCGTATAGATGGACGTAAAGTGACTATTAAGGCATCTCAAGACGTAATAAATACAGGTAATATTCATGGTGAGAAACAGGTTAATATTAATGCTGGTCGTGATATTAATGTAGGTGCTCATGTAGATAGATTACAACATCACGATATTGTTGGTCGCCAAGGAACTATAGGTGTAGGAGAAAAAGGCGATTTGGTTTTATCTGCTAAACGAGATGTTAATCTTAAAGGTGCTATTGTTCATACTGGAGATAATTCTAAAGCAACGATTGAGGCTGGGCAGAATATTAATTTAACAACAGAGGCATTATCCGCTAAAAAGGATATGACTGTTAATAATGATAATTATAATCGTACTGACCGCCGTACAGAATTAGGTACTGCTATTTTAAGTGATAGCAATGTTACTTTACGTGCAGGAAATGATGTAAACATCCGTAATGGTATTGTTAATAGTGAACATGGCTTAACATCAGTTGAAGCTGGAAATGATGTTACTATCACTAATGGGAAAAGCTATAGTCGTGATGAATATGGTCTAAAATACAAAGAGAAAAGTTTACTATCACGTACAACTAATATCATACGTACAGATCATGAGCACACAGGTGTTTTATCTTCAACGATTGGTGGCGATACGATTAATGTGAAAGCTAATCATAATGTTTCGGTAACAGGTTCTAATATTTTAGGAACAAAAGATGTATCCGTATCTGCGGGTAATGACGTGCGTACAGATTCAGGTGAAGAAACACAACGTGATGATGTATATCAATATAGTAAAAAATCTGGATTAATGGGTGCTGGTATAGGCTTTACTATTGGTAGTAAAAAAGTGACTGATACATTAGAAGGAAATTCTAAAACTAATGTAAATACATTGATTGGTTCTACGAATGGAAAAATTAGTATTGATGCTAATAATAAAGCACATCTCACTAGTACTGATATAATTGGTAAAGATGATATTGAAGTTAGTGGTTCTGATATTACTCTTGATGGTAAACATGACACTGTAGCATCGAAGCAGGTGCATGAAGAGAAACAATCGGGTTTAACTGTTAGCTTAGGTGGCTCTATTGCATCAGCGTTGACTACTGCACGTGGATTACAACGTAAGGCTAATAGTCATGATGATAAACGCTTAGGAACTTTAGAATCTCTTGAAGCTGGTAAGGAACTTAAAAAAGGTTATAGTAAGATTCAAGAGTATAAAAACTTTACTCCTGATTTTGTACGAGATGAAGCACAAAAATCAATAGCGTCTGGAATACTTAAAGAACAAAAAGTAAAAGAAATTGATAGTCTTTTACAAAATAATAAATTAACCGATAAAACTAGAAAGGCATTAGAAAAAGAAAGAAAAAGATTAGCTGAAGAAGCAAGTTATGAAAAAGCAAAAGGTTACAATGACTTAAATGACATAAATGGGGATCAAAAGCAATACAAAGAAAATAAACGGGCAAAAAAAGATGGATTAGCTAATATTCATGTAAGTGTTGGCTCTAGTAAAAGTAGAAGCGAATCAAGATTAGATAGTAGTAAGTATGCAGGAGGGCATATATTATCTGATAATGGAATTAAATTAGTTACAAAACCAACTACGATTGATTCAGGAGATATACTGGCTATTGGGGAAACCATTCGAGGAGAATTTGTTAAATTGGATGCAAGTAGAAATCTCTCCCTACAAGCTGGAACAAATACAACTACTATAACTGATAAATATGATAGCAAAGGCTGGTCAATTGGTGCTAACATTAGTGTTAATGGTGGTGGCTTACTAGGTATTGATGCTAATTATAATAAAGCAAATGAAAATGGTACTACAGTTAAAACGACTCATTCGGGAACGGTTGTTCAAGGCAATAAAGTAATTACAAACTCTGGTGCTGATACTAATATTGTGGGATCAAAAGTATATGGTGAATCTATTCAATCTCAAATAGGTGGTAATTTAACTATTAAAAGCTTGCAAGATAGTGAAACCTATAGAGGCGAAAAGAATAATATAGGATTTAGCATATCTACAAATGGTACACAATTAGGTGGGGTATCTGCAGAATATTTAAAAGGTAAAATGACTAGTGATTATGCTAGTGTTACTGAGCAAGCTGGATTATATGCTGGTGCTGAAGGCTTTGATATCACAACTAAAGGAAATACTAAATTAGAAGGTGCTGTTATTGATAGTAAGGCAAAGGCAGACAAGAATAAATTATCAACGAATTCTTTAACAGTTAAAGATATTAAAAATAAAGCTGAATATAAATCTAGTAATACAGGTTTAAGTTATACATCTGTATCTGGCTTTAAAAATTTAAGTCAAGCAGGTAAAGATGCTGTATATAACTCTTTAGGTTTGTTGCCAAAACTATTGCCAGATTCGGAAAAATCAGCTGAAAGTACTACAAAATCTGTTATTGCTAATGGTACAATAAGAACAGAATCATCTAATATTGATATTAATAAGATTTCCAAAGATACTAAAAATAGTCTAAATAAACTTGATACTATTTTTGATAAGAAAAAGGTTGAAGAACGGCAAGAATTAGCACGATTATTTGCTAAAGATGCATTTGAGCAACTTCATTATTGGGAGCCTAAAACAAAAGAAGGAAAAGCTGCAAAAGCATTAGCGCATGCAGTAGTTGCTGAAACATCTGCACGTATAGCAGGAAACCCTACAGGTAGTGGCTTCTATGCTGGTGCAACAAATGAAGCCTTGATTGGTGAAATTCAAAAAATTGCTAAATCTAATCCTGCTGTAGCCCAATGGCTAAGTGCAAGTTTAGGGGCCCTAGTAAATCATGGGTTTGGTAAATCTCCGATTACTGGGGCTACAGAGGCTCAATATGGAACAAAATGGAATTATGCTGGTGCATTGTTTCGAGTAGGTGTTGGTACGTCCAGAATAGCTGTAAAAACAACATCTGGAGAAACTATTACAGAGTTTAGCCCTTATGTTGGTAACCCGAGTGCACTTGATCAAGTTACAACGAAGCCAGTTTCATTTAGTGATAGAGTTTCTAATCCTAGTATACCAATGAATGATGTAATCCCTCCTAGTTCATATCGGGCAGGTATTTCTGATCCAAGTGTACCTATGGATGATATAATTCCTCCGGGACCAGGTTTAACTGAATCAAGTAATTTACCATCACCGGTTGTTTTAAAATCAGAGGATTATAAATTATATAACCTTCCACCTGATATAGACAATCAAACTGGTCAAATTAGTGTATGGGATAATGAAAAACAACAATATATTAAAACTAATACGTATGAATTTGGTGGAATAAAAGTGAATGATCTAGGTGGTTATGATGAATTTAATCGTGCCATTTTTACTGAGGTCGGTACTGGTAATTTAGTATATGGTATAAATAAATATGGAGTAACCTTATATAGAGGTTCCGATGGTTCACCAAATTGGCATCTTGTTATACCAGAAAATAATTTTGCAAAAATAGGAAAGCTTGATGGAACTTCATTTGAACGTTTAAATATTACAACTGGAGATTTAGATATGCTTAGGGACCCAAGCGCTACAGCTATTTTTGATCCTGTAAATTCACGTATAATAAACAGTAATACTGGGAACCCTCTATCTAATATTGGTTATAAAAATTTTAAAAATAATATAAGCTTAAATAATATTACAAGAGAGAGATTAGATAACTTAAAATGGAATGATGATAAGATTACCGTTAGTTACAACAATCATGAAGGTAAAGATATATATACTATTGCAGGAGAGAATGGATTTTCAAAGAATACAAAATATGCTATAGTTGATGCCGCAATAGAAAATAGTTTGGCATATCAAGCTAGTACAGACGCTACCTCGACTGATAGGGTACTAAGATGGGCTGATTATCTATCATCCCCTGAATTTAAAAATCATGCAGAGAAAAGTATGAGGTCAACTGTCAGTGGTATTGCTTATAGTAAAGTTGGAGAGATTACTGGGGAACATATAGCCAATAAAATGGTACCACAATATGTACGACCATATAGCAAAGGTATTATTCTTGGTATGGGGCGTGAAGTGGGTGGACATAGTGCTAATACTTTTGTTTTAATAAATAATGTTCAAGATAACTATAAGGAGTTTTATAAATATCCTGATTTATTTAAAGCTGCAAATGATTTAGATAAGGAGGCCTTTTGGGTCGGTGAGACTGTATCTGCTGGTGAAAAGTTAGCTCTAATAGGAAGTGGTGGACGATATGCTGTAACTGCCGGAAGATTTGGGATTGGAGTTAATCTTATTGAAGGTATTCGTGTCGAAAAAGGAAAAGATGAATTAAAGCAAGAGAAGGAGAAAAGAGAAAAAGATGTTAAGTAATCTTGATTATATTTCTTTTATTATAATATGTATTCTAGGTTGGGATTTACGAGCATACTATAAGAATATAATGCATAAAAATCTGACTGATAAACAACAAGAATGGGTTAATAATATGAATTTTCCTATTCTGTATAAGATGATGATTCTTATAAGTATTAGTTTAGAAATTGTTTTTCTTATTTATTATATATTTTTTCATTCAGGATATAATTACTTTTATCCTTTAGGTGCAGTCTTGGTATTTCATTTCTTTAAAGATTTCATTAGAAATATACAAAAAAAAGGAACTAGTACATATAAAGACGGACGTAATGAAAATTATATATACATAATTGGAATTGTGTTTCTTTTATGGACTATATTACATTAAAATATATTAGATAGTGTGTTATAATTTTTTATAACTTGTAGGTATACAATTAAATGTATATTAAGATTGACATTCTTCCCTCTATATTGCTACAATATTGTGTATAATATATGCGATGAAGCAGAGTAGTAAACCTCTCTAGCGAGTGAGGATGGTGTAAGCTCACATTTGGTTGAAGGCGCTGTAGAGCATTGGCAGGAACGCAGATATCTGTTAGTAAAGGCCAACATAGAAAAAAAGAGGGCGCAAGCCAAATAGGGTGGAACCGCGGGTATACTCGTCCCTGTAACGTTTTTCGTTACAGGGACTTTTTTGTTTGTAACGAAATGGTTGATTTTATGTCGGTTGTGTAAAGTGGAGGCAGCAATGACATTTCAAGAGATTATTTTAAATTTACAAAAATTCTGGAGCGATCAAGGTTGTATCGTTCAAAATCCATATGACATCGAAAAGGGCGCAGGTACAATGAACCCTGCTACATTCTTACACGCTATTGGTCCTGAACCATGGTCTGTATGTTATGTAGAGCCTTCTCGTCGTCCAGCAGACGGTCGTTATGGAGATAACCCTAACCGTTTGTTCCAACATCATCAATTCCAAGTTATCGTGAAACCATCTCCAGATAATATCCAAGAATTGTACTTACAATCCTTGGCAACTCTTGGTATTCATGCTGAAGATCACGATATCCGTTTCGTAGAGGATAACTGGGAATCTCCAACATTGGGCGCTTGGGGCCTTGGTTGGGAAGTATGGCTCGACGGTATGGAAGTAACTCAGTTCACATATTTCCAACAAGTTGGTTCCATCGACTGTAAACCAGTTTCTGTAGAAATTACATACGGTTTAGAACGTTTGGCTATGTACATTCAAGGCGTAGAAAACGTTTATGACCTTAAATGGAATGAAAATGTTACATATGGTGACGTTTGGCATGCTAACGAAGTTGAACAATCCGTTTATAACTTTGAATTAGCTGATACAGATATGCTTTTTAAATTGTTTGATATGTACGAAGCAGAAGCAAAACGCGTTTGTGCAGCTGGTTATGTATTACCAGCTTACGACTATGTATTGAAATGTTCCCACACATTCAACTTGCTTGATTCCCGTGGTGCTATTTCCATCAGCGAACGTACTGCTTTTATTGGCCGCGTACGTGCATTAGCTCGTATTTGTGCACAACAATACCTTGCTAAACGCGAAGAATTAGGTTTCCCACTTTTGAAAGGAGATAAATAAGATGGCAAAGGATTTATTATTTGAAATCGGTGCAGAAGAAATTCCTGCCGGCTTTATGCCAAATATCTTAGGTCAATTGAAACAATTGGCTGAAACAAAATTAAATGATGCCCATCTTCCTTTTGAAAGCATCGCAACATACGGCACACCACGTCGTTTGGCGCTTATCGTGAAAGGTCTTGCTGACACATCTGCTGAAATCAGCGAACGTCATAAAGGTCCTTCTGCATCCATCGCATATGATGCTGACGGTAATGCAACAAAAGCTGCTATCGGCTTTGCTCGTGGTAAAGGTCTTGATGTAGCTGACCTCGTTGTAGAAGACGGCTATATTTATGCTGAAACTAAAACTGCAGGCGTACCAGCAAAAGATATCGTCACAGATATGTTGCCACAATTGATTACAGGTCTTAACTTCCCTAAATCCATGCATTGGGGCAACCTAGATGCTAAATTTGTACGTCCAGTACGTTGGCTTGTAGCATTACTTGATGAAGAAGTAATTCCTGTAGAATTTGCTACTGTAAAATCTGGTAATGTAACACGTGGTCATCGCTTCTTAGGTGCTGATGAAATCAATATCAAAAATGCAGCTTCCTATGTAGATATATTAAAAGAAAACTTTGTTATGGTTGATCAAGACGCACGTCGTGAATTGATCTCCAAACAATTACATGATATGGCAGCTTCTAAAAATGCATCCATCGTTTGGGATGATGATTTGTTAGAAGAAATTAACTACCTTGTTGAATGGCCTACAGCATTGTGCGGTGGCTTTGAAGAGTCCTACTTGGCACTTCCTGATGCAGCTATCATTACACCAATGAAAGATCATCAACGTTATTTCCCATTGGTTGGTCAAGACGGTAAATTGTTGCCAATGTTTTTAACAGTGCGCAATGGTTCTGACCATTCCATCGAAGTAGTTCAAGCTGGTAATGAACGCGTATTGCGCGCTCGCCTAGATGATGCTAAATTCTTCTTTAACGAAGACCGCAAGAAACCTCTTATTGACCGTCAAGATGGCTTAACTAAAATTGTATTCCAAGAAGGTCTTGGTAACTTAGCAGATAAAACTGAACGTTTACTTAAATTGGGCCGTGTATTTGGTGAAGAATGTGGCTTGCACGAAGATGCAGCTGTTGTATTGGAACGCGCTACAGAGCTTGCTAAAACTGACCTTACTACAGGTATGGTTACAGAGTTCACTGAATTACAAGGTGTGATGGGTAAAGAGTACGCTTTACTTGATGGTGAATCTCCTGAGGTAGCAGAAGCTATTTTTGAACAATATTTACCACGTTTTGCAGGTGATGTATTGCCTCAAACTGAAGCAGGTAAAGTATTGTCCATAATCGATAAAGTAGATAATATCGTTGCTACTTTCAGCCGTGGCTTAATCCCTACAGGCTCTCAAGATCCATATGCTTTGCGTCGTCAAACAATTGGTATCTTGAACATCTTGCTTGGTAGCGAATGGAATATCAGCTTGCGTCCAATTTTCAAAGCATCTATGGAGTTATTGAATGTAGCTACTGATAAACAAGAGGAATTGCTTAACCAAGTTGAAGAGTTCTTCACACTTCGTTTGAAAAATATCTTCCTTGATCGCGAAGTTCCTCATCATGTGATCGACTTGTTGTTGTCCAACAATGAATTGTCCGTTGCTGATGCAGAAGGTCTTGTAAACGCATTGTTAGCAAATCGCATCGATGAAAATGTTGAGCTTGTTCAAGCCTATACTCGTATGTACAATCTTGTAAAAGATGTGGAATATACTGGTGTTAATAGCGACTTGTTGAAAGAAGATGCTGAAAAAGCATTGTTCGAAGCCGCTTCTAAAGCATCTGAAGCAAGTCTTGCAGCATGGGAAGCTGGCGACTACGCAGCTGTAGTAGCAGTTCCAGCAACACTTGTGCCAACAATTAACCAATTCTTTGAAGATGTAATGGTTATGGATAAAGATGAAGCTATTAAAGCTAACCGTTTACAACTTGTTCGCTTGGCATACAATGTAATGGCTATTATTGGCGATATTAGTGCATTGAAATAATATGTTTGATAAGAGATATATAAAACATTTACAGTAATATATGAACGAAGAGGTACCTTTTGGTACCTCTTCTTGCTTTTACGAAGAATATACAGATTATATGCAGGATTTTTAAAGACTATGGCGAATACCTTATAATATACAAAGTTGTATGAGGAGATTAAAATTATGAATCATGATGAATTATATAAAGCCTTATGTAAGGTGCCAAGTGGCAAAGAAAAGTCTCGTGATAGAATTATTATTGAATTATATATGCGTTCTCAGGGGGCATCTCAGAAGCAGTTGGTGGATACGCTAAACATGCGCCCCGCTACTGTGTCGGAGCAGACGGATATTCTCATTGAACTAGGATATGTTACAAAGCATATCGATTTTATGGATAAACGTATATCTGTAGTTGCTTTAACCGATGAGGGGAGACGGTTAGGTAAATCATTACTACATTCGTACGATCAATTTTTAAATGTCTTATTTTCCGATTTATCTGCTGAGGAACAAGAGGAGTTATATCGTTTATTAGGTAAGCTAAAACGACCTATTTCGGGTAAATAATGTAATTCTCAAAATTATATAGAAAATACTTGCTAACAGTATGTGATTTGTGTTAATATAGTTCTGTTAATTTGAGACAGTCCGCTGCCTATAAGGTGTAGGTATTGAATGTCTGCAAACAGGAGGAAACAATGAACATTATTAACGTACTTGAACAAGAACAACTTCGTACAGACATCCCTACATTCCGTGCTGGTGACACAGTTCGTGTACACGTAAAAGTAGTGGAAGGTACTCGTGAACGTATCCAAGTGTTCGAAGGTTTGGTAATTAAACGTCAAAACGGTGGCGTACGCGAAACTTTTACAGTTCGTCGTATTGCATCCGGTGTAGGTGTAGAACGTACATTCCCACTTCATAGCCCACGTTTAGCTAAAATCGAAGTTATGCGCCGTGGTGTTGTTCGTCGTGCTAAATTGTACTACTTACGTAACCTTACTGGTAAAGCTGCTCGTATTCGCGAAAAACGCTAATGTTCATAAAAGGCTGCCGTCGGCAGCCTTTTATTTTTGCTAAAATTAGATATGAATAGGTCTATTTTATTATTCTATGAATTAAAGAGTTATAATAAAGGAATATAGAGCTCTAAAAGATACATATAAATATAAAATATACATATAAAGATAAAACATACTAAGTATCTCTAATAGATTAAGTATTTCTAAGAGATGTATATAAGTATGTAGAAAGGAAATACTATGGCAGATTCACCTATCGTACATTGGTTCCCTGGACATATGGCGAAAGCCACACGTATGATTACTGAGTATATCAAAAAGGTAGACGTAGTTATCGAGTTACTAGATGCTCGTATTCCACGTTCTAGTGCGAACCCTGTAATTACTGAACTCATTGGTCAGAAACCTCATATCGTACTGTTAAATAAAGTAGATTTAGCAGATCCTAAAGCCACAAAGGAATGGACTGAATTCTTTACTAAACAAGGTATCACTGTATTGGCTATCGATTCTAAGTCTGGCAAGGGTAATAAGAAGTTAATATCTACTGTAGAGCGTTTGAGCAAGCCTATAATTGACCGTTGGGTCGCAAAAGGTATTCGTAGTCGTTCTGTACGTACCATCATCTTAGGGATTCCTAACGTTGGTAAATCTACGTTGATTAACTCCTTAGCTGGCTCTGCAGCAACGCGTACAGCTAACAAAGCTGGTCATACACGTGGTCAACAATGGGTTAAAATCGGTAAAAACCTTGAATTGCTTGATACACCAGGTGTATTATGGCCTAAATTAGAGGACCAACGTGCAGCGGCTCGTCTCGCTATGACGGGTGCCGTTTCTGATGATGTTTACGATTTAGAGCATGTAATGAAACAGCTATTAAATCATTTACTGACTAATACGCCTAATATTTTGGTGGAACGTTATAAATTAAAAGAAGAAGAGATGACCGATGTTGATACGATTCTTGAAAGCATCGGACGTCGTCGAGGTTGTCTTGTAAGCGGTGGCATTGTAGATTTTGACAAGGCTCGCCGTATTATCTTGCAAGACTACCGCAATACTAAGTTAGGTACAATTACTCTCGATCAAGTTGATGAAGAACCGTACTACCCTGCAGATGGTGAGGAGAGTCATAATGGATAAGGATGTATTTTCTAAGTTAAAAGTAGCAGATATTAAAGCTCTCTTTGAAACTGAACAAGCCTTAGAGATTTTGTCTTTTGCTCAAGAGGATACTCGTAGTTCTGTACAGAAATTGGCTGCTTCTTATATTAAGCGTCAAGAAAAAGAGTTAAAAGAACAGCAACGTCTTATGGGTATGTATGACTATGAAGGCATGTTCTATGATCAAGGTATCTATCATGTGGCTGGTGTTGATGAAGTGGGGCGTGGTCCTATTGCGGGGCCTGTCACGGTAGCTGCTGTTATCTTGCCACCTATGACATTAATTCCAGGCCTTAATGACTCTAAAAAACTAACCGAAGAAAAGCGTGAAGCGCTCTATGATATCATCATGGACGAAGCCGTTGCTGTTAGCTGTATTTCCTACGGCCCAGAAAAGATTGATGAACTCAATATTTATGAAGCAACGCGACAAGCGATGTATGAGGCTATTCGTACGCTCAGCGTACCAGCTGAAGCAGTAGTAGCCGATGCTATGAAATTGCCTGATTTGAGGATTCCCGTTGAATCCATCATTAAAGGTGATAGCAAAAGCGCTAATATTGCTGCTGCATCCATCATTGCAAAGGTTACGCGAGATCGATATATGAAGAGTCTTGATGATGAGTTCCCTGGCTATGGCTTTGGTATTCATAAAGGTTACTATACGGAATTACATAAAGAAGCTATCGAGCAACAAGGGGTAACACCACTACATCGAAAGAGCTTTGAACCTATTAAATCTATCGTTCGTTGGGTTAAACCTAAGTAATTTCTAAGTATTTATTATGGATAATAAATTTATTTTATAATTAGACTATCAAGTTAAGTCCTATAGTTGTATTAGTTTTATTCGTATTATCACATTATAAATTGCATATAGTTCATAACTGTAAAGAGGTTCCTAATAGTCACCTATGTGACTATTAGGAACCTCTTTTGTATTTACTTTTACATCTTACGTATCTTACTCTACAAGTAAGTATTACCTGTTGAAAGATTAATATAGTGTAGATATTAAAATTCTATGAGTTATTGTTGCAGATACACCTTATTAGGAGGTATATATGAAAACGATTAGTACTGGTAAAGCATTTAATGAACTCGATTCAAAAGAACTGGGCAAATGGGGAGAACGAGTAGCCACTAACTATATTGAAAAAATAGGACTTACAGTAGTAGATACAAATTATCGAACGCGGTTAGGAGAAATTGACATCATTGCTAAACGTGATTTAGTCTATCATTTTATTGAAATTAAAGCTCGCCGAGGTATGCAACATGGACTAGCACGTGAGGCAGTTACCAAGAAAAAACAAAAGCATATTAAACGAGCTGCCATGTTGTTTCTATATGATCTAAATCAAAAAAAGCGCCGTTGGAAGGAAATATCCTTTGATGTAATAGAGGTGTATTTACACGAAGACTTTCAAAGTTCTATTCATTATTTACCACAGTGCTTTTAGTGAGGTCAGTTTATGTACGCAAAATTATATGGAGCCACCTTGCACGGCATTGATGGATGCATCATTACTGTAGAGGTCGATATATCACAAGGTTTGCCGGTTTTTGATATCGTTGGTCTACCTAATCAATCGGTTAAAGAGGCTCGTGAACGAGTGCGAGCGGCCATTAAAAATAGTGGCTACGAATTTCCAATGAGACGTATCGTAGTCAATTTAGCACCTGCCACAATTCGTAAAAGTAGCGCTGGACTCGACTTAGCGATTGCTTTAGGGATTCTGCTTGCATCAGGACAGATAAAGGGGCGTAAAGCAAAGATTTCGGCTTTATTTGATAAGAGTCTGTTTATGGGAGAATTAGCGTTAGATGGTTCGCTATTACCAACCTTTGGGACTTTAGCTATGTCGCTAGCAGGATTAGATGCTAACTATTCAAAAATTTATACGAGTATTGAAAATGGTAAAGTGTTGCAGGCTATTCCTAGTTTAATTATATATGGTGGATCTTCACTACAAGAAATTATTACTATTCTAGAGGAGCAAGTTAAGCTAAAGGCAGTTGATAAAAATAAACAAATAAGTATCAAAACAGAACATGTAAATCATCATAATATTAATGAATCAATTCTAGAGTCACTAGAGTCTCTAGAATCTATGCCATTAACGGGAACCAATAAAAATCTAGATATAATCAATAAACAGCACGTAACAACAATTAGTAATCATTGTGTTGATTTGTCTGTTACGGATGAAAGTACAACTATAAAATCTAATCAAACATATACAGTTGATTTTGGCGATGTACAAGGTCAAGAGTTAGGAAAACGAGCCATGCTCATCAGTGCTGCAGGTCATCATCATTGTATTATGATAGGACCTCCAGGTGGGGGTAAAACGATGATGGCCGAACGATTGCCGACCATATTGCCTCCTATGACTTGGAATGAAATCGTAGAAGTGAGTCGTATACAAGATGTAATAGGTTTACTAGGAGATAATGGGCTAGTTACATCTAGACCTTTTAGACATCCTCATCATACGGCAACTTTGGCTAGTATGGTCGGTGGAGGGATACAGGGGCGCCCTGGAGAGGTAACACTAGCTCATGGAGGCGTATTATTTATGGATGAGGCACCTGAGTTTCAACGTCAAGTAATCGATGCATTACGACAGCCACTAGAGTCTAGGACTATTACTATAAATCGGTCTCAAGGAAATTATATATATCCAGCTAATTTTATTTGTATTCTTGCGGCAAATCCTTGTCCTTGTGGTTATTACCATGATCCCCATAAGGAATGTGTCTGTACAGAAACGATGGTTAAAAACTACCAGCAACGGTTATCAGGGCCGATTATGGACCGTATAGATTTACATATTCCCGTTGAGAGACCGACCCTTGAACAGCTGTTAGATACATCATCTTCAAATATGACGAGTGAAAGTATGAGACAACAAGTCATCATGGCTACTGCTATGCAGCAAAAACGATTTGAAGGTTTTGATTTTAATTCGAATGGAGCAGTTCCTCATAAGGCAATTAGTGAACTATGCAATATTACAGATAAGGCCTGGAGTGTTTTAGGCAATATATTTGACCATTTTCATTTAAGTGGGCGAGCTTTTGATCGCATATTAAAGGTGGCTCGTACAATTGCTGATTTAGAAGAAAATCCAAAAGTAGAACCACATCATATTTCTGAAGCAATGTTATTTAGAACTGGCAAATAAAGTAATTATCTTATAAATTTAGTAGTTGTTTATTTGCCAAAAATAGTTGTTTAATTCTATATAAAACTAAGGCTTATATACATAGAAAGAATTACTAGGTGTTTATATGATTAGATACGATGACAATATTTATATTGCAGGATTACAAAGCTTATACAATGTTGGAGCCACATATGTAAGGCGATTTATAGAGGATTTTGGATCCCCTTATGATGCTTGGCAAGCCGTTAAGAAGGTTGAAAATTTAAAGCCTTATACACATATTTCTACCGCTGATAAACGTGCTATAGCATCATCGGCTAAGGATGAAAAGTTAGATTATATAATTCATAAAATAGACGAATATAAGATGGATGTTACTACCTTTTTAGATAAAGATTTTCCATCTATTTTGAACCATATTTATAATCCACCGGCTATATTGTTTATGCGAGGTAATAGAGCACTTTTAGATAAACGGCTAAATCGGATTGCTCTTGTAGGGGCACGGCGCTGTTCATTATATGGACGCAATGTGGCGAGAATGCTTGGTAAAGAGCTCAGTAAATACAGCACTATTATTGTCAGTGGAGGCGCACGAGGTATTGATACACATGGTCATGAAGGCCTTCTAGCTAGTCAGGGGTATGGAATCATTGTTATGGGATGTGGTTTAGATATTACCTATCCTCAAGAAAATGCAAAATTATTTGATCGTATGTTACAAAATAATGGGTTACTTCTATCCGAATACCCGCCGGGTACACCGCCGTCCGCAAAACATTTCCCAGCACGGAATCGTATTATTAGTGGATTATGCAGAGGTGTTATCGTAGTGGAGGCCAAGTCCAGTAGTGGTTCTTTGATTACTGCAGATATGGCGGTTAGTGAAGGTCGAGATGTATTTGTGGTACCATGTAATCTATTAGACCATACGGCTGATGGAAATAAATTTCTAATGAGAAATGGTGCATATGTACTTACAGGGTATGAGGATATAGTTGAACAATATCATTTAACATTGCGGGAATATTTTTCTAGTGAACAAAAATTTTTACCAACAAGGAATAATGAAAATAAAGGTGTAAAAGATAGCGTTCAAATAGGGAATCATAGTCAAAGTGTTGATAGAAAAGGGTGCTCTATGTTAAGCTTTAATGTGGATAGGAGTGTAATATTGAGTGAAATACCTCATGATCGATGTATTACGGTTAGTGATATTTTGAAAGCTACTCGTATTCCATTACAACAACTACAGCCCTTATTACTAGAGTTAGAAATGGAAGGGGCTATAGAGAATCATCCGCCGAGAGGTTATATTAATATGACTAGGAGTGATATATTTGTCCATTAAACGATCTATCGTTATTGGCGAGCCGAAAGCAGCTAGTACTAGTAAAGACACAAAAAAGAAAAATACTAAGAAAGAAAGTACTACGATAAAGCGTAAGGTAGCTAAGGAAGCCCTTACTCCAATGGGGATTGTACGGGATAAATCTGTACTACAAACTTCAGTGCCACCGGAGCAACGCGAACCTCGCGTATATAATCCGGATGGCAAAGTATTGGTAATCGTAGAGTCTCCTGCTAAATCTAAAACAATTGAAAAATTCTTAGGTCCCAACTACGTTGTAAAAGCGAGTATGGGACATTTACGAGATTTGCCTAAATCTCAAATGGGCATCGATATAGAGCATGATTTCACGCCGCGCTATAGTAATTTGGTAACACGTAAAAAGGTTATTGATGAACTAGTTTCTTATGCTGATGAAAGCAGTGCCGTATTGCTCGCAACTGACCCTGACCGCGAAGGGGAAGCTATTTCTTGGCATTTAGCGTACATTCTAAATGTAGATCCTACATCTACATGCCGTATTACGTTCAATGAGATTACTAAAAATGCGGTAGCAGAAGCATTGGGTTCTCCACGTACTATCGATATGAACATGGTAGATGCTCAACAAGCACGCCGTGTATTAGACCGTATCGTAGGCTATAAATTGAGTCCTTTATTATGGAAAAAGGTTTGTAAAGGCCTCAGTGCAGGTCGTGTGCAATCCGTTGCAGTTCGACTTATCTGTGAAAGAGAGCGAGAAATTCAAGCTTTCGTGCCACAAGAATATTGGACTATTGAAGGCAATTTTGAAACGCCTAAAAAAGAGGCTTTCACAGCGGAATTAACCCATATTAAAGGTGAAAAAATCGATATTACTACTGAAAGTGATGCACAAGCCATAGTTGATGCTATTGGCAATGAAGATGCAGTAGTGACTAATATTGAAAAGCGCAAGCGTTCTCGTAAAGCGGCACCTCCATTTACAACATCTACCTTGCAACAAGATGGTGTGCGTAAATTGAACTTTGGTGCTAAGCGTACGATGATGATTGCTCAACATTTATATGAAGGTTTAGAAATTGGCTCCTATGGCCACGTAGGTTTGATTACATATATGCGTACAGACTCTACGCGTATCTCTAAAGAGATGCAAGCTATGGCTAAGGACTTTATTCTTCGCAATTATGGGGAAGACTATTATCCGTCTAAACCAAATGTGTACGGCTCTAAGGGTTCTGCACAAGATGCGCATGAGGCTATTCGTCCTACATCTCTCGAGTTAACACCTAAAATGGTGGAACCATTCTTGAGTCGTGATGAACTTAAGCTATATACGTTGATTTGGAATCGTTTTATGGCTAGCCAAATGGCGCCGCAACTAAATGAATCCACAACGATAGAGTTGAATGTAAAAGATGACTATACATTTAAAGCGACTGGCTCTCGTGTTATTTTCCCAGGTTTCAGTACCGTTTATGAAGATGCAAAAAAAGAGGATGTACCTCAATTACCAGCTTTAAAAAAGAATGATGTTGCCCATACGGTAGAGGTGTTGCCAGAACAACATTTTACGCAACCACCTCCACGTTACTCCGAGGCGAGTCTCATCAAGACATTAGAAGAACTTGGTATTGGTCGTCCTAGTACATACGCACCAATTCTAGATACTATCGTAAGCCGTAACTATGTGGAAAATACGAATAAACAATTCGTGCCTACAGAGCTAGGCTTTGTGGTGGTAGACTTCTTGATTGCATACTTTGAAAAAATCATCAATACTGGCTTTACCCGTGATCTAGAAGAAGAACTAGATGCTATTGCGTCTGGCAAGGATACGTATGTAAAAGTATTATCTGATTTCTACGAGGTCTTTGCGCAAGAGCTAGAAGATGCAAGTGACGTAGACCGCATTGAAATTGCATCTATGGAAAGTGATGAAATCTGTGAACTTTGCAATAGCCCAATGGTATATAAATTTGGTCGCTACGGTAAGTTCTTAGCATGTTCTAACTTCCCGGAATGTAAAAATACTAAACCTATTACAGTAGGAACTGGTGTAACATGTCCTAAATGTAAAGAAGGGGAAATCGTAGAACGCAAGTCTCGTCGTGGGCGTATTTTCTATGGCTGTAATCGATACCCACAATGCGACTTTACATTATGGGATAAGCCAACTCATGATTTCTGTGAAACATGTGGTTCTATAATGGTTGAAAAGACATATAAAAATGGTACAGTTAAAAAGTTCTGTTCCAATGAAACTTGTCCTACTAGGCCACCAAAGAAAACAAGAAAGAAAAAAAGCGAAGCTAGTGAAGAAACTGTAAAAGAATCTAAAAAGTCTAGCAAAGCTAAAAAAGAGGAAACTACAATTGAATCATAAAAATGTTATCGTTATTGGTGCAGGCCTTGCAGGATCCGAAGCAGCTTGGCAGCTTGCTAACCGAGGCATTCATGTAGACTTATATGAAATGCGTCCTGTTAAGAGTTCTCCTGCGCACCAAACAGATCAATTTGCAGAGCTCGTATGTAGTAACTCGTTGCGCGCTGGTAATATTGAAAATGCGGTAGGTCTTTTGAAAGAAGAAATGCGTCGTCTCGGTTCCATCATTATGGAATGTGCTGATGCAACTGCTGTTCCTGCAGGTGGTGCTTTAGCCGTTGATCGTCATTTATTTAGTGAAATGGTGACGAAAAAAGTAAAAGGTCATCCTAATATTACAGTTCATCTAGAAGAGGTCACTGAACTTCCTACAGAAGCAACTGTTATTTTTGCATCTGGTCCGCTTACATCTGAAGCATTAGGAGATAAGATTAAGGCCTTAACTGGTGAAACAGGCTTTTACTTCTACGATGCTGCTGCACCTATTGTAACGGCTGAATCCTTAAACTATGATAAAGTTTTTGCTGCCTCACGTTATGATAAGGGCGATGCGGATTATCTTAACTGTCCTATGACCGAAGAAGAATATAAAGCGTTCTGGCATGAGCTTACAACGGCTGAAGCCGTACAACCAAAAGATTTTGAAAAGGAAATCTACTTTGAAGGCTGTATGCCCGTAGAAATTATGGCGAGCCGTGGGGAAGATACATTGCGTTATGGGCCCTTAAAGCCTGTGGGCTTAGTGGATAAACGCACCGATGAGGAATCTTATGCAGTTGTGCAATTGCGTAAGGAGAATAAAGAAGGTACCATGTTTAATTTGGTAGGCTTTCAAACTCATTTAAAATGGGGCGAGCAAAAGCGTGTATTCGGTATGATTCCAGGCCTTGAAAATGCCGATTTTATTCGTTATGGTGTTATGCATCGCAATACGTATATCAATTCTCCTGAGTTATTGAATCATGCATTCCAGCTTAAAAAGGAACCGCGTTTATTCTTTGCTGGTCAAATGACTGGAGTTGAAGGTTATTTAGAATCTGCTGCTAGTGGTCTAATGGTAGGCCTACAAGTAGACCGTTACTTAGAGGAACAACCATTTATTGAATTTCCTAAGACGACGGCTATCGGTTCCCTTAGTCACTATATTTCTAACTACGAAGGCTCTAACTTCCAACCGATGAATGTCAACTTTGGCATCATGGATCCATGGCCTCAAAAAGTACGCAAGAAAAAAGAAAAAAATGCACTGATTGCAAATCGTGCTTTAGAAGAACTGGATGCTCTAAAAGCTAAAGAAAATTTATAAGAAATAGCCTTTTAAGAAATAGTTTTATTTCAAAAAATAGTAAAAGTCCTACATTCATAGGTAAAACCCATGAGTGTAGGACTTTTTTGTTAAGTATTTTTGTATTTATTATTTACGTTTTTTAGTTTTTGTTGTTGATTCTGTAGCCACTATAACAGCTTGATTTTTCTTTTCAAGATAGCCTAGATAAATGAATACACAGATACCTACAATGATGGCTATTAAACTCGTCATTTGAGCAGATTTTAAACCTAGCGTTAAGTTTACGTAATCGCCACGTAAGAACTCTAAGAAGAAGCGAGCCGTAGAATAGAGAATGGCATATAGTACGAACACTTGGCCCTTAGCATGTTTGAAAGATCCAAATAATAGAAGGGCTACAAAGATGAGAATATCAATTTGACCTTCCCATACTTCGGCAGGCCAAAGCGGCTGATTACCGTAGGTGCGATAGGCAAGGGTACTTTCAGGATAGATAATACCATAATTACCACCCGTAGGATGACCGAAAGCATCACCGTTTAAAAGGTTTGCCATACGGCCTACCGATTGAGCTAAAATCAATGCAGGGGCAAATAAATCGGCAAAAGCCCAAAAGTCAATTTTGTTTTTACGAAGATACCAATAGCCAGCAATTGTGCCTAGTACCACGCCACCTTGAATGGCCATACCTCCTTGCCAAACAAAGGGAATTTCTAATAAATGATTACCGTAATAATCCCAATCAAAGAAGAATACGTCCCATAGACGAGCACCGATGAGACCAGCTACGGCTACAGTAATGGAAAAGTCGATGATGTGTTCATGCCAACCGCGGCCATCCTTTTTCAAAAGTACATAGGCAACAGAGGCACCACAAATGATAGCCAAAGCTAACATGGTACCATAGGCTCTAATAGGGAAGTCCCCTATGAAAAATAAATATTGATGCATACAAAACTCCTTATGTGATAATTTTTTATTAGTACATAAATTAAATTATAAATTACATATATCCTTCATGCAAGAAAAGAGATGAACTATATATAATATGGTATAATATAGAGATTGGTATTGTATCCCAGTATGGGACCTAGAATTAGGAGAGTACATGATTCGTAAATCTACTATTATAAAATCATTAACAGCTTTAGTAATGTCTGCATTATTTAGTACAATCGTACAAGCAGAGGTATTGGTACCATTAGATCAATTTTTAGCCACTACTACACGTCATTACGAAGCAAATCAATATAAAACAGCATATACAGTATATGTTCCACAAAGTGAATTACAAGGTGATACGGTTATTTTAAATCCTGCAGCCGTAGGTGAACCTGTTAAATTGCCCATTACCAAAAAAGATGGTATATCCTATGTAGATATTGAGTCTGAGCCAGCTATGCTGGGTGTTAGTTATACAAAAAATAATGGTCAACTTATTTTAGGACCTGCACCAGAAGCATCTACGGTGAAAGCACCTTATACATTGCAAACACCATTGGCTTGGGCTTTTGATCCATGGACAACAGAGGGAATTCCGTATCAGGCAAAACTCAATACGAGTGGTGATAATATTATTTCTCCAAGTTGGTTTAAATTGCATAGCTTAGGTTTAGAAGCAAGTTCAAATGTAAATATTGATTATGTGAAAGCGTATAAGGATAAAGGCTATCATATTTGGCCGTTAATTACTAATCGGTTTGACTCTAATTTTACAAGTGGTATTTTGTCGGATCAATCGGTATGGAAGAAATTTGCTCATAACCTTGTTCAATATGCCTATATATATGGGTTTGATGGTTATAACTTTGACTTTGAAAACATTAATTATGCTGATCGTGATCGTTTAACAACATTTGTAGCATATTTGTCTAATCATTTACATCAGTATAATATTAAAACTTCTATCGATGTGACTGGCTATTCTGATAGTCCAGAATGGTCATTAGTGTATAACCGTAAAGCTTTGGCAGATACAGTAGATTATGTAGTTCTTATGGCGTATGACGAAACTTGGGCTAAGAGTACTACTGCAGGTCCTGTTGCAAGTTATCCTTGGGTCCGTAGCCATACAGAAAGAATGCTATCTGAAGTTCCTTCTCAAAAGTTAATATTAGGCGTACCATTCTATATGCGCTTATGGCATGAAACGAATGGTTATGCAAAAAGCGAAACATTGGCTATGAAGAATACAAGTAATTACTTTGCTAATTACAGAGATAAAATGACTTGGGACGATCGATTAAAGTTATACTATTTATCTATTCCAACAGCTTCTGGTTCAGATCGTATTTGGTTTGAAGATAATACATCGTTAGGCTTAAAACTTGATCTGGTAAAAGAATTACACCTTGGTGGGTTTGCAGCATGGCGTAAAGGGTTTGAAGATATTTCTACGATTACTATGATTCAAGAAAAAGACTTAGGACGTGGTATTCCTAAATCTCCTACAGCAGTTGTTCCTGAACCTGTAGTTCAAGAAGCTAAACCATTAACAAAGCTTGAACAATACAAATTACGCTTAGAAGAAAAAGAAAAAGAAAAAGCAGCTAAAGCGGAAGCAAAACGGAAAGCTAAAGAAGAGAAAGAAGCTGCTAAACGCAAAGCAAAAGAAGAAGTTGAAAAAGTAAAAGCTGAGAAAAAACGCTTAGAAGAAGAGGCTAAAGCTAGAAAAGAACACAATAAACAAACTGTTAAAGAGCAAAATGATTTATATACTAGTCATAGTTCTGATCAAAATACAAGCCCTAAAAATGATTTAATAAAAACTATTCAAGTCGTAAAACGCTAGTGTTTGACTGCTTTTACAGTACGTAGTAAAATAAAAATATTAATTATAAAATGGCAACCTATGAGGTTGACCATATGAGGAGGCCCCTACATGAACGAAAAGTATGTAGCCCAAGATATTGAAAAAAAGTGGCAACAGTATTGGGAAGATAACCATACATTTAAAACAGAATATGATGAATCTAAAGAAAAATACTATGTATTAGAAATGTTCCCGTACCCATCTGGTAACTTACACATGGGTCACGTGCGTAACTATTCCATCGGTGACGTAGTAGCTCGTTTCAAAAAAATGAAGGGCTTCAACGTGTTGCATCCAATGGGCTGGGACTCCTTTGGTATGCCTGCTGAAAATGCGGCTATCAAACATGGTATTGCACCTAAAACATGGACTCTTGATAATATCGAGAACATGAAATTACAACAAAAAGCTCTTGGTTTGTCCTACGATTGGGACCGTGAAGTAGCGACTTGCAAAGAAGATTACTATAAATGGACTCAATGGTTCTTCCAACAATTTTATAAAAAAGGCTTAGCGTACAAAAAAGAAGCTAAAGTAAACTGGTGTGAAACTTGTCATACTGTATTGGCAAACGAACAAGTCATCGATGGTGCTTGCTGGCGCTGTGATAACCCAGTTGAGAAAAAAGACTTGTCTCAATGGTTCTTGCGCATCACTGAATATGCAGATCGCTTGTTAACTGATTTGGATACTCTTGATCACTGGCCACAACGCGTTAAATTGATGCAAAAGAATTGGATTGGCCGCTCAGAAGGTACGGAGTTTTCCTTTGAAGTACCGTCTATTAATGAACGTGTATCTGTGTATACGACCCGTGTAGATACAATTTATGGCGTAAGCTATGTAGTACTGGCTCCTGAACATCCATATGTAGAACGCATTATTGAAAACGCTCCTAATAAAGCTGAATTAGAAGCTTTTATTACACGTATGCGGAATATGAGCGATATCGACCGTACATCTACAGAGGCACCTAAAGAAGGTATGTTCACAGGCTCTTATGCAGTAAACCCTATGTCTGGCGAACAAGTACCGGTTTGGATTGCTAACTATGTATTAGTAGACTACGGTACAGGCGCTGTAATGGGTTCTCCTGCACATGATGAACGTGACTGGGAATTTGCTCATAAATACGATTTGCCAATTAAACAGGTTGTAGCTTGTGAAGGCGAAGAATATAGCCTTGAAAAATGGCAAGAATGGTACCATGAAGATGGCATTCTAGTTAACTCTGGCGATTATAACGGCCAAACATCTGCAGAGGCTCGTAAAAATATTACAGCTGCTCTTAATGAACGCGGTATTGGTGAAGGTAAAGTAAACTTCCGCCTTCGTGACTGGTTGATTTCTCGTCAACGTTACTGGGGCGTGCCAATTCCTGTAGTATATTGTGAAAAATGTGGTGAACAACTCGTTCCTGAAGAAGAGTTGCCAGTACGCTTGCCAGAGAATGTTAAATTTGAATCTGGTGCCGTATCTCCATTAGCTACATCTGAAAGCTTCCTAAATACTACATGTCCTAAGTGTGGTGGCCCTGCACGTCGTGAAACAGATACAATGGATACATTTATCGATTCTTCTTGGTATTTCTTGCGCTATGCAGATGCTAAAAACGATCAAGCTCCATTCGATAAAAAAATCGCTAACTACTGGATGAATGTAGACCAATATATCGGTGGTATTGAACATGCTATCTTGCACTTGTTGTACTCTCGATTTTTTGTGAAAGTTATTCACGACTTAGGTCTTATCGAAGCTAACGAACCATTCCGAGGCTTATTGACGCAAGGTATGGTTCTTAAAGAAGGCAGCAAAATGTCTAAATCTAAAGGTAATGTAGTTTCTCCAGAAGAAATCATCAATACCTATGGTGCAGATACTGCTCGTTTGTTTATTCTATTCGCGGCTCCTGTCGATCGTGACCTTGATTGGTCTGATCAAGGTGTTGAAGGCTCTTACCGTTTCTTAGGTCGTGTATGGCGTATCATTGATGCGTATAACGAAGAAGCTAAGAAGAATGTAACCGGTGAACTTACAAAAGACGAATTCGGATTACGTCGTGAGTTACACCGTGTCATCAAAAAGGTTACGGAAGACTTAGATAATAATTTCAACTTTAATACAGCAATTTCTGCAATCATGGAACTTGTGAATGCTATGTACGCTCATAAGGACAAAGCAGAGACTATCAATAGCGCATTAGCAAATGAATTGACTCGTTCCTTATTGCTTCTTTTAGCGCCATTCGTTCCTCATATTACAGAAGAGTTATGGCATGAATTGGGTGAAGCTACATCCATTCATACTGAAAATTGGCCTGTATACGAAGAAGCTGCGCTTGTAGTAGATGAAGTAGAAGTAGTATTGCAAGTAAATGGTAAAGTTCGCGATAAACTTACTGTTTCCGTAAATATTACGAAAGAAGAATTAGAAACAATGGCTAAAGAGTCTAGCCGTGTTCAAGAGTTTACAGAAGGTAAAAACATTGTAAAAGTTATTTATGTACCAGGTAAACTTGTAAATATCGTTGTTAAATAAATATAAATGATGATATTTTTGGTTAATAATGTAAGCCCCCAACTACATAGGTAGATGGGGGCTTATTTTTAAGAGAGGTAACTATGGCAAAACGTAACGATTATATTTCCTGGGATGAATACTTCATGGGTGTTGCCATTTTAGCGGCACAGCGTTCTAAAGATCCCAACACACAAGTAGGTGCCTGTATTGTGAGCAATGATAATAAAATATTGTCTATTGGCTATAATGGGATGCCATTAAATTGTAGTGATGATGATTTCACATGGGAACGCGATACGGCGGATGATAATAAATACTTTTATACCGTTCATAGTGAACTGAATGCCATACTTAATTATCGGGGCGGTTCTTTAGAAGGTTCTAAAATATATGTAACACTTTTCCCTTGTAATGAATGTGCGAAAGCCATTATTCAAAGTGGTATTAAGGCCGTTATCTATCGTGATGACCTATATAAGGATACGAAAGAGGTAAAAGCTTCTAAACGAATGTTAAAAACCGCAGGTGTAGAAATTATTGAATACAAGCCTACAGGCCGCACTTTGAATATCACATTGTAATGTAATAAAAATTTAATTGCTTTTAAAATCCCCTATATACAGTTGTATATGGGGGATTTCGTTATCTTTTATTTATGTTTATACTTGTAAGCGACCATCGATCATGATGTCTACTTCTTGGCCATCACGTGTATAGCCTTTGATATTCATATGTTCATGACCAATCATAAAGTCTACATGTGTTAAAGAGTGGTTCAAACCACGTTCTTTTAATTCGTCGTCAGATAAACCATCACTGTTTTTGAGGCATGTAGGGTAAGAGGCTCCAATTGCTAGATGGCATGATGCATTTTCATCGAATAATGTTTCATAGAAGATTTGATTAGATTGGCTGATTGGACTAAAATGATCAACTAATGCAACTTCGCCAAGGTAGTGTGAGCCTTCATCTGTCTCAACTAATTCTTTTAGTACTTCATAACCTTCTTTGGCAGTGTACTCTACAATTTTACCTTCTTTGAAAGTGAAGGAGAAATAAGAAATCGTATTGCCATGGTAAATTAAAGGTTTTGTGCTATATACAATGCCGTTTACACCATTGTACTGTGGTGCAGAGAAAATTTCTTCGGTAGGAATATTAGCATTGAAGATAGTACCATCTTTAGACGCTTCTTCACCGCCTTGCCAAATATGACCTTCTGGTAATTCTAGTAAGAGGTCAGTACCATTTTCACAAGTGTAACGCAATGCTTTTAAGTCTAGTTTATTAATTGCTTCGCGACGATGGCGTAATTTAGCCATGTGGTGACGGTATGTATCCTTTGCCTCAATGCCTTCGATGCGACAAAGTTTAAGCAAAGTTGCCCACAATTGGTCAATTTTTTCTTCATCGGTACCTTCATAACCGAGTAAATCTGCCCATAAGACAGTTGGCACAGAAGCAACGCACCAAGTAACAGACGAATTCATAATAGCTGTGTGATAGAAGGATAAGGCTTTGTTTAAATTACGAGAATGTAAAGAAATACGTTCTGTCGGGATGCCAGCAAGGGCTTTAGGGTTGGCACTAATTAAAGATAAGAATGCCGCTTTATCATCGATATATTGCTTATAGAATTCAGGAATCCAGTTAGCAGGTTTTTCTAAGACTGTTTCTTTGGCATGCATTAAACGTTGACGTGCAATAGGTGAACAGCGCCAGTTGAGGACAACCTCTTTAGCCCCCAATTGATAGGCTTCTTCTGTAACGATAACTGCAAAGTCTTTATTTTCCACATCAACAGAAATAACTAAAGTTTGATCTTGTTGTAAATTTACGCCGTATTGTAATAATGTACGGGCATATTTTCTTAATGTATTTTGATTCATTGAGTCTCCTTATATTCGACATCAATTATAAAACTCCTGCTTGTGTGACCAATAGAGTCAACGGTAGGAGTTTACTTTTATATTGGAAAATCCTTTAGTAGGAGGTGCATTATGAAAAGTAAATTGAAGCCGTATACGATAATTATATTAATCCTATGTATTTTAGTAGGAATTTATTTCCTATGGCCTATTATAACAGATGAAAGCGATTCTGTCCTAGCTGAAGGGGCAATAGATGGAAATTCTTCTATATCAAATGTAGAACAATTGCCCAATAAACCAATTGCGTATATTACAGGTGCTGTTGTATCACCAGGATTGTATGAATATGAAAATTCAGCTACTTATGGAGATATGGTAAAGCTTGCAGGTGGGCTACTACCTTATGCTGATATAGAATCAGTCAATATGGCAAAACCAGTAAATGCGGGAGATCATATCCATATAGTATTTAACTTTCACGGTAATCCAGAGGTTTTATTGCGCGGTAACAAGATTAATATCAATACGGCAACTGCAAAGGAATTAGATTCATTACCAGGTATTGGCCCAGCTATGGCAAAGAGAATTGAAGAATATCGTTCGCAAAAGGGTCCCTTTACATCCATTGAAGGTATTAAGGGGGTGAAGGGCATTGGTGACGGAGTATTTAAGAAGATTAAAGACAAAATTACAATTTAGTCATCAAGATAGCAAGAATGATGAACCCTTCTTTGATGCAAATGATGTTAATTGGAACACTAAGGTTTTAACCCATAGTCAATGGGCACATACTATATTGGGTTCTATAATTATGGGTACAATATTAGGCTATGGTCAGTATTATCCTGTACTTATGCAGATGCACTACATCTTTGCTATTGGGTTAGCTATTATAGTTGTGGGTATTTTCAAAGCATTACAATCGTCTGAAAGATGGCATTCACTTAGCAAGTTAATCATCTTAGTCTTTGTTTTAGTTGGTTTATCCTATTATCAAACAGACTTACGAATTATTAACTATAACAGCTATACATCTTTCTATTTACAGCAAGAAGGAGAATATTTTGGCACTGTCGTATCATATCCTGAACTAGTAACTATCGATAAACAGGAATATTACAAATATAATGTAGAGTTACATGGATTACATCCCTATAAAGATACTGCTAAAAATGACTATATTAAGGCACAGGGGCGATTACAGATTTACTCAAAGGTATCTACTACAAAGTATTCAATACGGCTAGGGGATCAAGCAATAATTGAAGGTACACCAAAAAGTTTATTTCTCATCGAAGAGGAAGGACGCATTAATCTTAGAGGTAGATATATGAGCTCTAATACAAGAGGTCGAATCTATGATGGTGTATATCGATCTGCTACTAATAAAGATTTACAAGCATTCCACTTTAAAGAAACATTTTCTGAAAAACTATATGGAAAAAGTTTATATTTATGTGGTCAAATACGAGAATCTATTGAAAAAAATATTGCTAGTAATCTAGATGGCCCACAAAAGGTATTAGCACAAGCCTTATGCTTGGGTGGTCATTATAGTGAGCTAGGGGAAGAGCGAATAAAAGATTTTGCTTATACGGGTCTCATCCACATTTTATCTATCTCTGGCTCACATATTGCACTGCTATTAGCCTTAATTTACGGTTTAGGAAGACTCGTTAAATTACGGAAGCGCACATGCTTAATTTTAGGTATATTAGTAGCTTGTACATATTGCTGTATCGTTGGTGGAGAGGCACCAGTTATACGTGCAACGATGATGAGTATACTCATGTGCATGGCTTATGTAAAAGGACGATTATATCAAGCTAAACAGGCTTTATGTATATGCGCTATTCTATGTCTTGTATATGATCCTTTTTCTTTGTTTGATGTAAGCTTTCAACTATCCTTTGGTGCAACCTATGGCTTACTTATATGGGGGAAGGTACTATATGAACGGATACAATGGCTACCAAAATGGATTAAAACACCCCTTGTGTTATGTGTGTCAGCACAGTTGCTCATCTTGCCGCTACAGCTGTATTACTTTCACTATATTAGTATTGCTAGTTTGTTAGCAGCTTGCATAGTAGCACCTATATTAGATATATCCATCATTTTAATCTTTATAAGCACTGTTATTAGCTATGTAATGTCTATATCGTTTCTATGGTCTCTGGTAGATGCACTATTACGCATATCGTTATATTTAAATCATGTCTTAGGGCGTAGTGGTAGTTTACTTTGGCTTGGTATGATGCATCTTTATTGTGTTTATGTATATTATACTTTACTAGGTCTGTTTACGTACTTTTTGACACATAAGAAGGAGTATACTGTATATGTAGTGATGTCCTTATTATGCATGGTTGCAACCTATGGTGTTTCATACTATGTGACTCATCATCACAAGAATACGTTAATCCATTACATTCCTATGAAACAGTGTAATGTGTTACTTTGCATAGACCCAAACCATAGAGGAGCATATCTATTAATCGATGCACCAGATTATATTAAAACTATACCTAATGAAAGACTAATTAATCAAACTATTAGGGCATATGGCATTAATCCTAGAATGGTAAAAGTTAAGTACTTTCACAGTAACGGTTCGGCAAGGGTAATATATAAAAATGGTATGAACCAAATAGTCGTATATAATGGACAAAGTAGAGAAAAAAATCTAAAATTAAATGATGAGGCTAATGTTTTATTTATAACGAGTCGATTTAGTGTAATGCATGAAATTGATCGTATTTCACCGCGTAGTACTGTTTTGTTTAGTAGTCCTCACGGTGCTTTACGCGATGTGGATCCATCATCAGAACATATGTATATAATGGGATACAGCTTTATTAAAGATATCTATCTGTGAAAGGAGGGAACATGGCACATATTCAACTCATCTATGGTGACGAACCACAATTAATTGAAGAAGAAAAACGTAAATTTTTAAGTGCCTATCCAGACCTTCCAGTGACTGTATTAGATGATGAGGCGGGCCCACAAAAAATAAGCGAAAAACTATGTGAAGATTCACTTTTTGGCGATCAAAAGGTATTCTGTTTAGTTAATTTGCCCATCATTCGTAAAAGTGGCAAAAATAGTGATGCTTGGGTTCCATTGTATGAACTCCTCATGGAATATAATGGAGATAATCCTATCGTTTTGATTTATCATGATATGATTGATAAACGTATTAAGCAGAATAAAGAGATTTTAGAAAAAATACCAAATCATCAATGTAAGCGTCTTGAAGGGGCAGACCTCGTGATGTGGATACGTCAGTACTGTACGTCCAACGGCTTTAAAATGACGCCTGATGCACAGGAATATGTAGCCCATCTTATTGATTTGTGGCAAGAGGTACCTGTTTCTTTTATGAGAACTGAGTTTGACCGATATTTTTTACAGATTACTGGGGAAAAGGTTATTACCAAAGAATTTCTCGAAGAAAACGGTAGTGACTATGGAGCCAAAAACATTTTTACTTTTAAAGAGGCTCTATTAAAAAGAGATATCGATACATTACTTGAACTATTTCCATTTATGTTCGGCTATAAAGAATTAGACCGTGCTATGAGCTATATTGAGGGGCAATTACGTTTACAGTTGCTAGTTAGCGAATGTCGTCAAGCGGGTATGTCTGTTCAAGCCATACAAAACTTATGTAAGGATCATGATTCATCATTTAAATCATATCCGATTAAGCTAGCTTACGAGGCGAGTCCAAGAATTTCAATTAAGGCTCTACGAGCTTTATTAAAAGGGCTTTATGAGATTATATTAGATAGCCGTAGCAGCAAGGGCGATATTTGGCGATTTAGAGATTTATGTATTACCTATTGTGGGTATAAAGGATAAAAATGAAAGTACGTTATCGTGTTGTACCAAAACAGAATAAGAAATCATCTTTCTATGTGAACTGTCATAGCCAACATGTGACGATTCAAGCTGCAGACTCCGCATTTTCTACATTGCTTAGTTTACGAGACAGATTGTCTGCATGGTACAAGGAAAAGAATATTTCTTTTGATGATATTCCAACCAATACTGATACAGCTTGCTGTTTTGCTTGGAAAGTGGATACGGAAACAGGTGAAGGTTTAGATACCTATTATTATGGTGGTGGCTGTGGTGCTGGTGAATGGATTGAAGCGGCTGAAGCACAACGTGAAGCTGAAGAGGCTAAAAAACAAGTACCTAAAGGCAAGTCTTTTGCAGGTTATGATCAACAAGATGAATATGATGATGTTGACGAAGATGATTTCGCCCCATTCGTAGAGGCTGTTGAATTAGGCTATTTTAATAATAGCCCGGTTGTTGTATCTCGTTCGAATCAAACGGCTGCGGCATCTAGTAGTAATGATATTGTTGCTTCAGTGAGTAGTATGCCTAAAGTAAATAAAGGTTTTGCACCTAAAAGTACTACAAAAGCTACTGCTAAAAGTGGTGAAGGGGATAGTAAATATCCTCGTCGTACACCAAAGGATGCTCCCACTGATGAAGGCATGATTTTAGGGCCAAAAATTGAAGGGGTCACCGCTAAAATCATGGGCACCGTAGATACACCTAGTGTAATTTTTGAAGGTGTCTTTGTAGGTTTAGATAAACGTGATACTAAGACTGGTAAAAGTATCGTTAATGGCAGCATTGTAGATGATACAAATAGCATTAAATTTATCAAGTTTACGAATAGCCCTGAAGAAGGGGATGCGCTACTTAAACAATTAAAAGGCTTACAACGCGTTCGTGTACAAGGTAGTGTCAACTTTGACGATCGTTTTGATAAAGATTATATCTTATCGATTCGCAGTATTGAAGCAGTGGAAACTACAAGTGTAGAGCGAACTGAAAATCGTCCAGATTCTCGTGTAGAGCTTCATTTACATACTAAGATGAGTGATAAAGATGCTCTCGTATCTGTTAAGGATTTATTTAAAACAGTTAAAAAATGGGGTCATCCTGCGGTTGCCATTACTGACCATGGTGTTGTACAAGCCTTTCCTGAAGCGCAAGCCCTTGGTAAAGAGTTAGGTGTTAAGGTTATCTATGGTGTAGAAGGTTACCTTATCGAAGATGAAACGGTAACAAAAGATGAGGAGCTTGTACTAGATAAAAAGAAGAAGAAGGAAAAAGACAAACGCTATCATATTATTTTATTAGCTAAAAATATGGTTGGCTTGCGTAATTTATATAAAATGATTTCTATTTCTCACCTTGAACATTACAAGGTTCGTCCTCGTTTGCCTCGTTCCGTTATTGAAGAACATCGTGAAGGTATTATCATCGGTTCTGCTTGTGAAGCAGGGGAACTTATGCAGTCTATTGTTCGTGGAGCTACAAAAGAAGAGCTTTTGGAAATAGCATCCTTCTACGATTATCTTGAAATTCAGCCACATACTAACAATATGTTTTTGGTTCGTAAAGGTCTCATGCCAGATGAGCAAGCCCTCATTGATATGAATAAGACCGTTATCGAATTAGGGGAAGCCTTGAATAAACCTGTATGTGCTACTTGTGACGTTCATTATTTGACACCAGAAGAGAAAATATATCGTGAAATCATGCTAACTGCATGTGGATATCCAGATGCAGACGAACAACCAGATTTACATTTACGTACTACAGATGAAATGCTTGCATCATTTCCTTACTTAAACGAAGAGAAGCGATACGAAGTAGTCGTTACCAATACACGTGCTATCAACGACAGCATTGAAGATATTAAACCAGTTCCTGATGGGACCTACTCACCTAAGATTGAAGGTGCTGACGAAGCTTTCACAGAAATGTGCTATAAAAATGCGAAGGCTATTTACGGTGATCCATTGCCACGTGTAGTACAAGAGCGTCTCGACTATGAACTAGATTGTATTATCTCCAATGGTTATGGTGTATTGTATTATATCGCTCATAAATTGGTAAAAAAATCTCTTGATGATGGGTATCTCGTAGGTTCTCGTGGTTCCGTAGGATCTTCCTTTGCAGCGACCATGTCTGAGATTACAGAGGTAAATCCACTACCTCCACATTATGTATGCCCTCATTGTAAATACTCTGAATTTTTTGAAAAGGGTGAATATGCAGGGGGCTTTGACTTGCCTCGTAAAGATTGTCCTAAGTGTGGTCATGCGTTACAAACAAATGGTCACGATATTCCATTTGCTATCTTTCTTGGTTTTGAAGGTGACAAGGTTCCAGATATTGACCTTAACTTCTCCGGTGATTACCAAGCAAAAGCTCACAAATATACGGAAGAATTATTTGGCCGTGACAATGTATTTAAAGCAGGCACAATCGGTACAATTGCTGATAAAACTGCTTTTGGTTATGTTAAAAAATACGCCGAAATTCGAGATATACAAGCCCGCAATGGATTCTTTGAACATTTAGCGAAAGGCTTTACAAATGTAAAGAATACTACGGGACAACACCCTGGTGGTATTATGGTATGTCCTCGAGATATGGATGTGCATCATTTTACGCCCATACAACATCCAGCGAATAAAAAGGAAAGTGGCGTATTAACGACACACTTTGATTATCACTCCATTGAAGGTCGTATGACTAAGCTTGATATTCTGGGCCATGATGATCCCACAATTATTCGTATGCTAGAGGATTTGACAGGTATCGATGCTAAGACAATACCATTTGATGATCCAAAGACATTGAGCTTGTTTTCCTCTACAGAGGGGATTGGTTTAACACCTGAACAATTGCAAGGTGACCAGGTAGCCAGCTTGGCCGTACCAGAATGTGGTACGAAGTTTGTACGGGGCATGTTGGAAGACTCTCGTCCGAAAACCTTCTCTGACTTAGTACGTATCTCTGGTTTCTCTCATGGTACGAATGTATGGCTCGATAATGCGCAAGACCTTATTAAAAATGGAACTTGTAAGTTGAACGAAGCTATTTCTACCCGTGACGACGTAATGAATTTCTTAATCCATCGTGGTATGGATAGAAAGCACAGCTTCTTCGTTATGGAAAACGTACGTAAAGGGAAGGGGATTGAAAAACGAAATAAACAAGGTCAAGCTACAACGGAATTTGAAGCAGAAATGCGCGAAAATAATATTCCTGAATGGTTTATTGAGTCTTGTAAAAAGATTTCCTATTTATTCCCAAGAGCCCATGCGGTAGCCTATGTAATGATGGCCTTCCGTATTGCATGGTTTAAGGTATACCATCCATTGGCATTCTATGCAGCATATTTCTCCATTCGCGCAAAGGCCTTTGATTTACGAATTATGACGGGGGACCTCAAAACACAATTGACAGAGTTTAACCGTATTAAGGCTCTAGATCGGGCGGCTAGTCCAAAAGACAAGGACCTTATGAGTGCCCTTGAAGTATCTATGGAAATGTATCAACGAGGCTATCGTTTTATTAATGTAGACATTCAACATTCTGAAGCTAGACGCTTTAGCATTAAGGATGGATCTTTATTGCCACCATTCTTAGCTATTGATTCACTTGGTGAAACAGTGGCTGATGCTATCGTCGAGGAAAGAAATGAACGTCCATTTACATCTCTAAAAGACTTACAACGCCGTTGTAAAGTATCAAATACCATCATTGATCTTATGAAAGACCTCAAATGCTGTGGTGAACTTCCTGAAGACGAACAAATGTCACTATTTGGAGCATAATAAAATACAAGATAAGATTTAAATACAAAGTAAGCACTATATCTCAAATGTGGATATAGTGCTTATTTTTATGTAATTTGCTACAATATATTTAAGATATGTCTTTGATACTAGGGAGTGTTGAAATATGATTGAGCAACTTCAAAATCATGCTGATGAGATAGAATTTTGGGAGATTGAACCTGAAGATACTATTGAATTAGAAGAATCAGATATTCCATGTGTATACATTAACGAATTCATGGAATATGTAGATGAAGAGGGGAATGTACTATCTCCATCAGAGGTCGATGCGATACGGTATAAAGACGATTATGAGGACGATTATTATAGATAGAAATAGTTAATGTGTTATATGTATATTGAATCGAGTTGGTGAATTATGAGAGTTCCAATATATGAAGCTTTAGCACACTATAAAAAGAATGAAGAGCTACCTTATACAGAATATTTTAGCTTGGGATTTTTTTCTGATATATCATTAGCTGAAGAGGCTCTAGTTGAATCTAAAATATTGTCTGGATTTTCTAAGTTAAATGATGATTCCTTTTCCATAAAAACTCACTATTTAAATGATTGTTCTCATATAAGTAATCAAGTTAGTTATGAAATAATAAATAATAAAATTTATGGTGTTTGGTATGATTACGATATAAATCCATATTATTCCAGTTCTGGATACATAGGTTTATTTAGCACTTTAGAATATGCAGAGAAAGCATTAAAGTGGTATAAAACCTGGGATATATTTAAAGTATATGGTTTAGATTGTTTAGGAATTGATACGATTACTCTCAATTTAAGGGGCTGGACTGAAGGTTTTATAACAGTATATGATTAAAATTATGCAATAAAAGAGGTATCATCGAATGATGACACCTCTTTTTGAAAGTTTTGCAGTTTATTTATTTTGGCAGATTTTGTAAATTTTGCAATATTAGTATAAGGATTTATATTTCATCCAGTTTGTTTTGGCCATTTCTTTAAGCTCTGTACCACGGCCATCAAGGATTGCATTGATTAAATATTTGCTAAAGCCTTTAGCTTGTTGATATGCAATTTTAGGAGGCATAGCAAGTTCTTGTTTATCTACGCGAACGTTAACGATGACTGGGCCATTATGGTTAAGGGCTTCCATGATTTTTTCATCAACTTCGCTAGAGTTATGAATGCTCACACCTTTGATACCAGCAGCTTCAGCAAGTTTACCGAAATCTGGATTTACAAAGTCTGTAGCGTAGTCTAGATAGCCAGAAGCCTTCATTTCCATAGCGATAAAGCTAAGTTCTTCGTTATTGAATACAAAGATTTTAACAGGTAAGTTAAGTTGTTTTAATGTTAACATTTCGCCCATCATCATTGTAAAGCCACCATCACCAGAGAGGGAGATGACTTGACGATTTGGACAAGCATTTTGAGCGCCAATAGCATGCATCATAGCATTAGCCATGGAGCCGTGGCTAAAGGATCCTAAAATACGGCGTTTACCATTTGTTTTTAGATGGCGAGCAGTCCAAATAACTGGAGTCCCTACGTCAAAGGTAAAGATCGCGTCTTCTGCTGCTAGTTTATTGAGGCGATTTACGAAGTATTGAGGGTGAATTGCTACACCATCTGGCTCGGCAACGGCATAACTATCTAAATCACCTCTAAATTTAGTGTACGCTTTACGCACTGTGTCGATAAATTCAGTATCACCACGTTGGCCTACAAGAGGTAATAATTCTTTTAACGTATCTTTTACAGTACCAATGATACCTTGTGTAAGAGGTACGCGACGACCTAAAGCGCTAGGATCTCTATCTACTTGTATTACTTTCGCATTTTCTGGATAAAATGGACGGTAAGGGAAGTCTGTACCAAGCATTACCAATGTATCACATTGTTCAATAGCACGGTAGCCAGATGTATAGCCTAATAGGCCAGTCATACCTACATCATATGGATTATCCCATTCAACCCATTCTTTACCTCTGAAAGCATGTACAACCGGTGCTTGCAAGCGTTTTGCTAATTCTACCACTTCGTCATGGGCACCTTCACAGCCGGCACCACAGAATAGGGTAATACGTTTGCCTGTTTCTAAATGAGCAGCCATTTCTTCAATATCTTCTCGTTGTGGAACGATATGAGGTAAACGAGGTGGGGTCCATACAGGTAATTCGTCAATTTCCATTTCCATAACGGCAACGTCCCCAGGAAGAACGATAACTGCAACATCTTGGTTACCAACAGCAGCGTTCATAGCACGGAATAGAATTTCCGGCATTTGTTTAGGATTGGATACAAGTTCGCAGAAACAAGAACATTCTTTGAATAGATTTTCTGGATGTGTTTCTTGGAAATAGTTCAAACCTACTTCAGATTGAGGAATGTGAGAAGCAATAGCCAATACTGGAACACGATTGCGATGACAGTCGAAGAGACCATTAATCAAGTGTAAGTTGCCAGGACCAGAGCTACCAGCACATACAGTTAGTTTATGAGTTAGGGATGCTTCTGCACCGGCAGCAAAGGCTGCTGTTTCTTCATGTCGTACATGTTCAAAAGCAATTTTACCATTGCGGCGTAAACTATCATTTACAGAGTTTAGACTATCTCCAGTGATACCGTAAATGCGTTCAATGCCCGCATTGGCTAAGACTTCTATAAGTACATCAGAAATTCGTTTTTTTGCCATATTATCACCTATATTTAATAATTACTATCATTAAAATATGGTTATTCAAACCATATATATTATATTAGACTTGTTTAACTTGTAATTATGTGATAAAAGTTACTATTTACTGTATACATAGTTTATATATGTTTATATTAAAAGTAAATATATATTATTATTATTTATATTGTTCTAGTATTTGTGTTCTAAAAATTATATTTTAACTAAATTATTTAATATTCTTTCTCAATACAAAACTATTATTCTTGCATAACATTAATAAAAGTGTTACTATTAATTCATAAACAAAATAGATAAGTCTTTGGGGATAGGTGAAATTCCTTACCGGCGGTAAAGTCCGCGAACCTTTTTGGTATGAATCGGTGCAATTCCGATACCGACAGTAGAGTCTGGATGAGAAAAGACGAGGCACATTTGTTGTGCGCATTTATGATGACCCAAGGACTATGTAATAGTCCTTTTTTTATTGAGGTGATATGGTGGATGACGTAGTATATATGAAGCGCGCCATTGAACTGGCAAAATTAGCCACAGGTCACACCTCACCAAATCCTTTGGTTGGTGCTGTTGTGGTAAAAGATAATACAATAATCGGTGAAGGTTATCACCATAAAGCTGGTACAGCTCATGCTGAGGTGCATGCACTAAATCAAGCAGGTGATAATGCCAAAGGTGCTACTTTATACGTAACATTAGAGCCATGTTCTCATTATGGAAAAACACCACCTTGTGCGCTTCGTATCATTGAGGCTGGCATAGCTAAAGTAATAGTAGGTAGTACAGATCCAAATCCACTAATTTCTGGAAAGGGAATGGAGTTACTCCGTGAAGCTGGTATAGAGGTTGTTTGCCCCGTATGTAGTGATGAATGTGCTGAACTAAATGAGCATTTCTTTACCTATATACAGACAGGTAAGCCTTTTGTAACTATTAAGAGTGCTATGTCATTAGATGGTAAAATTGCTACGTTCACAGGTCAATCTCAATGGATTACAAATGAGTCCTCTCGTCGCGATGGACATGTGTTGCGTGCCACTCATGATGCCATGCTCGTTGGGATTGGTACAATTTTAGCAGATAATCCACAGTTAAATTGTCGTCTCAATGATACCGAACTATGTGAGGCTGTATTGGATACAGCTGTCCTAAAGGAGCCTATTCCAGTTCATCAGCCAGATGTAATCATATTGGATAGTCTAGGTAGAACGCCAACTAACAGTCAGGTTTTTGACGTAGAAAATCGCAAGGTGCATATCTTTGTATCTAAAGGTTGTCCAAAAGAGCGAATTCAGGCTTTAGAAAACGTAGGTGCCATTGTTACGGTAGTAGAATCTATTTCTACTCGTAAAAGCAAGAGCACAGACATTGTGATTGATATTAAGAAATTATCTATCGATGATATTCTTACGAAACTAGGTGAACTAGGTTACACATCTATTCTTGTTGAAGGTGGATCCGCAATTATCAGTTCTTTTGTGGAAACGATGAACTTTGATAAGGTCGTAACATATATTGGAAATACTATTATTGGTGGTAACGATGCTACACCAGCTGTAGGTGGCCGAGGTTTTGAAAGTTTAGAGGCTTCGCCGCAATTAATTTTTACCAAGACTAAAGTATTAGATAATAACATTCGCATTGAAGCGTATCGTCAAGGGAGGAGGGGCGCTTATGTTCACGGGAATTGTTGAAGAAATTGGCCGTGTAGAAAGCATTAAAAAGGGCCCTAAATCCTTAGCTATAACGATACGGGGAAATAAAATTTTTAGTGATCTAAACATCGGTGACTCTGTAGCTGTTAATGGTGTATGCTTGACGGCTACTACAATTGGTAATGGCGTGTTTACTGCCGATGTAATGCCAGAGTCTATTAAGATGACTACTTTTACTAATTTGAAAGTTCATCAACCAGTCAATTTAGAGCGAGCTATGCTTGCGAATGGTAGATTTGGTGGGCATATTGTGGCGGGCCATGTAGATGGTACAGGCCGCATCATTAACCGTGAACAAACGGATAATGCTATTATCTTTACCGTAGAGGCTCCTAAATCCGTTATGGATTATGTTATCTATAAGGGCTCCATTACCATCGATGGAATTAGCCTCACAATTATGCGACGAACAGAAAGTAGTTTTTCCGTCTCTATCATTCCTCACACTTTGAGTGAAACTATTTTAGGTTTTACTCATATTGGAACAGAGGTCAATTTAGAAACGGATATTGCTGGACGATATATTCGTCATTTTATGAATCTTGGTAGTGAACCTACCGAAGAAAAGCCTAAAAAATCTATGCAATCCCTCTTAGTAGAGAATGGATTTATATAAGTAAGGAGCGTTCCTATGAGCGAACAATTACATTCTATTAATGAAGTCTTACAAGACCTTAAAACTGGTAAACCTGTTATTATCGTTGATGATGAAAGCCGTGAAAACGAAGGTGATCTTATCATTGCTGCAGAGTTTGCGACGCAAGAAAACATTAACTTCATGGTTAAATACGCTCGCGGTATCGTATGTACGCCTATGCGCCGCGAAGCGTTAGAAAAACTCGGCATTCCTGCAATGGTTACCAAAAATACTGATAACCATGAAACTGCTTTTACTGTGACTGTGGATCATGTAGATACTACAACAGGCGTATCTCCTGCAGAGCGTGCTTTTACAATTCAAAAACTATTAGATCCTAATGCGAAACCTCAAGATTTCCGTCGTCCAGGTCACGTATTTCCACTTGTATATAAAGAGGGAGGCGTATTGGTACGTCAAGGTCATACTGAGGCATCTATCGACCTTTGTCGCCTAGCAGGGTTGCAAGAGGCTGCCGTTATTTGTGAAATTACTAAAGACGATGGCGATATGGCCCGTTTGCCAGATCTTATGAAATTTGCTAAGGAGCATGACTTGAAAATTGCTTCTGTAGCAGAACTTATAGAATATCGTAAACAACATGAAGATATGGTTGAGCTTGGTGCTTGTTCTAAGTTGCCTACTAAATTTGGTGATTTTAATATCTTTGTATTTAAAAATGAATTAGATCATAAAGAGCATTTAGCTATCGTAAAGGGCAATGTTCAAGATTGTAGCGATGTGCTTGTACGTATTCACTCTGAATGTTTAACAGGCGATGTATTTGGTTCTAAGCGCTGTGATTGTGGCGAACAATTAGACAATGCGTTGCGTGCTATTGAAAAAGAAGGCAAAGGCGTTGTAGTATACATGCGTCAAGAGGGCCGAGGTATTGGGCTGACTAATAAAATTAAAGCCTATGCATTACAAGAACAAGGCCTTGATACAGTAGAGGCGAATGAGCAATTAGGTTTCCCTGCAGATATGCGTGAATATTCTTTGGCGGCACAAATTATACGCTTTTTAGGTATTAATAGTATTCGCTTATTAACTAACAATCCAGAAAAACGTCATGGCTTAGAACATTGGGGAATTAATGTGACTAGTCGTGTACCACTTATTATTGCAGCAAATAAATTTAATGCAGGCTATTTGAAAACAAAAGAAGAAAAAATGGGTCATATGTTAGAAGACTAATAATGGTCTATCTTCAATTTAGAATGTTTTTATCACACATAGAAAATCTATGTACGGAATATAGGAGGTCATCATAATGGTAGTTCAAGAAGGTAATTTGTTAGGTTCTGGTAAGAAATTTGCTATTATTGGTTCTCGTTTTAATGAATTCATCACGTCGAAATTAATTGGTGGAGCAGAAGACTGCTTATTGCGTCATGACGTTAAACAAGAGGACATTACAGTAATCTGGGTTCCCGGTGCTTATGAAATTCCATTGATTGCTAAAAAAGCTGCCTTATCTGGTCGTTATGATGCAGTTATTTGTGTAGGTGCAGTTATTCGTGGTTCTACTACTCATTATGATTATGTATGTAATGAAGTAGCAAAAGGCATTGCCCACGTTTCATTAGAAACTGGTATTCCAGTTATGTTTGGTGTAGTGACTACTGAAAACATCGAGCAAGCTATCGAACGCGCTGGTACAAAAGCGGGTAATAAAGGTTATGATTGTGCTATGGGTGCAATCGAAATGGTTAACCTTATCGATCAAATCTAAGAACTGTATATATAACACTCAGTATCTCATGGTACTGGGTGTTTTTATATCATCGAAAATATGTTCTTTTAACTTTAAATCAGACTAGACGAACATATATTCTCTATTATTGAAAGTTAAATATTTGACATGATATACTATATAAGCAATATAAATATAATATCTTATATAAAATAAGTAGAAATAAGGAATGATAGAATGGATTATATAAAACGTTTTACAACCCGAGAAGGGGTTCGTATGTCTTTAGCTGTAACAACCGATACAGTTGAAACAGCTCGTGTACGTCATGATTTATGGCCTGTAGCAACAGCTGCTTTAGGTCGTGCTATGACGGGAGCTATTTTATTAGCTGGTGATTTTAAAAACCATGAAAACGTAAGTCTTCGTATCAAAGGTGATGGTCCACTAGGTGTAGTTCATGTAGATGCATTCTCTGATAATACGGTTCGAGGCTATGTAGACGAGCCACATGTAGATGTACCTTTAAAGCATGCTGGTAAGCTTGATGTTGGTGCTGCCGTAGGTCATAATGGGGAAGTACAAGTTACGCGATTTACACAATTGGCGCAAGACTATACTTCTACAAGCCCGATTCAAAGTGGTGAAGTAGCAGAGGATTTGGCATATTATTTATATGCATCTGAACAAGTACCGTCAACGATTAGTTTAGGTGTATTAGTAGATCCAGATTACCATATAGTTGTAGCTGGAGGTTTTATCGTACAAGCCTTACCGGATGCTACAGATGAAGCATTAGCACAAGTAGAAAAGAATATTAATGAACTTGGTCCTATTACAGAATATTTGAAAGCAAATCCAGATGGTAAAGGTCTTATGGAACGCGTTCTCGATGGTTTAACTGTGAATCAAGTATATAATGAACCAATTCATTTCCAATGTCGTTGTGGTCGTGATCGCTTTGCCAGTGTGCTAATGACATTACGTGAAGAAGATAAGAATGCTATTTTGGAAGATGACGTAACAGAGCTTGTTTGCCATTATTGTAATGAAAAATATCATTTCACACGTGAAGAGTTACAAAATATGTTCACTTCAAAAGGTCCAATTCAATAAAAACTTTATAATATGTAGAAAAAATACAGGCTACTAGGTTTTTCCTATAGCCTGTTTTTCTATTCTATGAGAAAATAAAAGATAGAGTTATTAATAATAGGAGGTCACAATGAGTGCAATTGGCGTAATTGGTGGTACTGGTGTTTATGATCCGTCCATCTTTGAAAATATTCATGAAGAATCCTTAATGACACCATATGGTGAAATAGATTATGTACAAGGTACATACCATGGGAAAACTGTAATCTTTGTAGCTCGTCACGGCAAAGATCATACAATTCCTCCACACAAAATTAACTATCGTGCTAATATTTGGGGCCTCAAAAAACTAGGTGTTACATTTATTATCTCCACGACAGCAGTAGGTTCTTTAAATGAGAACTTTAAGCCAGGTCATTTTGTGTTGACTGATCAATTCTTAGATTTCACAAAGAACCGCATCACTACGTTTTATGAAGGCGGGGACCGTCCAGTGGCACATCTTGATGTAACAAATCCATACTGCCCTGAATTACGTAATATTCTTCAAAAGGTAGGTACGGAACAAGGCCTTACGATACACAATGGCGGTACCTATGTATGTACTGAAGGCCCTCGTTTTGAGACTCCTGCAGAAATCAAAATGTTCCACATGCTTGGTGGCGATACAGTAGGTATGACTAATGTACCAGAAGTAAACCTTGCTAATGAAGCTGAAATGGCATATGCTACGATTTCTATGATTACCAACTATGCAGCAGGTATTTCTGAATCTGCTTTGACACATGCGGAAGTAGTAGAAATGATGGCTGACATGGCGGCTCAACTTAAATCTCTTATTTTAGGTGCTATTGATGCAATCGATGTGGATGCTCGTTATGATGCTCATAATCGCATGCATGAATATGGTGGTTTTAAACTATAATCAATTCATAATGATACACAAGAGTCCATCGAAGGAGAAGTTATGATTAATATTGAATGGCGTAAAGATACGCTGGTACTATTAGATCAAACTAAATTGCCTACTGAAATTACATACGTTCACTGTACAGATTGGCGCCAAGTTGCCGAAGCTATTAAAATGCTTCGCGTTCGTGGTGCACCTGCTATTGGCGTAGCTGCTAGTTATGGTCTCATTTTAGCTGCTATGGAAGCAGGACGTTTAGAGGTGCCATTTAGTGAACAACTTACAAGCTTATATGAGTTTGGTGAGACATTAAAAGAAACTCGCCCTACAGCAATCAACTTAGCTTGGGCTGTAGATCGTGTCATTTCTCTTGTGAAAACCAATGTTGACAGTATGTCCTCAATGAGTGAAGTAGTAGACCTCATTACAAAAGAGGCTATTATCATTCACGAAGAAGATGTGTCTTTGAATAGACGTATGGCCGAAGCAGGGGCTACATTATTTGAAGGTAAAAAGAATATTCGCATCTTAACTCATTGTAATGCTGGTGCACTAGCTACAGGTGGTCTAGGAACAGCACTTGGTGTTGTTCGTAAATTACATGGAAATGGACAATTGGAACGCGTGTATGCTGATGAAACACGTCCATTATTACAAGGTGCTCGACTTACAGCCTTTGAACTTCACGAGGATGGTATTCCTATTACTCTTGAAACAGATAATATGGCAGCCTATGCGATGCAACATGGGTTAATTGATGCCGTTATCGTCGGTGCTGACCGCATCACTACAAAAGGGGATGTAGCCAATAAAATTGGTACCTATGGTGTGGCTGTACTAGCTAAATTCCACAATATTCCGTTCTATGTAGCCGCTCCTTATAGTACATTTGACTTTACTCTGGAAAATGGTGGAGATATTCCTATTGAGATGCGCAACGATGATGAAGTAACTGCTTTACACGGTGTTCAAACAGCCCCTAGTGGTATTGATGTACTTAATCCTGCATTTGATGTAACACCTCATGAACTTGTAACAGCGATTATCACCGAAGAGGGAGTATTGACTCCAAATTATGAAGAGTCAATCGATAAGCTACGCCAGATTGTAGAATCTAAATAGTCTATTATCTTAATGATTAGCTTATTAAGCATTCTATATATAAGAAATATATTATCTATATAATTAAGTATCTACAATGATATTAACAAAATTATATAGTATCAATAAATCTAAGTAGATTTACTATCAACTATTTATTTTATTGTATCTACTTGTATGAGTAAAAGGAGATATTATGCAATCTTTAATTAGAGACATAAATTTAGCAACAGAAGGTCGCAAAAAAATTGATTGGGTTTCTAACTTTATGCCTACATTAAACACATTAGGTGACCGTTTTGAAGCAGAACAAACTTTCAAAGGCCAAACAATTGTTGTTAGTGTCCACTTGGAAGCAAAAACAGCATACCTCGCGACTGTATTAAAACGCGGTGGTGCAGATGTAATTGTAACGGGCTCCAATCCGTTGTCTACACAAGACGATGTAGCTGCAGGTCTTGTAGATATGGGTATTACTGTATATGCTTGGTATGATTGCACAGATGAAGAATATTTTGATTTCCTTCATAAAGCACTTGATCACAAACCACATATCATCATTGATGACGGTGGTGACCTAGTAAACTTGTTACATACTACACGCCAAGACGCTAAAGAACGTCTTATCGGTGGTAGCGAAGAAACTACGACAGGCGTACATCGTTTATATGCATTAGAGAATGCTAAACAATTAACATTCCCTATGATTGCAGTAAACGACTCTTACTGTAAATATCTTTTTGATAATCGCTATGGTACAGGCCAGTCCGTTTGGGATGGCATCATGCGTACTACAAACTTGACTGTAACAGGTAAAAACGTTGTCGTTGCTGGTTACGGTTGGTGCGGTAAAGGCGTTGCTATGCGAGCAAAAGGCCTTGGTGCCCACGTATATGTAACTGAAGTAGATCCAATTAAAGCAGTTGAGGCTGTATTTGATGGCTTTAAAGTATTGCCTATGATTGAAGCTGCTAAAGTGGGCGATATCTTCTGTACTGTAACAGGTTGTAAAGATGTTATCGTAAAAGAACATTACGAAGTGATGAAAGATAAAGCTATCTTGTGTAATGCTGGTCACTTTGATTGCGAAGTGAATGTTTCTGACCTTACAGACCTTGCTGTAAGCCACGAGCGCGTTCGTCAAAATATCGAAGGTTATACCATGGCTGATGGCCGTAAACTCTATGTATTGGCTGAAGGTCGCTTGGTAAACCTTGCAGCTGGTGATGGTCATCCTGCAGAAATCATGGACTTGTCCTTTGCTATGCAAGCTCTTGCTGCAGAGCATATCTTAAAAAATGGCAAAGAAATGGATTCGAAAGTATATGTATTACCGCATGAATTAGATGTGGAAATTGCTAAACTTAAATTGAATTCCATGGGTTATGATTTAGACTCTTTAACACAAGAGCAAATCGACTACCTTACAAAAGTAAACTAATACGTATTGAAATATAATGGTTTTTGGAAAAGATTTTGTATCTAAACTATTACTAGCTTTCAAATTAAACTAATATAACCGAGCTATTATGGCTCGGTTATACCTATGAGGGAAGACTATGTCTGATTTATTGATTACTCATGTAGACGTCCTCACCGATGAGGGTGTTCTAAAAAATCATGCCATTGAAATCAAAAATGGTTATATTACAGCTATTTTAAACGATAGTGAAGCTACAAAAGTAAAAGATTCTGCTAAAGAAGTGTTAGAAGGTAAAGGCCAATTGGCTGCGCCAGGTCTTATAAATACACATACCCATATTGCGATGGGCCTTTTTAGAAACTATGCAGATGATCTTGAGCTTATGGAATGGCTTGAAACGGCTATTTGGCCCACAGAAGCAAAGTTAAACGACGATTATGTACGGTACGGCACACAACTTGGCATTGCTGAAATGCTACGCACTGGTACCACAACTTTTAGCGACATGTATTTCTTTATGAATACTACAGCTGAGGTGGTAAAAGAAACTGGCATTCGATCTGTATTATCTCGTGGATTAGCAGGTGTTTCTCCAACAGCAGATCAAGCATTAGTTGAAAATGCTGACTTATTCCGCACTTGGAATGGCTTTGATAATGACCGCATCAAAGTATTGCTTGGACCACATGCACCATATACTTGCCCTGATGATTATATGGAAAAGGTGATTGCCTTATCTCATGAATTAAATTGTGGTATTCATATGCACTTGTCCGAAACAATAGGAGAAGTGGAGAATGTTATGAAAGCTACTGGTAAGACACCAATTGCTCATATGCATGATTTAGGTTTATTCTGGAATACTACCTTAGCCGCACACTGCGTTCATGTGACAGACGAAGATATGGCTATTATGTCTGAAAATAATGTAGCCGTAGCTCATAACCCACAATCTAATTTAAAATTAGCTAGTGGTATTGCACCAGTACCTGAAATGATTGCCAAAGGTATTACGGTTGGTCTTGGTACAGATGGCTCCGCTTCTAATAATAACGCGGATATGCTTGAAGAAGTACGTCTTGCAGCAACATTACATAAAGCACGTCTTTATGATCCAAAGGCTATTCCTGCTCAAGCCGCATGGAACATGGGCACTGTAGAAGGTGCAAAAGCATTGGGATATACAGATCTTGGTGTATTAGATAAAGGCTATCGTGCAGATATCGTGCTATATGATGTATCTGGTATGCACTGGATGCCTCGTTACAATGATTTAGCAGCTCTTGTATACTCTGCTAATAGCTCCGATGTAAATACTACAATTGTGGGTGGTAAAGTTCTTATGAAAGACAAAGAACTGCTTACAATTGATGAAGAAAAACTACGGGCAGAGATTGATAAAGCTCAGGTATATTTTAGTAATTAGCAGTTAATCTAAACACAAAACCCACTCATGATAATCATAGAGTGGGTTTTGTGTTATATATTATATAGATTTATTTAATTGCTTTCACCAAGAACATGGGGACAGGAATATAAAACTCGTCTTCCTCATTGTAAAGGCGCGGACCTACAGTTAGATCAATGGTAACAGAACTAGCACCTAATTTAGTAAGTAGTTCTTTATCCCATTGAGGTCGTGTATAAGACGAAATGTCGAGCATATGATAAATGGTGTGACATCGTTCTTTTAATTCGTTGCTTACATGTTCATGGGCATGATGAACAGATTGTGGTACATTATGATGATTACGAGCATGTTCCGCATCATAGTTTAAAATCAAACCGCCTGGGCGAATGACGCGAAACCATTCGGCATAGGCTTTGTCAGGATGGGGTAAATTCCACGTTACATTTCTGGCCACAACGATATCAAAGGTATTAGTATCAAATCCTAGATTCTCTGCATCCATCACAGAAAAGGTTGCATCACAATCGAGGGACTCTGCTAGTTGATTTGCCTCATCTATCATATTAGGTGTAATATCAATGCCATGCACTGTATGACCAAGTTGAGATAGTATAATACTAAAAAAGCCGGCTCCACATCCAATATCTAATATTCGTAAAGATCTATCAGAATCAAATATATGACTAGTTAATTCTTCTCTCCATAATTTTAGTTTGGGACTTTCCAATTCTTTTGCACGTAAAGCGCCAAAATCGTGAGCTCGATCTGCCCAATAGGATGTAATAAATTCTTTATCATCCTTCATAGGATGGTTGCGTTCAAAAATATCATTCATAATTTAGTTCTCCTCATATTCTATAGTATGTATAGTACCATAAAATAATAATGAACTATACAGCAAAAATCACATTAACTCCATAAATACTTACTATTAGATATGATATAATACTCCTATGTTTTTATTTTACTGAAAGGGCAGGGGCTATGATATTACAGACTGGGCAACGTACAGATATTCCTGCTTTTTATGGGCAATGGCTAATCAATCGTATACGTGAAGGTTTTGTAGATGTTCGTAACCCTTATAATCCCCTACAGGTGACACGGTATCCAATTAATCAAGAGGTGGTAGATGGGATTGCATTCTGTACAAAGAATCCTTTACCGTTTATTCCACTACTAAATGAAATTGTTGATTACAGACAATACTGGCATATGACTATAACGCCTTATGGAACTGATATTGAACCCTACGTGCCAACTTATACGTCTGTTATAGAAGGATTTAAACATATTTCTAAACAGCTTAATTCTCAATCTATGGTGTGGCGCTATGATCCTATCATTTTAACCAATGAATATACCGTTGATTTTCATTGTGAAAGCTTTTACAAAATGGCTCAAGCCCTTAAAAGTTATACAGATACAGTTGTTGTTAGCTTTTTAGATATATTTGATAAGGTGGCTCAGAATTTTCCAGAAGGATATAGACCAAGTTTAGATGTTCAAACTAAGATCATTAAAGAATTTGTTTCCATAGCTCATTCCAATCATATGAATCTTAAAACCTGTGGAGAAGGGGATATCTTTAAAAAGCTTGGTGCTGATACAGAAGGGTGTTTAACCTTAGATTGTTATGAAAGGGCCTGGAATATAAAATTAAAAGCACCTAAACGCGCGCCAGCACGACCAGAATGTAATTGTTATTTACATGGTGATATTGGAGCCTATGATAGCTGTAGCCACTTTTGCCGTTATTGTTATGCTAATACTAATCAAGCGGTGGTTCGATATAATCGTTTACATCATGACCCAAATTCTAGCTTACTTATTGGAAGACTTTCAAAAAGAGAAATTATCAAAGAAAGTACGGAAAAGAGCTGGATTGTAAAAGAAACTGTAACACAGGATAGCTTATTTTAGAGAGAATTACGAGGAATTATTAAATTAAATGAATTGACTTATCGTGTAAAATAGATACCAAAGGGGTTGTCAAGCAGGTATCTCAGGAATATAAGAGAGTGTAAATATATTTTTTGTTTAGTTTAAAAGGAGGTGCATTTATGATAACGTATAAGAAAGATAGTAAAGATAATTTACAATCATCTGACTCATCTATGCCCGTGTTAGCAATGTGTTACGACTTTGATAAGACATTAACCCCTGACGATATGCAGGCACAAGGATTCATTCAATCGGTAGGCTATAACGAAGAGCAAATCAAACAATTTTGGCATGAATCAAATCAATTGGCTAAAAAACATGATATGGATAATAACTTAGCCTATATGTACAAAATGATTCAAGAAGCAGTAGGCCATTTCTATGTAACAAAAGATAAGCTCATGGAATACGGCAATCAAGTAGAATTATACGAAGGGGTACGGACTTGGTTTGAACGCATTCGTCAATATGGCTTAGAACAAGGCGTTAAGATTGAACATTATATTATTTCGTCTGGCTTAAAAGAAATGATCGAAGGCACTGAAATGGCAAAAGAGGGGGCTTTTACCAAAATCTATGCCAGTGCATTTATGTTCGATGATAAAGGTGTAGCTGTTTGGCCCGCACAAGCCATTAACTATACGAATAAGACGCAATTTTTGTTCCGTATTCAAAAAGGAATTCTCGATATTAATGATACTGGTGTTAATGATTACATTAAGCCTGAAAATCAACGTGTGCCGTTCCGTAACATGATTTATATTGGAGATAGCGATACAGATATTCCTTGTATGAGTCTTGTGAACGCTAATGGGGGTCATTCTATAGGTGTATATGATCCATTTAAGAAAGATAAAGAAAAGGTATATAAGATGATGCGTCATCATCGTATCCGTTATTATGCACCTGCAGACTATTCTAATGGTTCAAAACTAGATACATTAGTGAAGCAAATTATTCGTAAAACCGCAGCCTATGAAGTATTAGAAGGCGAATATATTCATTGTAAATACGAAGCCGAGGAGTAATATGGAACAATCTAAATTAACTAGCGAATGGATTCAAACCTTTAACCGATTAGGTTCTGAAGGTAAATTAAAACCTACCGTACCATATCATGATTTATTTAACCGAAAAGAGTTAAAAGGATTTCCGTTACACACATTACCTATGTGGACGGTAAATTTTCCAACAGGTTATATTACGTGTTGTGATCCTCTAGTAACATTGCCAAGCAAACCAGATACATATCTTAGACAGGTAACACCAGGTACGTATCTGTTAGAGACTAAGATAATCGAAATGGAACCAAATGAATATCGTTATGTAGCTAGTCGAGTTGTTTTTAGTGGCAATGAACCTGTATACTATGAATTAGCATTAAAAGGAACTGAAGACTTAACCGATTTAGATGATGGAGATACCTATATTGGATTTCCTGTAGATTCAGGTTTAGCTACAATTGTAGATGCACAAACAATTGAAATATATAATAAGTTTTATGAACAATGGCATATAAACTACCCTGAAAAAAATATATACGATGACTATTATAGTGATTTATTCCAATTAAATGCTATGGCATATCCACAATACCAACGTTCTAAAGGAGATTGGATTAACTTTACAATTCCTGATACAAAATTGACCGTACCGATGATTCAATCTGGATTTGGCGATGGTTTATATCCAGTATACTGGGCATTTGATAAAGATGGTCAGATCTGCCAAATTATTATGGAATACATTGATTGCAGTGAAGCATATGAATAATATACTGGGTGTAGTTAAGGAACCAATTTTATAAATCAAAAAATATAAAAATAAGGCGCTTAGATAACTAAGCGCCTATTAATATGTTCATATTCATCTGAGAAATTAGATACCAAAAACCCAGTTAACTAACACGCGAATAATACTTAAACCAACAACCATTTCAGCAAGAAATCTTAAAGAACTCTCCATGCCATTTCCTAAATGTTTTAAACCGCCAATTTTGGCTTTACTTACAATATCACACCAGCACATAAAATTCCTCCATAAGAGTATGAGTAAATTAGATAATTTATATTACTATTTTACAATCTAATTCTAGAAAATTCAATATAAATTTTATGTAATAATAATACTTTATTGGCATATAGAATAATTAAGAATATGAAAAGTATAGTTTATTTAAAGAATATAAATATGTTAATATGAAATCAACTATTGATGTGTTGTGTAATGGAGTGCTTTATGAGAAAGTTTATATTAAGCTTTGCAATAGCATTGGTTGCATGTAATATAATAGCTGCAAAAGAATATATTACATTAGAATCCCAAACTGGCAATACCATTGTTGATGAAAAAGGACAATGGATATTGGGCCCATATGATAACTTACATGTGGAGTATATAAAAGGATATAATAATAACTATGTATATGGATCATTTTATGAAAATGGTCAAAAACGATATGTAAATTTAGTTGAACTAGCCTATTTACCAGTAGGGTATGAATATGAGTTCTATTATAAATTTGCTAAAGCTTTCACTAATGGGGGCTTTAAATTATTAAACTTAGATGGTACATATGCTATTAATGATGTGATTACTGATTATGATGATTTAAGTGATACTATAATATTAGGTAAAAAAGGAGAATATTGGTATGTATATAATAGAGTAAGCGGCAATCCAATTATTGATAGTCCTATTAGAAGTATCAAAGAGAGTATTACCAAATATTGGTCTAGAAAAGATAAAAAATATCTTTATAAATTATATACTATAGATGATTATACAAAATATCTTACAGAAAATGGTGTTTTACTTAGTGTTGATGAAGCTATAGACCTTATTAACAGAAATGATTATATAGAAATACGTAATAATGATGGTGCGGGAGGTGATTCATATTCTGATGAGAATTTTTATAGTAGAGCTCCATCAGATGTTTATGATTTATTTTCAGAAGTAAATGATAAAGGTAATACTTTATATGGTATGAAGACAAAGGATAATATAATCGTTATTCCTCCTAAATATAAATCTATAAAACATTTAGGTAAAGGGTTTAAGTACTTTGTTGTGACTGATGAAAATAATAGGTATGGTATTGTAGACTCATTAGATCAAACTATAGTTGCTACGAATAACTATTCTTATGAAAGATTAAGTGATCGTAGCTTTATTTTGAAAGATTCATATGGTAATAGTATTTTTAATGCTAGTTCAGGTGTATTTTATGCTGATGTTTTTGATAGTATAGATACATCAAAGCCTAATTATGTATTAAATAAAGTTACTACAGCAACTTATGATAAAATAAAATATGTAATTGATACAAACTCAGGTTATAAATTATTTAAATTACCACATTATGATGACGATATAACATCATTTTATAAAGCTTTATTTGTTTATAAATCTAAAGGGAAATATGGCCTAATGGATTATAACGGTAATATAATTATTGAACCTAAGTTTGATAAAGTTACTATTGATGAACCTGAGTTAGCGGAATATATAAAAGAAATAGATTCATATGATAAATAATTAATTTTTTACTGATTATTATGATTAACTAAAATAAACTAGCTTATAGACTTATAGGCTAGTTTTTGTTTTTAATATAAATTACTTCCGATAACGATATATTATCGGAAGTAATTTAATGCCAAAAATTGGGCCTAAATGGCCCAATCCCTTGTGTTATATAGTTTTTTGCTTATTTACGTTTAAATGTGTATGGTTCGTATTCTACATCATTATGGCGGTTATTCCACCAGTTCCAGCCGATTCTTGCTAACTTCCAGGCAATGAATCCTACGATGATTCCTAATACTAAACCTGTTAATACATCTGTTGGATAATGTGCAAATAAGTAAACTCTAGAGAATGCTACTACTATTGAACCTAACAATGCTAAAATCCCTAAATATCGCTTCTGAGGTGCTATTTGGCCTAAGCCTAGGTAAATAGTCATGGCTGATGCGAATGAACCAAAGCTATGACCTGATGGGAATGAATAGCTTGTAGCTTTTGGTAGTGCAGATTCCAACGGTACCGTTACATTTGGAAAATCAACAAATGGTCTTAATCTAGCTACATTTGGTTTTAAACCTTGGTCGCCAATTATAAAAACAAATCCTAAAGCAATAATAATCGCCACGCCTAAAACACGATATTTTTTTTGTAGCATTAATAATAAAGCTATTATAATCCATAATGCGCCATTACTTGTAATTTTTGAAATAAATGCCATAATTGGTGTTAAAAAACTATATACAAAATGTTCATGTACATAGAAGATTAAAGAGTGATCAAATTGTAAAATTGTGTCCATAAATTCCTCTTCTAGTCTACTTTTTCCTAAATGATAATTATTGAGAATGTCTTATTATGCTTTTTATTTTAATAATTAATCTATACTAATTTATTTACGTATATAATGATTTCTCATTTACAGCCCAAATAATAGCCTAAACTATTTATATACAATGGTCAATAGTTTAGGCTATATTTCATAAAAGCTATAGTTATGATTTCTTTTTATCTGTTTTCTTAGGTGGCGCTTCAGGTGTTGCAGGCATTGTAATAATCGTATCTACAGGGTCATATATAGACTCAAAGAAATCAGTTTGAGTAACCCAGTTACCATATGTAATGGTTCTATACGTATTCATTTTTAAGCCTACATGGCCCTCTTGTACCTCTTTTTCTTTTAAAGATGGATCTACCTTAGTTATTGTTTTATTTGGAATCTCACCATAATCGCCTACAGAGATAGATACATTTTTTGGTTTATCTTCAGCTGTACCTATAATGTAAATAGTTAACGTACCATTATTCATAACACTTAAGATATAAATAGAATGTTGGTACGGATTTCTAAACTTAAAATCTAAATAGCCCCAAGCTACTGTAGCATCTCTGCCAGCTTGAATATATCCAACTGGTTCAAAGTGAGGTGTACGTTCAATAATATTCATCCCAGATAATAAAGCTGTATTGAATATAGTGGAACTTACTTGGCAAATACCACCACCGATACCAGGAACTAATTTGCCATCAATCATAACGGGCGCATCATCATAGCCAGCTTCTGCAGTACGTTCTCCTACAACATCGTTAAAAGAGAATTGTTCGCCGGGCTTAATGAGTGTACCATTTATCTTATCAGAAGCTAATTGGATATTATGTGTTCTGCTTTCATTGCTAGGATCAAATTCCGTTGTGAAGGATGCCAATACTGTATTTAATGGTTTTAAATCAGCATCGGTAACTTTTACCGTATTCTGCGTAGTAAATACCATGGAAAGAGAGTTTATACTATCGCCAGTCTGTAAATCATCTTTTAGCTTTTTGAGGGTGGCATCAATATCAATACGCTTGCCTTCTTTCGCCGGATGTATTACTACTTGTCCATTTTCAACAGTAAGAAATGCATCATGACCAGGCGTATCTATTGTTTTTGCTAACTCAGTGAGATATGTTTTACCCTTTACTTCGTCTAACTTATATTGTGGTTTAAAATGATGACCATAAAATAAACCATTAAATCTATGTGACAATACTGTCCACATATCATCCTCATAGCCGTATGTGGAAATAGCTTTTACCATAGCCTCTGTATCGAATTGAATACCTAAATCATGATATGTGGCTTGTTGTTTTTTATTATTTCCCATATCGATAGATATAGTCTGAGGTATCTTATCATTCACCTCTTGTAAACGTGCTTGTAATTCGTTCTTTGGTGTATTTGATAGATCTGTATCATTATAATATACACCATAAGAAATATTTTCTGTTGGAATGTATGAGCAACCACTTGTACCCAAAAGAACAAGTACTGTTCCTACTAATATGTATTTCTTCGTCATGTATTCGTAAACGCTCCCGAATAAGTTATTATATTCTCTAATTATAGCATATAAAGATCTAATCTATGGTACAATTATATTGATATTTTATAGGTAAGGGTGAATTATGTCAGAGTCTAAGAAACAACAAAAACATTTTTATTTGCGCAATAATGATGCGCTTATGAATAGTACAAAGTTGTCTATGAAAGCAAAACAAAGCATATTGTTATCTAAGGCTGAGAATACTGTTGATGCTTACGAATCGGATTGGGACGATTTCGTAGATTGGTGTACTTATCAAAAGGTATCTTATTTTCCAGCTACACCAGAAACAATAGTAAATTATATTAACGATCTAGCAGATTATGCAAAAGCAAATACAATTTCACGTCGTATTAGTGCTATATCTGAAAATTTTAATGCTTCTGGCCAAAGAGATAATCCATGTATGGCTCCTATCGTTAAACAGGCCTTACGTGGTATTAGACGATTAAAAGGAACATTCCAACAAGGAAAAACCCCAGTTTTGTTAGAAGATATTGAAGATATTATAGACTGTATGAATAAGCTAGACGTGCCGGAACTTCAATTATTGCGCGATAAAGCTATTCTTTTGATTGGCTTTATGGGTGCTTTCCGGCGCAGTGAGATTGCAGCTATTACAGTAGAAAATCTTCAATTTTCACCACAAGGTGTTGAAATCTTTGTAGCATCCTCTAAGGCCGATCAAGAAGGTCAGGGTGCAGTGGTAGCTATCCCACATTTATCTGGTTCTCCGTTAGATGCAGTACGAGCCTTACAACAATGGTTACGTGCTTCTGGTATTACTGAGGGACCTGTATTTAGAGGGTTTACAAAAAATATGTCTTTACGTAAAACAGCTATATCCGATAAGATGATTGCAGAAATCGTAAAAAAATATATTTCTCTTATTGGTTTAGATCCGACTATGTATGGCGCTCATAGTTTACGTCATGGCTTTGCAACGACTGCAGCAGCTTATGGTGTTGAAGAACGTAATATTATGCGACAAACACGTCATCATAGTGTAAATATGGTTCGTCGTTATATCAATGAAGCAAATAAGTTTGTAGATAATCCTATCTCTACAATTTTTGAAAAGCGATTTAGATAACAATCATAAATCAGTTGATTTAGACAATAATTATAAATCGTTTAATAACATACATTAGATAACAAAAAGCAGCTATCTCTGTTAGAGTAGCTGCTTTTTTGCGTGGGATTAACCCATATATATTTAGTTTTGAGCCATATAGTCCAAAGCTCTAACTGGACTATCAGATTTCTTTGCTGGTACCTTTAAAACTGTACCAGGTACAAGAGCACCAGAATCGCTAATATTGTTGAGTTCCTTCATGGCATATACCATTTCACGAACATCCATATCTTTATGAGCTGTACGTGCTGCAATATCCCACATTGTATCGCCTGCTTGAACCTTTACTTCACGTATATTATGTGTATTTACCTCTGTTGTAGGATTTGACATATTATAACCAAATAATACTGTTAAGCACATTCCTACCATCATCAATATATTTTTCATCTCATACCTCACATTTACATCGAACATAATATCTGAGAACATTTGTTTGTTTACATGTTTATAATAGCACACGAACGAATGTTCGGTCAAGTGTTTAAGAACAAATGTTTGCAAAAACTTTCAAAATTTCCTATAATAGGGATATAAGTTAAATAAATACCTTATGTTTTTATTATATAGTATGATATGAGTTATTTTTTACGCATAGAAATGTTAACATTATTTTTACATTAGATTGGCTTTGGAGGTTTATCGTGAGACGCCCTGCTACAGATATCAATACAAAACAGCGCCGTATATTAGAATTTATAAAAGATTCATTACATAATGAATATCGTTGTCCTACAGTTCGTGAAATCTGTACACATGTAGGGCTAAGTTCTACTTCCACCGTTCAATCTCACTTAAATACTTTAGAAAAATTTGGTTATATTAAACGTGATCCCAATAAAAATCGTGCTATTACTGTATTAGAAGATACTAAACCTTCTATTTCAGTAGCCGGTAATGAAACGTCTAGCTCTGATAACTTTGAGTTTTTAGGGGCTGGACTTAAACAAGTACCTCTTATCGGCACTGTACAAGCAGGTATGCCTATTACTGCAGTAGAAAACCTAGAGTCCACGCTTACATTGCCAGTTCAATTGACTGGTGATTCCGATTGTTTCTTGCTTCGTGTTCAAGGCGAATCTATGATGAATATCGGTATGTATGAAGGTGATATGCTCATCGTGCGCCATCAAAATACTGCTAATAACGGTGATGTTGTTGTTGCTCGCATTGATGATGAGGCTACCGTAAAACGTTTTTATAAAGAAAATGGTCATATTCGTTTACAACCTGAAAATGATGATTTTGCTCCAATCATTGTAGATGATTGTCATATTGAGGGCCTTGTAATCGGTCTTGTACGGGATAGAATATAAGCAACAAAAAAAACGGCAACATATTGTTGCCGTTTTTTTTGTTGCATGTATAAAGTTTATTTTTAATGTAAACTATTTTCTCTCCGTAGAGTAGCAAAAATAGCACCTGATATATTATGCCATACACTAAAAATAGCCCCTACTAGCGTTGCTAATGGATTTAATGCAAAATTTGTTGCTGCCAATGTTACGGCTAAACCACTATTTTGCATTCCTACCTCTATTGCTAGCGCTGTAGTTTTATCATATCTTAATTTAAGCAGTGCTCCTACACCTAATCCTAGTAGTAGACCTAGTATATTATGTATACCAACAACAATAAGTGTTTCAAGCCCAGAAATCAATAGTTTCTCTTTGTTAATAGCAATAATGGCTGCTATTAACAGTATAATAGCAATCATTGAAAAGATTGGACTAATGCTGGTTAAAGTATTGATATGTGATTTACATACATATTGGATTACTGCGCCCAATAAGATTGGCACAATAATAACTTTTACCATAGTAATCATCATAGGTAGTACTTGAACATCTACCCATGCGCCACCGATATATAAGATTAATAATGGTGTAACTATGGGAGCTATTAATGTTGAAGTAATTGTCATTCCTACAGATAAAGGGACATCACCATTGGCAATATAGGTTATAACATTACTGGCTGTTCCACCGGGACAACAACCTACTAATATTACACCAATAACAATATCCGGTGATAAGGTAAATATATGGCAAATTCCCCAAGCTAATAGAGGCATTATCGTATATTGTGCAAGTACACCAATACAAATATCTTTTGGATGCCTAAGGATACTACATAAGCTTTCAAACTTAATAGTAAGCCCCATTCCAAACATGGCTATACCAAGTAAAAAAGGTGTATAAGCGATTGCCCAAGTAAAGTATTCTGGTACTATATAGGCAATACATGAAAAGCCTAGGATTATAAAAATCAAGTATTTGGAAAGGACGTTATTGAGTGTAAGTAAATGATTCATAACTTCTCTCCTTAATTTGGATCGTATGAGAAGTTATCAATAAGTCGTGTAGGGCCAATATATATGGCCATAGCCACTAATACTGGAGCAGTAACCTCTTGTATAGGTTGCATAGTCTTAGCATCAACAACTGAAATATAATCTATTTTAGCAAGTGGTTCGGTTTGTATAGTGTCTGTCATAGTATCAATGATACATTTAGCAGGGCAACCATATTGTATAGTTTGTTTTCCCAATTGAATAGCTTTATACAATATGGTTGCAGCTTTCCGTTCTTCACTAGACAAATATGTATTACGAGAAGATTTTGCTAAACCATCTTTTTCACGAACAATGGGAACACCAATAATATTGACAGGAAAATTTAAATCAAAGACCATTTTACGTATAATGGCTAATTGCTGTGCATCTTTTTCACCAAAATACGCATTTGTTGGTTGAGTAATATTAAAGAATTTTGCCACCACAGTGCAAACGCCTTTAAAGTGAATTGGTCTGCGAATACCACACAATGTATCAGATAAATCCGCAATGTTTACAAATGCCTTTTTATCTTGGTACATTTCCTCCGGATTTGGAGCAAAAATAAGATCGACACCATGTGATTCACATAACTTTTTATCGCTATTAATATCACGAGGGTAAGTACTTAAGTCTTCATTTTCTCCAAATTGAATAGGATTTACAAATATAGAGACAATGACCTTATCGTTATTTTTTCTAGCTTGATCTATTAATGCAGCATGTCCTTCATGTAAGAATCCCATGGTTGGTACATAACCAATTGTATAACCTTCTTTTCTCCAGCTATTTACTGTATTCCGTACATTTTCGATAGTTGTTATAACTTCCATTATATTCCTCCGTTATATTGTAAATACGAAGATAGTCCTATACAGTCTACTGTAATTCGATCAATGACAATTATTTTTGATCAACTAATAAACCATGTTTCTCATAGTTTTTTATATGACTTATCTTATTACTATTATCTACAAATACAACGAGAGGATTATGGCTCTCAACTTCGCTTTCATCAAGCTGTGCATAACACATGATAATTATCTTATCATGTACTTGCACATGTCGTGCAGCAGCACCATTTAAACATATAACACCACTACCTGCTTCTCCGGCAATAGTATATGTACTAAAACGTGCTCCATTATTGATATTTACAATTTGAACTTGTTCATATTCTCGTATTCCGGATGCATTCAATAAATCTGTATCAATTGTAATGCTCCCTACATAATCAAGCTCTGCTTGTGTCACAGTAGCTCTGTGAATTTTACCTTTTAACATTGTTAGTATCATGCTAAACTCCTTGTGTTTTAAATGTACCCGCCATATTGGTCGGTTCGAACTTTCACAATTTGTCTGTTTATCATGAATTAACAGTAGACTAGAGTATAGTTAAAAATACTATCTCCAGAGAAATTATACCATAATTATAAATTTTTACATTAAAATACAATTAATATAATACAAATAATGTCACTCTAATCAAAAATAACAGTAAGATTGTAGTATAAAATAAAAACCAGTAGCTACAATGTAGTTACTGGTTTTTATTTTATACTGATATTTTATTTTAGATATTCTGCTAATGCTTTATCAATATATGCTGCTTCATCAGACGTCGGTTCACACATTGGTAAATTAAATTTTCCCACAGGTAAGCCAATTTTACGGGCTGCATATTTAATAGGAATCGGATTTGTGGTAATGAACATCGCTTTTATAATTTCTGATAAAGCTTGATGAATACGAATCGCTTCGTAGTTATGGCCAAATTCATAAGCTTGAATCATTGCATTCATATCTTTGCCTGCTATATGAGATACTACAGATACGACTCCACATCCTCCAATAGATAACATCGGTAATGTAAGACCATCGTCCCCACTATATACCATGAAATCATCTCCAGGCATTAAACGCTTAATTTCAGAAGCAATCATTAAATTACCACTTGCCTCTTTGATAGCACAAATATGTGGATATTCGTTATGTAATTGAACTAAGGTAGTTGGGAAAATACCTGTCCCCACACGACTTGGTACATTATACACCATAATTGGCAATGTAGTAGCTTCTGCAATAGTTTTAAAATGCAAATATTGGCCTTGTTGGTTAGGTTTATTGTAATAAGGTACTACAACTAGCAAACCATCGATACCATCGATTTTAGAGACTTCCTTTACAAAGTCTGCAGAAGCTTTTGTATCGTTACTGCCTACATTGGCAATAATCGAACCTTTATGTCCACATTCTTTTGCAATCGCATTAAATAGAGCTAATTTTTCGTCTCTAGACATAGTTGGGTTTTCACCCGTTGTACCACAAACTACAAGACCATCAGAGCCATTATCTAACAGATAATTGGCGATATCTATACAATTTTCAATATTTACAGATCCATCACTATTAAAGGATGTCACCATAGCTGTTAACACTCGACCAAAGGTTTTCATATATATCCTCCCCTTGATAGATTAAAATGCTTGTTTTTCCACCAAGTACTCAGCAATTTGCAACGCATTAAGAGCTGCACCTTTACGAATTTGGTCCCCTACAATCCAGAAGTTCATACCGTTGTCATTGTATAAGTCTTTACGAATACGACCTATTTCACAGTCGTTTTGATTAGATGTATACAATGGCATAGGGTAAATTTGTTCAGCAGGATTATCTTTAACTTGTAAACCAGGGAATTTTTCACATGCCGCCTTGAAAGCCTCTACAGATACAGGTTCTGCTGTTTCTACCAAGACAGATTCAGAATGAGAGCGATATACAGGAACACGAACTGTAGTTGGAACTACTTGAATAGTTTCGTCATGAAGAATTTTTTGCGTTTCGTAAACCATCTTCATTTCTTCTTTAGTATAATCATTTTCTAAGAACACATCAATTTGTGGCAATAAGTTGAATGCTACAGGATAGTGTTTAGGAGCAGAGCCAGTTGGCAACAGATTTGCTGTCATTTCTTCGCCTGCAGTATATTGTTTTACTTGATTTTCAAGTTCTTCAATACCTTCTTTACCTGCCCCAGATACAGCTTGGTATGTACTTACAACTACACGTTTAATTGGAGAGAGATCATGAAGAGGTTTTAATCCTAAACTCATGATAATTGTAGAGCAGTTGGGATTTGCAATGATACCTTTATGTTTCAAAATATCTTCTGGGTTAACTTCTGGTACTACGAGTGGAACTTCAGGATCCATACGGAATGCACTAGAGTTATCAATTACAATAGCACCGCGTTTAGCGGCTTCAGGCGCTAATGTTTTAGATATAGAGCCACCTGCAAATAGCGCAATATCAATATTATCAAAAGATTCAGGTTTTGCTTCTTCTACAATATATGTTTTACCATTCACAGTAAGTTCTGTACCTGCAGAACGAGCGGAAGCTAATAGTTTTAAGTTTTCATAAGGAAAGTTACGTTCTTCAATAAGTGTAATAAATTCAGCACCTACTGCACCAGTAGCACCTAGAATAGCAACATTAGGTTTTTTCATTGATACATCTCCTTGCACAAAAATTATAAATAATGTTCTAAACCGTATGTTAAGCCAGTTTTAGAAGTAATTTTTTTACATGCTAATACTACGCCTGGCATAAAAGATAAACGGCTTAAGCTATCATGACGTATGGTTAATGTTTCATCATAACCACCAAATAATACTTCTTGATGAGCCACATAACCTGGAAGGCGTACACTATGAATTGTTACATCGTCAACCTTAGCACCACGAGCACCTGGTAAGCTTTCACGAGTTAAATCCTCATCAGCAGTTACCTTAGCAGCTTGTTTAGCATCATTAATCAATTTAGCTGTTAAAATAGCTGTGCCAGAAGGCGCATCGTATTTGTGATTATGATGTAATTCTATAATTTCTACATTAGGAAAATATGGAGCGAGCTCTGCAGACACTTTCATCATCATTACTGCCCCAAGAGAAAAGTTTGGCGCCACTAAGCAATTCGCTTGATTGGAACGACCTATTGTATCAAGTTCATCACGTTGTTCTGCGGTCAATCCTGTAGTACCGATGACTAAATGAATCCCAGTGGATAACATTTTCTTCGCATTTTCATAAATAACTGCAGGATTAGTAAAATCTACAATCACATCAGGTTTATTTGTATCTAATACCTCATCGATGGAGGCATTCATCTTGATACCTAATTGTTCGATTCCTGCTACAGAGCCTACATCTTCCCCTGCCTTAGTCGGATCAATACCACCAACTAAAGTTAAATCAGGATCGTTATGTACTGCTTTGACCACTTCACGACCCATTTTGCCGCCAGCGCCATTTACCATTACTCGAATCATATATACCTCCAAAAAAGCCAGTGGATGCATCCACTGGCCTTATAGATTATATAGCTATATATACTCTTACGAAAAGCTCAATGATAGCACTCCACCAATACAAGATTGATGACAGTTGTCTATCTATTAAATAGACAACCAGAACGATGAGTCGCAATCATCGAACTTCGGCAAGCATCCCTTTTATCATGGATCAATGCATGCCTACTCCTCATGATTACTCTTAATACTCGCACCTCTATCAACATATTCATTTAATACTATTAGTATAAGTAATTATGCGATATTAGTCAATTAAAATGGTCAATAAGTTCTTTCGCCGCCGCAAGTGCTGTAGCAGACATTCCCTTACCAGACATCATAGACGCGATTTGTGTTACTCGTTCTTCCTCATTTAAGACTACTAATGTAGAGATTGTACGATCATCTTCCTCGATTTTAGATAGATGATAGTGTTGTTTCGCAATACTTGCAGTTTGAGGCAAATGGGTAATACAAAATACTTGATTTGTTCTAGATAAATTAAGTATTTTTTCTGCCACCTTAAGTGCTATATCACCGCTGATACCAACGTCAATTTCATCAAATACCATCGTTTTAAAAGCGTCACTGCGGAATACTGATTTAAAGGCTAATGCAATGCGAGCTAACTCACCGCCAGATGCTACTTTATGTAGAGGTAATAACTGTTCCCCTTTATTTGCGGAGAATAACATTTCAATAGACTTTGCACCTAATGAGGATAATTCAGTTCCCTCTTCAATATGAAATTGAATATCCCCTTTGGGCATCCCTAGATCCACTAATTCTTGATGTAAGGCCGTAGCAATCTCTTTTGCATTTTTTTGACGTACCTCGTGTAAAACTGTTAACGCTTCTTCTGCTACCCTTTTTGCTTCTTCAAAACGTGTTTCTAATTCATCTTGAGCAAATACAAGGCCTTCTAGTTCTTCTAAACGAGATTGCGCCTTTTCTTCGTATGCTAGAATATCTTCTACGGTTTCACCATATTTTTTCTTTAAGCTATAAATTGTGGTATCTCTGTCTTGGCAATACTTATAACGTTCTTCATCGTAGCTGATAGTATCCCTGTAACGATCTAAAGACTGTGCAGCTTCTTCTAGTTGGAAATAAGCAGAGTCCACCATTTCTGAGACTTCTTTTAACTCACTGTCATATTTTACTAGATCATTAACCTCTACCTTAATCGAGTTAATCGTATCAAGTAATGGTTGACGTCCATTATAAAAGGCATCATAACAAGAACCTAATACCTTATCGATATGTTCAAAACTGTCTAGACGCTTAAGTTCTTCAGCAATAGTTACATCTTCACCAACACTCAGACCAGCATCTTCAATTTCGTCGATTTGGTATCTAAGCATATCAAGCTCCCGGGCTCGCTCAGACATATTCTCTTGTAAATGATCTACATCTTGTTTTGCTTGCTTATAAATTTTATACGCATCAGTATAAGCTTTATAGGCTTCTTTTCCTTCTTTATTAAAAGTATCTAAATATTCATGATGTATATCAGTGTCTAGTAAACGTTGGTTGCTATATTGTCCGTGAATATCTGCTAAGTATTGACCAATCTCCTTTAAAGCTTTTAAAGGTATTGGTTGATCATTAGCCAATATACTAGATTTGCCATTACGATTAAAAGATCTAGATAGAATTAACTGGCCTTCTTCTATCATGATATTTTTAGACTCTAATAGGTCTTGAATACTTTGGTGATTAGCAATATCAAATATTCCATCAATAACAAAACTATCTTTACCGTGACGAATAAACTCGCTACTTGCGCGTTCTCCTAATAGGATACTAAAGGCATCCATAAGAATGGATTTCCCTGCCCCAGTTTCGCCGGTAAAGATAGTAATGCCATCATTAAATGAAATATTCATTTGCTCAATCAACGCAAAGTTGCGAATGCTCATTTGCGTTAACATATTATTAGTCCTTCATTAAATCTTGAATTTTCGCTAAAATTGCTGGAACTTCAGCTTCGGATTTTGCAATTAACAAAATAGTATCGTCCCCTGCTAATGTACCAATAATTTCAGTCCATTTTGCATGGTCGATAGAAAATGCTACAGATTGAGCAGAACCAGGGATTGTATGTAATACAACTTGGTTTAAACTGTGATCAACCTTAATCAAAGAATCTTGGAATAGTCGGTTAATACGGCTACGAGATAAAACTACATTTTCCTCTGGAGATAATGCATAACGATAATGTCCATCGCCTGTAGGAATTTTGATTAACATTAATTCCTTAATATCACGAGAAACTGTAGCTTGTGTAACTTCAATACCTTCTTCTAGTAAAGCCGCAGCTAATTCCTCTTGTGTTTCAATCGCCTTGGACTGCACGATCTCTTTAATTTTGTTATAGCGATAGCGTTTCATTTTGAACTCCCTTTTTTAAACCTTGCACATAAAAGAGAATAGTATCTTTCTGATAATATTATACCATATATTCATAATTAATATATGGTATAAATCGCATATATTATACGTCTTATGCATATTATATTAATATTTAAAATATTGTTAATATTCTATATATTGATAACGTACAAATTCATAGCTCATAAGGTTCATCTATTTATAGGGAATTAATAATTTAAAAATAGAAAAATATACATGTATAATTAAAATCCCCTATAAAGGGGGTTTTACTAACTGAGTATGAGTTTTATTCATAATGAATAAAGATATATTTCGTTTTATCGTTTTTGCAATATAAATAACTCAGGTGGATTATGTATTTGGTTCATCGGATGCCAATGACATACATTATATATTTTCTGATCTAAATCTGATAAATACGATTTAAGAGACTGCATTTCTTCAAATCCCTCTGTTGTTCCAGGGTAAGCAACTATTGTAATAACTCCAGACTTGGAAAGTTTTTGTAAACCTTCATTTATGGCATCAATGGTTTGGTGCGGTTTTGTTACAACTTGGTGATCTCCTCCAGGTAAATATCCGAGGTTAAAAATCATTAAATCAATAACTTCATCTTTTAATTGATGAGCTACCGCCAAATCATGAGAGTCATGAATAAACGTTAAACTTACTTCTGGCGCAATATCATTTGATTGTAAAAGCTCCTTGCTAGTTTTAATAGCTTTCATTTGAATATCAATTCCATATAGATGGCATGCTTTTTGTGCCCGTTTAGAAAGGTATAAAAGATCATGGCCATTACCACATGTAGCATCTACTACCACTTTGGCATTTTCCATGCATCGATCCCAGATTAAATGTTGGAATTGAACAGCATTGTTAATGTTAATCACAAAACCACCCCACTTGAGATTTGGTTATAACAATTCATCTCGACGAGATGCTAACTTTTTAAATAGAGTACCAAAGAAACATTGATCCTTGAATCGTACAAATAAACAATATACAGGGTTAGAACTTATATGTAAGGTTTCTTTATTTGTAAAAGTATAGTCAAATGTACCATCAATACAAATATGTAATTGTGGTTCTCTTTCCGGCATTGTAATTTGAATCGTATCATGTTCCTCCAAAACAAGGCTTACACCTTGAATTAAATGTGGTGCTACTGGGGTGACAATGATTGATCGATTATCTGGTTTCATGATTGGACCACCAGCCGATAGATTATAGCCGGTAGAACCTGTAGCAGAGGAAATAATTAAACCATCCGATGGATACATTTGCGTGTGTTGATTATTTATGGACATATTAATTCGAGCCATTTTAGCAGGCTCAGCACGAGTGATAACAATTTCGTTAATGATAGGAACTAGTTCTTCCTCTTTACCCTCATGACGTTCTATATAAGCATATAAATGTCCACGCTTTTCAATATTATAATCACCATTAGCAATACGTTTAATATGACTTTGCATTTGATGAATTTCAATTTGATTTAAAAAACCTAGTTCGCCAAGATTAATACCACAAACAGGTACATTATATGGATAAATTTGTCTTGCAAGATGGATGATGGTACCATCACCACCAAAACTAAAGGCAATATCGATTTGTTTGAAGATTTCTGGGCGACTTAAAATATGAGTTTCAGGAATCTTAAGTACTCGTGCAGGTGCATCTGATTCGAGATCATCTGGCAAAAATACTTCGATACCTTCATCTTTACAAATATGTGCAGCCATTTTTAGAACTGCCATAATATTGCTTTTCCCCATATTGGGAAAGAATCCGATACGCATAGTAATCTCCTATAATGAATGGGCTTCTGCAACCACTGTATCAATCAAAGTATCATCAATGGTTAAGGCCCCTTCTTCGTACTTTTTAAAATAACCTAAAAACTCTATATTACCTTCCATACCTTTAATTGGTGAGAAAGTTAAGCCATGTGTATACAATCCACAATCATACGCAACGTGTAAAATACGATGTAAAACTTCTTTATGGATTTCACTATCTCGCACTATACCGCCCTTACCAACATTTTCTTTACCAGCCTCAAATTGTGGTTTTATTAAGGCCACAAGTGAGCCCGTATCTTTTAATAAATTAGTAGCTACTGGTAAAACTTTGTCTAAAGAAATAAATGCTACATCAATAGAAATAAAATCAACAAGTTCACCTATTTGTTCAGCAGTAACAGTACGGATATTTTGTTTCTCCATATTAATTACACGTGAATCTTGGCGTAATTTCCAAGCTAATTGATTATATCCTACATCGATGGCAAAGACCTTAGACGCACCGTTTTGTAATGCGCAATCTGTAAAACCACCTGTACTAGCTCCTATATCAATCATCACAGCCCCATGTAAATCGATAGGGTAAGTTTGAATAGCCTTTTCTAATTTAAGTCCTCCACGGCTTACATAAGGTAGAGTATTGCCTTTTACAATAATATTAGCATCCGCAGGAATCTTGGTGCCTGCTTTATCTATGCGCATAGTATCCATAAATATAAGGCCCGCCATAATAGCTGCTTTTGCTTTTTCTCTACTTTCAAAAAGCCCTCGATTAACGAGGAGTATATCTAATCGTTCTTTATTGCTCATATTACACCATGATAAATACAATAAAACTGAATAAAGGCCACGAAAATACCGAGAATTAAACCACCAAATACTTCGATAGGTGTATGTCCCAACAACTCTTTTAATGCTTCTTTACGTGTAATGACAACAGGTATATTCTTTTTGGTAAAATAATCTACAATTTGATTAAGTATTTGAGCTTGTCGTCCTGCCTCTAATCGTACACCAGACGCATCATACATAACAACAATTGAAAATACTAAGGATAATATAAATAGATCCGTTACACCATTTTTAAGGTAAATCGCTGTTGTTGTAGCAATTACAAATGATGTATGTGAACTTGGAAAACCACCAGATCCAACAAGGCGCTCTGGTCGGAATTTACCATGTCTTAAGAGTTGCCATACAAATTTGATAGCTTGAGCCGTAAACCAGCCCCAAAATGCAGCTTGTGCGATATAATTATGTGCTATTTGTGGTAATATATCAATCATTGTTTATACCTTCTACAGGTAATACCTATTAATTCGTACGTTCTAAAAGATAATCAATTAATGCTGATAGTATAGTTGTATCATAAGAAACCAAGTTTAACGCATCATGAGCTTGGCTACCTACTAAGTAGGCTTGATGTTTTGCTTGCTCTAAACCTAGTAAAGATACATAGGTAGATTTATGTTGGCGAATATCACTACCGGGTGTTTTTCCTAATTCTTCAATAGTACCGGTTACATCTAAAATATCATCAGTAATTTGGAATAATAATCCCAGGCAATTAGAATATTCCATAAGGGCTGTTCGCGTAGTATTATTAGCACTTCCAAGAATAAGACCTAATTCTACAGAAGCGTTAAATAGTGCACCTGTTTTACCAGTATGTAAAACCTTTAATTCTTCTAAAGGAATATGTTTATCTTCACTGAGTAAATCAAAGGCTTGTCCCCCAACCATACCTTCTGGACCAGCAGCAGTAGCAACACATTGTATAGCATCTAGTTTTTGCTGTGCACTAGCAACTGTATTTGAAGTCATCAATTGAAAGGCATATGTTAATAACCCATCACCGGCTAAAATAGCAAGTCCCTCACCGTATACTTTGTGATTGGTCAAATTACCTCTGCGATAATCATCATTATCCATAGCTGGTAAATCATCATGAACTAATGAATACGTATGGATACACTCCATAGCACATAGAAATTCCTTATAATCAGCTGGCTCTTTATGAAGCATTTCCAACACAGCCTTAGTTAAAATAGGTCGTATTCGTTTGCCACCTTGCATTAAACTGTAATTCATAGATTCATAAAGTTGTTCAAATTCTTGATTTGGGCTATTAAGTACTTCGCCTAACCATTGTTCAATATTTTGTTTGCTAGATGCTAAATAATCTTTGAACATAGAATCTCCTTATTCGCTGATGCGGACTTCTTCGATAATTTGTTGTACTTCATCTTCAACAGAATCGAGCATTTCAGCACATTCTTTTACCAAAGTTAAGCCCTTTTTATATTGTGATAAAAGCTCAGAAATGGTCATATCCCCATCATCTAATTGCTTAACAATATCTTCTAAGGCCTTATATTTTTTCTCATAACTTTTTAGTGATGTGGCCATCCTTGTGCGCCTCCTTTACCGTAGCAGTAATATAACCATCAGCTAGTGTAACTCGTATATCGTCATTTGGTTGTAATTGGGCAACCGATGTAATAGGTTTGTTATCATGCTCAACCTTTGCAAAACCTTTAATCATCATTTGTAATGGATTTAGTGACTCTAACTGTTGTGCCAATAATGCTAAGTTATGTCTCTCTGCATTACATCGTTCTTTAGTTGCATTAGTTAGAGTTTGTGAAAGCTCTTGTAAGTGTGATTTTTGCTTATGTAAAAATTGCAGAGCTGGAATGCCAAGTTTTCGATTAAAGAGCAATGTTAAATCTGTACGTTTTTGTTGTAGTGTATAGCGTATATATTCGTGTAAATACTCTTCTTTTTCTGTCAACTGATCTTGTAATGTAGTAATTGGAAGTACTGCCATTTCTGCAGCATGGCTAGGCGTAGCACCACGTACATCAGCTACATAATCACATAAGGTGTAATCTGTTTCATGACCTACCGCCGAAATAATCGGTGTATGAGCATTATAAATTGCCTCTACAACAGCTCTATCATTGAAACACCACAAGTCCTCCATAGATCCACCACCACGACCAACGATGATGACATCAATATCTGGATCAGCATCTGCCGTAGCAATTCCTTTTGCTATAATTGGGCCTGCGGTACTACCTTGTACAGGAACGGAAAACAATTTAAATTGAACTAGTGGATTGCGTTGTTTACTAACATGTAGAATATCATGTAATACAGCACCAGATTGGGATGTAACAATACCAATGCAACTCGCCATATAGGGTAAACCTACTTTATGGCTATCATCAAAGTACCCCAAAGCAGTTAACTCTCGTTTTAGAGCATCAAATTCAAGCTGTAACGGACTTTTAGCACCTATCTGCATATCTGATGCAATGAGATTTAAACGGCCCATTTTATTGTAAAAGTTAACAGATGCTTTTACAGTTACTAATAAACCATTTTGAATGGCATTAGCTAGTCCCTTTTGTATGACTGTACTAGACCACATTGTCACATCAATAGCAGATTCCTCATCTTTTAAAGAAAAATACATATGACCACTATTATGACGTTTTGCATTAATAATGGTACCACTTACATATACATTCTTTAATAGATATTCACGATCTAAAGTACGTTTTATGAGATTGTTTAATTGTGTAATGGTTAATACATTCACGATTATCCTCTAGATTTTTGTAAATAAGCAGCACCAAAAGCATTACCTGTGGCATTATCAACAGAGAATTGTGGCTGTGCTACATGTAATTGGAGATGATTTCGTTTACAATAGGTTTCCATCCGCTTACGAAGTAAACTATTGCTCATCACACCACCTACAGCAATGAGTGCACGTACAGATTTCTCTTTAGTATGATAAGTAATCATTTTTTCTAGAGCATTTCCAATGGAAGTAAAAACAGCTCTAGCTAACTTAGATTTATCTATATCACTCATAGCGTTATTTATACGCCGCATAGCAGCACTACAAGGACCGGCAAAGCTAATCCATCCGTCTTTTACAGATGATGGCAATGGTTCATATTCTGTAGTTTGTAATGCTAATGCCTCTAAATGTTTACCTGCAGGAAATGGTAAACCCAACGCGACACCTATGCGATCAACATATTGTCCACCTTGCAAATCTTTAGAACCGCCAACAATCTGAGATTCAAAAATTCCTTCACCTTGATAATGACAATATACTAGCTCTGTAGTACCACCTGACAGATGTAATGCCAAAAATGGATCCGTCGGGATATGTGCTAAATCTCTCAGTGCAGCTAATATATGATTTTCTTGATGTGCAAAAATATGTAAAGGCACATTCATAAGATGACTCAAGGTTTGCCCCTGTCCTAACCCGACCATAAAGGCAGGCATATAAGAGCGTTCTTCACGGCGCGGAAAGCCACTAACACCTATACCGCTAATTGGTACCTGAGGCAACTCTGACATTAACTTAGGCAATGCCTTTGTATGCTGAAAGACCATATTTGATTGTTGTAGTCCTCGCTCACCTAGTTTTACCTCTAAGATTTTACGTGCTTCCCCTACTATGTGAAAGTCGCTATCTACAATGGCACAACTTGTAGTGTAACAACTCGTATCAAGGCCTAAGTAATATCGTTTCATTATTTACTCTTATTATATGCGTCTAAGATTGCATTAATTAATTTATAAGATGCATCAGAGCCAAACTCTTTAGCTAATTGAATGGCTTCATTAATAGCAATAGATGGCTCTAAAGGTTTCACTTTATTGGTCATTTCCCAAACAGCAATACGTAAGATAGAACGATCCACCTTATCTAAATTTGCTACTTTACGAGATTTACAGAATGGCTGTAATGTAGCATCAATTGCTTCAACATTTGATAGTACACCCTCTATAATACTATTTGCATATGCTTTATCCATTGCTTTATGAATGTTTCCTTCGGGAAATTGAACATCATTTTGATCAGTATGAAATTCATTGGCATATAACATTTGGAATGCGTATTGACGAGCCTCTCGCCGATTTCGCTTAGTTACCATGTAAAACTGGCTCCTTTTCTTTTACAATACCTTCAATATGTACATCAACCTTAATATGATCAAGATCTAGCATATTTTTTAAGGTTTGTTTGATTTCTAATTGCAATTGTTTCGATAATTCAATGAGATTATATCCATACAATGCTTTAATATAAATGTTAATTTCAATAAAACCTTTACGATGCTTTACATTGATACCAGGTAAGCTACGCTGACCAAAAGCATGGGTAATACCCTCTACCAACTCATCGTAAAAGCGTGGGCTTAAAGAATGAATACCAGGAATGGTTCCTAAAGTTTTTGTTGCTACATCAATGATGACAGAATCTGCAATATCAATGGTATCCGTGTCTAAACCATAATTTAATTGATTATCTGAACTCATAGAGATACCTCCTATGGCTGTTGAGGTGTTACTAAATCATCAAAAATAATGTCTTGTACAACTACATCAATAGTTTGAACCTCAATTTCTGTATAAGAGACTAAAGCAGTTTTAATGCGCTCTTGTAGACGTAAAACAACATCAGGAATACGATATCCATACTGAATGCACACATATAGTGTAACTGATATTGCTCCTTCATCGTTAAAGGATATCTTAACACCTTCATGATCGGATTTACGTCTAAAAAAAGTGTTAACGCCATCATTAAAGGTGGAACTCATATGATGAATTCCCTTTGTGTCAAGCGCTGTCATTGTTACAATTGTAGCATATACATCATCATTAATCTTAATCTTACCCGACTCTAGTTCAGTATTTTTCTTGGTCATACTGGCCTCTTTCAAAAAAAGCACCTGTCCCTATATATAATTACATAGACGACAAGTGCTTACAATGCAAATGTTACGATATATGGGGAATAAGATTCCTTGAAAAGATCTTGCCCCAATACATATCAATGAGTATTAGGCACGTTCGATGTATTGTCCTGTACGAGTATCAATACGAAGTACATCATCTACTTCAATGAAGAGAGGTACTTTTACAGTGTAGCCTGTTTCTAATACGGCTGGTTTATTACCACCAGTTGCAGTATCGCCACGGATACCAGGATCTGTTTCAACTACGCGAAGTTCAACAGCTACAGGTAAATCGATACCGATTACGATACCTTGGAAGAACATGATGGATACTTCCATATTTTCAAGAAGGAAGTTTTTAGAATCACCTAATTGTTCAAGGGTAAGTTCAACTTGATCATAAGTTTCGTTATCCATGAATGTATAAGAGCCATCAGATTCATATAAGTATTGCATACGACGACGATCAACATGTGCTTTAGGCACTTTTTCACCTGCATTAAATGTACGCTCAACTACAGAACCAGTTTGCAAGTTTTTCATTTTAGTACGTACGAATGCAGCACCTTTACCTGGTTTAACGTGTTGAAAATCAACTACTTGCCATACATTACCGTCAATTTCAACGGTTACACCTGGACGAAAATCATTACTGGAAATCATCTAACTCTTCTCCTTCTAAATACCTATTTCAATTAACTCTTTTGGACTATGTGTCAACACCTCATAGCCGTCAGATTTGACGATGACACTATCCTCTATTCTCAATCCGATAGTACCTGTTATATAAATGCCAGGTTCTACCGTAATGATCATATTTTCTGTAAATACCGTATCGGATTTAGTATTGGCTACTGGTTCTTCGTGAATCTCAAGACCTACGCCATGTCCAGTACCATGATTAAATTCCTTGGTATATCCATGTTCTTTAATATAATCACGACAAACTGCATCAAGTTCTTTACCAGTAATACCAGCCCGAACTGCAGCTACGCCACGTTTTTGTGCTTCTAAAACTATACCATACAGCTTCTTTTGTAATTCAGAGGCAGGCCCCATTACAATAGTTCTAGTCATATCAGAATGATAACCCTTATATACCGCACCAAAGTCAAAGGTAACAAAATCACCTGCTTCAATGACCTTATCACTGGCTACACCATGAGGCATACTAGAACGATTACCAGAAGCAACAATGGTTGCAAAGGAAGGTTCCTCTGATCCACGTTTTAACATTTCTGATTCTAATATAATGCGCGCTTCGTTTTCTGTCATCCCTACCTTTAGTTGTGGTAGCAAGGCAGCAAAAGCATCATCACCAATTTTAGCAGCTTTACGCAATAAGTCTAATTCGTCTTCACGCTTAACCGCACGTAGTTTTGCAAAATTGATAGATGTAAACTTAAAGCGTTCATCTAATGTATCACATAAAGTTTCATACGTATCCACAGGCATTTGTTTGCCTTCTATACCGAATAAACCTTCGTGAATATGATGTTCATTGAATATATCTACAAGAGTATCCATAACAGTTGTTTCATATTGAATAACTGTGTACCCTTCACATTGTTTTGTTGCTTGTTCAGTATATCTGAAATCAGTAATCATAAAGGCTTTATCTTGAGTAATGATAGCAAAGCCTGTAGTACCAGTAAAGCCTGCAAAATAATGTAGATTTATAGGGCTTATTAAAATGACGCCTGTTAATTCTTGCTCTTTAATATACTGTTGTAGCAGATTTAATCCATTCATAATCTTGCTCCTAGTCTATAAAGTACAATTAATCTTACCATAAAATACCTATATTGAATAGAATTTTATGCTATTTTTTAAAGCCCTCTATCTGTTCAACGGTCAATTCCATTGCAGAACCAACCTCTTCAATGCCACTTAAATCAATATGACCAATCGTAAGACGTTTCAAATATGTTACAGTACCACCTGCAGCACCAATCATGCGCTTAACTTGATGATACTTGCCTTCTTCAATCGTTACATGTACTGAATGTAACGATACAAATTCAATTTCTGCCGGTTTACATTGCGTACCATCTCCAAGAAGAATTCCCTCTTTAATACGTTGTATACCTTCATCAGATAGCGTTCCTTCAAATTCTACGTAATAAACTTTAGGCACATGTTTATTACCATTGATGATAGAGTGTCCCCACACACCATCATTAGTTAATAATAAAAGTCCTTCTGTATCCTTGTCTAATCTGCCTACTGGAACAACTCCCATTTTTATGAATTCTAGAGGGAGTAAATCCATAACAACAGGGTGATTAGAATCTTCTACCGCTGTAACATAGCCCTTTGGCTTATGAAATTTTACATAATATAGTTGAGTAGTACTAACAACCTTACCATCAACAGCAACTATATCAACATCAATATCAATGTGAGTATCTTTTTTCGTTGTTATACTGCCATTGATGGTAACTCTTCTATCCTTTATGAGTTGATGGACTTCTTTTCGACTACCATAAGCTTTATTGGCTAATAATTTATCTAGTCGCATTATGCATGACCTTGTAATACATCTACGTGTGCTGTATCATTGAGCAAGTTTAAAATATTATGATCAAATTCTCCCATGCCATTATAGAATATACGATTAATTGCTGTATTACCTTGACTAAAATTCCAACAATGACTAATGGAAATATCTAATAATTTACACAATAATGTTCGTATAGTCCCACCATGACAAGCAATGAGAAGTGTTTCCTCCTCATTATTAACATTGATGAATTCCTCTAGACCTGCCCATGCACGGTCTTGTAAATTCTTAAAGCTTTCACCATTAGGAACCTTAACTAGATGTGGTCGCAAATACATTTCATCTATCAAACCAGGCCAACGATCTTCGATATCTGAAAATAACATAGCTTCCCAATCGCCAAAATTAAGTTCTCGTAAGCGTTTATCTACTGTAATAGGAGTAGTACGTTCACCGCGAATGACTTCAGCTGTAACTAAAGCACGACTCAAATCACTAGATAATATGCGATCAAATTTAACATCTTTAAGAGCCTGACCACATGCCTTTGCTTGATTTAAACCATTTTCATTAAGTGGAACATCTGTGATGCCTTGGTATTTTCCCATTTTGTTCCAATCAGTTTCACCATGGCGCACAATATACAATGTCTTCATAGTCTTCCTATACTTTCAAAATATCTGTTAATTTTTCTACTAACTTAACATTAGTATCATGATCTTTTATTGCAACGCGAACCCATTGATTATTTAATCCCATATAAGAATCACAGTTGCGAACAATCATATTATATTTTTTAAGCGCTTCATTAATCGACTCTGCTGTTATTCCTTCTTGTTCAATGTGGAACAACATAAAATTAGCTGAAGGCGGATATATAGTAATACCATCTATAGTATCTAATGAGTTATACATAAAAAGTTGCTCTTCATGTAATACTTGTTTTGTTCGTTTCACATACTCTACATCATTCAAAGCCGCCTCTGTATAGGATTGAGCTAATGTATTAACAGACCAAGTTGGAATAAAACTATTTAGTTGCTCAATGATAAGAGGATTGCTGAAAGCAGCACCAATTCGTAGCCCTGGCACGGCATAGAATTTTGTAAAAGAATGAACCACGATAATATTATCAAACTCGTTAACTAGGGAGCGCATGGAGTATTCATTATCTTGTAATGTGTCGTTACCAACAAAATCGATAAAGGACTCATCTATAACAAGTAAACTATTAGCATCTTTCAGCATGCTTGCAATAGTACGAATATGATTCTTATCAAGTAACGTACCATCTGGATTATTGGGATTACCTAGAAATACAATAATACGACCATCTTGCCCCTTTAACTCAGCTGCAAAAGTTTCTAATGCTAAATAAGGAACCTCAAAATAAGGTTTTCCATGTTCATCTTCCCGTGGTCTATAATAAATATCGCGTACTGGAATTCTACTTGCTTCTAAAGCTGCTTTATATTCAGAAAAACCTGGTGCGGGAACAAAAGCGCCCGTATAGCCAGGTAACCGACAAATTGCATATAATAGCTCTGCCGCTCCATTACCAACTACAATTTGATTTTTATTCATACCATAGATATCAGCAATGGCATTTAATATATCATCATTTGTAGCATCCGGATAATGTGATATATATCGCAATTGAGATTCTAATGCAGATAAGCCACGTTGGCTAGGGCCTAGTGGATTGATATTAGCACTAAAGTCAATAACCTCGTATGGTTCAATTCGTTGTTCATGGGCAAACTGAAAAATATTGCCCCCATGTATTTTAGACATACTATTCTCTTTCTATGAAATACTTTATCGTTTGATATAAGTTAATCCTTCATTCGTAGTTTCAACCGTATCTACATAGGTTAATTGTGGCAATTTACGCAAAATCTCATTCTTACAATCATCAATACGACCATAATCAACGGGGAATAATAGTCCCATAATGGTTCCGCTATGAGCAATGATTGTTCCCACACTATTATAAGAATTACCTACATCGTGAAAGTCATATAAATTAGGTTTATATAAAATACGCTGATTGCCAAAAGCACTCAATGTAGCAGCTTGGCCAATGAGTTTTATATCATGCGTTGTAAGCCCCTGTTTAAACAAATCAAAGGATTCTTGTATAATAGATTCTTTTTCTAAAATTTTATTTTGTAAATCTGCTTGTTTATTAAAGCTAACTGTATCAATGCTACCGCCTTCGTCAAAAACGAGGATTTTTAAAGGTGGGCACATACCTAATGGCTTAGAGATAGTCCCTTTAATATAATCAAACTGAGTTACACCTTGATAAAAAGAGGCATCTGTAGGCTCTACAGATAGACAAATTTGCTCAAGTTCTTTTAATGATAAATCATAGTCCATGGCCAAAGCTGTAGCCATAGCTGTTACAGAAATATCTGCCGAACTTGAAGCCATGCCTTTTCCTTGTAGAATATCGGATCTTACATACACAGGCGGGCAAATTTGATTTTTCTTTTTTTCTTGGACCAACTCTTGTACTAATTTACGAGCTTGTGCCGATTTTGGTTGAAGTGCACAAAATTCTTTAGAAAAAGGTTGTATTACATTACTCAATGCGTAGGAGTATCGATTAATTGGACATGTCACTAAAAATGACTGACCATCAATAGAACCTTGTAGAAATTCCCCACATGTACCTGGGGCTCTTACATAATAGGTCACATTAAACTCCTTTCACATCAAATAAAGTATACGTTCTAAAAATATTAAAACTTTGAAAATCAAAAATTTAGAGTTAGAACATAGTTGGATTATTAACTACCGTAGCTGATAGTATAGATAAAATTATGCTATATACCAGTATCAATAATACTTCAGTTACTTCCACAACAAATCCATATGTATCACCAGTAGTGCCACCTAACGCTTTTACAATATAGCGGTTTAATAATCGGTTAATAATATACGTAATAATCATGCTAACAATATTGATTTGGAAAATACCTATAGTAGCATATACTAACACACCTAATCCTACCAAATATCCTACATCAGGTGCTGATAAAATTGCATAAGCACCATATAAAAGTGTATATAATACTAAACCGATTAATAGTAATAGAATAGGCATAAAGAACGTAGATATGGTGTTATAAGTAATAACATGTTTAGGTGCTAAATTAGCAAATGCTGCCCCCATCCCCTGTTCTCTAGCATATGGATAGGATCGAATACTAAAAACCATAGACCAACGGCTCATTAAAGGCATCATAATGAGTGCCATAGGTATAAATTCAGCCGATGGAATCGAAGCTAATAATTGCCATTTCAAAAGTGTAACAAATACAAAAGCAACAACTCCAAAGGAGCCTATACGACTATCTTTCATGATTTCTAGTTTACGTTCTCTTTCACGGCCGGAAAACAAACCATCGCTTGTATCCATCAAACCATCAGCATGAAGGCCACCAGTTATTAAAAACTCAGCCACAACGATAATTAACATCAATGGCATAATCGGAATAAATGGCGATAATACGCCATATAATATAGCTAATATGAGACCAATAATAAGGCCCACATAAGGAAAGGCTACAACAGATTTACCAAAGTCCTCTACAGACCATTCAGTTTGATTTACAATTTTTAAACGCGTTAAAAATTGTAGTGCTATAAAAAAAGGTGTCATTATACATTCATCCCATAGGTAATGACTGTACTAATGATAACCATTAGTATAGTCGTAACATACATCATATAAATTGTTCGAGTAATATGGTTACGGTTTAGCTTTTCAATAGGATCCCCCATATATTCACGGAAGGTCATTTTTTTGAAATACTGATTGTAACCACCTAAACGGATATGTAAGGCCCCTGCCACAGGTGCTTCTGCATACCCCCCATTAGGACTAGGATGTTTTTTTGCATCACGTAAACCGATTTCTATTGCCTTTTTAGCATCAAAGCGTAAAAAGAATGCAGAAATTACAAATAATACAAAGGTAATTCGGGCAGGAATCCAATTTAATATGTCATCAAAGCGTGCAGCTACGCGACCAAAGTACAAGTACTTTTGATTCTTATAGCCTAACATAGAATCCATAGTATTAGCAGTTCTATAAAGAATAGCCCCCATAGGGCCACCGATAATAAAAAAGAAAAAAGGTGCAATAATACCATCTACCGTATTTTCCGCAATCGTTTCTACTGTAGCCCGAGTGATTTCGCTTTCATCTAAGTCTTCCGTATCTCGTCCCACAATCCATGATAAACGTTTGCGAGCATCTACAATATTACCTTGTTTTATTAACTGACTAATGGTAAAACCTGCGCCAGCCAATGAACGTGGAGAAATGGCAATGTAGAGGATCACTACTTCGAAAGCATAGTATACCCATTCGTCTACTACTCCACCTAGCCATAACAATAAAGATACTATGATATATACCGATATAAGAATTAAACCTACTGCAATACCACCGTACCACAATTTCTTCGTATCATTATCAGTGTCTTTATAAAGAACGGCTTCAAAAAAAGATATTATACGTCCAATAATGGCCACTGGATGATATTTACTATTGGGATCTCCAATAATTAAATCCAATAAAAATGCTAAAACTGGTATGCACACAAAGTTATACTTTGAAAACCAGTGAAAAATTGCTAAATGTTCCATATATCTCCTCTACTATCCCAAGGTAGACATAATATAATCCATATCTAGATGTTCCTCCACAATATCAGCTAAGCGATTATATGCCGCATTTTTATGGTCAAAATAATGGAATACTACATCTAATGGTTGTAATCCCTTGCGTTCACGTAATTGATTGATAATAAAACGTCTAAACTCGTCATTATCAAATACACCGTGAATATATGTACCCATTACTTGATGATTACCATCAATAAAACCATCAATAACATTGACAGCCTCTTCACTGCGACTTGTAATTGTAAAGCAACGAGACACCGAATCTGCTAGTGGCGTAGTATCCCCCATATGAATTTCATAGCCTACTAATTTTTCACCCCTGAAAGTACCATTTAAAAACTGTAAATTAGATACATTGAATTGTACTTGATGGGTAGTTTTTTGAGCCTTCATAGTCGTGGAGGATTCAACAAGGCCAAGTCCTTCAATTTCCTCGATATCACCTTCCATATGATGCGGATCATAAATAGTTTTACCTAACATTTGGTTACCGCCACAAACACCGATAATAGGTGTACCTTGAGCAGCCAATTTTTTGATTTCATCAGCAAAGCCTGTATCACGTAAATATGTTAAGTCAGCCAATGTATTTTTAGAACCAGGTAATATAATTAAATCTGGCGTACCGATAACATCTCCAGGGCCTACAAAACGGACAGATACATCTGGCTCATAATTAAGTGCATCAAAGTCTGTAAAATTAGAGATTTTAGGTGTTTGCATAACTACGACCTGAATATCTTTAGTACCACTATTGCGTTTGTTCTCTAATGCAACAGAATCTTCTTCATCAATATCGAGGTTCTCAATGGCAGGAATAACACCTACCACTTTTTTACCTGTTTTTTCTTCAATAAATGTAAGAGCTGGTTCTAATAGTTTGATATCACCACGGAATTTATTGATAACGATACCTTTAATAAGATCGCGTTCTTCTGGTTCTAATAATTCTAAGGTACCAACAATGGACGCAATAGCACCACCTCGGTCAATATCTGCAATGAGAAAAACTGGAGCTTGAGTCATCTTGGCAATACGCATATTTACAATATCATTTGCTTTTAAGTTAACTTCTGCAGGACTACCGGCACCTTCGATAACCATCATATCAAAATTTGAGTCTAAGAAATCAATAGATTCTTTAACCTTATCTAAAGCGGTTAGTGAATATTTTGTATGATATTCTTTGGCACTATATACGCCAACAGGTTTCCCCATCAATACAACTTGAGACGATTGATTTCCTGTAGGTTTTAATAACACAGGATTCATTTGAACAATTGGATCAATACCAGCGGCTTCGGCTTGAGCGACTTGAGCACGGCCAATTTCATCGCCCCATTTTGTCACATAAGAATTGAGGGCCATATTTTGTGCTTTAAAAGGAACGGTCTTAAAACCTTTTCTATAAAAAATACGGCATAATGCAGTACAAAGAATACTTTTACCTACATTAGAACTCGTTCCTTGAAACATGATTTTCTTAGCCATTTATATGAACCTCCTGTGATTTCAATTCAATGGTAACACCACTAATTGTTAAATAGAGTTTATCTGCAACAGAAGCTACTGCTCGATTCACACGACCAGCAATATCTCTAAAATATCTAGCCAGTTTATTATCCGGCACAATACCTAACCCAATTTCATTGGTCACAAATATAACTGTTTTACCTTCACATGATTGTATCGAGTCTAATAAAGTGTCTAATTCTGAAAGTATTGTCTGTTCTAATCTATTAGCATCTTCTTGACCACGAATGGAGCCATAAGCCATCATGTGATTGGTAGTGAACATGGTTAAACAATCTATAAGAATTACATCTGCTGATTGACTGATATTTTCCCATTCATCAGCTAAATGTAAAGGTACTTCAAAATTATTCCATATTTTTCCTCGTCGCTCTTGATGTTTTTTGATGCGATCCACCATTTCCTCATCAAAAGCTTGGCCCGTAGCTACATAAGCTTTTGGCCCCTTTGTAGCCAATGCTAAACGTTCAGCAAATTCACTTTTTCCACTGCGTGCCCCACCGGAACACAATATAATTTGTGATTTCATAATGCACCTATACAAGAATTTATAATTTCAGTATCATTATAAGTATAACAAAGGAGCGATACTATGGAAATTATGAATATGAAACTAAAAATGATGGCTACGCTATGGGATAATACATATCGTGTTGCCATCGATGACGGACAAGGTAAATATATTGGTACTGCACGAGTAGTAGTGAATGTTCCTCTACCACCAGAAGCTTTACCTGAAAATGCACCGCAAGTTGAAGCACAACTATTAGTATTAGTTGAAGACTTTGATTTCGGCGCTGATAAAATTATAAACTTTGAAACAACATTAGCCAATTTATTAAGAGAAAAATTCCGTTATGAAATTCCTCATATCTTCTTTTACTATCCTAGCCCTCAAGATGTTTTAAACCAAACAATTTCACAATAGGTCTATAACGAGCAAAAAGCTATGTAAAATACATAGCTTTTTTTGTTTATTCAGCTCCAAGTTCTTCCTCTACACGACACAAGATAAAGCAAAGGTCGGATAGACGATTTAAGTATTTTAAATTAGATTCGTGAACACTTTCACCAGCGTCTAATACTCGCCATAAAGCGCGTTCCGCACGTCGAGTAATCGTTCTAGCTACATGTAAATAAGCAGAAGATTGTTTTTCACCGGGAATGACAAAACTAGATAAAGGTTCTAACTTTGCATCAAAGCGATCAATAACTTTTTCTAAATGCTTTACATATTGCTCAGTAATTACCGGAGCAGTATTTAAACTTGCAATATCAGCCATTAATGTCCATAAGTTTCGCTCAATATCGTATAATTCAGCAGCAACACGTGGATTTTCAGCATAAGCGCGAGCCAATCCTAAAAAAGCTTGTAATTCATCGATTGTACCATAAGCTTCTACGCGTAAAGATGATTTCTGTACACGTTCTCCCGTGTATAAACCAGTTGTACCAGCATCACCTGTTTTTGTATAAACACTACTTGCCATATGATTACCTCCTATAGATATACATGGATGTAGAAATAAAAGCTAAATGATCCCAACCTTGAGATTATTTGTATTCAGGGAACCAAAGATGAATTTCACGAGCAGCAGCTTCTGGAGAATCAGAAGCATGTACTACGTTAGCATCCATTGTTAGGGCATAGTCACCACGAATACTACCAGGGGCAGCATCTACAGGATTTGTTGCTCCGTTTAAAGCACGTACGGATACAATTGCGTTCTCACCAGCTAACACAAAAGCAAGAACTGGGCCTGATGTAATAAAATCAACTAATTCACCAAAGAATGGCTTTTCCTTATGTTCTGCATAGTGTTCTTCCGCTAATTCACGAGGTACTTGTAAGAGTTTTAATGCTTTAATAACAAGGCCTTTACGTTCATAACGGCTAAGGATTTCACCACTTAATTGACGTTTAACTGCATCTGGTTTAATTAAAACTAATGTTTCTTGCATGATACCCTCCAGTAGATACTAATTATAATATTACCTTTTCTTTATACTTTGGATTCATAGCTTGTTTCTTTAACTTTTGAATACGTTCTTCCGTGCGAGGATGTGTACTAAAAAGATTGCTCAAGCTTTCACCAATTCCCATCATAGGGTTAATAATAAACATATGGGCTGTAGCATTACTTGCATTAGGCAATGCACCATGTTTAGAGTAGTAGTCAATTTTTGCAAGTGCAGAAGCCAGTGCTAATGGGTTGCGACACATATCTCCGCCTCCCTCATCAGCTAAAAACTCACGAGTACGGGAAATACTCATCTGAATAAGACCAGCTGCGATAGGTGCAATAATGATCGTACCAAGAAGCGCCAAAGGGTTAGTGCCTTCTCGATCATCGGAGCGCCCAAATATGGCAGTGAATTGAAGTATATTGGCTATCATAGAAATAGCACCAGCCATCATAGCTGCAATTGTACTAATCAATGTATCTCGATTCTTAACATGTGTTAATTCATGTGCAAGCACACCTTCTAATTCTTCATCAGTTAATAGACGTTGGATACCTTCTGTAACAGCAACTGCTGCATGACTAGGATTTCTACCTGTTGCAAATGCATTCGGTACTTCACTGGGAATGATATAAACCTTTGGCATTGGTAAATTACCATTTTTAGTCAATTTCTCTACCATTGCATATAGTTTTGGATTAGACTGTGCAGTAACAGGTTGAGCATTGTATTGGGCTAAAACGATTTTATCGCTGTACCAATAAGACATAAAATTCATACCCATGGATATGACAAACATCATAATCATACCGCTTCTGCCGCCAATCATATCACCAATAACCACTAAAATGGCCGTTAGCGTAGCTAACAAAAGTGTTGTTTTTATATTGTTCATAGTTTCCTCCAATTATTGTTATGGACTATGCCTAACACTATAATTATACCATAAACTATATAATTAACGCTCCAGTTGTATCAGCTTCTAAGCAATATATTTTATTTTCAATCTCATTTGCTGTGAATACAGCCCCCATAGCCTTTGCTACCTCTTGTACATGAGCTTTATCAACATATGCAATTAGAGTAGAACCCGATCCACTGATAGTAGCACCGTAAGCTCCAGCAACTTTTGCGGCTTCAAAAACTTCATCACAATGAGGAATCAATGTCTTACGATAAGGTACATGCAAGTTGTCATCTAAGGCAACAGATAAATTACTTAATTGATGCGTAATTAAGCTTGTTACAAATAATGAAGCATGACTTACATTTTGTACAGCTTCTTTGAATGGAATATGATTTGGTAGCACAGAACGAGCATACTCAGTAGATACCATGACTTCTGGTACTACAACAGCAAAATGTAGCTCCGGAGGAATAGAAATGACCGTGTTTAGTACCTTATTTTTTAAACCTGTAGCACAACATAAATTTCCGTAAATAGCTGGCGCTACATTATCTGGATGACCTTCCATACGATTTGCTATAACTAGTAACTCTTCTTTTAAAAGTGGATGCTTTACTAATGCGTTCGCCAGTAAAAGTCCCCCTACTATAGCCGTACTACTACTACCTAGTCCACGAGAGGGAGGAATCAAGGTTTCAGAAGTTATATGACCATATCGAATTGGTTCTTGAGCAGTAGCAAAAACTTGATCCATAGCGAAACCAATTAGATTCTTTTTAGGATCTTCAGCGCGTAAAATATCCGCACCAAAACCTTCAAAAGTATATGTATATTCTGTAGCATTTTCATCTGGTGTAAAGCTGAATATATTATAAAGATTTAGTGCTAATCCTAAGCAATCAAAACCTGGACCACAGTTTGCACTAGTGGCAGGTACTTGTACACGAACAGTATTCATAATTAAGCTTCCATAATACGAATAACACTATTAACAGCCTTAACGGAGCGCAAGCTATTAAAAGAGTCTATAAGATTTAAAATATAAGATCTTGGGCATTTAGATGTAACAATAGCAAGAACTGCAGTTTCTGGATTCATATTTCGTTGAACGATGGATAAAACAGAAATTTTTTGTTCTGCTAATTTTGCAGAGATTTTTGCTAGAACACCTGTTTTATTATCCACTGCTAAGCGCAAGTAGTAGCTAGATTGGATTTTACCTGGAGAATAAATATCTTTTTGATCATAATAGAACGGTTTCAAACGCCCTGTTTCATTATAAGAGACATTCTTTGCCACTTCCATTATGTCAGATACTACAGAACTACCTGTCGGTAAGCTACCTGCACCACGACCATATAGCATGACATCATCGATACCATTGCCCTTAACATAAATTGCATTGTAGGATCCTCGAACAGATGCTAATGGGTGTGTCGTAGGAATAAATGCAGGATATACATTTAGAGATAATCCTTGAGCAGTTTCTTTAGCAATACCTAATAATTTAATATTGTAACCAAACTCTTTTCCAAATTTTATATCTTCAGTATCAATACAAGTAATACCTTCTACAGTTACATCTTCAAAGAAAATACGACGGTTAAAGCTAATAGATGCAAGGATTGCCAATTTACGAGCTGCATCAAGTCCTTCTACATCAGCTGTAGGATCTGCCTCTGCATATCCTAAATCTTGTGCTTCTTTCAATACATCTTGGTAGCTTAAACCTTCTTCAGACATTTTAGTCAAAATAAAGTTTGTAGTACCATTCATAATACCAATGATTTCAGTAATACGATTACCGGCTAACGATTCATATAATGTGCGGATTATAGGAATACCACCTAGAACAGATGCTTCAAAACGTAGATCTACCCCATTTTTACTCGCTAAGTCTAATAAGTATGGACCAGCTTCTGCTAGTAAATCTTTATTTGCAGTTACCACATTCTTCTTAGCTTTTAAGGCTCCTTCTACGCAATCTTTTGCAAAGTTTGTACCACCCATCAATTCCACTACCATTTGGATGGAATCGTCTTTTAACACTTCATCAATATCAGTTACATATTTAGCTGTTTCTGGTAATGTAATATGACTATATTTTTCTGGATTTCGTACATAAATTTTTGAAATTTCAACATTGACACCTGTACGATTTTTAATTAATTCAGCATTGTCTTGCAATAAGTTAAAAGTACCTTGTGCAACAGTACCAAAACCTAATAAAGCAATTTTTATAGTGGTCATAATCGTCCTACTCTCTTAATTAGCCTATGCTTGGCCTAAAATCTCTACCTTGATAATACCCTTCATAGAGCGAATATCTAGCAATAAATCTTCTAATGAACCTTGTAAATCCTTGGTTTCAAAAGAAATACTACTATTCGCAATGCCTTGTAATGGAATATCTTGATTAATCGTTAAAATACTACCGTTACGTTCAGCAATGGCTTTCAAAACGCTTGATAACATACCAGATTCATTTGACATAGAAACATAAATACTAACAATTTTCCCTTGAGCAATTTCAAAAAATGGAAAAACATAATCCTTGTATTTATAATACGCAGATCGACTTAAATCCATTTTTTCAACTGCTTCGTTAATTGTTTTAACCTCACCTAGTTTTAGAATTTCTTTTACTTTTATCGTCTTTTTTATAGCCTCTGGTAAAATATCTTCTTGAACCAGATAAAATTTATCTTTTTTTGGTTTAGACATAGAGCACACTCCCTTATTGTTCTCTTGAAGTTTCTTGGGCAACGAATTGTCGTCCATATAATGTTAATACTGCATACATACCGATGAAGAATGGCATATATTCAGCCACAACACGCCATCCTACAGCGATGATGCCCACTGTTCCATTAGGTACAAAGGCACTAAATAATACTACAAATAGACCTTCTGCAATGCCTGTTCCCCCTGGGGTTGGTGCAAAATACAAAATAAGATTTAATAAAATCATGCGATCTAAAATATCGATAATAGAAATATCTGGTGTGAAAGCATACATTAAAGCGGGTGCAATACAATATAAGCATAATAAACTCAAACCAGATTCAATAAAAACTATTAAAGATTGGACAGGTTGTTTATAAAGTAAACCAAGACCTTGATTTAATGTTTCTAATTTAGAAAGCCAATCTTTAGTGTTATGTGCTTTAAATCGTTGTGCTAGATTATAGACAAATTGACGCATATATTTAGTCTGTAATATATAAGTTCCCACTAAGGCCGCTATAACAGCAAGCACGGCAAAAATCAAAAGCATATCACGAGAGATATATGGAATTTCAATAGCATCTCGTAAGAATACTAATGGCAGCATAATGACCAAAAACATAATGGAAAATACGGTACGTATTAATACAATCGGTGTACCTTTAGATATAGGTACGCCATAACTTCTCAACACCAGTACTTGCGCGACAGCCCCCCCGCTAGCTCCAGGTGTCAACATAGCCATAAAATAATTACTAAAAATAACTCGTAGCACTGCTCGTATCGATAACTTGTAACCACCAATTTTTACGAGCCTTTGAAGTCGTAATCCATCAAAATACATACCTGATACTAAAGCAACTACAGCTAATAATAAGGAAATACTATTAAAAGATGATATGGCTTTCAATGCATCTAAATCAATAGTATAGTAAATGATACCAATTGATACAGCCAACAACAAGAGAAACATAAAGATGCCTCTCTTCATCATTTTACTCATACCAAGTCTCCATAATTAATGAGCTCTATATCATGTTGACTTATATATAATCGCGTATGACTGGAACAGAGTGCTTGCAACTCATCTTCCCAATGATAACCCCAATTATAAAGCTTACTAAGAATACTACTATTACTACCTGGGTGAACCATCAATTCATGGGTACCAGAATGTTTATTTACCGCTTTTAGGATACCCATTAGAGATTTCTGATTTATATGGCCTCCATTTACCATGCCCCAAAAATATTGGGTTGTAGTCATACAATTATTTCGTATGATTGGTCGCGCATTAGCCGCAACCGTTGATAAACCAACTTTACCAAGAAATCGAATTGGGGAATACATATAATTCATAAAACCAGTAGACTCATCGGGTATACGTATAGCATGTATACCAAAGGATTTTGCCTGTTCAATCACAATTGGCAATACCGTTGGTAGAACATGCATATGTTGATGTCCATCAATATGAGTTACCCTTAAGCCGGTATCCATTATTTGAGCTATTTGTCCATGAATCTCTTTACGTAATTCACTATAATTGATTTTGCCAGAGTAAATACGTTTAATAAATTCTACATAGTTCTCTGGAAATACACCTTCTGGTGTGAGAAGTGATGAAACTTCTGATGGATCACATACTGGTTTCACCCCACCTACCAAGGTAATATGAATACCAATGCCCAACTTAGGGTTCTGTTTTGCCATACTTACGGCTTCTGTAAAAGCTTCTCCTCCTGCCATTAAAGAGGTACTGGTAATAATACCCCTACGATGACCATCAATAATACCAGCATTAACTGCACTATGAAGGCCAAAATCGTCTGCATTTACAATTAATTTGGACATAGTTATCTTCCTTTTCATGAAAAAAAGGGAGAACTTTGTTCTCCCACAAAGGATATATGTTATTGTACCAAATACACAACTAAAAAATCAATACAAAAGCCCTCTACTTGTATACTAGTAGAGGACTTTTTATAAGGTCATAAATTTTTATCATATATACTAAGGCATCAATTGTTCTTGTACTTTATACATACATAATGCAGCAGCTACGCTTACATTTAAGGATTCCATATCACCATACATAGGAATCATAATACGATTTGTACATAGATTCATAACCTCTGGTGTTACGCCATTCCCTTCGTTTCCTAATACTAGCATAGTTCGCTTAGCATAACGTACAGTATGATAAGGATTGGAATGTTCTAAAGCAGTTACATAGGTAGTCATATTAGACTCAGTTACCATATCATGTAACAGAGATAAGGTAATATCCTCATATAAAGGTATTTTATGTAAGGCGCTCATAGTACTGCGCACTGTCTTGTCATTAAAAGGATCCACAGTTCCTTTCATCAAAAATATACCTTTTACACCTGCTGCAACTGCTGTACGAATTATGGTACCTAGATTGCCAGGATCTTGAACTCCATCTAATGTAATATATAAACCATCATCAATGTGAATGCTTTCCATATCGTATTTTGGTTTTGATACAATAGCAACTACACCTTGTCCATTTACGGTATTATCCACCTTATCAAATATTGGATCTTGTGCAATAAATTTAGGTACAAATTGAACAGTATCTAAGTCTAATAAATCTAATACATGTTTATCTTGCGCTTTAGATTCACGTATAACAATTGTTTTTACTGCCCCCATAGCTGCAATATCTCGAATAGATCGAATACCTTCAACAATGTACTCTCCATATTTTTGGCGATTTTTACGCTGCCCTAAAGAGATAATTCGCTTAATGGTCTTATTATCTTTAGATTGGATATATTCCATACTAACTCCCACTGTGTTGATTATTCCAGAGATTATAAAAGGCCCCTTTTAAGTTGATAAGTTCATCAAAAGATCCTATTTCTATTATTTTACCATATTCCATATACACTATTTTATTGGCATCTTTAACTGTTGAAAGGCGATGAGCAATACTTACGATTGTTTTACTACCTCGAATATTTTCAATACTTGCTTGAATTTGCTTCTCCGTATGACTATCAATGTTAGCCGTTGCTTCATCTAACAATAGAATAGGTGTTTTTTTAATCAAGGTACGGCCAAAAGCCAATAATTGCTTTTGCCCATCAGATAATAAGGAGCCTAAATAACCAACCGGTGTGTCATACCCTTCCGGAAGGTGTTCAATCATAGAATGCAAGTTAACTTGTTTTGCTGCATTGACCATATCCTCATTAGAAATTGATGTATCAAAAAGTGTTAAATTATCTCTAATGGAACCCTTAAATAGATAAGCTTGCTGAAAAACATATCCCATTAAATGACGAAGTACAGAACTATCATATTGGGCAATATTTATACCGTTAATATAGATAGCCCCTCTTGTTGGTTTATAGATTCCCATCAACAATGATAAAAGTGTTGATTTACCACTACCAGAAGGCCCTACAATACCTATGAATTCTCCAGCTTTAATAGTGAATGTAAAGTCCTCTAGCGCATAAACGTCGTTATTTTCATAGGAAAACCATACATGCTCGAATTCAATGGTCTCTATATATTTAAATTCATCAGGAACTTCATTAGCCATCTGACGCTCTTCTTCCTCTAATAAGGGAACTAATCTTTCAGCACCAGCTAATGCGCTTTGTAGAGAGTTATATTTATCTGCAATTTCCTTTAATGGTTGGAAGAATCGGTCCATATATTGTATAAAGGCAAATACTGTACCAGCATCAGCTACGGAGTCTATTAAATTCGTAGTTGTAAAAATAACAATTAACGCAACAAAGAATAGACCATCTACGAGCGGTCTAAAAATAGAAAATGTGGTAACCTCAAAAAGACCTGCTTCTAAGAAACCTTTATTAACAGTATTATAACGTTCCTCAATTGCTCTTTCGCCACCATAGGATTTTACGATTACAATATAATTTAACAGTTCCTTGATGCTTGCATTAGAAGCAGCTACAGAACGTCTTACCTGACGGAATGCTTTGCGAGAAAACTTTTGAAACACCCAAATAATTCCACCCATTATAGGTAGTAAAATTGTCATGATTATTGCTAAAGGTACATTAATGGCATACATAAATCCTAATATACCAATAATCATTAAACCGCTACTTGCCAAATTCAGAATTACATCTGTATATAATGTACGTAATGACTCTACATCATTAGTAATGCGAGTTACCCAATTCCCAATTGGCAACTTATAGAACTCATCATGTGGTTTATTAAGAATCTTTTGGAATATAATACTACGAATATTATAGATAATTTTTTGACCAAAACTTTTTAAAAAGTAATTCTCTACAAAGATAAATAATACACTACCAATGATAGTAAAGCCATACATTAAAGCATAGTATTCAATAACAGCGATATCATTAGTGGCAAATCCAAGATCGATAACTTGCTTAGTTAAATATGGGCGTAAAAGTAATAGTACTAAATTTCCTGCGAGCGCAACCGTTGCTAAAAATAGAATACCTAAATAAGGCTTAATGTAGCCAGTTATATAGGAGAATAGAGCCCAGTCATTTCTTAGATCACGCTTCTTCATGATGGCCCCCTCCATTCTGCGCTTCATATAAGGTACGGTATAAACCATTGTTAGCTAATAATTCCTCATGAGTACCTTCTTCTACGATACGCCCCTCATCAAATACTAGTATTTTATCTGCTTTCTCTACAACCTCTAATCGTTGTGAAATACATAGAATCGTCTGATCTTTTACATTATGTAATGAATTTAATATGGTTGTAACTGTTACTGCATCTAAAGCGGAAAAACAATCATCTAGTAATACATATGGCGCATTTTTATAAAAGCCGCGAGCCATATTGATTCGCTGCTTCTGTCCACCTGATAAATCATGACCTTCTTCAGCAAGCTCATGTAAATCATCGTTTAACAAATCGCCTAAATCTCTATATAAATCTGCCTTTTGTGCTGCCACCTCTACAGTTTCATGCATGGATAAAGCTTTACCAAATTTAATATTATCAGCAATGGTCGTACTTAATAGGTAAGATTGTGTCGGCACATAAGCAATTGAGTTTCTAAGCTTTGATAAAGAAACAGTAGCTAAATCTTGACTGCCAAAATAAATAGATTTTTCCGGACACTCTTGTAATCCGATAAGCAATTTAAACAATGTACTTTTGCCAGAACCGGGTTTACCAACTAAACCGATAAAAGAACCTTTTGGTATTGTCGTTGTCAACTGAGATAATGCATGCCCTTTAGAGTTTTCATAAGTAAAATCTAAGTATCGAATATGAATATCCTCAAGCGGCAATACTTCATCTGTATCATCTATTGTTTCTGTAGGCAAATGTAAAAAATCCATAATACGATCTAAAGAAGCAAGACCTTTTTGTACAATAGAAATAAGGCCACCAAAGCCTATTAAAGGTCCCACAATTAACATTATGAATGAATTAATAGTAACAAATTCGCCTATAGTCATTTTGCCTTCTACAGCTAAATGTCCACAAATAAAAATACTAATACTGATACAAATAAAGGGTGCAATTCTTGTCAACGGTGTTAATATTGCATCTAGTAGTGCAACATCCATATTCTTCTTATAATTAAGTTTATTTATTTTTTCAAAAGAATTAGAGATAATGCTTTCACGATTAAAAGCGCGAATAACATCCATCCCTTGAAATAACTCTTGTCCAAACTCTGTTAAATCGCTATAAGTAGCTTGTGCACTACGTTGTTTAATACGTAGCTTTCTGCCTAGTACAAATATAGCCACAATAATTAAGAATACAGGTGTCATAATTTTAAAAGCTAATACAGTATTAATCTTTTGAATTAAAATTATGGAGCCCACAATGGAATAGAAAATAATATCCACTATAATCATTACACCTAGACCAAGGGCAACACGTAGCGATGTTACATCGTTAGTCATGAGCGCCATAACCTTACCAGGTCCATTAGCCTCATAGTACGTTGTTTTTACTTGTAATGCTTTACTACACAAAATCTCACGAAAAAGATACTCCATGCGACGAATAGAGCCTAATAGGGTTCTGCGTGAGATAACTTTTAAAATAGTGATAATAATAAATAATAAAATGAAATAAAAAATATAAGTGACTAACCCTTCCTTATTATTGCTCAATGTATCTATAGCATTACCAATAAATTGAGGAACAAATAAAAAAGAAACGTCAATTGCCATCAACATAGTTAAGCCAATGGCATAGATCCAGCCTTCACGCCGGAAAAACTGCATAAATAAATCTATTGGTTTCATAGGTCCTCTCTAACATATCCTATTAAGTCTAATCAAAATCATTGCCTATATAATTACTAGTATCATTATATTGTAAATGAATTTAAATCAATACTGTAAAAGCTAAATCAACAAATTTTATTACGTTAACTTTTCTCTTTATAGTATACACATTTTTTATGATACATTAATACACCTATACGTATAACAGTTAGATTAAATATTTTATTACAGTATTACAGTAGCAGTTCTATTTCATCAATATTAATATTAGTTAAATGGCCTCTTTAAATTTTTACAGTAATCAATCGTAAACATCTTTTTAATTAATACTATATCGAATTTTTTAGTTTACTTATGGCAATGTAAATGTTATACTATGCATATAAAGAAATTATATTTTACATAATTAGAATTAAAACTCTTAGGAGGAATACAACATGGAAAAACGTACTGGCGTAGTAACATTTGCAGGTGGCCCTATCACATTAGTTGGCCCAGAAATTAAAGTAGGTCAACAAGCTCCAGACTTCACTGTATTGAGCAATGACTTGCAAGCTAAAACTTTAAAAGACTTCGAAGGTAAAGTAAAAGTTATCTCCGTTGTTCCTTCCCTTGATACAGGTGTTTGTGATGCTCAAACTCGTTGGTTCAACCAAGATGCAACAGCACTTTCCGAAGATGTAGTCGTATTGACAATTTCTATGGACTTACCATTCGCTCAAAAACGTTGGTGTGGTGCTGCAGGCGTAGATAAAGTTGTTACTTTGTCTGACCACAAAGATGCTTCCTTCGGTGAAAACTATGGTTTCTTGATTGAAGAGCTTCGTCTTTTAACTCGTGGCGTTGTAGTAATCAACAAAGATAACAAAGTAACTTATGTTGAATATGTACCTGAAGTAACTCAAGCAGTTAACTTCGATGCTGCATTAGAAGCTATTAAAGCTGATATCTAATCTTAAGATTTTTGCTAATAGCTTAATATAAAGGTAAAAAGACCGTACGGTGTACGGTCTTTTTATATGTCCTATAGTAATTTATTATTTTAATTGGAGTATGTATGTGGATTCGTATTTCTCAGCTTATATTAACCATTAAAAATATTGCACTTATTGGTGTTGGCATTGGTTTATGCATTGCTTTAATCAATAGTCTAGTAAATTTTGGTTTTATTGCATGGGCCAATATTCAAGGCTATAGTACTTATTCTTTATTGATTGAAGAGATAATTACCTTCTTTCTTTACTTTGAATTTATTGCACTCATAATTAAGTACTTTAAGAATAATTTCCATTTTCCTCTCGATTTCTTCTTATATATTGGTATTACCGCCATTGTTCGTTTACTAATTATCGATCATGAATCAGCTTTAAATATGTTATTATGGTCTATTTCCATTTTAGTTCTAGTTTGTTGCCTAGTACTAGTAGAAAAATTTCTTAATAACAAATCCTAATAGCATAAAAGAGACTCTACATATTAGTAGAGTCTCTTTTATTTTAAAACTTTTACGTTTTAACACTATCAACTAGCATCTTAGAAGATATTTTTAGCGTAGTTAGCGTATTTAGCTTCTAATTCTTCCATTTTATCATTCATTTCGATTTGTAATTGGGATGCTAAATCATATTCACCATCATTAAGTGCATCAATTAAACGAGTGAATAAGGATTTACGATCATCACTATCTTTCGCAAGGTAGAAACGTAAGTCATTAACTTCTGCAAAGCGTTTATCATCCACACTATTTCGGCTATCAGTATGAATTGCAACCATGCTACGAACTGTATCCAAATTATTTGGAATTAAGCGATTAGCCAATACTAGTTTCCAACGTTTAAGAATGGAGGCAATAAAAGAGTCCATTAAATCTTTAGCAAATGCATTGCCTTGAGCCAATGTTTCTACTAATTCAGGATTATTTTGGTAACCCTTTATGTTTTCCCATACAGTAGCTGGAGCAACACCAAACATTTGATTACGTTCTTCTTGTGTGAAATCATCAAACACATCTTTTTCAGTACGGTATGCACGATTTGTAGCAAGATAATCAGATGTTTCACCTACTTCTTTGGAAAGCTCTGCTTCCAATTGAGCTTGTGTTTTACCAGATGTAATGGCATATTTCATACCATCAAATGCAGAGATAAAGATCAATGCTAAAGCAGTATATGTATTAGTGTAAGGATTTGGAGAACGCAATTCATAACGTGTCGCCATAGGATTATCGATATCTCGAATTAAACCGCAAAGGATTGTACGGTTACGGCTAGGTTCAGATGGATCAGTACCTAAAGATGTAACAATACATACTGGCGCTTCAAACCCAGGTTTTAAACGGTTTAAAGAATCTGTTGTAGAGCTGATGAATGGATTAATGGCTTCATAGTGTTTTAAAAGTCCCATAATTGCACCAATGCCTAAAGAGCTAGCAGATTCTTTACGCATATCTTCTGGGCTAAATAAGTTAACAACTTTACCAGATTTTAATTTAGCCATAACACCAAAATGAGTATGTTCACCAGAACCAGCTACACCAATTATTGGTTTTGCATTAAATGTTACATCAAGACCATTTTCACGGAATACTTCACGAACAATGATACGAGCTTGTAATTCATTATCTGCTGTTTGTAATGGATTATTTGAGAATTTCCAGTCGATTTCTAATTGTTCTAATACAACTGCTTCATGACCATCTTCATCAAGTTTAGCTTTAACGCCACCTACTTCTTTATGACCCATTTCAGCAACCATACCATATCTATCAAGACGTTCAACAGCTTGTTCTAATGCAGTGCGAACTGTACCATGAGTACGTTGCCAGTATTGTTCTTGTAATTTTTGGGATACGGATAATTCTTTTTTGGTAACTGTTCTAGATGGAGTTTTTACCCAGAATTCTAGTTCTGTTGCAGATGTGAAAATGATATCTACAACTTCATCAGCTTTCACATGCGGCATACCAGGTAAACCATGTTCTTTAATCAAAGCCAATAATTCAGCACGTACATAGTCGCAGCTGCGTTTTAAAATAGAACGAGAATCTACATAGCGATAGTTATGCATCAAGAATGCAGGAATACGAAGTGTACCAGTTGGTAATCCTGTAACAGGATCAATATTTTCGTAGTTGTAATCAACAAACCAGTTTACACTTGGATCGCCCCACATATCTACACGAGCATTATTTAATGTAGCAATATTTGTAAGTACTACAGAGGAACCATCTGTTTGAACAGCACGACCTTCAAAGAAAGATTCGTAGTCATCGAAGAATGCTGACATAGGAATCTTTTCATCAGTATCATTACCTGCTAAGTCAATACCTACAAGAGATACGAACTTGATTTCAGGATGTTGTTCTAATAATGCAAGAACGCCTTCTTTCCCATATTGACCCGCCGGAATGTAATATAATAATTCGTTAGTTGTCGACATATTTGTTCCTCCTAAAAGAAAAAGACTCCAACAAATAAATATATAAATCTATATATCTAAAGTGGAGTCTTCGTTGACCAATTATTTTATTGAGTTCATATTATCATATGTTGAAAATATATGTCAATAACTTTCTATAGAATTTCATTATGCTCTTAAAGTTACATCTAACACACCTATTACTATAAACTATAAATCAATTAGTATATATAAAATAGTCGTTGATATCTATTTATATTATCCAAGTAATTCTTTAACAATGTTATTAACAATCTTACCATCTGCACGCCCTTTTGTTTTTGGCATTACATGTTTCATAACATTACCCATATTTACGTTATCACCACATGCAGCAATGGCTTCTTGTACAATTATACGAATTTCATCTTCTTTCAATTGCTCTGGTAAATATTTTTGTAATACAGCCATTTCTTCTTTTACATGACTAATTAAGTCCTCACGGCCTGCTTTTTCAAATTCTGTTAAGGAATCTTGACGAGTTTTCATTTCCTTAGCTAAAATGCCAAGAATGCCAGCATCATCTAACTCAATTTTGTCATTGATTTCTGTATTTTTTATGGCACTATTGACCATACGAATTACAGATAACGCTGTTTTACCTTCTTCACGAGCTTTCATAGCTGCTTTCATATCTTCCTTTAATTGATCTTTTAAACTCATATTTCCTCCTTATGTATATAATAAAGAAACCCTAATTCTGGATTTCATAAAGCCATGAAAAGGCAGAATTAGGGTAATCATCTTATGCTCTGAATTTGCGTTTTCTTGCTGCTTCAGATTTTTTCTTTCTTTTTACGCTTGGTTTTTCATAGTGTTCGCGTTTTCTTACTTCAGACAAAACACCCGCTTTTTGGCAGGAGCGTTTAAATCGACGAAGAGCACTTTCAAGCGTTTCGTTTTTACCGACTTTGATTTCAGACATCTATATCCCTCCCTCCAAAAATAATCTCGGGAAGTGCTGATAATTTACATACGCACATATAATATTATATGTATAGGTATAGATGTTGTCAATATTTTCAAGTATATTTTATAGGTTTTTTAATGAGTATTATAAAAAGAATACATAATACTCAAAATTAGGCTTCTGGCCAGCCCATTTCTTCTCCACCTAAAAGGTGTGCATGCATATGGAATACAGTTTGACCGGCTTTTCCGCCAGTATTAAAGATCAAGCGATAACCATCTTTAGAGATACCAAGCTCTTTTGCTACATCACGAACAAATGGCAGTAACCCTTCAACATAATCTGCATTCTTTTCATTAAGATGTGCAATATTAGACACGTGATTTTTAGGTACGATTAATACATGAACTTTTTTTACAGGTTGAATATCATGAAAAGCATAGAATTTATCATTTTCTAACACTTTTTTAGACGGAATTTCACCATTGATAATTTTGCAAAAAATGCAGTCACTCATAATCTAACTCCTTACTCAATAATTAAATAATTATCTTCTAAACCTACAACAGTTCCACCAACGAGATCACCAATTTTACGTGTCCCATCTGACTTAACTTTACCATTTATATATTCATTTGTTAAGCCCATGTAGTATCCATTCTCTTCCTTTTCGATGAGAATCTCACCATGCTTACCAATGCGTGATTTTGCGTATCGTTCATAACCAGATTGGCTAAGACCATTTAAAAGTGCTACACGAGTTTTCTTAACAGCTTCTGGTACTTGATCCGCCATGGTGGCTGCAGGTGTACCCTCACGAATGGAGTATGGGAAAGCATGAATGTGCGAAAATCCAATTTCACGTACTGTATTCAATGTTTCTTCGAAGTCTTCATCAGTTTCTTGAGGGAAACCAGCAATAATATCAGTTGTAATTGATAAATCTTTAATACGAGAACGTAAACTTGTAATTAAATCTTTATATTCTTGTAATGTATAATGGCGTTTCATCAACTTTAATACATGGTCAGAACCTGCTTGTAACGGTAAATGTAAATGTGGACAAACACGTTTATTCGTAGCCATTAATTCTACTAACTCATCAGAAACCTCTACGGATTCAATGGATCCGAAACGAATGCGGTATAAATTAGGAATCTCTAATAAAGCTTTTACCACATCAGCTAATGTTGGACGACCTGGTAATTCGACACCGTAATTACCCAAATGTATACCAGTTAATACGATTTCATGGAATCCATGATCTACTAAACGTTTTGCCTCTTGTACAATATCATCAACTTTACGAGATTTTAACTTTCCTCGAGTATAAGGAATGATACAAAAGGCGCAATAGTTATTACAACCTTCTTGAATTTTCATGAACGCACGAGCTTTGTCAGATTCATTACCATATAACGGCATTTCCTCGAAGTTAGATTCCTTCATGATATCCCGAACAGCATTAATTTGTCGTTCTGTAGATTCTAATTGCTCTACTAATTCAACAATTTTAGAACGATTATTGGTACCAATAACGAGATTAACACCATCTATAGCGGCAATCGCATCTGGATCAAGCTGAGCATAACAACCAGTTACAATAACATAGGCATCTTCATTTTGACGTTTCGCCTTGCGGATTAATTGACGGGATTTCTTTTCCCCCATATTCGTTACAGAACAGGTATTAATTACATATATATCAGCTTTTTCATCGAAGTCTACCGCTTCGTAATTATTTTGTAAAAATAAACCTTTCATGGCCTCTGTATCATATTGGTTTACGCGACACCCTAAGGTTGTAAAAGCAACGGTTTTCATTACACCTCTCTATTCGTATTTTATTTATAATTCTAATTCATATTGAATCATCGCTAACGATCCAATAGCAGCAGTTTCAGCCCGTAAAATTGTATTTCCCAGCGATACTGATTTTCCACCATATTTTATAATAGCATTGATTTCCTTCTCTTGATAGCCCCCTTCAGGACCTATACAAATTAAAACATCAGTTACAGACTTATCGGAATGTAAAGTTTTAAGTACATCTTTGATAGTCTGCCCTGCTTCATTTTCATAGGCTACCAATTTCAACGCATCAGATTCAATGTCTAATGCTTGTAAAAGCGTCTCTCCTACTACGAGTGTAGGCAAGTGATTTCGTCCACATTGTTGAGCTGCTTCTAGCATTATTTTTTCCCAACGATTTACTTTTGATTGAAGCTTTTTTTCATCATATTTAGCTACGCAGTTAACTGTGGGCACAAGATAAATTGTATCCACATTTAACTCCGTCGCCTTTTGTAACACCCATTCTAGCTTTTCACCTTTTAATAATGATTGAACAAGAATAGTACGATACGATGCTAGATTTGCATCTACATATTCAATCAGTTTTGCTTGCGCTTTACCATCTACTTCTGCTGTAATTTGATATATACCACAACGGTTATCGCTGCCGGTTACAGTTATAGGCTTCTCCATATTATGGCGAAATACATGTAGTACATGATGGGTCACATCTTTTGGTAATTCTATTATTTCATCTAATGGTGTAGGAATAAATATTTTTTTCATCGTTTTTCTAGCGCAAACGTATGCCAAGGCCCTTCAACGCGCTCCTCAATAATATGCCAATGAGCCTCAATATATGGCATGATTTCATCATAACGATCATCAATAATGCCACTAATAATCAAAATGCCCCTATCATCCAGTTTCTTACCAATTTGAGGTAATAGTATTTTAAGGGGATCCACTGTTAGATTAGCTAAAATTAATTGGGCAGTACCATTGAAATCACTATCCAAATTACCACAAATGATTTCAGCAGATACATGATTATTCTCACAGTTAATTCTAGCTTGATTTGCAGCATACTCTTCTATATCTATACCAACTAAATTTTTAATACCTAAATGGGCTGCTACTAATAAAAGAATACCTGTGCCAGTACCAATATCCAAACAAGTAACTGTATCAAGATCCATAGATTTACTATAGGATTTTAATAGCTCTGCACAAGTCCGTGTCGTCTCATGAGACCCGGTACCAAAGGAAATATCTGAATCAATTTCAATAATAATTTTATTATCTACATTATTGTATTCCTGCCATGCTGGTTTAATGATTAAGTTAGGTAAAATTTCTGTAGGTTCAATATACTGTTGCCAAGAGTTTAACCAAGTTGACTCATCAAGAATATCTGTATCTATTGATATAACCTTGATATTGGCCTCAGTAAGCCGTTTTACTAAATCCGCCTTAATCATATTCATATCGAGTGATATATCAGCATACATAGTTAATTTTATTAAATTAGGCTGATTTTCAACATCTTCTTCTATAATTCCATTGTCTGCATAATCGTCAAAAAGAGTAGTCACCTCATCGGTGGCTACTCTTTCACAGACAATGGATACTTCTATCCATTGCATATATGCTCCTTTATAGGGAATGTGATGGAACAAACCATTCCTTCACATGAGCTGTTCATTTAGTCAAACAGTCCTTGATTTTTTCAAAGAGACTTTTGCTCACTTGTAAGTTATTTACATCTTCATTACTTTCATTTGCAAAGCGTAACAATAGCTCACGTTGAGTGTCTGTCAACTTCTTAGGCGTTTGGACGGTTACCACAATGTGTTGGTCACCCCTTTGGTTAGGGTTACGCAAATATGGTATACCTTTGCCCTTTACGCGGAATGCCGTTCCCGTTTGAGTACCTTCCGGAATCTTTAACTCTACTTTACCATCTAAAGTGTTAACTTGTATAGTCGCACCAAGAGCAGCTTGAGCAAAGCTAATATTTACACGGCTAATAACGTCATTACCATTTCGTTCAAATTCCTTGTGAGGACGAACAAAGATATATACATAGAGATCCCCTTTAGGACCGCCTAAAATACCAGGTTCCCCTTCATTGGCTACACGTAAACGAGATCCGCTATCTACACCAGCTGGAATTTTAATGGAAATCTTCCGTTTAGCCAACATTTCGCCAGTACCACGGCATTTAGAGCAAGGTTTTTCAATGCTTTTACCCGTACCATGACAGCGGGAACAAGTGCGAACGGACTGCATACGTCCAAATGGAGTATTTTGAATAACCGCTTCTTGACCAGAACCATGACAGTTTGGACAAGTATCGACACGAGAGCCTGGTTCACCACCAGTACCATGACAGTGATCACATTCTTCATGACGATGCACTTCAATTTCCATAGATTTACCAAAGGCTGCATCTTCAAAGGAAATATCGATATCTTCACGCAAGTCATTACCTTTTTGAGGGCCTTGTTGTTGGCGTCCACCACCAAACATGCCACCAAAAATGTCGCCAAAGATATCACCAAAGCCTCCAGCTTGACCACCGAAACCGCCAAAGCCGCCTTGGAAACCACCGGCACCAGCGCCGCCTCCTTGTTTGAAGGCGTCGTGGCCGAATTGGTCATATTGAGCTTTTTTAGTTTCATCAGACAAGACTTCATAAGCTTCGTTAGCTTCTTTAAACTTTGCTTCCGCTTCCTTTGGATTATCTTTATTTACATCTGGGTGGTATTGGCGTGCCTTTTTACGGAAGGCTTTTTTGATTTCATCTTGAGAGGCATTTTTACTAACCCCTAGGATGTCATAATAATCTCGTGCCATTCGTTACCAACCCTTCTTATTTCTTGTCATCATCCACTACTGTGTAATCAGCATCAACAACATTGTCATCAGCTTTTGTTTGTTGTTGACCTTGTTCAGCACCGCCAGCTGCTTGTTGAGCTTGTTGAGCTGCTGCATACATTTGTTCTGCTAATTTATGTAATGGTTGTTCCAAAGCTTCACTATCTTTTTTGATATCTTCGATATTGCCAGCTTCGATAGATTTTTTCAATTTATCTTTCGCTTCTTCTACTTCTTTCATCAAAGAAGCGTCGCCTTTACCTTCAAGGTCTTTCAATGCTTTCTCAGCTTGATATACTAGGGAGTCCGCATTATTTTTAATATCTAATTCTTCTTTTCTAGCTTTATCTTCCGCTGCATGAGCTTCAGCTTCTTTAACCATGCGATCAATTTCTTCTTCTTTCAAGCCGCTAGAAGAAGTAATAGTAATCTTTTGTTCCTTTTGAGTACCTAAATCTTTAGCTTTTACATGTACGATACCATTAGCATCGATGTCAAATGTTACTTCGATTTGAGGAACCCCACGAGGAGCAGCTGGGATACCATCCAAGTTGAAACGACCCAATGTTTTATTATCTGCTGCGAACTCACGTTCACCTTGCAATACATGAATATCTACAGATGGTTGATTATCTGCTGCAGTGGAGAATACTTGAGATTTAGATGTAGGAATTGTAGTATTACGATCAATAATACGTGTGAATACACCGCCCATTGTTTCGATACCAAGAGACAATGGAGTTACGTCAAGTAACAATACGTCTTTTACTTCACCTACTAATACGCCACCTTGAATAGCAGCACCGATAGCTACACATTCATCAGGGTTAACGTTTTTTGTTGGTTCCTTACCCAATACTTTTTTAATAGCTTCTTGTACAGCTGGGATACGACTAGAACCACCAACTAACAATACTTTATCGATATCGGATGCAGATAAACCAGCATCACTCATAGCTTTACGAGTAGGTTCTATAGTAGCTTGTACCAAATCAGCAGTTAATTCTTCAAATTTAGCACGAGTCAATGTTACATCCAAATGTTTAGGACCAGTAGCATCAGCTGTGATAAATGGCAAGTTGATATTTGTGCTAGCTACGCCAGACAATTCAATTTTTGCTTTTTCAGCAGCTTCTTTTAAACGTTGATCAGCTAATTTATCATTGGATAAATCGATACCAGTTTCTTTTTTGAACTCTTCAATAAGGTAGTTCATAATGCGTTGGTCGAAGTCATCCCCACCAAGGTGGTTATTACCAGATGTTGCTAATACTTCAAATACACCGTCACCAAGTTCAAGGATAGATACGTCGAATGTACCACCACCAAGGTCAAATACAAGAACTTTACCATCTTCATCTTTATCTACACCATATGCAAGAGCAGCTGCTGTAGGTTCGTTGATGATACGAAGTACTTCAAGACCTGCAATGGCACCTGCGTCTTTTGTAGCTTGACGTTGAGCATCTGTAAAGTATGCAGGAACTGTAATAACAGCTTGTTTTACAGGTTCGCCCAAGTAAGCTTCTGCATCAGCTTTGATTTTTTGAAGAATCATTGCAGAAATTTCTTGAGGAGTATAAGATTTACCTTCTACAGTTACTTTGTAGTCTGTACCCATGTGACGTTTAATAGAAATGATTGTATTTTTTGGGTTAGATACAGCTTGACGTTTAGCCAATTGACCAACTAAACGTTCTCCATTTTTTGCAAACCCAACAACGGAAGGAGTTGTACGTGCACCTTCTTGATTTGTAATAACCGTAGGTTCGCCGCCTTCCATAACAGCAACACAAGAGTTTGTTGTCCCTAAATCAATACCAATTACCTTTGCCATAATATATACCTCCTAAAACTTTATAATCTATTCAACAACTTTTACCATTGCTGGACGTATACAACGACCATCAACAGTATAGCCAGTTTGCAAAACTTCACACACCGTATCGGATTCATATTCATCTGACGGTACACGCATAATCGCTTGATGGAAATTTGGATCAAATGGTTGACCCATAGCTTCAATAACAGCTAAACCATGTTTAGATAACATAGCCATCAAATTTTGATGAATCATAATGAATCCATCGAGGAATACTTTTGCTTCCCCTTCTGCAGGACTTTGAACGGCCCGTTCAAAGTTATCCAATACAGGAAGAAGGTCCGTTAATACATCCCCTTTTACATATCCAGCAAGTTGCTCTTTTTCCTGGTTAGTACGACGTTTGAAATTTTCAAAGTCCGCTTGTAACCGTTTATAGCGATTATCAAAGTCGGCTTTAAGTTCTTCTAACACTTGAGCAGCATCAGCCACAGCTTCTTCAGTTTTTTCAACAGTTGGTTCCTCTACATTCGTAGTATCCTCTGTTTCCTCCACTGTTTCTTGTTTAATGTCTTGTTCTTCAGCCATTATTTGCCCTTTCTGTTTTGTTCTTTTACCATAGTTTCCATTATATGTTTCATATGGGACAACATGCCGATGATACGTCCGTATTCCATCCGCGTTGGACCAAGAATAGCAAGAGTTCCGATAGGCTGATCTTGATTCGTAAAATCAGCTTGTACCACACTCATTGAATGTAGCGCTTCAGTTTCATTCTCAATACCAATCTTGACCTTAACAGGTGTTGGAGAATCATCTTTTAATAACTGTCCTAATTGATTTTGTTCTTCCACTAAGGAAAGCAAGGGTTGTACCTTCTCAACAGACTTAAACTCTGGTTGATTTAACAACTCTGTGGTACCTACCGAATAGAACAACTTACGTTTATTAATAGCTCGTAATAATGTCTCCGAAAGGATTAATAAAATTCCCTGCGGTCCTTCCATATGGACCAATATAGATCCTAAAGCCTCAGCCGTTACATGACCAATACTTACATTCTGTAGTGCATTGCTAAATTGTATGGCTAGACTTTGTAAAAGCTCTGGTGAAACACTTTCACCAAAGTACATCAACTCATTATCGAGTGCTCCTGTTTCAGTAATAACTACCATAATGGCTTGATGACTATCTAGCGGTAATACATGAATGTATTTGATTAATGCTCTATCATGGGCTGGTGCCAAGAATAAACTCATGCTATGACTTACCTGTGAAAGTAGTTTAGCCATATTTAGAAAGAGTTCACTCGTTGATCCATTGGAACGTTTCCATAACATTTCAATTTTTTCAGCATCCTGTAATGGAACAGGTTGTCGACTCAGCATAGAATCAACATATAAGCGATAGCCCTTAGCTGAAGGAATACGTCCAGCCGATGTATGAGGTTGCTCTAAATAGCCTAATTCCTCTAAATCGGACATTTCGTTCCGCACCGTAGCAGGACTGATGCCAAGATCATAATTTTTAGCAATCGTTCGAGATCCTACAGGTTCTGCGGACTTAACATAGTCTTCAATTATGACTCGCAAGATGCGCTGTTTTCTTTCATCCATAATGACACCTCTTGTTAGCACTCATGAACTTTGAGTGCTAATCGCATGTATAATATTATCATATTCAAAAAAAATGTCAAGCAGAAAAATCCTTGAAAAGTCAAATAATATCTATTTAGTCAAAAAGACAATTCAATATTTTTAATTAATTGGTCAAAAAATCAAAGTGCAACAATAAGAAAACACTTATACTATCTACGTTTATGTCATATCCTAAAATTTCAATATTAGAATATATTGGTCTAATAAAATTTATATTATTAAAACCTAAAATAGTATAAGTGTTTATATATAATAATTTAGTTGTCAATAAACTCTTAGTTAAAATACTTTTTTGGCCCAAGAATTTACGGACTATAAACTATAAATCAATTAGAACTAAAATGTACTAATTGATTTATAGTTCTACCCCTTCTAATGGATTGCCGAGACGCTCTAACAGTTTCCCCATACGTTCACGAGGTTCACCATATTTAGCATACCAATCAATCAAAATATCTACAGCTTTTTTAGATTGCTCAATAGTTAGTTTTCTTGCTAAAATTTTTCCTGCTTCAGGTCTCATGCCTGTATTACCACCAACAGCCAACATAAAACCTTGAGATGTACCGATAAAGGCAATATCTTTTACCATTGCATCTGGGCAGTTACGTCCACATCCACTGATGCCGATTTTGCACTTGTGAGAGGTTTTTCGGCCGTAATGTTTTCTCTCTACATAATCAGCCAATTCTTTAGTTTCCATTTGTCCATTTTTACAATGGCCTTTACCTACACAAGCAATTAAGGAATTAACACCTCTATGAATAACAGTGGTCACGCCATCAGGCAATTCAGAAATAAACTGTTCCTTATCATCTTTTTCAATACCTGTAATTTGTATACCTGTTACAACATGACGGAAGGATCCACCATATTTTTCAGCAAGTTCTATGCATGCTTTCATTTGATCTAAAGTAAATTCATTATGTAAACCGTGTAATATTACAGATGTCTTCATCGCTCCTCCTCAAATCTAGCATGCTTATTCACCATCATCCTATTTATACTAACATATTAGATTTTGAGAAACTGTGAGAAATTACTCACGAATAAATTGACTAAATACATAGTTCCCATGCTTGGCACCTTCAGCGGTTAAATGATAACTTGCATTTTGATACTCTAATAGACCTTTACTAACTAAATCCTCTAAAGTAGTAGCAAACAAATCATGGATAGATACGCCAAATTTATCTTCGAATTTTTGCTTATCAAGGCCCCATTTAGTGCGAAGAGCTAAAAAACAAAAATCCTCTTGAGCTCGTTCTAAAGTAATCGTCTCCGTATCGATAGTAGGCATAATATATCTGTCAACAGATTGTATATAGGGCATTACATTACGATTATTACTACGGCGTACTCCGTCATAGAAGGAATGAGCACCAGCACCAAAGCCTAAATAATCTATATAGTGCCAATATTTTAAATTATGACGACTATAGGAATTAGCCTTGGCGAAATTTGAAATCTCATATCGTTCAAAGCCTAAATCTTTTAATCCGTCCATCATCATGTCATACATGGATTCATCAATGGTTTCACTAGGAATAGAAATAAGGTTCTTTTGTACTAAATGATATAAATAGGTCCCCACTTCTACTTGTAATCCATAAGTAGAAATATGATTAATAGGCAACTCTTCTACGACTGCTAAATTACGTTTAATATCGTCTAAGGATTGTCTTGGTAATCCATAAATCAAATCAATATTAATATCAGCAAAGCCCGCCTCTTTAGCACCATAAACGGCTTGTTTTGCCTGTTCCCCGTTGTGACTGCGATGAAGCATGGTAAGTGCCTTATCGTCAAATGTTTGAACACCAAAGCTAATACGATTAAAACCAAGCTTAACTAATTTCGTTAAATAATGTAAATTTACTTCCCCAGGATTCGATTCAATAGTCATATGACAATCGTCAATAATTGTAAAAGTATTTTTGATTTTATCAAGAATCATCTGTAGTTGTTGAATCGATAATTCTGTAGGCGTACCTCCACCAAAATAAATTGTATCAATAGCTTTAGATGTAGACTCTGGATGTTCAGAGACCCATAAATCGATTTCTTGAACTAAAGCATATACATAGGTTTCGTAATAATCTTGTAAATTTTGGTAAGCAGGAAAATCACAATACATACATTTCTGTTTACAAAAAGGGATATGGACATATAGCCCCATATCCCTCAGTGTAGACAGATTCAGAATATCAGAATCTGTTTTCATTTTATTAGTCCTCAACCTTGAGAATCGCCATGAATGCTTCTTGTGGAATCTCTACGGAACCGACAGACTTCATGCGTTTCTTACCGGCTTTTTGTTTTTCAAGTAATTTACGCTTACGAGAGATATCGCCACCGTAACATTTTGCCAAAACATCCTTACGCCAAGCTTTTACAGTTTCACGAGCCACAATTTTTGTACCTACCGCCGCTTGAATAGGAATTTCAAACATTTGACGAGGAATCAATTCTTTCAATTTCTCAGCTAATGCACGACCACGTGTAGCTGCACGGTCTTTGTGTACAATAATGGACAATGCATCCACAGGATCTCCATTTAAGAGAATATCCATCTTAACCATTGGAGATTGTTTATATCCAATCAATTCGTAGTCAAGGGATGCATAACCCTTTGTAGCGGATTTTAATTTATCAAAGTAATCATAAATGATTTCACTCAATGGCAAGTGATAAACGACAGATACGCGTGTTTCATCCAAATATTCCATAGATTGATATTCACCGCGTTTATCTTGGGACAACTCCATAATAGTACCAACAAAATCTTTAGGTACAATTGTTGTAGCCTTTACATAAGGCTCTTCGATATAGTCAATTTCCGTTGGAGGTGGTAATTTAGCAGGATTATCGACTTCGAGCATTTCCCCATTTGTTTTGTACACTTTGTAATTTACAGATGGAGCCGTCGTAATAAGCGTCAAGTTATATTCACGTTCTAAACGTTCTTGAATTACGTCCATATGCAAAAGGCCGAGAAACCCACAACGGAAACCAAAGCCCAATGCCAATGATGTTTCTGCTTCATATTCTAAGGCAGCATCATTAAGCTGTAACTTTTCTAATGCATCTCGAAGGTTTTCATAGTCTTTAGACTCTGTTGGGTAAAGGCCACAGTACACCATAGATACAGCCTTACGATAACCAGGCAATGGCTCAGTTGCAGGATTATTAGCTAATGTTACAGTATCGCCTACATGGCAATCTTTTACATTTTTGATGCTAGCTGCAATACAACCTACTGAGCCACATTGTAATTCTTGCACAGGTACAAGATTGGGAGTAAAAATACCGAGTTCTGTAACATCAAAGTCCTTTTTATCATGCATCATGCGAATTGTATCTTTTGCTTTTATAGACCCTTCTTTTACGCGGACATAAGCAATAGCACCTTTATACGCGTCAAAACGGCTATCAAAAATCAAAGCTCTTGTTGGCTCATCAGATTTATCTGGTGGTGCAGGAACTTTATTTACAATAGCTTCTAAAATATCAGGAATACCGATACCTGATTTGGCAGAGCATAATACAGCATCAGATGCGTCTAAACCAATAATATCTTCAATTTCTTGTTTAACGCGATCAGGATCTGCTGACGGCAAATCAATCTTGTTAATAACAGGAATGATTTCAAGATCATGTTCTAAAGCGAGATATACATTTGCCAACGTTTGTGCTTCCACACCTTGTGCAGCATCGACTACGAGTAATGCCCCTTCACAGGCTGCAAGAGAACGAGATACTTCATAGCTGAAATCGACGTGGCCTGGAGTATCGATGAGATTCAAAATATATTCTTCACCGTCTTGCGCTTTATACAAAATACGAACAGATTGCGCTTTAATAGTAATGCCGCGTTCACGTTCAAGGTCCATGGAGTCCAAAACTTGAGCCTCCATTTCACGTTTTTGTAATGTACCAGTATATTCAATTAATCTATCAGCGATGGTTGATTTACCATGGTCGATATGAGCTATAATACAGAAGTTTCGAATCTTTTTCGTTGACATACTATGTAAACAAGTTCAAAGAACTTGCATTCTCCTTTCTAACATACGCGATCGATAACAGCACCTCCCAATAATTGAGTGCCATTATAAAAGGCTACAGACTGACCTGGGGTAATAGCCCGTTGTGGTTCTTCAAAAATAACCTCCATTGTATCGTCATCTAAAATACGTGCTGTGCAAGGAGAAGGGTTAGCTGCATAGCGAATTTTTCCTTCTGCCTTCAATTCCTTATGAATTGTATCATCTAAGAAGTTATAGAACTTACAAATCATACGATTTGTAAAGAGACGTTCATTAGGACCCACGATGACCTCATTACGATCCCCATTAAATCCAATAACATATAAAGGGTGTTTATAAGCAATACCAAGGCCTTTACGTTGACCAATCGTATAATTAAATAAGCCGTTGTGCTTACCTAATACCTCACCATCTTCGGTAACGATATTACCAGACTCTGGCTTACCCTTCATTTCTTCTACCACTAGCTTTTGATAATTCCCATGAGGCAAGAAACAAATATCTACGCTATCTGGTTTTTTAGCGACTGGCAAATCATATTCAGCAGCTAATTTACGTGTTTCAGTCTTACATTGACCACCTAATGGAAACATAAGATGACTCAAAATACGTTGGTTCATATTGTACATAACATAACTTTGGTCTTTTGTAGGATCAACACCTTTATGTAACTCATATAGACCTGTTTCTTCATTATAATTTACTTGTGCATAATGACCAGTTACCATATGTGTGGCACCTAATTCAAGAGCACGATTGAGCATCAAGTCAAACTTGATGTTCTTGTTACAAAATACACAAGGATTTGGCGTACGACCATAGGCATATTCTTTTACAAAGTAATCTACTACGTTTTCGTAGAATACATCACGAGCATCGATAACATGATGCTCGATACCAAGAAAATCACACATCTTCTTAGCATCAGTTACGGCAAGAGGCACCTCATCATAGGGCGTACCACTCACCCATAACCATAGGGTAATACCAAATACTTTATAGCCTTGTTTTAATAGCATTGCAGCAGTTAAAGAACTGTCTACGCCGCCACTCATAGCTACAGCGATAACTTTTTCCATACTTTCTCCTTTTAATGATCTCTTGATCATAAAACTAATCAGGGTGAAAGCCTGACGTGTAAAACACTAGTTCGGTGTAAAAGTCCGAGTAGTATTGCTATAAAATTATAGCAACTTATATTATAGCCTAGAAATAGGTATATTGAAAAGATTTGAAATAAAAAGAATCCCTTTCACAAAAGAAAGAGATTCTAAATATTATCTATGTTTTAATAGTTCTTCAGCAGCTCCTAAAATACCAAGCATGGAATGTTCAAATACTAGGCCACCCTGCATGAAAATTGTATATGGTGGACGTATAGGACCATCGGCACTGAGTTCAATAGAGGAACCTTGTACAAAGGTACCACCAGCCATGATGATTTTATCTTCGTACCCAGGCATATCCCCAGGAATAGGATGTACGTGAGCATCTACAGGAGAATAGGCTTGCATACCTACACAGAAATGCTCCATTTCTTCCCCATTTTTCAGATTAATGGCTTGAATCAAATCATAGCGATCAGCATTTACCTTAGGGAATACATCATAGCCTAGTAACTCACCTACAGCAGCCGTATATACAGCACCTTTAAGAGCTTGTAATACTACGTGAGGTGCCATAAATAAACCTTGGAAGAACAAGCGATAACCAGGAGCATATGAACCCATATGATCGCCAAGTCCAGGAGCTGTCAATTGATATGCTGCATCCTCTACAAGGTTTTCTCTACCAACAATATAACCACCAGTTGGTGCTAAACCGCCACCTGCATTTTTAATGAGAGAGCCAGCCATAATATCAGCACCAGCTTCTAATGGTTCTTGCAGCTCTGTAAATTCACCGTAACAATTATCTACGAAACAAATCGTTTTAGAGTTTTTAGCTTTTACAGCATCTACAATAACCTTAACATCTGCAATAGATAAAGGTTCACGTGTGCTATAGCCTCGAGACCGTTGAATCACTACTACCCGCGTATTATCGTTAACAGCGTTAGCAATAGCTTCAACATCATAGGTATTATCTTTCAATGGAACCTCAGTATAGGTAAAGCCTTTTTCTACTAAAGAACCACGTACTTCACGAGCGGCACCGATAACGGATTGCATTGTATCATAAGGAGCCCCTACGGCATAGATAAACTCTGTCCCTTTAGAGCCATTTCCCATCAAAGAAATTAATGTAGTAGCTAACGCATGTGTACCAGAAACAAAATGAGGACGAACGATAGCCTTTTCACCTTTAAATACATAGGCAAATACTTCATCTAATTTTTCACGCCCTACGTCGTTATATCCATAACCAGTAGTACCAGTGAAATGATAATCAGATACTTGGCATTCCTTAAAGGCTTCTAATACTTTTTTTGTATTGGCCAATGCAATAGGTTCAAATTTCTTAAATTCTGGTTCAGCCATTTCTAGGGCTTTACTGCGTATTTCTTCTAATGTCATGCTAATCCTTCTCTACGGATTAAATCCATAGCTTTATTAAATATAAAATCTTTAGATGTATTGCTATCAATATGTATCCATTCTATATATGGCATACGTTTATACCATGTAATTTGGCGCTTAGCAAAATGACGTGTATTCTTCTTAATTAAGTCACGACACTCATCTAATGTCATATTGCCATTTATATAGTCTACAACCTCTTTATAGCCAATACCTTTAAAAGCTTGGCAATCTGGATTCACTCCAGATTTTATGAGTTGTTCCACCTCTTCAATCAAACCTGCATCAAACATCATATCAACGCGTAAATTAATACGTTCATATAATTTATCACGATCTCTTATGAGACCGATAACAGGTCCTTTATAGGATACACCATTTTTTGTCTGATTTCGCAACGAATCTACATCACCATGATGCAATATCTCAATAGCTCGATACAAACGATGTTTATCGCTATATTGTATCTCTATATTATGCTCTTTACCTAATGTGAAAGCATAGTTTCGTAAGCCTTCAATACCTTTTGTACTATAGAGCTCATCGAGTTCTGCTCGCAAATATTCGTCAGGTTTAACATCATTAAAGTTGTAGTTCTCCAATAATGATTGGACATACAGGCCTGTACCACCAGACAGAATAGGAAGAATATTTCTATCTTTTAATCTTGCAATTATTTCTTTAGCTTGATCTTGAAAAATAGATACCGAATATGAATCATTTGGTTCCAGTATATCGATGAGATGATGTTTCACCCGATTAAGTTCATCCACCGATGGTTTAGCGGTACCAATATTAAGTTGTTTATAAACCTGATAAGCATCACCAGAAATAACCTCAGCATGCAGCTGTTCTGCTAGGTCCAAGGTAAGATCTGTTTTGCCTACCGCAGTAGGTCCAACGATGGTAATTAAGGGATTCACAATAACTCCTTCATATATACACCATAGCCTATGCGGCTATATTTTCCTCCTACCCATTTATGAGGTGGATATTTCTGAAAAACAGAACTAAATGGTCGTTCTTTAATGATAACACCATAAGAGGCAACACGCATAGCTTCCTCCATAATTTTATCATCAATATGACTTTCCACAGTATATCCACGAAGTGGTTTAAATTGAGGACTATCCTCTACAGGGACCTCAAACATGGGGTCAAAATAAATAATATCTACACTTTCATCTGGTAGATTAGGTACATAATTTTCAAAGGTATCATAACTTACCTCAATACGACGTAATGCGTCCGTCACACTTTTCACATTATGCAAATAATGAGCTAAACCATAAGATGTGGCAAGCCATATAGGTAAAGAACCTTCTAGGCCTTTTATTTTAGCCTGAGGAAAAGCATAGCTCACCACGATACTGTCACTACCAAGACCAATTGTACAATCAAGAAACGAAAATTCTTCTTTATCAGTTATTTCATTAGTACTTAGTATTGTCTGAACAGCATTAATTAAATGATCTCCTTCTCCACGTTGCAAACGTAGTATACGTAATTGAGCCATGGATAAATGAAAGCTATGTTGCTGATTATCAGGAAAATGAATAGTTAAGCCATTACCAGAAAGAACAGCAATAAAATCACATGGATAAGCATTAAATAATGCTGGTATAGATAATTTTCCTCTTTTTATATAGGTCATATGCATAGAGGAAGCCAACGCTTTGGCTTCCTCTTGAATGGCCTCATTAGATTTTTGAGCTGTAGTTAATATATTCATATTAAGACCGTAAGAATAATTTACCTAATTCATCAGGCGTAAATTTGATGATCGTAGGACGACCATGAGGACATACATATGGTTTTTCGGTACTAAATAAGTCCTCAATTAAGGTAGTCATTTGATACATATTTAAATTATGACCTGCCTTGATGGCCCCTCTACAAGATGCATAGGCTAACATTTCATGTCGTAATTGAGCCTTAGTAGGCTGTTGATGATCATGCAAGTATGAAAATACATATTGGAGAATTTCAAATGCTTTTGACTCTACCAAATCTACAGGGGCTCCCACAAGTTTTATCTTAGTAGGACCACCCAATTCTACATCAAAGCCAAGATCGAGTAATGTTTCTCGTTCGTCCTCTACTAAATTCATTTCATCATCTGTGGCCTCACTATACTGAGGAACCAAAATAGATTGCATAGGAATCGATTCAGAAGACTTACACAACTTATCATAACGCACACGCTCATGTGCGGCATGTTGGTCTATGATATATAGATCATCACCTTTTTTAGCTAATATATAACAAGATGCAACTTGCCCCATTGGTAAAAAGCCCGAGTTTTGAATTGTACGACCTTCTATCTCTTCGTTACGAATATCGTGAGACAAGGATTTAAACTTTTCTACATCTTCCGTAGTATAACTAGTGTATGCAGTAGGAACAGCTTCAAAACTTTCATCCACGAAAGAGGATTGTTCATAAGTAGCCTTAGGTGCAGGTGGTGTATACCCCTTAGTTTTAAGGTTCTCCACAAACTGTGAAGTTTCATCGCGCAAAACTTCATAGCCTTTTGTACGGCGTTCACCAAAAACCTTATCATAATCTATAGCTGTTGCTATATGTTCAGCAGACTGCATCGAATCGTGTACAACAGTAGGTGTTTGATAAGAATCATAAGTAGTATTATCAGCTAAGGATGTACTATTAGAACTAAAATTCTTAATATTACTATCACTATTACTAGCAATATCATTACCATATTTATCGGATATATTATCAACTGTACCAGTCATATAAGATGATGACTCTCGTTCGTATCTCTCATGGAGTGGATTATTTAAAGCATTTAAGATACCGTGATATACGGCTTTAAATATAATCTTATCATCTGAGAATTTAACTTCACTCTTGCGAGGGTGTACGTTTATATCAACCATTCTCGCAGGCACAGTAATATTTAGTACCACCAAAGGATGACCATTTTTCGGTAATAGTGCATGGTATGCATTATCGATAGCCTTCATTATGGTTTTATCAGAAATCACTCGATTATTGACGATAATAGTTTGCCATATCCTTGTACTCTTAAGAAGTGTAGGCTTACTCACTACTCCATCGATATAGATAGAATCACTTTCATAGGCAACAGTAAAAATATCATCTTTAGTTTTATATCCATATAGCGCAGCTACAGTATCACTAATATCGCCATTTCCTGGTGTAATAATAGCTACCCGATCATCGATGATAAGCTTAAAAGAAATATGTGGATTACTTAGAGCTAATTTCCCTACAATATCTTGAATTTTAGAGGCTTCTGTACGCTCCGTCTTTAAAAATTTACGACGAGCCGGCGTATTATAAAATAAATCTTTAATTTCGATAGTTGTACCAGGTGCTGCACCATAAGGAATACAATCGGTAAAAGTGCCGCCATCAACAGTAATACGAGTCCCCAAGTCAGAGTCTGCTTTACGAGTAGTCAAAGAGAAATGAGATACAGAGGCAATACTAGCCAAGGCCTCACCACGGAAACCGAGAGAAGCAATATCAAATAAATCCTCTACCTGTTGTATTTTAGAGGTGGCATGACGCAAAATTGCTAAACGAGCATCCTCTTCCGTCATACCAATGCCATTATCGGTAATACGCATATAGGCCACACCACCATCACCAATTTCAATCTCTATATTGGTTGCAGACGCATCAATAGAGTTTTCAATGAGCTCTTTAATAACTGATGCGGGACGTTCAACGACTTCACCGGCAGCTATCTTATTGATTGTCGTTTCATCCAATACGTGAATGGTTGCCATTATTTCCCACCTCCTTTACGAGCCTCCTCTTGTAGTTCATATAATTTATTTAATGCTTCAATTGGAGTCATACTCATTACATCGACTTCCAGTAAGCTATCTACTACGGAATGGGTAAATAAATTGTCTAGTGGAGAGTCACTAACTTGCTTAACAGCTGGTTTTACCACATTAATAGGTTGAGCGACCATAACACGATTATTTAAGTCACTTGCATCATGACTTTGGTCTTCTAAAGATTCCAAAATCACTTCAGCTCGTTTTAATACAGAGTTAGGTAGGCCCGCAAGTCTAGCAACATGGATACCATAACTGCGATCTGCACCACCTTTAATGATGCGTCGCAAGAAAGCAACATCCTTCCCTTTTTCTTTAACTGCAACGGTATAATTTTTTAATTTACTATAGCTTTCTTCTAAGCAAATCAATTCATGGTAGTGCGTTGCAAATAAAGTCTTGCTATGAATGTGCTTACAAATATGTTCCACTACGGCTTGTGCGATACTCAAACCATCAAAGGTACTCGTACCCCGACCAATTTCATCGAGAATAATTAAGCTATTATGAGTAGCATTTTCTAAAATATACGCTACCTCTTTCATTTCTACCATGAACGTGCTTTGACCAGTAGAAATATCGTCGCTAGCACCGACACGTGTAAAAATACGATCCACAGGGGAGATAGACGCTTCACGAGCAGGGATAAACGATCCAATCTGTGCCATAATCATTAAGATAGCCGCTTGACGCATGTAAGTAGATTTACCTGCCATATTAGGACCTGTAATGAGTAAGAATTCCTCATCATCATGATTTAGAACAATATCATTTGGTACGAATACCTCTCGTTTTAAAAACTTTTCAATAACCGGATGGCGACCATCGCGAATATTGATTTGACCATTCATTACAATAGTTGGACAAATATAATTTTCTTCGTATCCAACTAATGCTAATGAGCATAATACATCAAGGTCTGCAAGGGCACGAGCCGTTTCTTGTACTTCTTTAATAACGAGTTTGATATCATTGCGTAATTGTTGATATAGTTCGTGCTCCAAAGCAATGATTTTATCTTTCGCACTGAGAATTTTTATTTCAAACTCTTTTAACTCAGGCGTAATATAACGCTCAGCATTGGCCAAGGTTTGTTTTCGAATGAAATAGTCTGGCACTTGTTCTGATTTACTATGTGATACCTCAAAATAGTAACCAAACACTTTATTGTAACCAGTCTTAATTTTTGAAAGCCCTGTAGCTTCTTTAATATCCGCTTCCATCTTGGCGAGCCATTGCTCGCTATTAGTCGCTAAAGAACGTAGCTCATCTAAATCAGCATTAAAGCCATCTTTAATAACTCGACCATCTTTTAATGTCAACGCTGGTTGCTCTGCAATAGCACGACATAATAAGTCATAAATATCTTTATGATCATGAATGCGTTCATTAATCGACGTTAAAGCTAGACTTGAACATGTACTTAATACATTCTTAATATCCGGTAAAACTGCTAATGACTCACGAAGAGCTGTTAAATCTCTTGGAGATACAGATCCAGTTTCAACACGGCCAACGATACGTTCAAAATCGTAAATACAATCTAAAAAGCTTTGAATATGAGAGCGTTCAGCACCGCGTGTAATGAGTTCTGCCACGGCCGCTTGGCGACGTTGAATTTGATTTACATCAGTTAACGGGCTTTCAAGCCATTGTTTTAAAAGGCGTGCCCCCATTGGTGTCAACGTACGATCTAGCACATCAAGTAAAGTACCTTTTTGACCACCATCACGTAAATTGTGAGTAATTTCAAGGTGACGCAAAGAAGATGTATCAAGAATGAGGCGATTACCTACACTTAATTGATGTACATAGTTGATATGAGAAATTTCAGACTTAATTATATCTTCTAAATATAAAAGCATATAACCTAAAGCTTCCCATACGTCCTCTTCCATAAGGCCTAAATCACCAAAATGAGTGACAGCTTTTTCAGATACTTCACGCTGTGTATAGTAGGTAGAAAAAGGAGAAAATACGACATTACTAAATTGGTTTTCAATAAAATCTCGAATATCTTGCGGTAATATCGTTCCTTCAGGCAATATGATTTCACTTGGTCGATACATGCTAAGTGCATCGTACATATCACTGCGTTTTTCACAATTTGTAATGCGATGCCAAATAACTTCGCCTGTAGATACATCGGAAAACACAAGAATCCACGCATCTTTTACCATATAAAATAATGATAAAAAGTTATTTGACCTTGCATCGTTGCCATTCTCCGTCATCACCGTCCCCGGTGTAATGACTTTTATAACATCGCGCTTAACGATGCCCTTTACCGCTTTTGGATCCTCTAATTGCTCACAAATAGCAACCTTATACCCCTTTTTAATGAGCGTTTCAATGTAGCTTTCAGCAGCATGAAAAGGAACGCCACACATCGGTGTGCGTTCCTCATCTCCTGTAGGTCGACCTGTTAAGGTAATATTAAGTTCACGAGATGCAACTAAAGCATCATCATTAAATAATTCATAAAAGTCACCTAAGCGAAAGAACAGTAATTCTTCAGAGTATCTAGATTTAATATCTAAATACTGCTCCATCATAGGTGTTTGCTTTTTACTCATATTCACCTCATATATTATGAGTCATAACACAGATTCCGCTTATATTCGTATATACCCATGCGGTTATTGAACAAATATATGAACGGATACAACAATTTATAAACAATAGGCGCTAAGGACAACATACTTCTTGTAAAATTAATCAGTCCAGTTTGTTTAAGTTTAGGATTCATAATTACAATTTCATGACCATCCTTAGTTCCCCATTGAAAAGTAACATCCATTTTACTGAGCATATCATGTTGTTTACTACGTTTTGCCACGTAAGGAGAAATCATATCAAGATATAAGGTAAATTCTTCAAAAGAATCAGTCAGTAAGCCTAAGAATTGCTTCATTTCATCCAGTGTAAGATACATAACTACCCCTTCACTAACAAGCAATAGTTTTCGGCCATTTATCTCAATATTTTTAGTCCACAATTCATCAGTTATAGAGCTCACTACGTTATGTACTCGTTCATGAGGCTCAAAAAATTGTGAACGTGCCTCAATCACTCCGGCAAAATCGATATTATACCAATCAATATAACCGTTGTCGACTCGATAAAACATAGTATCTAAACCGGCACCTAATGATACGACGATACAATCTGGATAAAGAGATATAAACTTTCGTATCTCATTATCGATAACTTTAGCCCGTCCTAAAATGCCATAATAGGACATCTTAACATCTTTAAATTGATCAAAATCATACTCAATCTGATTTATAATCTCCAAGGATTTTTTATCCTTCAAAACGGATTGTTCAGACTCGTAATCTTTCGCTCTCGCATATAGTGTCAATAATGCCGTTTCGCCTACAGCGTTTAAATCAAGTTTCATAGTTACACCTTCTTTGTAAAAATACAAAATGTAAATGGTGTTCATACCTATGAATGTCTTCAAAATACAACTTTTATATTATTCTATTATTATAACACATATGATTTCTAATCAGCATCTATGGTAAAAAAGAACATCGCCACCACATGTTTAGCAAACTAATTTTAGATAAAAAATCTAACCTTAGAGTTAACATAATAGTGACGAGTTCTTTTTTGATTCTAATAGTTTATTTTAAAATACTACCATAACAAACCCATGTTTGAGCTTTATCGATATGAGCTGGTACAGTTTGACCAATTGATAGGGAGTCATCCTTAGGGAATAAAACCATTTTATTACCAGATGTACGACCGAACCACATATCTTCATCACGAGGACTTGGTCCCTCTACAATAATATCAAATACTTGTCCTTCCATAGGTTTATTTAATTCATAAGAGATTTCATTTTGTACATCCATCAATGTTTGTAAGCGAACGCGCTTAATCTCTTCTGGAATTTGATCATCCATAGTTGCTGCTGGCGTTCCAGATCGCTTAGAGTAAATGAACGTATACGCCATGTCATAACGCACATCTTTTAATAATTGTAATGTAGCTTGAAAATCTTCCTCAGTTTCTCCTGGGAAACCTACGATGATATCCGTAGTCACCACCACATCTTTTATTTTTTCACGGCAATAAGAAAGCAATTCTTTATAATGCTCTACCGTGTAATGACGATTCATTTTCTTTAAAATACGATTGGAACCAGATTGAATAGGTAAATGTAAATGCGTCACAATATTGGATGACCTACCAAGAGCATCAATCATAGACTTACTCATATCTTGAGGATGACTTGTCATATAGCGAATACGTTCTATACCAGGAATACCATCAAGAGCATCAACTAATGTACCAAAATCTGTACCATCTTTAAAATCTAGGCCATAAGAGTTTACATTTTGCCCCAATAAAGTGATCTCTTTAAATCCTTTAACCCCTAGGTCTGTAACCTCTTTAACAATGGCCTCTACAGGTCGGCTAATCTCTCTACCACGTACATGGGGAACAATACAATAGGTGCAAAATTTATTACAGCCATTCATAATAGGTACCCATGCATAAAAAGAGCCATTTGGTTTTGCCTCTAATTCAGGTAATACAGTGTTATCCATATCTACGCTGATTTGATGCGTATGTCCATGTTGTACTTCTTCAATCATCTCGTTAATATGTTGAATATTATGAGTGCCTAATACAATATCAATATGAGGAGCTCGTTTAAACATTTCTGCTTGATTTTTTTGAGCCATACATCCTGTGACGGCGATAATCAAGTTTTTATTATTACGTTTTAGTCTTTTTAGCTCACCTATACGCCCATAAACTTTAGTTTCTGCATTTTCACGCACTGCACAAGTATTTAGCAGAATTAAATCTGCAGTTTCAACATTCTCTGTTGGTATATACCCAACAGATTCCAGCTGATGCGATAATCGCTCAGAGTCGGCAGTATTCATTTGACAACCATAGGTGTAAATATAATAAGACTTCATTCTAACTCCTACACTTTAACAATCTTACGTTTTGTTTCAATAATATTCTTAACTTTAATGGACATGCGTTCAATAGACATGCCGGTAATATATTCAATTTCATTGCGAACAGATTTTTGTACCTGTTGCATCAACGGTTTAACAGGATATCCATGTTCAATAACTACAGCCATATCAACAACAAGACCGTTTTGACCTTTGTCGCTTTTTTTAAAAGAAATTATACTGGTCTCATCGACACCAGCTACTTTTTTTAACCCATTTCTAATCAATTTAATAATTACTTCATCGTCAAAAGTGAGTCGACCATAGTAGCTAAAAGCAGGACGTACAACAGAACGTTCAAATCCTTCAGAACCAATTTGACCTAAGGTATCTTGATCTTGTTTTTTCAAAGTCCTGCGGCGCCACATGGTTTTGATTGGATCGATCAAATACCCCCTAAAATGTGGCTTTAATTCCATAGTCGGCACAGGAATTATATGTTTACCCTCTTTAAGACGTGCATGTTGTGCCTTTTCAATTTCCTTAGGTGTTGCAACATCTTCTATACGAATATATCGATCAGGTTCTTGTAAGCCTAAAGCTTTAGTAATCTTCTTAACCATATTATCAGAAGTGCCGATAATCATAAGCTTATTAGGTTTAATCTTATCTAATTGTTCTCGTACGGATTTAACTTGTACTTCGTCTTGAAAAATAGCACGACGAACAGCTTTTAAACGACTAGACTCTTTTTTTGCAGAAAAGCCAGCTACAATTTTATTATCATGAATCAAAATACCATCATCGATGATACATTCAATTTTATTTTCATGAGCAACTACGAGGGCACGATGACTTTTACCTGTGCCACTACTACCAACAAATGCAACGACTTCCATAGCCTACCTCGTCATTTATAACAAACTAATAAATTCTGATACATCCTTACCAGATACTAAGTAATCACCAAATCTATCAGGTTTCTTGCCTACAATACCATGGTAATCAGAACCACCAGTAATAAATAGCTTATGCTTTTTAGCGAATTCTTTATATCGCTCCACATCATCATCATTATGCTTTGAGTGATATACCTCCATACCATCAAAATCATAATCTAACATTTCCAACACATATTCATCACTGGTAACCAATTTAGGATGAGCCATAACAGCAAGTCCTCCAGCTTTATGTATAATATCAATAATATAAGGAACCTCTACTTTTACCTTAGGAACATAGCAAGGACTATTTTTTCGAAGAATACCTTTAAATACATCATTAATATCCTTGGCATAACCACCATCAATTAAAAGTTTACCAATATGTGGGCGACCATAAGCTTTAGTATCAGGAAATTGTTTAATGAGCTCTTCTTTTGTAATATAATATCCTTCATTGTTACAACGACGAATAATTTCATCGATACGTTCTTCACGTTTTCCTTTAAAAAACGTAATAAAATCGATTAAATCTTTATTATTTTCATCAAAACAATATCCTAAAATATGAATTGACTTATCTTTATAATCAGCACTAAATTCACAGCCATTTACGATTTTAATAGATTCATTAGGATCCAACTCTTTTTGAGCAACACGCAATGCTTGAAGACCGTCTATTTCATCATGATCGGTTAAAGCCATCATAGATACATTACAGTCTATGGCATGTTGCAATAGATCTTTAGGTGTTTCAACACCATCTGAAAAGATGGAATGCATATGAAAATCTACAAGCATATAGCACCTCCATTCCAAATATTCTATCATTTAATTATGACTTATTTAATCTATTAATTCAAGTTTAGAAAGAAAAATTGCGACCCTAATGAACTTTCACTAGAATCGCAATTCTATTATAAGTCTTGAAGCAATTCTGTTACTTTATCAGCTACAGAATCAATAGCACATGGAAGAGCTTCTCCAGACTTACGGATTTGAATTTCTACTTCGTTATTCTCAAGAGTATTTTTACTTACTGTAATGCGAAGTGGATAACCAATCAAATCAGCATCTTTGAACTTAACACCTGCACGATCTTTACGATCATCTAACAATACATCTACACCAGCATTTTGTAATGCAGTATAAATAGTTTGACTAGTAGCCATTAATGCTTCGTCTTTTGCATTAATTGGGACAATAACTGCTTCAAATGGAGCAATAGAACGTGGCCAAATAATACCATTTTCATCGTGATATTGCTCAATAGCAGCAGCTAGTGTACGAGATACACCGATACCATAGCAACCCATAATCATTGGATTAGGACGACCATTTTGATCTAAGAATGTAGCTTGTAATGCTTCAGAATACTTTGTACCCAATTTAAATACTTGACCCACTTCGATGCCTTTAGCATGTTCTAGAGCGCTACCACATTTAGGACACACATCGTCCTTCGTGATCAAACGAATTGGAGCAACAATAATGTCTTCTACATTAAAATCCCGTTTTGGATTGATATTAACATAATGAGCATCTTTTTTATTAGCACCACCACAAACATTGTAAGTTTCCATAACAGATTCATCAACAACGATAGCAAATTCATCTGTTTGTTGTAATCCTACAGGACTGATAAAGCCAGCTGTTAAACCTACTTTTTCCAATTCTTCAGGGGTAGCCATCTCAGGCTCTACAGAGCCAAGTACGGCATGTTGTACAGCGACTTCATTTACTTCATGGTCACCACGAACAATGGCTAATACCACTTTACCATCAATAGAGAACACTACAGCTTTAATAGTTTTATGTAGTGGTAAGTTTAGCATTTCCGCAACAGCTTCAATAGTGCTAGCATTAGGAGTATCTACAACGGATAACTCTTGAAGAACTTCTTCATCCTGTTTTATGATGCCAGGCTTACCAATTTCGATATTGGCAGCGTAATCGCATTTAGTACAATATACGATATCTGCTTCACCAGCTTCAGCAATGGCCATGAATTCATGCGTACCACTACCACCGATTGCACCACTATCAGCCTCTACTGGGCGGAATGTAAGACCACAACGTGTAAAAATACGTGTATATGCATCGTACATAGATTTATAGGATTCATCTAAACCCGCTTCATCTACATCAAAAGAATAAGCATCTTTCATAATGAATTCACGGCTACGCATCAAGCCATAACGTGGACGGCGCTCATCACGGAATTTACTTTGAATTTGATATAAGTTGACTGGTAATTGACGATATGAGTTAATCTCATTTTTAACGAGGGTTGTAATCATCTCTTCATGTGTTGGTCCTAGACAAAACTCATTATCATGACGATCATTGATACGCATCATTTCTGCGCCATATGCCTTCCAACGGCCAGACTCTTTCCAAATTTCTGCAGGCTGTAAAATTGGCATCATAATTTCTTGAGCACTAGCACGATCCATTTCTTCACGTACAATAGCTTCAATCTTTTTAATACTTTTCCAACCCAATGGTAAAAAACTATATAAACCATTTGCAGTTTTACGCATAAAACCAGCGCGAAGCATAAGCTGTTGGCTTACTACATCAGCGTCAGATGGAACCTCACGCAATGTAGGTGCATATAATTTAGTGGCTAACATAAAGACTCCTCATCTAAATTTTCTAAATATTGGTCAATTTCTCTAAACAATGTATCTACTAATTCAGCTTCTGGTACAGTCTTAATAACTTTCCCTTTACGGAAAATAATACCTTGACCATCACCACCAGCAATACCAAAGTCGGCCTCACGCGCTTCCCCTGGACCATTTACAACACACCCCATAACGGCAACCTTAATAGGCGCTTTTATGGATGCTAGACGTTCTTCTACAATACCAGCCATATCAAATAAATTTACTTGGCAACGACCACATGTAGGACAAGATATCATAGTGGCCCCAAAATTTCTTAATCCTAAGCTACTTAAAATACTTCTACCTACTTCAATTTCGTGAATTGGATCTCCAGTTAAGGATACCCGTAATGTATCACCAATGCCATCGAGCAATAATGCACCAATCCCCATAGCAGATTTAATAGTGCCTTGTTTAATAGTACCAGCTTCTGTTACACCTAAATGTAACGGATAAGGAATCTTATCAGATAACTTACGATATGCTTCCACCATTAGAGGTACTTCCGTTGCTTTAATGGATAATTTCATTTGACGATAATCGAGTTTTTCTAAAATTCTTACGTGTTCTAAAGCTGTTTCAACCATACCATCCGCTGTAGGATGTCCTCCATGAGCATCGAGAATATGCTTTGGTAAAGAGCCTGCATTAACACCAATGCGAATTGGGATTTGTTTAGGTTTTGCCTTTTCAATAACGGCTAAAACCTTATCTTCACCACCAATATTTCCTGGATTAATGCGCAATCCATCAACATTATTTTCAATAGCTTCTAAAGCTAATCTATAATCAAAGTGAATATCGGCGATCAAAGGAATTGAAATGCCCGCTCTAACAGCCTTTAAAGCCTTTGCAGATGCCATTGTAGGAACGGCGACACGAACCAGTTCACAACCAGCCTCTGCTAAATGATTAATTTCTGCAATTGCCTTCTCTGTATGTACTGGATCCGTAGTAATCATAGATTGAATACTTACCGGTGCATAATCGCCGATTTTAACTGTACCTACATAGATACCATTTGTTGGTTTACGTACAATCATTGTAATCTCCCATCTGTCTTATAGTAAACGGAAAATATCCTGCGTTGTTACATATAAGAATAATGCTACCATTAAGGCAACCCCAACCATTTGTATATACATAAGAGCTTTAGCAGGTAATCTACGGCCTGTTATAGCTTCCGCCAAGATAATAATCAAGTGACCACCATCTAAAACAGGTAATGGTAAAAGATTAATAACCCCTAAGTTAATACTAAGGAATGCAGCAAAACTTAATAGTGGTGCAAATCCTGATTGTGCAATAGTACCTGCCATTTGGGAAATTCCTACTGGACCAGATAATTCGGCTGCTTGTGTGCCACGAATCATATCGTAAATCCCACTGACCATAGCAACAATAGTTTGCCCCGTCCGACTAACAGCAAGGCTCAAAGATTCACCAATACTATAAGTTTCACGAGTAAAGCTAGGGTAGATACCAATCTTAGGACTATCTTGTTCCATTTTAGGTATTACCGTAGTCTCTATAGTTTGTCCTTCACGCTCTACAACAACAGTTACACCATGGTTTGCTGTGCCTTGTAAGCTAGGACGAATATCATCCCAAGTACTAATTTTTTTACCATCAATCGTAATAATTCTATCGTTAGCTTCTAAATGAGCCTGTTCTGCAGAACTACCCGCAATAATGTTACCAATTACAGGTTCATTTGTATATGTAAGATTTCCTACAGTCACATTTAGGCCAAAGAAAAGTACAATGGCTAATATAAAGTTAAATACAGCCCCTGCAGAAATAACAATAAATTTTTTCCACGCAGGTTTATTATAAAAGGAGCGCTCATTAAGAGGCTCGTCAGGTGTCATACCAGCAATACGATTAAATCCTCCAAGAGGAATTATACGAATAGAATATAAAGTTTCCCCTTTTTGTACTTTAAATATGGCTGGACCAAAACCTATAGCAAATTCATCAACTTGCATACCTGACATCTTAGCTGTAATAAAATGGCCTAATTCATGAATAAACACAATTAAACCAAATACAAATATTGTGGCTAATGCCGTAATCATATATTCTCCTATAACATCAACGATGTTGCCTTTTCACGGGCCCATCTATCGATGGATAATAAATTATCTAATGTAAAATCATCTTCTGGTCCCATAGATTCAAGAACAGAAGTAACGACTTTATAAATATCACCAAAGGCGATTTTATCTTCTAAAAAGGCATATACTGCCGTTTCATTAGCTGCATTAAATACAGCAGGTTTAAATCCACTAGCACGTCCCACCTCATACGCAAGTCGAAGTGCAGGAAAATCGTCATACCGTGGAGGTAAAAACTCCAATTGTAGTGCTTGACTAAAATCAAGATGATTCATACTTAAAACTTCACGTTTGGGATACGTCAAAGCATATTGAATGGGCTCGCGCATATCTGGATTACCCATTTGCGCTAATATCGCACCATCCTTCATACGTATCATAGAATGAACAATACTTTGAGGATGTACTACTACATCAATATGATCAAAATCAAAACCAAATAACCAATGAGCTTCTATTACCTCTAAGCCTTTATTGAATAAAGAGGCAGAGTCTATAGTTATTTTATTACCCATATTCCAGGTAGGATGTCGCAAACAATCTGCAGCAGTTGCAGTTTGAATTTTACTAGAATCCCATGTGCGTAAAGGTCCACCAGAAGCAGTGACAATTAAAGAATCAACATTGTCACGTTTCTGTCCTTCTAAGCACTGAAATATAGCACTATGTTCACTATCGATAGGTAGGATTTGCACGCCATGTTCTTTAGCTAAAGCCGTAATTAATGAACCTCCAGCAACAAGAGTTTCTTTATTAGCAAGACCTATAGTCTTCCCTTGTTTTATAGCTTCCACTGTAGGCTCAATTCCCGCAGCACCTACAATAGCAGTAACAATCATTGTTGCTTCTTGAATTGTAGCTGCTGCAATGAGGGCTTCCTTACCACCTATCAATTTTGTAGGACCTGTATAGCGTGCTTGTAATTCTTTAAAAGCACCTTCATCTACAAGACCAGCCACCAAAGGTTTATATTCTTTAATCTGATGTTCTAAGAGGTCAATATTATGATGTGCCACTAAGGCAACCACCTTGAATTGATCTGGATGTTGAGACACCACATCAAGCGTCTGTGTACCGATTGAGCCAGTACTGCCGATAATACTTAGGTATTTCATAAGTGTACCTCTATAAAATTAGTACGAAAATAGCAATATATATACTAATGTAATGGGAGCCGCAAATAATAAACTATCAAAGCGATCCAATACACCGCCATGACCTGGTAATAATGTACCAGAATCTTTTACATTACATAGTCGTTTAATCTTTGATTCAAACAAATCACCTAATGGTGCTAATATACCGCTAATCATACCTACATGGATTCCCATCCACCAAGGAATGCCAACGATATACGAAAATACTGCACCTGTAAGGATACAGCCGATAAATCCACCAATAAAACCTTCTAGTGTTTTATTAGGACTAATGGATGGTACTATTTTACGTTTACCAAAAGCTCGACCTGAAAAGTATGCAAAGGTATCGCTAGCCCAAGTAGTAAACAATAATAACCAAAGTGTAATAGTGCCCCAGTTATATAGTTCAAAAGGCATTGATAAATCCATGTAAATTGAGTCATGACGAATCAAGAGTAATGAAGTCATACCCATACCAATATATAATAAACCAAATACACTAAAGGATACACTAGACATCGAGTACTTACTTTCACCAAATGTACACAACATATAATTGGCAAATAAACTTAATACTAAAATAGCTATAGCTATAATATACTGATGACATGCAAGAGCAATCATTAGCAATAAAATGCTAATATATCCCCATATAATGGATATCCGAACACGTTTAGCTTTACCAAGTAATACAAACTCACGCCACCCTAATAAAGCTAAAAGTGTAATTAGCACATCATATACTAATCCACCAAATGTAATGGCCCCTAAGGCAATAATAAAACCAATAACAGCGGTAATAACACGTGTTTTTAACATTTTTTATTCCTCATCACATAAGCCACCAAATCGGCGTTCTCGTTTCTGATATGCCGCCACAGCTTCAAGTAAAGTTTCCTTAGTAAAATCTGGCCAATGCAAATCGGTAAACCAAAATTCAGCATACGCTAGTTGCCATAACAAAAAATTACTAATTCTAAAATCACTACTAGGACGAATTAATAAATCTACATCACTAAACTCTTTAGTGAATAATTGAGAACTTACATATTCTTCAGTAATTTTGTCCATTGTAATAACGCCATCCGCAACGGATTTTACAATGTCGCGGATAGTTCTAACTATTTCATCACGCCCACCATAGTTAATCGCTAACTGTAATGTGAGGCCTGTATTATTCTGAGTTAATAATTCTGCATCTTGAATGATTTTTTGTAGGTTTTCTGAAAGCCCTCCAATAAAACCAATAAATCGAATGCGTACATTATGTTCATGCATATACTTAACATTATTATTTAAGTATTCTTTTATGAGAGACATAAGTAAAGAAACTTCCTGTTCAGGACGTTTCCAGTTCTCCGTGGAGAAACCATATACCGTAAGAGCTCTAATTCCGATCTCATCTGCGGCCATAACAATTTCTTTTAATACATCTGCACCAGCACGATGCCCCATGGAGCGCGGCATGCCTCTGCGTTTAGCCCATCGTCCATTACCATCCATAATAATAGCAACATGTTGTGGAATTATATTACGATCAATGACAGGCGTATCAGAACGTTTACGGTTAAATAATTTCTTTAGCATAGTCTACCTCGATAGAATTTCCGAAGTCGCTGGCAATCATTGGTCTATATAGTAGTATATGTAAGCACTCATCAACCTTTGTAATACGTGCCACATAAAATCCTTTATCTGAAATTTCAAAGAAGCGATTAAAGGATCCACCAATCATTACCTTAAAAGGAATATGGGCAGCCTGCAAACGAGACTTTGCAAGCTGCCATGGTATTCCAATAAGGCTATTAGAATCAAACATTATACTTCTAATACGTCCTTTTCTTTTACTACTTTTAACTCATCGATTTGCTTAACTTTAGCATCGGTAAGCTTTTGGATTTGATCTAAACCGTCTTTAGCATCATCTTCAGTAATCGTTTTAGCTTTCTCTTCTTTTTTTAATGCTTCATTTACATCGCGACGAATGTTGCGCACTGCAACTTTTGCATCTTCAGCCTTTTTATGAACTACTTTAACGATTTCTTTACGACGTTCCTCAGTTAATTGAGGAATACTTAAACGAATTTGTGCACCATCATTACCAGGGTTCAAACCTAAATCAGATTGTAAAATTGCTTTTTCAATAGCACCAATCATTGTTTTATCCCAAGGTGCAATCACAATCATGCGAGGTTCAGGCACGGAGATATTCGCAACTTGATTAATGGGTGATGGACTTCCATAGTAATCAACCATTACTTTATCAAGTAGTGCTACACTAGCACGGCCTGTACGAATAGATGCGAATTCATGTTTTAAAGCCTCAATAGACTTATTCATGCGGTCTTCTGCTTGTTGTAACAATTCTTTAATTTCCATATGAATTATTCTCCTCGAACAATGGTCCCTATTTCTTCACCTTTAGCAGCTTTTGTAATATTACCAGGAATATCCATGCTAAATACAATAATAGGAATATTGTTATCTTTACATAAAGTTGTAGATGTAGCATCCATTACTTTTAATTCTTTTGTGATAATCTCGTTATATGTTAATTCATCAAATTTAACAGCATTAGGATTTGTCTTAGGGTCAGAATCATATACGCCATCTGCAAATTTCTTTGCCATTAAAATAGCATCGGCTTCAATTTCAGCGGCCCGTAATGCAGCTGTTGTATCTGTAGAGAAGTAAGGTTTACCAAGGCCAGCACCGAAGATAACGATACGTTTTTTTTCTAAATGACGAATAGCGCGACGACGAATATAAGGTTCTGCAATTTCTTGCATTTCAATAGCTGTTTGAACACGTGTATCTACACCAGCTTGCTCTAATGCATCTTGCAATGCTAAGGAGTTCATCACTGTTGCTAGCATCCCCATATAGTCAGCAGTAGCACGATCCATACCTTGATTGCTACCAGCTAAACCTCTCCATAGGTTACCGCCACCAACAACAATCGCGATTTCTAAATCAGTGGATTTTGCTAAAGCAGCAATTTCTTTTGCAAATTCTTCAACAACATCAGGATTAATACCAAAACCTTGTTCACCTGCTAATGCTTCACCACTCAACTTTAAAACAATACGTCGAAACTTTCTTTTTGCCATATTTTTACTCCTCTATTGCAAAATAAGAGAACACTGTACGGTGTTCTCTTATTGTTTATTAATTATTTACCAACAGATGCCATTACTTCTGCTACGAAGTCATCTTGGCGTTTTTCAATGCCTTCACCTAAACCATAGCGAACAAAACGACGTACGTTGATGTTTTCACCGATTTTTGCAATACTTTCATTAATGATGTCTGTAACAGTTTTATCGCCATCTTTAATGAATACTTGTTCTAATAGGCAATTTTCTTTATAGAATTTTTCAATACGACCTGCAACCATTTTTTCTAAAACAGCTTCAGGTTTTGGTTTACGACCAGCTTTAACGTCTTCTTCAGCTTCTACTTTAGCTTGTTCCAATAATACTTGTTTTTCGTGTTCAATTACTTCAGTAGGAACTTCTTCACGGTTCAAGTATGTAGGATTTACAGCTGCAATTTGCATTGCGATGTCGCGTGCTAAATTTTGGAAATCATCAGTTTTTGCAACGAAGTCAGTTTCACAGTTAACTTCCACTAAAACACCGATACGACCACCAGCATGAATGTAGGATTGTACTACACCTTCAGCTGCAATACGACCAGCTTTTTTAGCTGCCGCAGCCAAACCTTTTTCACGAAGAAGGTCAACCGCTTTATCGATATTACCGTCAGTTTCAACCAATGCTTTTTTAGCGTCCATCATACCTGCGCCAGTCATGTCGCGCAATTCTTTTACCAAAGCAGCAGTAATTGCCATTATTTTGTTCCTCCTAGTATTAATTAAGGTAAGGATATAGTCCTTACCCCAATTATATATGTTATAGATTTATCTTTCAAATGCTAATACGACAACGATTAAGCTTTACCGTCTCGAACCATTTCTGCGGAATCAGCTACCATGTTATCTAATGCTTCTTCAAAGGATTCGCCTTGACGACCTTCAAGAACAGCGTCAGCCATTTTACCAGCCAACAATTTAACAGCGCGAATAGCGTCATCATTTGCTGGGATTGGGAAATCAACTTCGTCTGGGTCGCAGTTAGTGTCAACTGTTGCAACTACAGGAATACCCAATTTTTTAGCTTCTGCAATAGCGATTTTTTCTTTTTTAGGATCTACTACGAAAAGAGCACCTGGCATTTTAGGCATATCTTTGATACCGCCAAGGTATTTTTCCAATTTATCCATTTCATGACGAAGACCGATAACTTCTTTTTTAGGCAATACTTCGAAAGTACCGTCTTCTGCCATAGCTTCCAATTGTTTTAAACGTTTAATACGAGTTTCAATTGTTTTGAAGTTAGTCAACATACCGCCCAACCAACGTTCGTTAACGAAGAACATGTTAGCACGGATAGCTTCTTCTTTAATAGCTTCTTGAGCTTGTTTTTTAGTACCTACGAACAAGATTACTTCGCCTTGGGAAGCAACTTCACGCAAGAAATTGTAAGCTTCTTCTACTTTTTTAACTGTTTTAGACAAATCAATGATATAAATACCATTGCGTTCAGTGAAGATGAATTTCGCCATTTTAGGGTTCCATCTTCTAGTCTGATGACCAAAGTGTACACCAGCCTCTAATAATTGTTTCATTGATACTACTGCCATTGTGGCACCTCCTGTTAATTAACCTCCGCCGCTTCATCCTTCGGGTCACCCAAAATTAGGCACAGTACCGAAGTCCACTGACGTGCATATTTTTCATACCTAATAATTCTAACAAAAAATCATGGCAAAAGCAAGCAAGGAGTGAGGAATTCTTTAAGTATTCCTCACTCCTTATTTTAAATACATTCTCTTTCTTATTGATGTACGATCTTATGTTCAAATTTGAATTATAGAATATTATGAAAATATTTATTTAATTATTGCGAATGGATTCAATCATACTTGCACGATCTTCAACACCAAATACTGCAGAACCAGCAACTAAAACTGTAGCCCCTGCCCTTTTAATCGGTACACAAGTAATATCGTTAATACCACCGTCCACCTCAATGACTGCCGTTGAATTGTCTACTTCTTCTAACAATATCTTAGCTTGTTTAACTTTTTTTATGGCATTCTTAATAAAAGATTGTCCTCCAAATCCTGGATTCACAGACATAATTAAAATCATATCTAAATCTGCAGCTACATCTTCTAGTAGAGATACAGGTGTACTAGGATTCAATGCTACACCAGCCTTCATCCCACACTGCTTGATATGTTGAATCAAACGATGCATATGAGGTACAGTTTCTTGATGAAAAGTAAAATATTCTACACCAATTTTTGCAAATTCTTCTACATAATCACCAGGATTAGTAACCATCAAATGCACATCAAATGGTAATTTTGTATATGGACGAATGGCTTTCACAATGGGAGCACCAAAGGTTAGATTAGGAACAAAGTGTCCATCCATGATGTCGATATGTAATAAATCAGCCCCCGCTGCTTCAATAGATTTTAATTCCTCGCTTAACACCGCAAAATTTGCGGAAAGCATAGATGGTGCAATTTTTATCATATTAAAACCTCTTTCGTTGACTTTCTATATCATTACGTATAGACATATAAGCATCATATCGTCCTTGATGAATATGACCAGCTTCTAGAGCAGCTTTAATCCCACAAATGGGTTCATGTTCATGATAGCAAGGACTAAATTTACAAGTATCAACATATTCACCAAATTCTGGGAATAATGTAGGCAATCTTTCAAGGGAAACATCATTAAATTCAATAGCACTAAATCCAGGTGTATCCATGATAAAAGAATCTGCATCTAAACTATATAAAGAAGCGTGACGAGTGGTGTGTTTGCCACGTTTAATCTTATCACTTACCTCCCCAGTCTGGAAGGCGAATTTTGGGTCTACTGCATTTAAAAGACTACTCTTACCAACACCAGATGGACCTGCAAAAGCTGTTACCTTATGTTGAAGCACATGACGTAAATCATCGATGCCTGTCATATTATATGTGGATGTCATCAAAACCTTATAACCAATTGATTTATAAAGATCAACCATAGTTTCCGTCTCTGAATCCATCAGGTCACATTTATTGATACATAGCACGATAGGTATATCCGCATGTTCAATCATAACGAGCATTTTATTAAGTAATAGCTCATTAATATCTGGTTCATGGGCAGCCACAACTAATACAACTTGGTCAATATTAGCTACTGCTGGACGTACCATCGAATTATGACGTCCATGGATGGATTCAACGAACCCATCCTCCGAAATCGTAACGCGGTCACCCACAAGTAAACTATAACGACCTTTCTTAAGTCTGCCACGAACCTTACATTCATGAATGGTGCCCGTATCATCTTGTACATAAAAGTACCCATTCATATTTTTGACAACAATGCCTGTAATCATAGTACCTCTTATAATGCAGTTTCTTGCACTAATGCACCATTGAGGTATACCTCAATACGTACATTACCTACACCGGACACTTTTCGAACAATACGATCTCCAGGTTTATTGGTATCATCATAAATTACTGCGGAACCTTCATCATCTTTTACGACAATTTTAAGTTCTTGATTTTTAGAACCAGCTGGTACAGTAACATCTATAGTACCAGTTGTTTTATTACCACTGTTTCCATCTTTTTTATCAGATTTCTTTTTATCATCTTTGAACTCAGTCGTAAGATTTAATGTGGAGCCTTCGTCAATTTCATCGCCAGCTTTAATGCTTTGCTCTATAACCACAGATTTTTCTTCCACAGATCCAGATACTTGGTTTACACCTAGTTGAATATTACTCAATGTATCACGAGCATCTTTTAATGTCATACCAACAAGATTAGGTACTTTGACTTTCTTAGCCTTCGCTTTATTTACAACGAGATCAATTGTTGTCCCTTTAGACACTTTAGAATCTCCGGAAGGACTCTGAGCAATGATTACACCATCTTTTTTACCATCTACAGATTGCTGTGTTATTTTCCCCACAACTAAACCTAAATCTTTAAGTCGTTGACGGGCTTGATCCACAGTTAAATCAGTTAAATCTGGCACCGTAATATCGCCTACACCTTTAGAAACCACAAGATGGATTGTTCGTTGCTCTTTAACCTTCTCTCCAGCTCCAGGAGTTTGAGAAATAACTTGACCAGCTGGCACATCTGGATTTGTGACTTCACTTGTAGACACACGCAAATGTTTATCTTCTAAGATATTTTTTGCTACAGAAACTTGTTTGCCTACCACATTAGGTACATCTACTGTTGTATTACTCCAGAAATTACCGTAGCTTAAGAAAGCACCTAAAAATGCTACTAAGAAAATGACAGCAGCACCTAGAACGATGTATTTTTGTGGAATCGATGCAATTTTACTTAACATACTCTTCTTTTTACCCTCTTCTTTTCGTTCTTCTTGAATCGTACTAAGATCTTCAAGTGCTTCAGGATCAACAGCAGGAATCATTTGTGTAGCAAAGTCATATGGTTCATGACGTTGTGTTTTGCCCATCGTAAAACCTTGAGATAATCGCAAATCACTGATCATATCAGAGATAGAATCAAATCGATCAGCAGGATTTTTAGATAATGCTTTCATAACAACAGCTTCTAAAAGCGGAGGAATTGATGGATTATATCGTGTTGGAGGTTCTACCTTCTCACGAACATGTTTTAATGCTACCGCAATTGGTGTTTCCCCTTCAAATGGTACACGACCTGTAAGCATTTCATACAATACAACACCCAATGAATAGATATCTGTATTGCCGTCTACCGGTTTACCACTAGCTTGCTCTGGTGATAAATAGTGTGCTGAACCCAAAATCGAATTCGTATACATAACTGTGTTAGTTGCATTTATTGCACGAGCAATACCGAAATCAGTTACTTTAACGCGCCCCGTATTGGTAATAATAACATTATGTGGCTTTATATCACAATGAACAATGCCCATTGTATGCGCGTGTTCTAAGCCTTCAGCTATGGCGATAGTAAATTTAACAGCCTCATCTATGGACAGTCTTCCATGACGAGTTATATATTTTTTTAAGGTTTCACCATCTACATATTCCATGACAATGTAGTGTAGATTTTGATCAAAACCTACATCATACATATTTACAATATTTGGATGATTTAATTTACCTGCCGCTTGTGCTTCTCGTTTAAATCGAGTCACAAATTCATCATCATTTGCAAAATTAGCATGCAATACTTTTATTGCTACTTGTCTACCTAGTAAGGTATCTTCTCCAAGGTATACATCAGCCATTCCACCAACGCCAATTTTATCAACAATTCGGTAGCGGTTATCTAGAAGTATGCCTTTTATATTCATAGTACTCATTATTTCTCCATTTCTAGATTAGATTGTTCCCACCACAATGGTCACATTATCTCCTGCTCCGACTTCATATACAGCTTCCATCAATGATTCAATAACCAACATATCATCATCCGTTGATTGTAATGCAGAGGCAATTACATCATCGGATACATAGCCACTTAATCCATCAGTGCAAAGTAAAATACGATCACCGGGAAGAATAGATTCTACGCCACTATCAACCTCTAAGATTTCATCAACACCAACTGCGCGAGTTAATAAATTCCGTTGAGGGTGATTTAGCATTTCATCCTTTGTAATCTCTCCAGCTGTTAATAATTCTTGTACCATAGAATGATCCGTAGTAATTTGTCGTAAATGACCATCTCTATATACATACAAACGACTATCACCAACACTTGCCCAGTAAAGTTGATTACCATTTATAGCTGTAACTACAGCGGTAGTACCCATACCAGCAAGACGTTCTTCACAAGCAACGCGATTTACAATACGTTGATTAGCGTGAATAATAGCATCACATAAGTCTTGTTGACCTATCGTTTCAAGGGAGGACAAATATTCTTTTATTTCATCTACAGCATAGGTACTTGCAATTTCACCACCGCTATAACCACCCATGCCATCAGTAACAGCACAAATATGGCCATCAATGAAGAAACGGTCCTCGTTACGCTGGCGCACAAGCCCAATTTTACTTAAACCAACAAAATTATTCATGATTCTCCTTTTTCCGACCATGAGCAGCCTTTAACTGCCCACATGCGGCTTGGATTGCATCGCCCATTTCCTTTCGTACCGTTACTGATACACCATAGGAACTGACGATGTCTTTAAATGTATTCATATTCGTAATAGATGGTTTATATAATTCAATATGTTCATTGCCATTAACTGGGATCAAGTTAACATGACAATTTGGGAAATCTTTACAGATTTTCCCCAAAGCATGAGCCTCATCCATAGATGCATTTACAGAATCTATAAGAATATACTCAAAGGTAACACGACGCTGTGTCGTATTATAATAGTATTTTACCGCATCTAAGACTTCCGTCAATTCATAACGTGCCCCAACGGGCATAATACTACGACGAACTTCATTATTTGTAGCATGTAATGAAAGTGCTAAGGTTATTGGCAAACCTTCATCAGCTAATTTATAAATATTAGGAACCCAACCACAAGTGGAAATCGTCATCTTACGATAACTAATATTACAAATCATAGGATCATGTAGTAGTTGTAATGCTTGTAATACATTATCATAATTTTGTAACGGCTCCCCTGCGCCCATAACGACAACAGAATGTATTTCCTCTTTAGTAAGAGCCCCAAATATGACAACTTGTCCAATAATCTCAGCGACTGTTAAATCTCTGTATAAGCCACCTTGTGTAGAAGCACAGAATACACATCCCATAGCACACCCCACTTGAGAGGAAACACATACAGAATACCCATAGTGTTGCTCCATCAAAACTGCTTCCACACGACTTTGATCTGTCATCTCTACAAGAATTTTGCGAGTCTTTCCATCAGGGGCAATAGACTCTGTAATTAATGTAGGTAAAGAAATAACACAATTATCATTTAGCCATTGACGCAAGTCTTTCGGAAATTGTGTCATGTCTTCAAAATCAAAAATATATCTATGATAGATATAGTCAAATAACTGTTTCGCTCGAAACTTTTGTATATTATGGGTCTTAAAGATAGATTGTAATTCTTCTAAAGACTTACCCAATAATTCTATCATGGTGCTCCATTTCTTATATTATGATAAGCGTTTCATGCGAGCCATAAAGAAACCATCCATATGATCTCGCGGTGGATAGGTTGTAATCATACCATCTATAGCTTGTGGTGCCCCTTTATATGATACAGGATCGATGATAAAGTTCTTATGAATTGCCAAGAATTTATTTAGAACAGCTTCATTTTCACCACTATTCATAGTACATGTGGAATATACTAAATATCCATTAACCTTAACCATTTTAGAAGCTTTTTCTAATATTTCAAGCTGTAACGGCGGCAACTCAATAAGTAAAGACTCTGTTTTACGCCAACGCATATCTAATTTCTTTTGTAATATACCTAGACCAGAACAAGGAGCATCAACTAAGACGCGATCAAATTGTTCTTTCCAATTATCAGGTAGATAACGACCATCTTGAAGCTTAGTAGAAATAATAGATACACCTAATCGCTCAGCATTTTGATTAATCAGTTCTAATTTATGGTCGTAAATATCACAACTCATAATAGCTCCTGTATTATTCATAAGACTTGCCATATGCATAGACTTGCCACCTGGTGCAGCACAACAGTCTAAGATACGCTCTCCTGGTTGAGGATCCACCACATGGGCTACTAACATAGATGCTTTATCCATAAAAGTAATATGACCATCTAAAACAGGTTTGGCTTTTTCTAAATGACCTTGATGTCCATCAATATAAACTACTTCAGGAATATATGTATCCTGTTTTACAATCCAATCTAAATCTTCTAATTCTTTTAAACAATCCTCAATAGATACTTTCACTGTATTTATGCGAGCCGTCAAACGAGGTTGTTCATTAAACCAAGAACAAAGATCTACGGTCTTATCTTTTCCCATTTCTTTTATCCAAAAGTTGACAAGCCATAATGGTTGATTGTAGATAAAGGAAATTTCTTCAGCTTCGGACTTAGCTAGTTCACCGATAGAAATGCTATCACTTTCACGTAAAACCGAACGTAAAACAGCATTTACAAAACCAGATAAACCTCTAGTTAGCTTTTTGGCGAGTTTAACAGATTCGTTAACAGCCGCACTTTCAGGAACCTTATCCATATAGATAATTTGATAAATACCAAGTCTAAGAATTTCCACAACCATAGAAGATAGTTTCTTTAAGGTGCGCTTTGCAAAGAAAACAATAATAGCATCCAAATAATTTTTTCTACGAATGACTCCATACACAAGTTCAGTAAAGAATCTTCGATCTAAATCGGATAGATGATATTTCTGTAAATACTCTTGCAACTTTATATTTGCATAAGCACCATTGCGATTAATTTCACTCAATGCTTTTACAGCGAGCAATCGAATATTTTGTTGTTGATTAGTCTTTACCTCTATCATTACTATTCCTACCAATCAATTGTTCTACTACTGCTCGAACATGTTCAGAATCGACTGTTGTATTACAACATGGCCCATTAGGACGTTCATTTAATACCCCAATAACTGGGATGGGAAATACATCAGCCATTCCACTTGCTAAATCTCGTTCGCAAGCTATTGCTACAATAGCTTTTGGCCGTGCTTCCTTTACCTTCATCCGCGCTAAGGTGCCTCCAGTGACAACTATAAATTGACAACCATAGTCCTTAGCCACTTGCAACAAATTACCAACCTGGCATCGCCCACACTGCTTACAATTATATACATCATGTGTAACCTTATGAACACACGAACTTTCTTGTAAACAGTGAGGAGTTAATAATAATATACGTTCTGGATCTACCGTATACATATCTAACATTACTAAATGATTGATTAAATCAATCATAGACTGGCGGAGTTGATCCTTAGTAACCCCTCTCACCTTACCAATCGCCAAAGTTAATGGAAATAATCCATAAATAAACTGATTGGCTAGTCTTAAAACAATAGGATGTAACCGTATAATACCTGTGCTAGCAACAATTAAAGATAAGCACAAAATCCATATAATAGCAATAAGTATAGATATAACTACACTACTTATAATTGATGCAAATGGATGCAATTGTAAAAGTCCTGGTTCTAATATATACATTAGAAAGGCTAGTACTGCTGTGAGCAAAGCACATGTAATAGTTGATAAAAACAAGTATAACGGATACGTTTCGTACTGCTTATATTGAGTCCCCAAAAACGATACCTTCCTTTATTTGATGACCATTTATAAAATCAATTGCAGAAATGCGTTTTTTATTTTCTGGTTGGACTTCTGTCAATAGAATTATATTTCCATCACCACAAAATACACCTAAACCGGCTATTTTAGATACGATTGTACCAGGCACAGTTGTGGCTGATATAGCAATTGGTACATGTTTACCATGAACATCAATCAAACAGTGAGTCGTATCACTGGGAACCACTTCTCCAGACCATACTTTTAAACGTTTTCCATCGAGATATGTATAACATCCAGGTGCTGGATTAAGTCCTCTAATGAGGTTTGCAATTTCATTAGCCGGCTTAGACCAGTCGATCTGCCCCATTTCCTTTGTAATCTTAGTAGTATGTGTAGCCATTGTATCATCTTGTGGTGTAGCCACAATTTCTCCATTAACCCAACGAGTTAATACAGGTACTATAGTTTCACCCCCCAGTACAGCTATACGTTCAAATAACTGTCCTGTCGTTTCACCGGGTAAAATATCTGTCTCCACAATGTCGATGATATCACCTGTATCAAGTCCATCATCCATATGCATTATGGTAACACCCGTTTTAGAGTCTCCATTAAGAATTGCATAGTGAATTGGCGCAGCGCCTCTATAACTAGGTAAAATAGAGGCATGAACATTAATACAACCATATTGCGGCAATCGAATAAGCCAAGGAGGTAAAATTTTACCATACGCAATAACAATCACTACATCTGGTTGTAATGTTTCTAATTCGGCTCTCACTTGTTCATCACGCAAAGTGACTGGTTGATATACAGGCAAGTCATGCTCTAAAGCAGCTACTTTTACAGGGGGCATTTGAACTTGTTTACCACGCCCTTTTTGTTTATCAGGCTGGCAATACACACCGACAATAGAATGACCAGCTTGAATCAAAGCCTCTAAGGTAGGCACAGAAAAGTCTGGTGTCCCCATAAAAACGATGCGTAATTGTTTATTATCAGACAATTTCTTTCTCCTCTGGATGATCAGTAATTAATCGTAAGTTAGTTGCTTTTTCAATAAACAAATGACCTTCCAAGTGATCAATTTCATGTTGGAAAATACGCGCCAAAAAACCTTCAGCTTTTATAGTTACCTTCTTATTATGTGGATCAATACCTTTAACGGTGACTTTATTAAATCGTTCCACATCTCCAAAATATCCTGGCACACTTAAGCATCCTTCAGGTCCAACTTGAGAACCTTCAGCATGAGTGATTTCAGGGTTAATTAGCGCAATAAGACCACTACCAGATTGGTCATCTACAACGATAATACGTTTAGCTACAGCCACTTGAGGTGCTGCAAGACCAACTCCTTCAGTCTTATACATAGTTTCAGCCATATCATCGATAAGGACTCTAAGTTTTTTATTAACATGTTCTACAGGTTCCGCCACTTGTTTTAAAACGGGATGACCTGCTTTCACAACATCTAATACAGCCATTGATACTCCTACACTACACGGGATCCACGTCAATCAGCAGTCCTTCTTGCGTGAAAATCCATGAGTTATATATATATTCTTTCAAATTTGTTAAATCTGTACCGCGAATCATAATAGCTAAACGATACATATCGCGCACTTTTTTTATAGGCGCTTCATAAGGACCATTAATCAAAATATCCTGATTTCCTTTATAAGACTCCAAGTCATCGACAATACGATTTGCTATAGACTCTAATATTTTCATATCTTGATGACGCACTACCATATGAATCATTTCGCGAAATGGAGGATATCCTAAAGCTTTACGATTTTTAATTTCTTCATTGTAAAAGCCTATATAATCATGAGCCTTACTCTTTATTATAGCATAATTTAAAGGATTATATGTTTGTATTACAACGCTACCCGGTTTTTCACCCCTACCAGCACGTCCAGAGGTTTGAGTAAGTAAATCAAAAGTTCGTTCTGAAGCTGTATAAACAGGAATATTCAAAACTGAATCGGCTGTTAAAATACCAACAGCTGTTACATCTTTAAAGTCATGACCTTTAGATACCATTTGTGTTCCCAACAAAATATCATATTTATGAGCCCCAAAGTCATGTAAAATATCTTCTGCTAATTGCTTATTTTTTGTCACATCTTGATCAAGACGAGCAATGCGGGCCGATTTAAAGTGACGACGTAACTCTTCCTCTACCTTTTGTGTGCCTGAACCAAAAAACTTAATCCTCTTACTATTACATTTGGGACAAACAGTTGGAATTGGTTCATGATGTTCACAATAATGACAACGCAATTCTTCACCAGCTTGGTGATAAACCATAGCTACATCACAATGAGGACACATAATAGTTTCCCCACAATCCCGGCACATAACAAAAGTACTATAACCGCGTCTATTTAACAGAATAATCATTTGATTATGCTCATCCAATGTATGTTGAATTAAGCGACTCATGGCATCAGAAAAAACGGAGTAATTTCCATGAAGAATTTCTTCCTTCATATCTACTATAGTAACCTTCGGCATAGGTTGCTCAAAAATGCGATTTGGCAACTCTAGTAAATGATACTCCCCTTGCTTAGCTTTATAGTACGAAGTAACAGATGGTGTAGCAGAACCTAAAATAACGGGACAACCATGTGCCTCAGCACGCCACAATGCCACGTTACGTGCATGATATCGAACCATATCCTCTTGTTTATAAGATGGATCATGTTCTTCATCGACCACAATAAGGCCGATATCCTCAGCTGGCGCAAATACGGCAGAACGAGCGCCAATAATAATGTGACTATCCTTACGGCGCAAACGCTCCCAATTATTGTTCCGTTGTTGTACCGTCAATTTACTATGAAATACTACGACTTCGTCACCAAAAGTTTCTACAAATCGTCTCACAATTTGATCAGTCAATATAATTTCAGGTACTAAAATAATAGCCGTCTTATCCTGACTAATACATTTTGCTGTAGCACGTAAATATAATTGAGTCTTACCACTACCAGTGACACCATGAAGTAAAAAGGTTTTATGTTCATGGCTATTCATTGCAGCTTGTATTGGTCCATATACAGCTTGTTGAGCTTCAGTAAGAGGAATATTAACTTCTTCTGTTAAAAGCTCATCAAATGTTGTTTTTGTGGCTTTAAAACGAGCTTCAACGACAATACCTTTAGCTTCACTCACTTGTTTAATGACCATACGAGAATAGCCTTTAGCTAGCAGTAATGCCTTAGATGCTCCGCCCACTTCAAGTAAGTATTTTGCTAATTCTCGTTGTTTCTTTTTCCGTTCACTAAATTGTGCCACCGAAAATTCTGGCATAACTACTAACCATTCTTCCTTTGGTGCCTCGTAAGATTTTAATGTCTTATTCACTGTAAACAATCGCAATGCATCGCCATAAGAGAATAAATAATACTCATTTAGACGACGGGCCGTATCCATCATTTCCGGTGTAAACCAAGGTTCACTATCTAATACTTGCACAATATTTCGTAAAGTGAACTCTGGTGGCTCAACTAACTCGTCGTAACCAATAAGAATGCCTTCTTCACGACTATGTCCTAAAGGAATGAGTACGCGCGTACCAGGTAAAACATTACCAAACTTTTCAGGCATTAAATAGCTCAAAGGTTTATGAAGTTGTTTGGCTGGTCTGTTAATTATAACTTGTGCTACGCGCATACATTATTTCCTTTCGTTTATTATAAAAGGTCTCAGTAGAAATTCTACCAAGACCTTTTGTATTATAAGCCAGCTTCTTCTTTTAGAATTTGTGCTTTATCTGTACGTTCCCAAGGTAAATCCACATCAGTTCTACCAAAGTGACCATACGCTGCAGTTTTGCGATAATGAGGCTTTAACAAATCAAGCATTTCAATGATTCCTGCTGGACGAAGGTCGAAATGTTTTTTAACAAGCTCTTGAATTTTTGTTTCCTCTATGCGACCTGTACCAAAAGTATCAACTAAAATAGATACAGGATGAGCAACCCCAATTGCATAAGCAACTTGCACTTCACATTTATCAGCAAGACCTGCTGCTACAACATTTTTAGCTACATAACGTGCTGCGTATGCTGCAGAACGGTCCACTTTAGATGGATCCTTACCAGAAAATGCACCGCCACCATGACGGGCCATACCACCGTATGTATCTACAATAATTTTACGGCCAGTTAAACCAGCATCACCATGAGGGCCTCCAATTACGAAACGACCAGTTGGATTGATGAAGTATTTAGTATTTTCATCAACGAATTCAGCAGGCAACGCTGCGTCAATTACATAACGCTTCAAATCGGCTTTAATTTGTTCTTGGGTCACTTCAGGGCTATGTTGCGTAGAAATAACAATTGTATCAATGCGCTTAGGTTTACCATCAACATATTCTACAGTAACTTGAGTTTTACCGTCTGGACGTAAGTAAGTTAAAGTCCCATCCTTACGAACTTCTGTAAGTCGACGAGATAAACGATGTGCCAAGGAAATTGGCAAAGGCATGAGTTCAGGTGTTTCATTAGATGCATAGCCAAACATCATACCTTGGTCACCAGCACCGATTTTATCAAGCACTTCACCATTGCCATCTTTTGATTCAAGTGCTTCATCAACGCCCATGGCGATATCCGCAGATTGTTCATCGATGGATACAAGTACACCACAAGTATCACAATCAAAACCAAATTTTGCACGAGTATAACCAATTTCACGAATTGTATCACGTACGATGCGAGGAATATCAACATATGTATGAGTAGAAATTTCACCTACTACATGAACTAAACCAGTAGTAACTAAAGTTTCACAAGCCACACGAGCAGTTGGATCCTTTTCAATAATCGCATCCAAAACAGCATCAGAAATTTGGTCAGCTATTTTATCTGGATGGCCTTCAGTAACAGATTCAGAAGTAAAAAACATATGTTTTTCAGCCATTTTATCCTCCTAATACGAAAAAAAGTCTCTCATGCACTCATGAGAGACCCTCCCATCTAACGACATTTGTCATAGGAATTAGCACCTTTTCCGCTTGGAATGGTTGCTGTAGCTTCACAGGGCCTATCCCTCCACTACTCTTGATGAGTTACAAAAATATTATAGTGTATTTACAGTGAGAAAGCAAGTCATTATTATACCTCTCTTGCCTCTTTTAAAGCTAAATCATGTTCGGCCTTATGAAGGGCACTTTCAAACTGACGATACATATGATGACGGCCCAGAATATCCAAGAAATCAGATTTATACATCTCTCTACGTATATCGTAACTCACATCACTAAGCAAAACTTCTATGCCTCTTTTTTGAAGTTCTTCAATAATACCTCGTAAAATACGTAAACCCGTTAAATCTACAAATGGTACTTTTACAAAACGAATGATTAAATATTTAGGATCTTTATGTATAGAGTTTAACGCTCTATCAAATGCACTTATAGCACCAAAGAATAATGGGCCATCTACAGTGTATACCATTATTTCTGGATGGATTGTAATCTCATGCCTAATCTGAGCTGATAATTCGGCACTACTTGCTTCATGCACATCAATTGTATTAACCATTTTGCGCATAAACTGCAACACTGCAAGTACTACACCTACATTTACAGCTACTACTAAATCCGTAAAAATAGTCAGGAAAAAGGTAAGCAATAATATTATTTGATCTGGACGAGGTGCGAGAATAAGCATTCGTATAAAACGTGGTACATCACTCATATTGTAGGCTACTACAAATAATATGGCTGCCATAGATGCCAACGGAATATACACTGCATATGGGGCTAAAAATAAAAGAATGGCACCTAATGTAATGGCATGAACAATACCTGCCATCGGAGAATTACCACCTTGTCGAATATTTGTGGCAGTTCGCGCAATAGCACCGGTTGATGCAATTCCACCAAACAATGGCGCAAATATATTAGCTAATCCTTGTCCAAATAATTCAGTATTAGATTCATGCTTGGTTCCACTTATACCATCAGCAACAACTGCAGACAATAAGGATTCAATAGCGCCTAGCATGGCAATTGTAAAAGCCGGCCCGATTAAGGATAAGATTTTATCAAAACTCAATTTTGGTACAGAAAATTCTGGCAAACCTTGAGGTATGCCACCAAATGCACTACCAATGGTTAAAACCGTAGGAAATTGGTAGATGGCTTGAATAACCGTAGCAACAATCATAGCTACAATGGGAGCTGGAATTTTATTAATACATGGGATTTTAGGTAAAACTAACAGTAGACTTAAGCTTAAGATCGCAATCCCCAATGTAGGTAAGTCAGAGTATGGTAAGGACTGAATCATAGCCCATAATTTTTCATGGAAATGAGCCATATAAGGCAACGGTGGAAATCCAAAGAAATATGGCCATTGCCCCACCCAAATTGTAACACCAATACCCGCTGTAAAACCCATAATAACAGGTGTGGGTATAAACCGTATAACCGTTCCTAACTTTGCAACGCTCATTAAAACGAGAATAATCCCTGCCATCATGGTCGCAATTTGTAAGCCTTCAAAGCCATAATTGACAACGATACTGCTCAATAGAACGATAAATGCCCCTGTAGGGCCCGCAATCTGAACAGGGGAGCCACCAAACAAGGATACAAATATACCTGCAATGATTGCCGTATAAATGCCCGCTTGCGGTGTAACTCCACTAGCAATAGCAAAGGCCATTGCTAAAGGCAGAGCCACAACCCCTACGACCAATCCGGCGATAATATTATTACTCCATTTTCCTTTTCCTAATGAGCCGTCTAAATATGCTTTTTGTATAGCAAACATGTAAGAAAAACACACCCTTTTTAAAACAACACACACAAGAATTAATTTATGTCAGCTCTGTTTGCTACTAAATCAATAACTTCTCTAAGGATATGTCGAGCAAGGTCAGATTTTTTCATATTAGGCATTTCTTTAGGCTCTTTATCAGGATATAAAAAATAGCCTTCATTCGTATCTACATTAAAACCTGCATTCGATTTGCTTACATCATTGGCTACAAGCATATCTAGATTTTTTTTAGCCACTTTATCCTGACCATACTTGATTACATATTCTGTTTCTGCCGCAAAACCAACAAGAATTTGATGACTTTTTTTAGAGCCCAACCCTTGTAGAATATCTGGATTTTTTACAAGTTCTATGGTCATAGACTCCATTTTTTTTATTTTTTGCTCTGCTTTATGAAGGACTCTAAAGTCAGAAACAGCGGCAGCCATAATAACTACATTAACATCATTATAACGAGCTTCAACAGCCTCCTGCATAGATACCGCGGAATCTACAGAAATAAAGTCTACGCCATTTGGTATAGGCAAGGATGTGGGAGCACTTACTAATATCACCTTAGCCCCCATGCGTGCAGCCTGTTCTGCAATGGCATACCCCATCTTACCGCTAGAACGATTTCCAATATACCGAACAGGATCAATACTCTCCTGTGTTCCGCCAGCTGTAACAAGTATAGTAGTACCTTCAAGCTCATTGGTGCTGCACATTTTAGCTTCTAGCCAATCCACAATTGCTTCGGGCTCCGGTAAACGTCCTACACCAGTGATGCCACAAGCTAACCAACCTTCTGCAGGGTCCATAATATGGTAGCCCAAAGAACGTAATCCTTCTAAATTGCGTTGAGTAATAAGATTATTATACATTTCTGTATTCATAGCAGGACAAAGGTACTTAGGTGCCGTGGTGGCCATAATTGTTGTAGTTAACATATCATCAGCAATGCCTGCATAAATTTTTCCGATCACATTTGCTGTCGCAGGCACAACTACATATGCATCTGCCCAAGTGGCCAGTGCAATATGTTCTACATCCCACTGATGAACTTGTTCAAACATGTCTAAAGCTACAGGATGTCCACTAATTTCACCAAATGTTAAAGGTGACGCAATATGCGTTGCATTTTGTGTCATTACAACCTTTACTTCAGCCCCTTTTTTACGAAGTCTGCTTACCACTTCAATTGCCTTATACGCTGCAATACCTGCAGATACTGCGACAATGATATGTTTTCCGCGCATGTTCTTCTCCTTTTAAAAATTCCTTGTATCATTGATACAAGGAATTGATTTTTTATTTAATGCCTTCTTTAGTGCGTTTATATGTCACTTCACCTTCAGCAATTTCATAAAATGCCAAAGATACAGGCTTGTCAGTCGCATGTGTAGATTCTGCTAAGCAAGGTTCGCCATCTGTTAATTCGCGAGCGCGTTTAGCCGCTAAAGTCACCAATGTATATTTGCTATCTACTTGGCTTTCCAATTTTTTTAATGGAGGTTTTACCATCATACCATCACTTCTCCTTAGACTCTTGATATTGTTTATAAATATATTGAATTTGCTCTTTATTACGACTAATCTTACAAGACTCAGCTCGCAAGATAGAGGCAACCTTTTCAGAAGCCTCTGCTAAATCATCATTTACAACGATATAGTCATAACGATGAGCTAAGGCTAATTCTGAACAAGCCAATGACAATCGTTTATCAATGACTTCTTTAGCATCTGTGCCACGATTATGTAAACGTTCAGATAACTCCGATAGTGACGGCGGTACAATGTAAATAAATACAGCATCGCTAAAACGTTCCTTAACCTGCATAGCGCCTTGAATATCGATTTCTAATAGTACACTTTTCCCATCATCTAATAAATCCATTACATGCTGTTTTGGAGTACCATAGTAATTATCATATACCTTAGCATATTCTAAGAATGCGTCTTCACTAAGCAAAGACTCAAATTCCTCTTTAGAGCGGAAGAAATAGTTAATTCCTTCCCTTTCACCCACACGTGGAGCACGGGTTGTCATAGAAACGGAATAAACTAAATTAGGCATTTCTTTACGAATATTCGCACAAATCGTACCTTTACCTGCGCCAGATGGCCCGGATATAACGATTAATAATCCTCTGTCTGACATATGCACTCCTATGATTCCACTGTATCTACATCCACATCATGTTGCACAAGTCGATGTGCTACGGTTTCAGGTTGAATTGCAGATAATACAATTTGACCACTATCCATAACTAATACAGCACGTGTCTTACGACCATATGTGGCATCAATGAGCAATCCCTTATCTCTAGCATCTTGAACCATCCGCTTTATAGGGGCGGATTCAGGACTAATAATAGCCATAACACGGTTAGCAGATACCATATTACCAAAGCCTATATTCAGTAATTGAATACTCATTCATAGACCTCCTATTACTCTACATTCTGTACTTGTTCTCTAATTTTCTCTAACTCACATTTAAGTTGAACCACAAACTCAGTAATAATCGAATCCATTGCTTTGGAGCCGATTGTATTTACCTCACGATTCATTTCTTGCAAAATAAAATCAATCTTACGACCGATTGAATTTGTATCTGCAAGTGTATTTTTTAATTGTACCACATGAGAGGTAAATCGGACAATCTCTTCCGTAATATCCGTCTTATCAGCTAATAGAGCAATTTCTTGTATAAAACGATCTTCACTAATACTCGCTTCTAAAGAAATTAAATATTCCTGAATCTTAGTTTTTATGTGTTCGCGATATGCTTCTACAGCACCAGCTTTATTAGTGTCTATTTTAGTAATTATATATTCAAGTGTTCCGATACGTTCTAATAAATCCTGATTGATATGTTGACCTTCCGCAGTTCGCATTGCTATTAAAGCATCTAATGCTTGAGTAGTTGCTTCTTTTACAATATCTGAAAGTACCTCTTCAGCAATTGGTGTATCTTGTTGTTGAATCCATTCGTTAGAAATCGAATTTACAGCTTGTAAAGGTACCTTTTTGGGGTTATCATAGAACTCCTCTTGTACCAATAACTCTTGTATCTGCTTTCTCAATACACTATTAATAGTGAAAGTTTTAGGTCGCTCTCCTGCATCTAGAATAGAAACTGATACCTCAACCTTACCACGAGTAATGCGATCTTGTATCATTCCACGAATAATACTTTCAAAAGGATTCATTTGTTTTGGACTACGAATAAATAGATCCAAGAAGCGTGCATTTACGGACTTAATTTCTACAGTACAGGTAATACCATCTTTGGTTGCTGTGCCAGAACCAAAACCGGTCATACTTTTCATAAATCATCCTCCTTAGTAGTTTTTATTATTGTACCACGAATTACACAATCCGTGTTTAAATACTAAGAATTATATGTACACTATGGTATACTAAACTATACTTCTAAATATATTTGAAAGGAGTACTATGAATTTAGACGGACTCACCATGTCTGTACTTGCTAAAGAAATAAACGAGCGATTACAAACAGGTCAAATACAAAAACTATATCAAATAGATAAAACTACATTATTATTTAAAATTCGAGCACTCAACGAAGACCAAAACTTGATCATTACCGTAGGTGCTACACCAGCAATGTATCTTAGTCAACCACTGCAAGATTTACCAAAAGAACCAAGCTCACTTTGTATGTTCTTACGAAAGCATATTGAAGGTAGCCGCATTGTAAAGGTGGAACAAATCAATGGCGACCGAATCATGTGCATCCAAACGGATAAACTTGAAATGGACGGTTCCATTACGAGTACATATATTTATGTTGAATTAATGGGCAAATATTCCAATTGTATTTTTGTACAAGACGGTATTATTTTAGAATCTTTAATTCACGTCTCTCCACTCATGAACCGTGAACGTTCTATTAGTCCAAAGCTACAGTATGATTTACCACCAAATGCTAATCGCGTAAGTTTAATGGACTTTGATAATAATGAAATAAAAAATCTACTTACTTCCTTTGGTAATGGTTCTGTGCAGCAATCTATTCGAGCTATCTTTAACGGTTTTGGTAAACCTTTATTGGATGAACTTTTATATATTTCCAAATTAAGTGGTGAAGAAATCATAACTGATTTAGATACTTCTCAACTAGATACACTTGCTAAAGCCTTGTACGACCTCAAGGTAAAACTCGAAAATAGCAAAAGTTTGTTTATTTTAGTCAACGATAACAATAAAAAAGCTTACGCAAGTATTTTATTACATAACTATAAGGTATTAAAAGAATATAACACTATTTCTGAAGCCTTAGAGAAATCCATTCATAATACTAAAGCAATTCATACAGCTGATAAAGAGTTAGAAAAAATCTTAACAGCAGCCATCAAAAAGGAAGAAGGTCGCCATCAAAAGATTAAAGATGAATTAGAAGATACTAAGAAAATGGAAACCTATAAATTATATGGTGATCTTCTAATGATAAATGCACACCTTCAAGTGCAATATGAGCCTTCTATTGAATTGCAAAATCTTCTTTCCGAAGAAAACGAAATCTTAACGATTCCTTTAAAGCCAAACTTAACGATTGTGGAAAATGCACAATGGTATTATAAGCTTTATACAAAACTAAAGAATCGTATGGTTAGCGGCGAGTACCAACTCAATGCTAGTACCACAAAACTAGCATACTTACAATCCATTCTGTACAGTATCTCTTTAGCCACCACTCGTGAAAGTTTAGAAGAAATACGCAAAGAATGTATGGATGCAGGCATTATAAAAAAATCAAAAAAACCATTATCTTACAAACTAGGTAAATCTAACTACATTCACTTAACAATTGATGAAGGTGAAATATTCATCGGTCGTAACAATCAGCAAAACGAATATTTAACACACCGATTTGCAAAGCCAACTGACATTTGGTTCCATACACAAGATATCCAAGGTTCCCACCTTATTTTGAGACTTAATATTGAGCCAGACGATATGATTTTATCTAAAGTAGCACAATATGCAGCCTACTTTAGTAAAGCTCGTGATACTAGTAAGGTCCCGGTAGATTATACATACATTAAAAATATCAAAAAGCCACCTGGATCTCCTTTTGGATTTGTTATTTTTAATACCCATCAAACTATGATTGTGGAGCCTAAAAAGCCAGAAAACTATAGAGAATGATAAAAGCGAAGGTATCCCTTCGCTTTTATTTTTGGCTTATTATTTTGCTCACATTATTTTTTACATATTGATCTGAAATTTGATATTACTTATCTTAAGTTTTCTATGGACTTTAAAATATAAAAAGAGGCTAGATATAATATGATATCTAGCCTTTGTTTAAACTATTGGTTTTCTTCTGTACGTTGTTCGGTTTGTTTCAAACTTTCACGATTTTGACGCAAGCTTTCCAATGTTTTCTCCAAGTTGTTTTCAACATATTTAAGAACATCACCAGCATATTGAATGGAGCTAGCTTTCAGCTCATCAGAGGATTGATTTGCTGCATTAATAATTTGATTAGCTTGTTCTTGAGCTTGTTTTACAAGTTCACTTTCAGCTGTCAATTTAGCAATGTAGTCTTTAGCTTGATCGATCAAAGTTTCAGCCTGACGTTGAGCATCAGCTAACACTTTATCTTTATCTGCTACAATACGACGAGATTCTTCAAGTTCCAAAGGTAAGGATTCCTGAATAGAATCAATAATACGCATAATTTCGTCTTCCTCAACCATACGTTTTGTAGTCATAGGAATACGGCTGCTAGATTCAATAAGAACCTCTAAATCTTCTAATAATTTTTCTGTTTTCATACAATTCACCCCTATTTATTATGGACCGTATTAAAGCGTTCTTCAAGTTTTTCCTTAACATCATCCGGAACAAGACCATCTAGCTTACCACCAAATTTAGCTAGTTCACGAATACCCGTGGAGCTGACAAAAGAGTATTTGTTATTTGTCATAATAAATACTGTTTCAATGTCATCATCCAAATATTTTGCAAATAATGCGCGCTGAAATTCATATTCAAAGTCGCTCAATGCACGTAATCCTCGAATAATAATAGTAGCATTCTTGGATTTAACATACTCATTGAGCAAGCCACCTGTACAATCAATTTCAACATTAGGAATATGTTTGACAGAATTTCGAATCATCTCAACCCGTTCTTCCATAGAAAATAAGGAATTTTTATTCGGATTTGAGCTGACAGCAATGATTAATTTATCAACCAATCGGCTGCCCCGTTCAAAAATATCAACATGTCCATTAGTAACTGGGTCAAAACTACCCGGACATACACCTATACGCACAGGTTTAGCTCCTTTCGGCTGTCTTTACAAAATAGGAAACTACCGTATAACCAAATTTCTGTTCTTTTATACATTCCCATAATTCTGGTAAGGTAAAAACCTCATCCTTATGATGTTCTAATAATAAAACACCTTCAGGTTTTAACAAATCATAGTTTACAACCAAATCTATGGTATCTTGTATAAATCCATTTTCATATGGCGGGTCAGAAAATATATAATCGAACTGTCGCCCTACTATATAATTTTTTAATTGTGAAAGTTTCCTCGGAATAATTTCTAACCGATCATCCACACGACAATGTTTAGCATTCTCTAAAATTAGTTTTCCCGTTTTAAAGTCCACTGCTACTGCATGTGCTGCACCACGACTTAAGGCTTCAATTGCTACTGCACCAGTGCCAGAAAATATATCTAGTATATCAGAACCAAATATACCTCTATTTGCTAATACATTAAATACACTTTCACGAACACGATCAAGTGTAGGCCTAGTATCTAACCCTTTAGGTGCTTTTATAGCATGTCCCTTAGCAGTTCCGCCAATAATTCGCATACAACCCTCACAAGATTATACTCATTAATTATAGTATATAAATAACCAAATTAAAAGTATCTTTTATTTATGATACTTCAATTTTAATATCACGCCCCATCAACTCAGCTAATGCTATGGATGGAGATTTTTTTTCGTATAAAACCTCATATAAAGCCTTCGTTATAGGCATTTCAATTTGATGTTTACAAGCCATTTTATAAATAATTTCTGTTGCGAAAAATCCTTCTACAACCATATTAGTATGATTAACAATAAAATCCATCGTCTTACCCTCGGCTAGTTTTTGACCAGCCGCACGGTTACGACCATGTGGGCTCATACAAGTAGCAATCAAATCCCCCATACCAGCAAGACCAGCATAGGTTTCTTTTTGGGCCCCTAAGGCCACCCCAAAGCGAGTCATCTCATGAAGACCACGTGTTAATAGTAAAGCCTTACAATTATCCCCTAAAGCTAAACCATCTGCAATACCAGCTGCAAGGGCAATGATGTTTTTCGTGGCTCCTGCTAGTTCAACACCAATCATATCAGTATTTGCATAAATTCTAAAATTTTGACTACATAATGCCTTTTGCAATGTTGTAGCCACTTCTAGATTCTCTGTACTCAACACAGAGGCAGCAGGCAAATTACGCCCAATCTCTTCTGCATGATTAGGTCCAGACAAAACCGCTAAATTACACCCTATGGTAGCAAAAACCTCTTTCATCACAGTCGTCAAAAGTTTCCCACTGCTTCGTTCTACACCTTTTGAACATAGAATATAGGCTTGATTTTTATGAGCATACGGTTTAATAGCCTCTAAACTGGTACGTACATGTACAGAAGGAGTAACCATTAATACCACTTCAGCATTACTAATACAAGCCTCTAAATCAGAACTATATTGTAATTCTTCTGGAAGTTTTACACCTGGTAAATAGTCTTTATTCTCTAAGTCTTTTGCAAGTTTATTCGCAAATTCTGGACGACGACAATATATAGTTGTAGTATTTCCAGCTAAAACGGATTTAATAGCAAGGGCCGTCCCCCAACTACCAGAGCCGATAACAACAACATTCATTATTTAATCCTTTTTAATGCGCTCTACTTTTAACTCGTTTCCAGCAAGTAGACGCTTAATATTATCCCAGTGACGTACAATGACAAACAAAGCTGCTAATCCGCCAAAGCCAACAAACCAGAAGGATTCTCCAGTGAAATACATCAGTACTGGTACTAATGCAGCGGCAATGATAGAGCCTAAAGATACAAGTTTAGTGAAATATACGATAACACCCCATACCAAAAAGCAAATCAATGCTACTATTGGTGAAAGAGCAATAAGTACACCTAAACCCGTAGCAACGCCACGACCACCTTTAAAGCCCAGAAAAACAGACCAGTTGTGCCCCATCATCCCAAGAATACCACCTAAGATCATAAACATAGGCCCATAGGGTGAGAGTAGCACTACTCCTGCGGCCCCTTTTAAAGCATCACATAAAAATACAGGTAAGGCTGCTTTAAGTCCGATAACTCGATATGTATTAGTAGCGCCAATATTTTTAGAGCCATATTGTCGTACGTCTGTATTAAAGAAAAGCTTACCTATAATTAATCCACTAGGAATTGATCCGATAAGATATGATAATACAGCATATACAATAATCATAATATCCATTAGTCTTCATCATCCCGTTTCTTGCCACGTAATACTAAACGAATCGGAGTTCCTTCAAAACCAAAGGACTCACGCAATCGATTCTCTAAGAAACGCATATAAGAGAAGTGAATTAGCTCTGGTTCATTTACAAATAAAATAAATGTAGGCGGCTTAACACTAGCTTGCGTCATATAATAGATTTTTGGAATTCTACCATTGCGAGATGGTACAGGATTTACGGTTTGTGCATCTTGTAATAATTGATTTAACGTCCCAGTAGATACACGGCGGTATTGTTGTTCAGATACAAACTTCAACATATCAGCTAAACGGTGAATACGTTGCTTAGTTAAAGCAGAAGCAAACAGGATAGGTGCAAACTGTAAAAAACCTAATTCATCATAAATATCTTCAGTAAATCGCAATGTTGTTTTGTCATCTTTTTCAACAAGATCCCATTTATTCACAACAATGACTACACCTTTACCCGCTTCGTAAGCATAACCTGCAATTTTTTTATCTTGTTCTGTAACACCATCTTGAGCATCTAGTACAAGAACTACAATATCAGCACGATCTACTGATCGCAAAGAGCGGACAATACTATATCGTTCAACGGCTTCTTCGATTTTAGACTTACGACGCATTCCCGCCGTATCAATAAGTACAAATTTTTGGCCCTCATGAGTCCAATACGTATCAATGGAGTCTCGAGTAGTACCTGCTACATCAGATACTATTACACGATCTTGTCCTAATAATGCATTAGTCAAAGAAGATTTACCTACATTTGGACGACCAATAACGGCAACATGAATAGTATCTTTATCATCTACATTAGTGCCAACTGGTGGAAAATGTTTAACAGTATCATCCAGCAAATCACCTAAATTCATAAGATTTTTAGCGGAAATGCCAATGGGGTCCCCCAAACCAAGATTGTAGAATTCATAAATATTCGGCTCTTGATTTACACTATCAATCTTATTAACTACGAGTACAACAGGTTTTCCACTAGCTCTAAGAATATTTGCAACTTCTTCATCAGCAGGTACAATACCTTGTTTACCATCGACGACAAATAAAATTACATCCGCTTCTTCAATAGCTAATTCAGCTTGTAATCGCATCATCTTAGGAATAACATGACTATTTTCAGTAATGAACTCGATACCACCAGTATCGATCATTGTAAACTCACGATTTAACCACTCTGCATCGAAGTAAATACGGTCCCTTGTTACCCCCGGAATATCTTCAACGATAGAGATACGTTTATTAACAATGGCATTAAAAAGTGTAGATTTACCTACATTTGGACGGCCTACAACAGCCACTAATGGTTTTGCCATAGTTTCACCTCATTATCTAATCTAATACATTACTATATTTTATCATATTCTAAGTAAAGTACGCAAAAAGGCTAACCAAGGAAACCTTGGCTAGCCTTTTATTAGACAATGAATTATTCAGCGTCTTCTGCAGTTTCTTTTGATTCCATCAATTCAGTCAAAGCCAAACCCAATTTCTTTTCATCTTTGTTAAGAGAAATGATTTTAACTTCAACTTCTTGACCACGATTCAAGTAATCTTCAACTTTCGCATTACGTTGTTTTGTAATTTGAGAAATGTGAAGTAAACCTTGGATGTCGTCATTAACAGCTACGAATGCACCGTAAGCTACTAAACGAACAACTTTGCCGTTAATAACATCGCCAACATGCAATGTTTCTTCAGCAACGTCCCATGGGCTCTTAGATAAAGCTTTTAAGGACAAGGATAATTTATTGCTTTCAGCGTCGAAGGATTGTAATTTAACTTCGATTTCTTGGCCAACAGAAAGAACATCTTCCACTTTTTTGATTTTTTGCCAAGAAATATCGGAAATGTGAAGTAAACCTTCAATACCGCCGATATCTACGAATGCACCATAAGGCATGATTTTACGAACGATACCTTTATAGTTTTCGCCAACGTTGATATTTTTCAATGCTTCAGCTAATTTAGCTTGACGTTCCACTTCCAATACTGCACGACGAGAAAGAACCAAACGGTTTTTCTTTTCATCGATTTCAAGTACTTTAGCTTCAAATTCTGTACCAACCAAGTTGTCCAAGGATTTCACGAAATGAACATCACCTTGGGACAATGGAATGAAACCACGAAGGGATTTAACTGTTACTACTAAACCTGCTGGGATAGCATCAATACCTTTACATACGATAGCTTCATCTTTTTCTTGTGCTTCGATAACATATTGCCAATCTTCATCTTTAGCCAAGCGAGTCATGGAAAGATAAATAGGATTATCTTCTTTGATGTGATTCATGATAACTGCTTTAATTTCATCACCATTTTTTAACACATCTTTGGCAGATTCTGGTGCTGGATAAGAAATTTCAGTTCTGTTCAAAATGGCTTCAGTTTTGTAGCCAAAAGATACATAAGCTCGTTCATCTTCGACTTGAACTACTGTACCTTCTACAACATTCCCTTTCTTAAATTCTTCTTGACCTTCGGCTGCTAATAATTCTGCAAAATCTTTCATTGTCTCAATGACCTCCTTAATAATCCAGTCGGGAGTCGATGCTCCTGCTGTTACTCCTACCGTCTGTACTCGGTTAAACCATTCCAGTTGTAATTCAGTAGAAGTTTCAATGTGATACGTTGTACATCCAACGTCACGACAAACCTCTGCCAATCGGTTTGTGTTGCCGCTGTTCTTACCGCCTATCACTATCATAAGATCTACATTACGTGCTAAATCAACGGCAGAATTCTGTCGTTCTTGCGTTGCATTGCATATCGTTTTGAAAACCTTAAGATTCTTAGATTTTTTCTCTAATATGTCTATTATACTGTTAAATTTGAATTGTGAAAAGGTTGTTTGTACAACAACGCCCATTTTTTCCACAATTTGTAGTTTTTGGGCGGATTCTTCATCTTCGATGATTATTCCTTCGTTATTTGCCCATAAATTAATGCTTTTGACCTCAGGATGGTTTTTTTCTCCCAAAATCACCAAAGTCATACCTTCATCTATAACAGACTTTGCATCTTGCTGTGCTTTTTTTACATGTGGACATGTGGCATCCACAACATGTAATCCTTTTTCTTCTGCCTCTTCGTAAATAGCAGGTCCTACACCATGAGAGCGAATAATCATTGTGCCTTCAGCGATATCAGACACTTCTTGAACAGGGCTTACCCCTTTGTCTTCAAGACGACCTACAACTTGAGGATTATGAATAATAGGACCTAATGTATAGCTTTTACCATCGTTATTTGCAGCTTCATTTGCCATTTCAACAGCCCGTTTTACACCATAGCAAAAACCATGGTTTTTAGCCAAAATTATTTCCATAAAGTCTCCTCTATACAATTGTTATGATAAGAATCTATCATTCGTTGGATTTCACTTTTAACACTATCATTTACTTTTTGAATCGCTTCTGGAGTCGCTTTAGCTTTTTCAACTGGAATCGGTTTACCAATAATACAAGCCACTTTATTACGTTCCATATTGTGAGAGCCAATGATAGCAACAGGCACTATGCTAACCGCTGTTCTAAGAGCAATTGATGCTGCACCATCATGAAATTTACCAAGCTTACCACTTTTTTGACGGTTACCTTCTGCAAATATGCCTAAAACCTTATTATCTTTAAGTAGTCCCATGGCATGACGAATAGCAACTTTATCAATAGCACCGCGATTTAACGGAAATGCACCAAGCCATGTACAAAAAAAACGCGAAATAGGATTCACAAATAATTCTTGTTTAGCCATAAAGTGTACATGTCTAGGCAAAGCATAGCCACAGATAGGGGGATCATTATTACTTAAATGATTAGGCACCACGATAACGGGTCCTTCCATTGGAAAATTATCACGACCATATACTTTCAGTCCATACCCTACCTTATAGCGAAGCCAAAAAGCGGTACGCCATAACCAGGTTGAAAATTTATTCATGATTGATTGTCTCCTGCACTAAATTCAATATATATGCCACAGTTTCATCGAAATTCATATCGCTAGAGTCTACAACCACTGCATCTTCAACGCATACAAGTGGAGACTCTTCACGATTTTTATCCATTTCATCACGACTAACAACATTCTTTTTAATTTCGTCTAGTGTTTGCTCGTTTGATGTACCTTGTACTTCCAACCATCTACGTTTTGCACGTGCATCTACAGAAGCGGTTAAATAAATTTTTAGCTCTGCATTAGGTAATACGACAGAACCGATATCACGTCCATCTAATATAACTCCCCCAACGGCGGCCATCTCTTGTTGGCGTTCTACCAAATATTTTCGAACCCCTTTATAAGAAGCTATAGTCGATACATTATCATTAATTTGCTGCTGGCGAATTAATGATGTAACATCTTTCCCTTTAATATAGACCTTGCATGCTGTTGCAGTAGGCTCTAAAGTCAAATTTAAAGAAGGTAATAAAGCTTCTACAGCAGCTTGATCCTTAACATCGATTTGACTATCAAGAACTGCCCATGTAACACCGCGATACATGGAACCTGTATCGATATATAAATACCCTAATTCATTGGCCACTACTTTAGAAATGCTACTTTTACCAGCCCCAGCAGGACCATCAATAGCAATGGCAATTTTTTTAGTGTTCATAATAACCTCTATTCTTCATCACCGTGTACGGCATGCATAGCCGCCACATAGCCTGTGGAAAAGGCAGCTTGTAAATTATAGCCTCCTGTAAAAGCATCTATGTCTAGTACTTCACCAGCACCATATAAACCACCAATCAATTTAGACTCCATAGTTTTAGGATTAAATTCTTTTAATGAAATACCACCTGCTGTAACAATAGCTTCCGCTACAGGTCGTAATTCCTTAACAGTTACTGTCATATGTTGCAATACATGACATAAGCGCAAACGCTCTTCCTTTGTAATTTGATTAATTGGTTTAGCCGGATTTAACTCAGCAAGCTTTATAACAATGGGAATAAGATTTACAGGTAGTAAATCCCTCATCCCATTAGCCAATTGTTTTTTAGAATATAAGTCAAAATCCTTTTGCAAGCGCTTATCCAATACTTCTGCAGTTAAAGCAGGCTTAAGATTAATTTCAATGGTAATTTGAGGATTTTTCTTACGAAGCAACTTACCTACCATGTGACTTAATGATAAAATTGTAGGCCCCGTAAGACCAAAATGAGTAAACATCATTTCCCCAAATTGTTTAGCTTGTACCTTACTTTTAGAAATTACGGATACCTCAACATTACGAAGACTAAGCCCCATAATTTCCCTTACCCACGTTTCGTTTGTAACGATAGGGACTAAGGATGGACGAATATCAGTAATAGTATGTCCCACTTTTTCGGCTAAAACGTAACCATCACCAGTAGAACCTGTCAATGGATAAGATGCACCACCAGTACAAATAATAGCAGCATCACAAGCATATTGTTCCTTATCCGTTGTAACACCAACTACACGATTTTCCTGTACAGTAATCGATGTAACAGGTTCATTTAAATGAACTTGAACATTATACTTTTTTAGGATTTTCATAAAGATATTGCGTACTTCTAATGCAGAATCGGATTCAGGAAACACTCGTCCACCACGTTCTACTTTAGTTTTTAACCCCCAGCTATGCAATAGGTCCAGAAGATCTTCATTACTAAAGCGTTCATAGGCACCGTACAAGAACTTACCATTACCAGGCGTATTTTTTATAAATTCGGCCATATCTGCACTATTCGTAATATTACAGCGACCTTTACCGGTAATGCCCATTTTCTTGCCAACCATATTCATTTTTTCCAATAAGATGACGCGTGTTCCTTCACGGCCTGCTATAACAGCTGCCATTAGACCTGCCGCACCACCGCCAATGACTATGATTTGCTTCATGCCTTATCTGTCCCCAATGCTTTTAGCGCTTTTACTTCACGAATTGTTAGTTGACGAGAAGCGCCTCGTTTCACACCACCTAAAGTAAGACCAGCATACGCAATGCGTTTTAAATTATGAATACGATAGCCAAAGTGTTCAAACATACGACGAACTTGACGATTACGACCTTCATGAATTGTAATTTCTACTTCATGTACACCATTATGATCATCAAAACCTAAATCTACAATTGTTGCAGGTGCAGTTATACCATCTTCAAGCTCTACACCATTTGCAATAATTTGCAAATCATCATCGCGAACACGACCTTTGATACGAACTTCATAAGTCTTTTCCACGCCTTTAGATGGATGCGTTAGATTTTGTGCCAACTCTCCATCATTCGTAAGCAGTAACAAACCTTCTGTATATAAATCGAGACGACCAATAGGGTAAATTCGTTTCGTTTCATTTTTTATATAATCTAAAACCGTTTCTCGACCTTGAGGGTCAGACACAGATGTAATGACCCCCTTTGGCTTATTTAACAAATAATATACTGGTTTCTCTTGAGCCAATAATTGGCCATTAACCTTAACCTTATCTTTTTGTGGATTAATTTTGACCCCTAATTCGGTTACCTTGCGACCATTGACCTGTACTTTACCTTCTGTAATTAGTTCTTCTGCCTTACGCCGTGATGCAATACCACAACTGGCAATATATTTTTGTAATCGTTCCATGCTACCCTTCTGTTTCCGAAACTTCTTGATGTAAGGCTTCTATCGATTCTACACCAGCACTTCTCAAAAATTCATCAGTCGTGCCATATAGAATCGGTCTACCTACAGTATCCTTATGACCTAATTCAGCTATAAGAGATCGAGTCAATAATTGTTTTATAATTTTATCGCTATTTACACCGCGCACCTCTTCGATTTCAGCCTTTGTAATAGGCTGCTTATAGGCGATAACAGCTAATGTTTCCATAGCCGCATTAGATAATTTATCTTCTCTTTTACGAATATGCCCAACATAATCAGCACATTCAACAGCGCTTACTAATTCAACACCGGCTCCAGATATACGTATTCGAATACCTCGATTCTGTTCTTCTAGTTCACATTGTAATTCTTCTATATATTTTTGTGTCTCCTCTGTGGAAAGCCCAAACACTTCTGCTAACATATCTATCGATATAGGCTTTGCCGATGAAAACAAAACGGCTTCTAAATGCATTGTTGGTAAGCTCATATAGCCCCCTTTCTACACGGCCCGCTCTAAGATAGCAGTGAATATAATATCATCATCTTCATAACGCATTTCCATAACTTGTTGTTTTAACAATTCTAAAACAGCCATAAAGATGGTTACCATACCACTTTTCGTTTCAATTGCTACTAATAACTCCCTAAAATATAGACATTCGCCACGATGTATACGACTAGACAAGGATATAATCATGTCCTCTAAACTATACGTATCCTTTTCAACCTTTACCTCACGAATCGTCTCTTTTTCTGACAACTCTTTAGCTCGTTTTATAGTTTGATAAAAAATTTGATATAACTGTGAAAGTTCCAAATTATATACACTATCTAATCCAAGCACACTCGTTTCTTCAGGACGACTAAATATATTCGCAGATACAGCGGTACGCTCCATTAATAGAGATGTAATATCCTTAATTTTCTTAAATTCTACTAATTTTGCTACCAACTCGTCACGTGGATCCTCTGCTTCATCGGGCTCAGGTTCAGCCTTAGGTAATAACATGCGTGATTTAATCTGTAATAAGGTAGATGCCATAACAAGAAATTCACTACTATAATGAATATCAAAATGGTTCCAATTGTCTAGATATGCCAAGTATTGACTCGTTATTTCAACGATAGGAATATCGGTAATTTCTATTTTATGTTTTTCAATGAGATGCAAGAGCAGATCAAGGGGACCTTCAAAAACGTCCAACTTGTAGTTATAATCTCCCATAAAACCCAATCCTCAGAAAAAATGTTTTTAACTATATAATTATAAAGCATTTATAGTAGTACTTTCAAATAATTGTTTTTTTTACACTCATCTGCTATCTTTATTATTGTAATTATTTTATATTAAAAAAAGATACGTTATTGTGTATTCCTTTTAGAGAGGATTTATTATGTCATCGAGTGTGAGGCAAATTGGGCGAAATCCAATTTTTCGCTTTGGTATTATAGGTATTGTTTTATATATCATCTTATTTTTAATTTATGAGCCCATAACCTTAGGGCTTGATGTAGAGGATATTACGATTTTAGCTGTACCAACAATTGTAGGTACCTTTTTATTTCAATATTTTATGGGGTGTACTGTTTTCCACAGGCCTTTTTTAGGGTATGGCCTAGTCGGAATCTTATGGGCACTTACCTTTCCTCTTTTATTCCATTGGTCCTATGTGAAGCCATTATACTTCTATGAATTTGCTAATGATTTTTTATTTGGCTTATTAATTTTCATGGGATTATCAGGCATTCAGTTTTTACTGAACCAAACAAATCGCTTCCATAAAACAACATCCTTAATCATGGCTATCATTTCCATGATTCTGAGCTTAATACCATTCTTACAGATCGGCTATTACATGACTACTTGGCATTGCTTAACGCCAGCCAGTCTGCTAGCCGTATATATGACCAATCCAGAAGAAGCATTTGGTTTTTTAAAGAATGCAGCTGGTATACCTGGTCTTATAGCAGTGAGTATTGGTCTTATTTTATGGACTTATTTATTGTACTGGTCTAACTTAGGAATGAAAGCAGTAGTAAACTTAAATACTACACGTCCTATGCGGTCAGCTATGCTCATCGCATCCCTTGTAGCTTTTTTAGTATATGTACCATTCTTCTTGTTCCCTCAAACCTGTATTGTGGCGAACTGGATTGCTGCAGGCGATTATGTAAAACAAATGCAACAATATAATGATAATCACCACTTAGTATTTGATTCCTTTAATTTAGACACAAAGGAAACAGCGGTGAACAAAACACCTGGTACTATTATTCTAGTCATTGGCGAATCTAGTTCTCGAGATTATATGAAAGTATATAATCCAAACTTCCCATATGACGATACTCCATGGCAAGGCAATATGCGTTCGGACAATAAAGACTTTGTCTTCTTTGATAATGCCTATTCATCGTACGTACAAACAGTACCAACCTTGGAGCGTGCACTATCTGAACGAAATCAATATGATGATAAACCATTTCTTGATTCAGCCAATATCTTAGATATTGCTAAAAAAGCGGGATACACGACTTCTTGGTTTAGCAATCAAGGTGTATTCGGTGAATATGATACAGCTATTTCATTAATGGCTAAGACTGCAGACACAACAAAATGGGCCCATGAATCTTATGCATTCTCAGATCGATATGATGAAGCTCTATTGCCATTATTAGAAACTGTAGATCCTACCAAGAACAACTTTATCGTTATACATATTATGGGTAGTCATATTTACTACAATGATCGTTACCCTCATGAATTTAGCAAGTGGAAACAAGGTCCGTATCCTGATGGTCAAGAAGCATATGCTAACAGCCAATTATACACAGACTGGTTATTACAACAAATTTACAATTATGGCAAAGACAAATTAAACTTACAAGCCATGGTGTATTTCTCCGATCACGGTGAAAGTTTAGACAAATCGCATAACCCTGATACATTTGATTTTGTTATGACACATATTCCATTCTGGGTATACCTATCTCCACAATATCGCTCAACCTATCCACAGACTGCTGAGGTACTTGCAAAACACGAGCATCAATTCTTTACTAATGATTTGCTATACGATACATTAGTTGGTCTCATGCATGCTCCAAGTCAACGATATGATGCAACACGAGATTTTAGTAATGCTCAATATCGATTTAATCTACATAACTTAACTACATTACTTGGTGAACAACCATTAGCAAATGATCCTGTTAATACAAACAAGTAGTCTTTAATTGATATTGTAGCCATTATTTTTCTATTGTATTAAGTTATTTTAATAGTAAAACAACTTAATATAACCAAAAAGAGATGAGTTTAACTCATCTCTTTTTTTCTGCAAGCAAAAGCTCTATATCATTTTCCGTATAAATTCTTATATTCTTTTCTAATAGAGCCTCTACAGTACATCCATGACCATTTTTCAATGTTCTAGTAAAAGTTCCATCATAAATGCACTTATATCCACAGCTAGGACTTTTCGCCTTCATCAAAGCTTGCTTGCAACCATATTTTAGTGCAATATCAACTGTTAATTGAGCACCTCTTACAAACTCATCTGTAACATCAGCTCCATTAACAGTACATATACGTTTACCCTGACGCTCCGCAGGATCACGAGGCGTACTAAGTCCCCCTAATACTTCCGGACATACTGGTACTAATTCATAATATTCCTTTAGAGCCTCTATCGTTTCTATATAATTGTCTTTGCCATCATATCGACAGGGTACACCAAATAGGCATTCACTAATCAATAACTTAGGTTTCTTATTCATAGATTTATCTATCTCTTATATATTTATACGTAACTTATAGTAATAATTTTCACAAATCGTTTTAATTGTATATAAGAAAAAAGACTAACCCAAAGTTAGTCTTAATTGGTGCCGAGGACCGGAATCGAACCGGTACGGTTGTTTCCAACCGACGGATTTTAAGTCCGTTGCGTCTGCCTGTTCCGCCACCCCGGCATGGGTAACGATTGTGGAGGCGGCACCCAGAATCGAACTGGGGAATAAAGGTTTTGCAGACCTCTGCCTTACCGCTTGGCTATGCCGCCATATAAAATTGGAGCGGGAAACGAGATTCGAACTCGCGACCCCCGCCTTGGCAAGGCGGTGCTCTACCGCTGAGCTATTCCCGCATATAAATGGTGCCTCAGGACAGAATCGAACTGTCGACACACGGATTTTCAGTCCGTTGCTCTACCAACTGAGCTACCGAGGCATAAATGGCGACCCCGATCAGATTTGAACTGACGATCTTCGCCGTGACAGGGCGACATGTTAACCGCTACACCACGGGGCCGTAACCAAAGTACTTGCTTAGTATATCGGTTATCAGGACTTTTGTCAACACTATACTACAATATTTTTAATAAATTCTTCCTCATGTTTTAATATAGTAGATTCCCTATGTCCAGGCTCAACAATTAACTCCTTAGACAAAGTTAAAAGATGATTCAAACTCTTAATCAAATCAGCTGGATTACTGTTATAATTATCTGTATTTCCCACATTTTGTTTAAATAAAGTATCACCAGTAAATAGATGGTCTTCAATTTCTAAACAAACCGATCCAGCACTATGCCCAGGTGTATGATGAACTATTATATTAAAAGGATCTAACTGTAATTGCCCCTCTACTAAATCATTACAATGTGTATACATTTTTTTCTTATATACACTTGGTCTCCGTCGAATTAACTGTAACAATTCTTGATCTAAAGGATGTAAATAAGCGGGAATATTATAATGTGTACATACTTCATCCAAGGCTGACACATGATCACAATGACCATGTGTCAATAAAACTGCTATAGGTTCAGAATCCGCAACCATATCAATAATGTGGTTACAATGAAAGCCCGGATCAATGATTATAGATTTTCCCTCTTTGATAAGTACATAACAATTTGCTTTATAAAGCCCTAGAGGACGTTTTATAACTTCCATATAGTTCCCGCCCTCCTATAGAATACGATATCGTTTAGGAACCTCTTTTTTAATAAAATACCCTTCCCAAAACTGAGGGTGAAGCATAACTAAAATCGTAAATAACTCCAAACGACCTAGTAACATGTCTACAATAGCAATACATTTAGCAGTATCCGGCATAACATTAAAGGAATCAGTAGGACCAAAGCCACCAAACCCTAGTCCTACATTGCTAAGAAAGGCCGTAACCACTTGCATAGAATCATATGTATTAAGACCAGTACAAGTCATTAGAAAAACAGATACCACATAAATCATTAAATATAAAAATAAAAATTGCTGTGTCATCTGGATCCATTTAGTAGGCATCGGTTTGCCATTAATACGTACTACTTGAACCATATCAGGATGAATTGATTTTCGCAGATAAATTATAGAACTCTTAATCAAAATAATAAGTCGTATAATTTTTACACCGCCCGTTGTAGAACCACTACAACCACCAAAAAATGTACAAATAAATAACATCATCTGTGCTGCAGCAGGCCACAAATCATAATCACTAATAGCAAAACCACTACCAGTTTGAAGCGAAACTAAATTAAAGGCAGCATTTCTAACAATCTCTAAAGGACTAGAATAGCTAGATTGTAATGCTAGAGATATTGATACAATGGCAATACCAATAAACACTACAAGCCAGTACATACGTGTTTCAAAATCATTAATTAAAACGCGAATTCCTTTTTGAAGTGCATTGTAATACACAGAGAAATTGCCACCAGCAAGAAACATAAAGAATATAAATACGAAACAAATATAATTACTTTGTTCATAAATAAAAGCCCCTGCTGATGTCGGTGCAAATCCACCCGTGGCAATAATAGAAAAGGCATAGTTTAACGCATCAAAAGGTTCAATGCCGCCAGCCCACAGCATAAGAAAGCAAAGAGCAGTAAAGGCAATATACAACTGCCAAAGCTTGGTGGCCATTGATTGAATACGCGGCATTACAACACCAGGCTTTGGTACAGATGCCTCTGCATTAAAGAAATGTGCTGCATCTGCTCCTAAATTCTTTAAAAATGATAAGATAAGGACGATGATCCCCATCCCTCCAACCCAGTGCATAAGACCTCGCCACAATACAAATGTGTTTGGTAACGTATCAACACTATAAATAATAGTTGCACCAGTTGCAGTAATACCCGAAGTGGCTTCAAATAAAGCATCAAAAACATTAGTCAATATGCCACTCCCCAAAAAAGGTAAAGCCCCCAAAATAACCGTAAATATCCAAGTAGAGGATACAACTAAGAACCCATCACGAATACTAAAGCTTTGACTTTCACAACCGTAATAAGATAAAAGCGTCCCCAAAACTAAAGAAAGGCTTGTGGTTATAAGGAATGACCAATATGCAGTTTCAAATACGACACTATATATAAAAGGGATTAAAGTAAAAACCCCAAATATATAGAGTAGTCGACCCACTAAGGACATAACGATTTGAATTCGCATAGCCCCTCCTTACTAAGTAAGATATTTAAGCAATTTGCTTACCGATTCAGGTAATGTAAAGAGAACGATATGATCACCATCTAAAATTTGAGTATTACCACGAGGTACGATAGCTTCATTTTCCCGTAAAATTACACCTACTAAGGCCTTCCCAGGTAAACGAATATCTTTCAATTGTTTACCTGCTACAGGTGATTCATTGGTAATTTCAATTTCGATAGATTCGGCTTTACCACCTTCAAAGGTGGAAATAGATACAACCCCTTCTCCACTTCGTACAAAGCGCAAAATTTGACTTGCAGTTAATAAACGTGGAGAAAATACTACATCAATACCTACTTGCTCCATCAGCATAATATATTCTGGCCGTCCCACACGAACAACGGTTTTTGGGATGCCCATATGCTTCCCTACAAGTGCTACAAGTAAGTTAAGTTTATCATCATCTGTTAGAGCAATAATTACATCGCTATCAGCAATTTCCTCAGCTTCGAGCAAATCAAAATCAGTACCATCCCCATTGATAACCATGGCTTTATCCACTTGATTTGCCAGTTTCTCACAACGGTCAAAATCTTTTTCAATAACCTTCACAGAAAAACCAGCTTTTTCTAGTAATACAGTTAAGTTACGACCTAAGAGACCTGCCCCAATGATTACAGCCCGTTTATAGAATGTATTATAATTATGGAACCAAAGTTTCTCCACTTCAGAAACGGACTCTTTCAAACCTAGGAAAAATACACTATCATCAGCCTGTAAGCGACTTTCACCATGCGGAATAATCATTTCACCATAGCGCAAAATACCAACTAATAGAACACCTTCAGGAAAGCGAATTTCTTTTAGTGGCTGTTCTAATAGAGGAAATTCATTATTCAATTTGAATTCCATAAGGCGCACAGCACCCTGACCGAACTCCTCAACATCTATAGCTGATGGTGTTTCTAAAATTTGTAGTAACTCTTGAGCTGTAACCATTTCAGGATTGATGAAAAGATCAACACCTAATTGAGCTCGTATCTCCTCATCCATATGTTCCGCCACACTATTATCACGAACGCGTGCAATAGTTGTAGGCACACCTTTTATTTTAGCTACCGAACAGGATAGCATATTAACCTCATCTGAATCAGTAACAGCAATAAACATACCAACATCAGACATATCGATTTCATTCAATAATTGAACATCACTGCCATTCCCTAAAACTAGGCTAACATCTAATGTATTTTCAAGATTATGAATGCGTTCTGGTGAGCGATCGATAACATATACATCATGATCGTCTTGAACAAGACGTTGTGCTAATGAATAACCAACCTTACCAGCGCCTACAATGACAATTTTCATCGTCTTTATTCCTCATCTTGGGACTCATCACTAACAAGAGGTGTCCATTGGCGACCTATGTCGGTAAGCAATGTCCAACCATCCTCCTGAACAATTTTTTTCTCTTTCATTAAATGCCCTAAGGCACGTTTGAACGCAGCCTTACTAATATTGAACTTATCTTTAATCAACATCGCTGAAGACTCATCACTATATGGCATCTTTCCACCGCGATTTAAAAGATATTCCATAATAATATCACCATCTGAAACAAGAGCTTTTTCCTTTGTAGGGCGCATAGATACATTGACACGACCATCATCGCGTTTGAAAGTAATACGACCTTCAATCATTTCCCCTACTTTTAACTTTCTCGTCATTTCAGAACGATGTAAAAAGGCAATCCAACGCTCAGGAGTGATAAAAAATGCCCCATCACTCGTTAAGTTATAGATAGCACCTTTTACAAGTTGACCAACCGTAGCTTCAGTAGCAGCTTTAGAGGCACGACGCATTTCATCATCTACATCCATGGAGACCGCAAAACGGCCAGATTTATCAGTATATAGACGAACCCATACCTTTTCCCCTACCTGAGGGCGACCACGCATCTCAGCATGAGGCATAAAGATACCACGTTCTGTGCCAACCTCAACGAAGCAACCAAAATTTGTCGTATTGATGACCTCAACATAACCAATTTGGCCAACCTTCATAGCTGGTAAACGCATAGAAGCAGTTAAACGCCCCTTTGGATCGCGATATAAAAATACTTCTACCTCATCTCCTATAGTAACTGGTGAAGTTTGTTGATCTTTATGAAGCAAAATATCATCATTTGTATTGCCTGTTTGACCATCTAGAAAAGCACCTTGGTCACTAGTACGCAATACTTTCAATGTGGCAATTGTATTTTCCAACAATTCTGTAGCCATATTATACTCCTTCAAATGGAACTCGACCAGCGTCATTCCACAATTCTTCTAAACCGTAGAATTCACGCAATTCATCACCACCAAAGACATGACAAATTATATCGCCAAAATCCAATAAGATCCATTCACCTTCACGATAACCTTCTCTATGCTGTACTGTTATACCTAATTCAGCTGCTTTATCTTCCATTTCATCAGCAATGCTTTGAGATTGCCTGCTATTATTTGCACTAGCAATCAAAAAATAATCACCTAACATTGAAATACCTTCTAAATCAAGAATTTCAATATCTCTGCCCTTTTTATCAAATGCAACTTGTGCAAGTTCTAATACGATTTGTTTAATATCTTCTTTCTTTTTCATTATATTGCCTCTTATCTTATCGCTTACTACCGCTCTCCTCACCTGGTTCTGTGGGCTTTGTAATAGTGCCACCATTATGTTCCGATTCAGGTGCAACTTTCGACATACTATTTGTTGGTGCAGATATAAATTGCGTCATTTCATTAGCTGGTAAATTACCCATTGTAATACCCACTAAACGTTGAGCTTCCGTAGGGTTTACCTTCCAATAAGTCGTTTCACCTATAAGCTCTTTTTCACCAGGAAGAATATAGAAGTGGATCTCTTCCTTATTAATTTTGCTCGCATTGTATACCAACTTAATAGCATCTAAAGTAGAAATATTACTATCATAATGATCCCAAATACGCCAAATATGCCATGCGTTTGTTAAGAAAAATGCATTATGCTCTTGTTCCACCCACAACTTTAAGAATCGCTCTTGTCGTTGCACACGAGTAAAGGTATCGTGTTTAGGATCAGAATATCGTAAATATGCTAAGGCATTATTACTATCTAATGTTTGATAACCACGTCGTAAATCAATATCCTTATTGCCTTCTGCATCAACATGTTCCATCGGTTGCTCTACATAAATTTGTTGATTCCCTAACACATCATTAGTTTTCTTGAAAGCATCTTGATTAACTACCACGTAGTATGGTATTGAAATATGGAACATATCCTCAATAACAGCTTTAGTAAGCTCAATACCACCTTTTTCGTAAATACCATTTAACATGGTCGCATCTGTTTGGTCACGATTATCGATTTTACTATTACTTGGAATGCCGATAACATCCAAAGTTTTTTGATCAAGATTTACAGATAATAGGAATAAGCTATCACCTTGGCTAGGATTATTGTCATCAGTGCCAATAACCAAAATATATAGAGGTTTATCTAAACCTTTTTGCTCTACTGATACAGTATTTACGTCCTGTTTATTTCCACTATCTATCACAGCTTCAGTAACTTCAGTAGTTCCTACAATTGCTCTATATGCATATGATACGCCACTATATATGCCATATCCTATCCCACCGACCAGAGACAAAACTACAACAATAGCCAAAATGACTCTAGGCCACTTTACAGATGACTTTTGTTGACGTCTTTTTCTACGTCGGCGAGCTCTTGCTCGTTCACGCTCGTCCATATAAAAACTCCATTATTTACAAGATTTTAATACATCATTACGACCAAGAATGGTCAAAGGATAAATAGAAAGATGTTGCTCAATAAGGTGATTAATAGTATTGTCAAAACCAAGCAATACAGCTCTATCGAGATTTTCTTTAGCTACCTTTCGAAGTTCATCAACACCTGGGAAATGACGATTGGGTTCAATATAATCTGCTAAGAATATAACTTTATCTAATGTGGACATCCCTACCTTACCAGTTGTATGAACACGAATAGCTTCTAAAATTTCTGAATCGGTTATAGAAAACTCAAGTTTAGCTCGAATCATACCTGCTAATCCATGTAAAAGATTACCATTGGCTAATAATTCTTCATCAGCTTTGTAATTATTCTCCTTCACCAAATCTTGCATCTCTTTCAAAGGCATTTCTTTAGCACAATCATGTAGTAATGCCGCTAATCGTGCTTTTTCTACATCAACATTATAAAGTTTAGCCAACTGAGTTGCAGATTCAACAACACCCAGGGTATGCTTAAAACGTTTTTTCCCCATCCATTGGCTTACCCTATGTTGTATTTCATCAAACGATAACATCATTTATTCCTTCCCATATATATGGTTTTCTTCTATATAATCTACTACACATTTAGGCAACATATAACGAACTGTCTTTCCAGACCGTAAGCGCTCTCGTAAATACGTAGCAGACAATTTCATTTCAGGCACTTCCATAACATGTATTTTTTCACGTGCTTTAGATCCTAACTCATCCAAAGTAGAATCAATAGCACTTGATCCATCTGGCCTAGTAGCTCCAATAAAATGAACCTCATCTATAAGTTCATCTATAAATTTCCAAGTCGGTAATGCACGAATAGTATCAGTCCCTGCAATAAAATAAAATTCAACAGTAGGACCATATAGTTTTTTAAAATATTGAATCGTATCTACGGTATACGAAGGACCTTCTCGGAGCATCTCTACATCAGAAATTTCAAAATTTGGATTATCTGAAACTGCGGCCGCCGTCATAGCATACCGATGATGACTATCAATCACATCATGTTGCTTATGCGGTGGAATACGAGCAGGTACAAAGATAACTTTTTCTAAATTAAAACTTTCACAAGCCACCTCTGCGATCATGAGATGACCTAAATGAATGGGATTAAATGTTCCACCAATTATACCTATGCGACGTTTTTCTACCATAATGCGGTCACTCCCTTAATGACAATGACACAAATAATGATGAATAAGAGCAATGCCTTTCCATAGGATATCCATTCATATCGGCCCTTAGGTGTTTGAAGATATCTGAAGTATGCCCTTATAAAATAATATAGTTTCTTCACGTCCGTACTTGGCCTTCCCCAAATACAAAATATTTATAAGATGTTAAAGCTTGTAACCCCATAGGGCCTCGAGCATGGAGTTTTTGTGTACTAATGCCAATCTCAGCACCAAAACCAAACTCAAAGCCATCTGTAAAACGTGTAGATGCATTATGATACACAGTAGAGCAATCTACTAAATTCATAAATACATTAGCACGCATAGGTTCATCTGTGATAATAGCCTCAGAGTGATGTGTAGTATACCGATTCACATGATCAATAGCTTCTTCAAGATTTTCAACGATACGCACATTTAAATCCATATCATTGTATTCTGTGCTGAAAGACTCTTCTGTTAAAGGAATTGTATTCTCCATATATTGAGCTACAGCCTCATCACCATGAATACGAACACCATATTCTAGTAGTGCTATATTAAGGCGTGGTAAAAACTCTCTAGCCACAGCTTGATGAACTAGTAAGGTTTCCATAGAGTTACATACAGATGGACGTTGAACTTTAGCATTGACTGCAATTTCTAAAGCCATCTCTAAATCAGCAAATTCATCAACAAAGGTATGACATACACCGCTGCCAGTTTCAATAACAGGAATGCTACTATCTTCTACAACACGACGAATAAGTCCAGCACCCCCACGTGGAATGATTACATCAATATATTCCCGTTGTTGTAAAAGTACTCCAACCAGATCTCGATCAAGCACCTCAACGAGTTGAATAGAGTCACCATTAATACCTAACGACTCTAAGGTATCCCGCATGATAGACACGATGATTTGATTCGTGTGAAATGCCTCCTTACCACCTCGTAAAATTGTAGCATTTGCCGTCTTTAAACAAAGAACACCTGCATCTATGGTTACATTTGGACGGGCTTCAAAGATGATACCAATAACACCAAAAGGTACTGATCGCTTTTCAATAATCAAACCATTAGGCCGAGTGATTGTTTCTATAATGGAACCTACAGGACTTTCAAGAGCAGCCACTTGACGCACCCCTTCTGCCATTTGAGCAATGCGACTAGGTGTCAAAGCCAATCGATCTATCATAGTTCGAGGTAAATTATAGTCAACAGATTTTTCTAGGTCTAACTCATTAGCCGCCATAATTTCATCTGTTTGTGCTTCTACAGCATCAGCAATTGCTAACAATGCAGAATCTAAAGTTTCTTGGTCGAGTTGGGCTAATTCAAAAGATGCCGTTTTAGCTCTCTGGCCCATATCTTTACAAATTTTTTCATACTGGTTCATAGGATTTCCTCAGTGTAATAAAACTAGATTATTACGATGTACAGCCTCATCATAGGTCGTATTAATACCCAGAATCTCGGCTATATCATTTGTATTGTGACCTTTAATCGCCTTCATATCATCAATACTATAATTAATAAGTCCACGACCAATTTCCTTATGATCATGATAAATGGAAATTGTATCACCAGGTCCAAAAGTCCCCTCTACTTCAATAATACCAGCGGGCAGAATGCTAGCACCCTTATCTAAAACAGCGCGAGCACACCCGTCATCAATCGTAATGGATCCTTTTAATCGTTTACCAAAAGCCAACCAATGATGTTTACCAGATAAACTTGCATCATGGGCTTCAAAGAGTGTCCCAATTTGTTCACCCTTACATACACGACGAACAGAATCCTCTACTTCACCTGAGGTGATAACCATTGGTACACCAGAATTTGTTGCCATATGAGCAGCTTTAATTTTTGTATACATACCCCCCGTTCCCATATTAGAACCAGCACCACCTGCAATAGCATAGGTTTCATCGTTAATTTCAGAAACAGTTTCTATCAAAGTAGCATCTGGATTGGTGGCTGGGTTAGCTGTATATAAGCCTTCAATATCTGACAAAATGATAAGTAAATCTGCATCTACAATACCTGCAACAGTAGCAGATAATGTATCGTTATCACCGATTTTAAATTCTTCGATAGCAACCACGTCATTTTCATTAATAATAGGAATAACGTTAAGTTGCAATAAAGTATGTAATGTATTACGCAAGTTAAGATAACTATGTCGTCCAGTACTATCCTCTTTCGTTAAAAGAATTTGCCCTACGGTGCGACCATATTCTCGGAACATGCGCTCGTACATATGAATGAGAATACCTTGACCTACTGCAGCAGCTGCTTGTTTTAATACGAGATCTCTAGGCTTTTCTTTAAAGCCTAAAGGGGCAAGACCTGCACCAGTAGCACCAGAGGAAACAAGAATAATCTCTTTACCTTGGTTAGCCAAATCTGATAATTGGCGCACTAATCTTTCAATACGCTCCAAATTTAAATGTCCGTTAGTGTAACAAAGCGTACTGCTACCAACTTTGACTACAATTCGTTTTGCATTAACGATAGCGCTGCGCATAGACTAACCTCCTAAGGTTGAAATTCTTAACTACGATGTATACAGATTTTTATGATTTACTAGATTATAAAATTATTTTGGCAAAATGATTTTAGGTTCTTTTTTAGCTTTATATAAAACACCATTAAAGCCAATCACTTGAACTAATTCAGCGCCAAGCATATCTGCTAAGTCTTGAAAAATTGTCTTATCTTCAGGACTATTATTATGTAATTTAACCTTAATAAGTTCACGTGCTGTAATCGCTGCACGAGCACTATCTATAACACTATCCTCTAAACCATTTTTACCAATTTGGACAACTGGTGGTATTGTAGCCGCCAATGAACGTAAATACCGTTTTTGTTTTCCTGTCATTATTACTCCTACTCTTGGAAAGTAAAGCGCTGATCGCCGATTACAACTTCATCACCGTCTTTACAACCTTTTTCCTTCAATTTTGCATCAAGCTCCATAAAGCGCCAAATGCGTTGGAATCTACGAAGAGATTGATCATCGTCAAGATTTGTCATAGCTACTAATCGTTCAATACGTTTACCAGTAATGTAGAAAGCAGCATCATCACCGCGAGTAATGACAAATTCTACATCTTGTTTTGCTTCGTATACAACTGTATCATCATTTGCTTCAGGCTCTGGTTCGTAGTTTTCTACATAGTAGTAAGCTCGTTCCATAAGCTCTGACAAACCTTCACCACTTAAGGCGTTAATGAGAAATACTTCATAGCCTTTGTCTTCAAAATATTTTTTCCTTTCGGGAATCGTCGTGTCATCAAAGACCATATCGATCTTATTGAGAGCTACAATTTGTTTCTTATTAGCCAATTTTTCAGAGTATTTACGTAACTCTTCATTAATCGCATCAAAGTCGACCTTAGGGTCTCGGCCTTCCATACCAGATACATCTAAAACATGAATTAAAATATTCGTACGTTCAACATGACGTAGAAAATTGTGACCTAAACCTACACCTTCACTAGCCCCTTCAATAAGGCCCGGAATATCGGCCAAAACAAAGCTACGATCTCCAGAAATTGTAACTACCCCGAGTACTGGTGTTAGTGTAGTAAAGTGATATGCTGCCACCTCTGGTTGAGCTTTAGATACTTTTCGCAAAATACTAGATTTACCAACAGATGGATAACCTAATAAACCTACATCAGCTAATACTTTAAGCTCTAATTGTAACCAGAATTCTTCACCAGGTTCACCCTTTTCTGCAAAGGTTGGTGCACGGTTAGCACTAGTTTGGAATCGAGCATTGCCACGGCCGCCACGACCACCTTTGGCAATAACAAAGGTATCGCCATCGTTAACAAGGTCGCAAAAGATTTTTCCTGTTTCCTCATCTTTAATTACTGTACCCAATGGAACTGGAATGATAAGAGGATCGGAACCTCGACCGTGCTTATTAGAGCTTTCACCATTACCGCCAGCTGGTGCCTTAAACTGACGTTTATATCTAAAGTCTACAAGCGTATTAATATTCTTGTCAGCTTTAAAAACAACATCCGCACCTTTACCACCATCACCACCACTAGGGCCGCCATTTGGCACGTATTTTTCTCGACGGAAGCTGGACATACCATCCCCACCGTCACCAGCTTTAACAAAGACACGCGCTCTATCTATAAACATAATTTAACTCCTATGCATTATTGCTGTAATAGCTCTAATGCCTTTTTAATTTGAATATCATCTAATGTACTAGATGGATGTACACCTTTTGGTAAATCGATTTCTACATCAGGTTTAATACCTGTTCCATCAATAACACGATCACTTGGCGTGTGGTACTTAGCAATAGTTACTTTAATTCCTTCATCATCTAAACTAGGGAAAATAGTTTGAACGGTACCTTTACCATATGTATTAGTACCTACGATAGTGCCTAATTTACGATCTTGAACAGCGCCTGCTATGATTTCTGATGCACTAGCAGAGCCCTTATTAACTAAAACAACCAATGGCATAGCTACATCAGGTCCATCTGACTTATAAGTATCCTTTTTACCTGATCGATTTTGTACTGTTACGAGTGTACCTGGAGGCATAATATAGTTAGATATCTTTTCAGTAGTAGATAATAAACCGCCTGGATTATCTCGTAAGTCCAAGACAAGGGCCTTCATACCTTGAGATTGAAGCTCTTTATATTGAGTGGCAAAATCTTCTGCGGTATTTTCTGCAAACTGACTAATACGAATATACCCAACTGTGCTAGTTAGCATTTTACTTTTAACAGTAGGCAAAACAATGGATTCACGAGTGATATCAAAATGCAACTTTTCACCATTACGCTCAATATCAAGAGCTACAGTAGTACCTGCTTCGCCACGAATACGAGAAGATGCTTCCTCTACCGGAATTTCAGTAGTAGATTGTCCATCGATAGCAATAATGTGGTCTCCAGGTTTAATTCCAGCTTTGAAAGCTGGTTGGTCTTCCATAACGCTAACAGCATATAGACCTTTATCATCAGTACCAAGGACCATACCGACACCAGCATATGTTGCAGATGTTTGCATTTTCATGGACTTATATTCTTCTGCATTTAAATAAACACTATGCGGTTCTCCCAAAGAGTCAATTAACCCCTTTAGCATACCATCATAAAGGGTACTTTTAGCCATAGGTGTCATAAAAACTTGACTCGCAGTATAATAGGCTATAAATAATCTTGGCAGACCCCAGAATGAACCGGAAAGGTACCAAAATGTAAGCCACATAATAACGATGCCAGAGCCTATATATTTCAATAGACTCCATAACACCGTACGTGTATCAAATTTCATATTATAAATATCCCATAGGATCCACAGGATCCCCACTTATACGAACTTCAAAATGTACATGTGGCCCTGTACTATTGCCTGTGCTACCAGCATAGGCAATAACTTGACCCTTACCCACATCTTGCCCTTCAGAGACAGCAAGTTCAGAATTATGTCCATAAAGAGTAGACATGCCATTACCATGATCGATAACTACGGCATAACCATAGCCACCCATCCAACCCGACCAAGCAACAGTACCACCATCTGCAGCATGAACAGGTGTACCTTCATCAACACCAATATCAATGCCAGAATGATAAATTGTAGTGCCCCAAATCGGATGTGTACGATAGCCATATGGAGAGGTAATTTCACCACTTACAGGCCACCCAAGTTGACCAGACCCTTGTACCCAAGAGTAAGTTGGTGAAGATTGTTGAGCCGCTGCCGCAGCACGAGCAGCGGCACGCTCTGCTTGACGTGCTTTCAATAACGCTGTAATCTGTGCAGAAGATGCATTTAATTCTTCTACTGCTTGCATTGCTGTAGCACGATCATTTTGAGCCTTTTGAAGAACTACCTCACGTTCTTTCTTCTTTTGCTCTATTTCAGCTCGTTTTGCCGCAGCTGCTTTTTCAATCTCAACTAGTTTTGCACGAGACTGTTCTAGTGCTTGCTTTCGAGCCGCTATTTCAGCGCGCTCTTTTTTGATTTCCTCAATTAATTTAATATCAGAATCAATAATTCGTTTTAAAATTTCTAAACGATTAGCAAAGTCTGTAAAATCTTTAGATCCAATAACTACATCTAAGTAACTTAAACGACCGTTAATATAAATATCACGTACACGCTTATAAAATACGACTTCTCGCGCTTCTAGTCGCTTTTGTGCTTCAGCAAGTAATTTTTCATTCACTGTAATATCATTTTCAACAGATATACGTTGTTGTTGAATAGAATCCAATTGTTGCTGAGCCTGACGTAATTGTTCTTCGATTTGACGTAACTGTTCGGATACACTGACTATAACAGTTTCAGCATCTGCCTTTTTAGCATTTTGTTGATTAACTTGTTGTTGAATTGAATCAAGTTGATTTGTTAAATCTTCGTCCTCTGCAACGATGTATAATGGTGTTCCCAATACCACTATACCAGTCAAAATTGCCGCTACGAAGCGAGATTTAAATATACTATTATTCATAAACATTACACCTTCATGTATTGTTTCAAAGAAATAGTACTACCAATAGCACCTACTACTATGCCGCCACCTAAGATATAAAGGGCTACATCATAGAAGAATGGGAACATTGGTACTAAAGGGAAGAATGCTAATGATTCAGAAACTTCCAGTGTGATGAAGTGATAAAATTCACCAACGCAAAGAACGGCAATGATAGCACCAATTAAGCCTAACAACATCCCTTCAATCAAAAATGGCCAACGAATAAATCCATTAGTAGCACCTACATATTTCATGATTGCAATTTCTTTACGACGTGCGAATACAGTCAACCGAATTGTATTTGAAATGATGAATAGTGTTGCAGCTGCTAGGAAAGCAATCAATACAATCCCACCAATACGAATTACTTGCGTAATGCGGAAAAGCTCTTCTACAATATCTTGACCATAATGTGTACTTTCTACGCCTTGGAATGTCGTAGCTAATTTTGCAGTTGCTTTTACATCGCTAGGATTATCAAAGGTTAACACATACGAGTTAGGCAACGGATTTACATCACCTAAAGCATTCACCAATTGTTGCTGATCACCAAGGCGTTCTTTGAACTCCTTCATAGCTTGCTCTTTATTAACAAATTCTAAATGCTTTAAGTTAGGTATAGCCTTAATTTGCTTTCCTACTGCCATAATTTGATCAGTTGTTAAACCATCCTTTAAGTAAATACTTAACTGTACTTGATTTTCTAGACTAGATGCCATGTTATTCAAATTAATGACACCACAAAGGAATACACCGAGCATAAATAAGGATAAAGCCACTGTAGAAATGGACGCTAATGTCATAAGTCCATTACGTTTCATAGACTTCAGTGCTTCTTTAAAATAGTATTTTATCGTTCTAGGCTTCATTAATTTCTGCACCTCTCATATTATCACTTTGAACACGGCCGTCTTTTAAACGAATAACGCGTTTATTCAAGTATGAAACAAGATCCATATTATGGGTAACCATAATAACGGTAGTGCCGAAATTGTTAATATGCTTAAACAATTCAACAATATCCTTACTAGTATCAGGATCAAGGTTACCAGTAGGTTCATCAGCAATTAATACTGTTGGGCGATTAACAATTGCACGCGCAATAGCAACACGTTGTTGTTCCCCGCCAGAAAGATCCTCTGGTAAGTCATTAGCCTTCTCAGATAAACCAACAAGGTCTAATACATGACTCACCTTTTCTTTAATGATTTTTGGTTTTTCTTCAATAACTTCAAGAGCAAAAGCAATATTCTCTGCTACCGTTTTATTAGGCAATAATCGGAAGTCTTGGAATACAACGCCAAGCTTTCTCCGCAATTTAGGAATTTTACTGCGCTTCATACGCGTAACATCAAAGTCATCAACAATGACAGTACCAGCATCTGGCACTACCTCATGCGTTAATAACTTAAATAATGTTGATTTCCCTGCACCACTGTGACCACAAACGAGAACAAATTCACCATCGTTAATGGTTAAACACACATCGTCTAATGCAACAGAACCATTATCATAGACTTTACTAACATTCTTAAATTCAATCATGGGATCCCCTTTGATTATTTACGAGCGATTACACGTTTTACGGCTTCTACAATATCATTGGCAGTTAAGCCATACTTTGCCATTAGTTCTTTTGGTGTTCCACTCTCCCCAAATGTATCTTGGACACCAACGAATTCCATAGGTACAGGCTTATTAGATACTACTACTTCAGATACAGCAGAACCGAGGCCACCAATAATATTATGTTCTTCAGCTGTAACGATAGCACCAGTTTCCGCAGCGGCTTTTATAATTGCTTCAGCATCAATAGGTTTAATAGATGCCATATTAATAACACGTGCAGATATATTAGATTCAGATAAAGTTTTAGATGCCTCTACAGCAGGTCCAACTAATGCACCACAAGCAATAATTGTAGCATCAGAACCATCTACCAAAATAGTAGATTTACCTGGCACAAATGAGTAGCCTTCTGTTGTTACATCATCTACACCAGCACGCCCCAAACGAACGTATACTGGGCCGTTATAAGATGCAGCCCATTCGATAACAGCCTCTGTTTCACGCTCATCAGCAGGTACCACTACAGTCATATTTGGCAATGTACGCATACAGGAAATATCCTCTAAACTTTGGTGCGTTGCACCATCCTCACCAACAGTAATGCCCGCATGTGTAGCACATACTTTCACGTTTAATTTAGGATAGCATACAGCATTGCGAATTTGTTCAAATGCACGTCCTGTAGCAAACATGGAGAAAGATGATACAAATGGTATCTTACCTGCCGCTGCAAGTCCAGCACCAACAGAAATCAAGTTTTGCTCTGCAATACCTACGTTAAAGAAACGTTCTGGGCACACAGCTTTAAATGTGTCTGTTTTGGTAGATTTGGATAAATCCGCATCTAGTACGATAATATTAGTATTCTCTTTACCAATGCGAGCTAGCGCATTACCATATGCTTCACGTGTTGCTTTACCCATTATTGCACCCCCATAATTTCATTAACAAAGGCTACACCTTGCTCTTCACTTGGTGCTTTACCATGCCAGCCTGCTTGACCTTCCATCTCTTCAACGCCTTTACCCTTTACAGTATGCATGATAATACATGTTGGGCCTTCTGTAAAAGCTTTCGCAGTTTCAATAGCATTATGAAGCTCATCAAGGTCATGACCATTAACTTCAATAACATTCCAATTGAAAGCTTTGAACTTTTCTGGAATTGGTAATGGAGAAAGAACTTTAGTAATATCACCATCAATTTGAAGACCGTTAAAATCGACAAAAGCTGTCAAATTATTCAGTTTATAAAAACCAGCAAACATTGCAGCTTCCCACACTTGACCTTCTTCAAGCTCACCATCACCAAGAATAGAGTATACACGGTAATCTGCATTATCAATTTTGCCTGCCAATGCCATACCACAAGCTGCAGAAATGCCTTGTCCTAAAGAACCTGTAGACATATCTACACCTGGTGTGTGTTTCATATCAGGATGGCCTTGTAACATATGATTAATTTTACGTAAGTTCAAGAGTTCTTCTTTAGGGAAATAACCTTTTTCAGCCAATGTAGCGTATAGTGCAGGCGCTGCATGACCTTTAGAAAGGACAAAACGATCTCTATTAGGAGCTTTTGGATTTGCTGGATCTACATTCATCTCAACATAGTACAACAAGGCCATCACATCGGCGATGGATAATGAACCACCTGGGTGACCGGATTTCGCTGCCGTTACAGACTGTACAATACCAACGCGAATAGCTTTTGCCTTCTCTTGAACTAATTGTTTAACATCTTGTGTTAATGTAGCCATAGAGACCTCACTTTCTGGATAAAATCCAATATATTAATAATCTTTAAGTAATGAAATAGCAATTTCTGCATTGCGTTGGGAATCTACACGCAATGATTCAATGCGATCATAAGATGCTTGATACTCCTCACGAGAATTCAACAATTTATGACACCATTGATATAAGGCTTCTTCACGCAAATGAGTCATTGTGCCAATAGGCTCTTGACCAATCATATGTAAAAAGCTTGTAATTTTAGGATCATAGGAAATACCAATAACTGGTTTTCCCATTAAAGAACTAAAAACTAAAGCGTGAAGACGTATACCAATCATGAGGTCCACATTTCCAGATAATGACACTTGTTGCTCTGTAGAGAACGGACCTTCTAGCACAATAGCGCCATTCGGCATATAGCTGGCAATGATCTTAGCCTCTTTTGTATCCTCAGGATGTGACATAGGGATAAAGATAATTTCCACATTATCTTGTTCTTGTAATCTGCTCAATACATTAGCTAAGGATTCTCTATACTCTGTATCCTCTTTCCAACTACGAACCGCCACACCAATTCGTTTACGTTGTTCATCTGCTTCAGATATTTTAGATATATACCCTTTCAGAATATGAGAGCCAATTGAAAGATCTGCTGGTTGCATGGCCAATACCGCATCTGCAGTAACTTCTACATCTTCAATTCCCAAAGAAACTAGTTCATCCTTTGAAATAGAATCTCTAACTGTAATAGTATCTACAAAACGCAATACAAATCCAACGGCACGACGTGTTGATGAACGATTTAAAGGACCAATACCTTGGGAGTATAGCATTACTTTTTTCCCAAGCAACTTTGCTAGCGCCATAATACTTAAGTAATAGTAAGTATTGCGAATACTAGTAGCATCTTGTAATAAACTACCACCACCACTAATAACAAGATCCGAATGAGCAATTGCTTTTAAGATACCCAATGCAGAGAATGTACCTACAGCATTAATATTATGCTTTTTACTAGTCTCTTTAGGATTACCAGAAATTACAGTAATATGTGCGTCAGCCTCTTCTTTACGAATAGCATCGATAATAGCACAAAGCATAGCCTCATCACCAGCATTACCAAAGCCATAATAACCAGAGATAACAATATTACTCATGGTCAACCTCCCTAGCTTGGAACCATTGTGTTACGTACATCATAAACCGTACTGCGATGATAAGAAGCACTCCAAAAAGGGCGCCAATTAACAAACCATCATAACCACGCATGATGGACATGAACACTGGCGTTCTAAGATGACAGAAGGTTTCAACCATTGAAGCAATGCCAATAACACCAGCTAGAGTTAATAAGAAATGAATTACTGTAGGCCACTTACGCATGAACGCAAAGGTAGCTAACATTAAAGCAGGATGACCAATAATGAACTCTTTTTCACGCGGTCTCGCATACATTGCATTTTCAAGAAAACGACGTAGCATAAGTTCAAAGCCTGGTACAGGAACACCTGCAGTGTGTCCACTACGGCCAACAAATACCCATACTGCGCCACCAAGTGCTGCTATTATAAAGAATACATATAATTTAACATCCATAGTTAAGAATTCCACTACAAATGTTTTCGCTTCTTCTTTGGAATTAATCATGCGGCCGTTCCACAATGGGAATCGTTGAAGGTACGCAATAATAACTAAAATAATTGGCAGAACAAAGGTCAACTTAACACCTCTAAAGAGAGCAAACTCCATAAAGAATTTCGTATTGCCCAATAAAGATGCGATATACATACCGCCAATAGCAGCAAATAATGCAGCAATTACAAGGTATAATAAGGCAAGAATAGTAGACTTAATGGCACCTAATGGACGTGCACCATCATAACGGCGCCACTCTTCCATCAAGCGTATCATAGCACCTACAGGAGCCATAATAGCACTAGATAGAGCCCATATTTGAGTAATTAAGGTACCACTTGTAAGAATAAATACAACAATGGATGCCAAAGAAATGCCAAAAAAGGCCACAAGTTGCGTATGCTTAGACATTGGTAGCATCATTTGTAGAACATATACAAAAAGTGCGATAGCCCCGATCATTGTAATAACTACTAATAATGGATTTGGTGTATAAGCAGGATAAATATCCGCTGGACCAAATTCATAACCTTTTACAGCCAATTTCTCTGTAGCTATATTAATATAGTTGATTGTAGTCTGTAAAACAGTTTCATTATTTATACCTGTTTCATACATCGGAAACAAGTTAAAACGAATATTTCGTTCTATATCACTAATGTAAAAGCGTTGTGCCGCTTCTTCAGGGGTAATTTTCTTTAACTCCTCTTTAGCGATAGTATACACACGACCTACACTATAATTATTTTTGGCCGCCATTTCCAAGAAACCTTGTTGTGGCTCATACTGCAACTGATTTACAGCTTCGATACCAACTAGTGTAATATGGTTTTTATTTAGTAATGCTAATGTTTCATCCGTTAAATTAGGTGCACCTAGAGCTTCTTTACCAGCAAAAATCATCCCTGTTACATGAGGAATGCCTTCAAGTCGTTTAAATACATATTGAATATCTTCAGATGTTATGTTTCTATAGTTTGTTGGACGAACGATAACATTGAAACCACGATCTGCAACCTCTTGTGCTTGCAACTTTGAAATACCAAGATTCATCTTTGCATAGCTATCTGCTGTTGCACCATACAATTCAAGAACAGGACCAATACTTGTATTAAGCTCTTTCACCTTGTCCTTGCCAATACGGTGGTATAAATCCTCTCGAATTTCTTTATAATAACCTTCTTTACCTGAAATTAATGCCACATAAGTCGCCCCAGGTTTAATCGCAGCGCCATTAACACGAACAGAGTCCATCTCTTCAGAGCTTAATACTTTAACTTGGCCCGCATCTTTTGCTTTTTCTAACGTGCGATCATAAATAGCAAAAGCAGTCACACCAGCATTACGTAATGCATCAAAAGCTTCTTGTTGACTACGCTTTTCAAAGGCGCTGGCTCGTAAAACTGCATCATAGTCTACAATATTTTCAATATGATTTTGAGATTTCTCAATCTGATGGCGTTCAAATACTAAGTATAAGGAAGATAAAAGACCTATAATAATACAAAGTATAAGAATCCATGAGTACTTACTTTTTTGTGTGTTCCGATGATTCACGACAAATCCTTTCTAGTTGAGTACAGGTTTAACTTTAATGAGAATTTCACCATTATCAACAGTCAAACTTTCCGCTTTTACAGGAATTGGAAAATTGTTGAAGTCATAAATTTGAGTACTTTCTAACACATTAGATGTCATACCAGGAATTGTAGCACCATTTATGGTGAACTTTTTAGGTGAAAACAATAATGTATTGCCCTTTAATTCTAAATTCCCATCTAATTTAACATCTCCTTTAAACACCATGCCTACATTCATTTTACCGGTTAGGCTGATATTATCTTTACTAATGTCAACTTGTACGTCTTGAATATCACTACCTGCTTCATTACTTAAGAAAGTCGCTAAATCAGCTTTATTAATAGTCCCATCAATACTAGCAGTCCCAACACTAACGATATCAATTTGTTGACTAGCTAATAAAGAAATTGGATTAACAAGAATTTGTTTAGCATCATATCGGAAGCTAGCAAAATTCAATTTACCCAGTTTAATATTCTCCAAAGTGCCATAAACACGATCCACCTCACCATATAAAATTTTGAAAGCAGGTTGAGCCTCAACATTTACTGTTTGAGCCGTTGGTTTCAATGTTTCATTTAATTGACTTTCAATACGAGAGCCAATAAAAGATGGTAATAAAAATTGGGATGCCACTACAAGAGCAATAATTAGCACTAATAGGAATAGTAAAAACTTTTTCATAGTATCTCCTAAATTGTTAAGTTAGCCTCTTTTTTTAAGAAACCTTCGATAAATGGGTCTAAGTTGCCATCCATAACAGCTTGAACATTACCAGTTTCTACACTAGTACGATGATCCTTAACAAGATTATATGGATGGAATACATAGGAACGAATTTGACTACCCCACTCAATTGCTTGGTAGGTACCTCCAATCTGTTCTTTAAGTTCAGCTTGCTTTTCGAGCTCTAACTCAAATAGTTTCGCCCGTAACAAACGTAAAGCTTGTTCTCTATTCTGCATTTGAGAACGTTGTGTTTGGCATTGTACTACAATACCTGTCGGCTTATGTGTCATGCGAACAGCAGAATCGGTTTTATTAATATGCTGACCACCAGCGCCACTAGCACGATATGTATCAACTTGAACGTCTTTCATATCGATATTAATTTCCACAGTATCATCGATTTCAGGCATTACATCGACAGCAGCAAATGATGTGTGACGTCGAGCCGCAGCATCAAATGGTGAAATACGAACGAGACGATGTACACCTTTCTCAGACTTCAAGTAACCAAAGGCATTTTCACCTTTAACAAGGAATGTAGCAGATTTTATTCCTGCTTCATCACCAGGTTGTTCATCCATTAACTCGATGGAAAAGCCAGATTTTTCAGCCCAGCGCAAGTACATGCGAATTAACATAGAACACCAATCTTGTGCCTCAGTCCCACCAGCACCGGCATGAAATGTTAAAATAGCATTATTTGCATCATATTCACCACTTAACAATAAAAGTACTTCTTGCTTTTCCAAGGTTTCTTCTATTTGCTTAACATATTCCTTGATTTCACTCTCCATGGAGAGATCATCTTCATCTATAGCCATTTCAAGCATCACATTAGCATCTTCAATATCACTAACAAGTTGCTTATAGCTTTCTACAGCATTTTTTAATTGTGTGGCCTCTTGAGAAATCTCACGAGCTTTATCTGGATTATCCCAAAATGTAGGATCACTCATCTGTACATCAAGTGTAAATATTCGGTCTTCCTTTTGAGCGATGTTAAAGTGAATCCCTCATCCCATAAATACGTTCTTCTAAATTAGAAATAATCGGTTTTAGATCTTCTAACAATTTATGTTCACCACCTTTAGTTAATTAGTCTATTACATCAATAAACTATTACCTTAACAAAATAGAAAAATGGCCGTTGCCCAGTGGAAATCCCTTTGAGCAACGTGCCATTCACAAATCTTAATCTATGTTTTGTGGCTCCAACACATCTTCATGATGGGATTGTGCACCTTCTAAGTGATCAACTGGTTCTTCGATTTCTTGAATCAATTGTGCACGAATTTTGTATAATGCCATGATTGTCTCATCTTGAATAGCTGCAATCATGTTTTGGAACATATCAAAAGCTTCAAACTTATATTCTACCAACGGATTCTTTTGACCATATGCACGAAGGCCAATACCTTCTCGTAACATATCCATATTATCCAAATGTTCCATCCATTTATTATCAACAACGCGCAACATAATCGCCTTTTCAAGTTGACTAAACATAGCCTCTCCAAGCATATCAACGCGATCTTGATACTCTTCATGAGCAATTTCTAATAAGCGTTCTAATAAGTCTTGACGACTATATTCTTCCATATCTTGAGAAGACATAATCTCTTCTGTTAAGAAATATTGACTTAAATGTTTATAGAGACCTTCATAATCCCATTCTTCTGGATAGAGCTTTTCATCAGCATAAGCATCTACAGATTCGGTAACAAGCTTGTCAATCATTTCATTAATTGTTTCACGCAAGGATTCGTTACGTAAAATACGGCGTCGTTGTTCGTATAATACTTCACGTTGTTGATTCATAACATCATCATACTCAAGTACATATTTACGAATATTATAGTTATGATCCTCTACTTTCTTTTGAGCACGTTCAATAGATTTAGTAATCAAAGAATGCTCGATAGGTTCATCCTCTTCCATACCAAGTTTATCCATGATACCTGTAATATTGTCAGCACCAAAGATACGCATTAAGTCATCTTCTAATGATAAGAAGAATTGAGAAGAACCAGGATCCCCTTGACGACCAGCACGTCCGCGTAATTGATTATCAATACGTCGGCTTTCATGGCGTTCTGTCCCCAAAATTGCTAAACCACCTAGTTCTGGCACACCTTCACCAAGAGTAATATCTGTACCGCGACCAGCCATATTAGTAGCGATTGTTACCATTCCCATTTGGCCAGCAGCTGCAACGATTTCTGCTTCTTGTTCATGATGTTTAGCATTCAATACTTTATGAGGTACATCTGCACGCAACAACATATCTGAAAGTTCTTCAGACTGTGTAATAGATGTAGTACCAATCAAAATAGGTTGCCCTATTTGATGCCGTTCTACTGCATTACGTACTACGGCACGATATTTAGCAGCTTTAGTTTTAAAAATCTGATCTGGCAAATCCATCCGGATTAAAGGCTTATTCGGTGGAATTGGTATAACCTCTAATCCATAAATATCGATAAATTCTTTTTCTTCTGTTTTAGCAGTACCTGTCATACCTGCTAATTTATCATACATACGGAAATAGTTCTGGAATGTGACAGATGCTAAAGTTTGGCTTTCGCGTTCAACTTTCAAACCTTCTTTAGCCTCAATAGCCTGATGCAAACCATCAGAATAACGGCGTCCAAACATCAAACGGCCCGTAAACTCATCGACGATAACAACTTCACCATCTTTAACCACATAATCAGTATCACGATGCATCATAGCATAAGCACGTAAAGAAGCACCAAGCAAATGATTCAACTCGATATTTTCTGCATCATATAGGTTTTCAACGCCAAGCATTTTTTCAACCTTTGCGATACCAGAATCTGTAGGGGCAATAGTTTTTTGTTTTTCATCGATAACATAGTCTTCATCTTTTATAAGGTGAGGAACAATTTTAGCCAATTTATAATAATTATCAGTGGAACGTTGACCAGGGCCTGAGATAATTAATGGTGTTCTTGCTTCATCAATAAGAATGGAGTCTACTTCATCCACAATGGCATAATTCAATGGTCGTTGTACCATTTGAACAACATCGGTTACCATGTTATCCCGTAAATAGTCAAAACCAAACTCATTATTTGTACCATATGTAATATCACACGCATAGGCTTCTTTACGTTGATTAAAGTCAAGATTAGCCACAATAAGACCCGTGGAAAGTCCTAAGAAATTATATAAACGTCCCATTTGCTCGCTATCACGAGTCGCCAAATAATCATTTACTGTTACAACGTGTACACCCTTACCGGTCAATGCATTCAAATATACAGGCAATGTAGCTACTAATGTTTTACCTTCACCAGTACGCATCTCCGCGATATTACCATTATGCAGGCAAATGCCCCCCATTAACTGTACATCGAAATGACGCATGCCTAAAACGCGTTTAGATGCTTCACGAACTACAGCGAATGCTTCTGGCAATAGGTCGTCTAACGTTTCCCCTTTTTGTAAACGACGTTTAAACTCATCAGTTTTTGCCACTAAGTTAGCATCACTTAATTTAATATAATTAGGTTCAATTTCATTAATATGATCTGCAATAGCACGCATTTTTTTAATTTCTTTTGCGTTATTATTGCCTAATAGCCTTTGTAAAAAGCTTAACAAACAAATCACTCCTCTACGGGACATCTTACATTATTTTATCTAACTTATTATAACGAAAAAGCCTTGAATAGTCAAAGAATTCAAGGCATTTCAAGATTATTTATAGTATTATTTTTGCAAAAAAGGTGGATGACTATTTTAAGTCATCCACCTTAATATAATAATCGGCTGATTTAAAGTAGAAAGGAGTTAGGATTAAGTTCAGCCGACATTATATATTATTGAAGTTCTGGCTCGATCAAACCATAGAAACCATCATGTCTACGATAAACAACGTTCATCGCTTCAGTTTCAGCATTAAAGAACATAAAGAAATCGTGACCAATAAGATTCATTTGTAAAATCGCTTCCTCAACATCCATAGGGCGCACAACAAAGTGTTTGCGTTTTACAACTTCAATAGTTTCTTCTTCCACAGGAGCTGCCAAAGCTTCAGGATGGAAAGCTTCTTGTTTTTTGAAACGTTTAGCTAAACGAGTTTTATATTTATGGATTTGACGAACAATTTTATCTACTACTAAATCAATAGCTGCGTACATATCATCGTTAGTTTCCACACCACGAAGAACGATTTTATCAACAAAACATGTAAGTTCAATTGTAGATTTATCTTTTACAACGGATAAAACCGCTTGTGCATCTAACTCATCATCGAAGTAACGAGTCAATTTACTCAATCTTTTTTCGATATATGCTCTTAAGGCATCTGTCACTTCAATGTTTTTTCCTCTAATTGCTACTTTCATAAGTCAACACCCTTTCTAAAAATCATCCACGAGATGCGAGTGTGTGGTATTATATAACCTTATCTCTCGTGTTATATTTAGTATTTCTACATCTAACTGTAAAACTCCTTCTTTTTTATCTAAAAATTTTATATTTTTTGTAGAATTATGTATAAAATGTATATAGAAAATCAAAAAACCCCGATAGTATATACTATCGGGGTCCAATTATATATTGTTTTTATAATTTTTTTGGTATGTAGTTACGCTTTAACAACGTTAGCGGCTTGAGGTCCACGGTTTCCATCAACAATCTCAAATTCTACATTTTGACCTTCAGTCAAAGATTTGAAACCTTCGTCTTGGATTGCAGAGTAGTGTACAAATACATCGCTACCGTCTTCACGTTCAATAAAACCATAACCTTTTTCTGCGCTGAACCATTTTACTTTACCTAACATGGTAACATCCTCCTAAAAATATATATATTGTCTTACTGTCTTGCTCTATATGTGTATCATAACACAGCATGTATAAAATATCAAACAACAATATTTACATTTTTAATGAATATACAAACACTAGAAATAAGAATATCATTTGCTGTAAATCTCAAAAATCCCTATATCTATACATGTCATAAATAATTATATAAGCCCTATAAATTAATTGTATATTTTTATAATCATAAAAATATGTGAATTAAAAATTATTGTTTTTAAAAATGACTGTATAAATTATTGTTATATCACAAATATTTATAGCAATAATCGTGTTTTTCAGATTAATCTACCCTGTAAATCTTTATACAAACTCTTTATAATTAATAAATTCACTCTAAAGGTTATCAAATATATTAATAGATATTAAGCTATACATATATAATATAAATAGATAGGTTAAATTTAATGTAAAAAAACAGGAAGCAATTTCTAATTCTAGAATTTGCTTCCTATAATTATATTATTTAATCTAACAAAATTTTATCTAAGAATGATTTTGTTCTTTCATTGGTAGGTGCATCAAATACGCGTTCAGGTGTATTATCTTCTAAAATCAATCCACCATCAACAAATAACACTCTATCCGCTACCTTTTTCGCAAAGCCCATTTCATGAGTAACGATGACCATCGTCATACCTTCCTCAGCTAAAGACTTCATAACATCTAGCACTTCACTAACCATTTCAGGATCAAGAGCTGAAGTAGGTTCATCAAAAAGCATTACTTTTGGTTTCATAGCTAAAGCGCGAGCAATAGCAACACGCTGCTTTTGACCCCCTGACAAAGAATCAGGGTATGCGTTGGCTTTATCCGCCAAACCTACTCGATCAAGTAAAGCTTGACCTATCTTCTTAGCCTCTTCCATAGATGTTTTACGAACCTTAGTTTGTGCTAAGGTAAGGTTTTCCATAACCGTCATATGTGGGAACAAATTAAAGTTTTGGAAAACCATTCCTACTTCAGCACGAACGTCATTTAACTTTTTCTTATCAGAAAGATCCATGCCATCTACGATAACCTTACCAGATGTAGGTTCCTCCAAGTAGTTCATAGTGCGCAGTACCGTACTTTTACCAGAACCAGAAGGACCGATGATTACAACAACTTGACCTTGTTCAATATGTAAATTAATACCTTTTAGTACTTCATTTTTACCAAAAGATTTATGTACATTTTCTAATTTAATCATTTAATGCTATATTTCCTTTCAAGATATCCAACTAATTGTGAGATAGTCACTGTCATAATAAGGTAAATCACAGCAACCGTACCCCAGATTTCAAAGGATGCATAGGTTTTAGCAATGATTAATTGACCACGACGTGTCAACTCCTCGAAACCGATAACAGAAACTAAAGAGGAATCTTTCAACATGGCAATAAATTCGTTCCCTAACGGAGGAATAATTGCTTTAAAAGCTTGAGGCATAATGATGTAACGCATGGTTTGTCCCCAAGTTAAACCAAGAGAACGACCGGCCTCCATTTGACCTTTATCAATAGATTGAATACCAGCACGGAAAATTTCAGATACATAAGCACCAGAGTTAATACTACATGCGGTAACAGCCGCAATATATGGATCAATCCGTTGACCTGTAATCATAGGCAAGGCAAAATAGATTAGGAAAATTTGCACCAGTAATGGTGTACCACGAATGATATCTACATAACATTTTGCAAGCAATCTAACTAATCTAAATTTAGATAAATTTGCTAAAGATACTAAAAGACCGATAAAAAAACCACAACCTACAGACATGGCTGTAATTTCTACAGTCACTAGAGCACCTTGTAGCAAGAGCGGTAAATTATCCGCAATTAACCCCCAATTAAAACTCATAATCTCTCCTATTATTTAAATTCTAAAACTACTGGCATATCAGCAGGTGCATCTACATTAAACCATTTTTTATATAATGTATTAAATTCCCCATCAGCCTTCATATCAGCAATTGCTTTATTGATTTCTTCTTGCAATGCTTTGTTATCCTTATTAATTGCTAAGCCCAAATATTCTTTAGTATTTGGATATGCCATAAATTTCATATGTTGGTCAGGATGCTTAGTACTGTAATATTGAGCTACAGGTAAATCGATTACAGTTGCATCTACTCCACCATTTTGTAATTCTAACAAAGCTTCATTACTATGGTCAAATTCTTTTACAGTAGTACCTTCAATTTTATGAGCTAAATCTGCACCAGTAGTACCTAATTGGGCTGCAATTTTTTTACCCTTTAAGTCATCAAGAGAATTCACAGCCGTTCCATCTTTATATACCACTGCTAAGGCATTTTCATAATAAGGAGAAGAAAATAATACTTTTTCACTTCTCGCTTTTGTAATAGTCATACCAGATGCAGCAACATCAATATCATGTGTGTTCAAAGCTGGAATCAAAGCATCAAAAGCTACATTTTTTAGCTCTACATCTTTATTAATACGCTTACCGATCGCACGAATCAATTCAATATCAAAACCTGTATAATCTTGAGTTTTTTCATCTTTAAACTCAAATGGAACAAATGTAGCATTAGTGCCAACGACAAGTTTATTAGATGTAGGTTGATTAGAAGAACCACATCCACCAACTAAAGAAGCAGCCATCACTAACATACAACCGCCAAGAATTATTTTTTTTACTTTGCTATTTAACATATTATCAACCTCATTATTTAACTTACTACTACTTTATAATAGTATATAGATTAAGTATAATTATGTCAATAATTTTGTATATAATTTTAGATACAATCGCAAAATCGCTATATTTATATTTTAAGTTTATACATTATTTGTATAAATATTACAGTTATGTATAAAAACTTTCCCATAGTTAGTGGTTTTCTATAGATTTTATAATATACAACTGTATAAAAAAAGCACATGAGAAAAGCCTCATGTGCCCCTATACGGCTGACCTGGTCTTTGCCCCCACACTCGCCTGCTGGAAGGTTCGCTCATAAGTCCAAGACTCCCCACTACTACCTCTCTCGATTTTATCGGCAGGACTTACACCTAAGCCGCACCATGCTCACAACCCTTTGGGCTGCTTATGTGGATCGTTTTGCCTGCGACTAGCCTCGACTTTCAACCACAGACCCGTATAGACGTATTATAAAGAATAACAGTATTCATGTCTAGTTTTACTATTATTTTAAAAATTTTTGATTATATAGTTAAGTAGCCAAACATAATTTTTTTACCAAACATACTATCGCATAATTCTTAGAACAATGAGAATAAATTTTGCAACCCCTATTTGTTGATGTATAGAAAATTGGAATAGAAAACCTAAAATATTCTTCATAATATTTTAATATTTCTAAAATCACATTTTTTAAGTACCATATCTAGTGGATTCTTAAATTGTCAATTATTTTTTGTATGCCAAATATGAATACAACATATTTGTAAGAACATACGTATCATACACAAAAAATTATTTATGGTGTATAATTTTTATACTGTTAAATTAGAACGGCCTAAAGTTGTACGATATGAACATAAGTACGAGGGGTTGTACCATATGTTCAGTTTGTTAGTTAGAGGGGTTTATTATGTTTATGTTATCATTGATGCAACCATCAGGTTTGTATGAACTGGAGAAAGACAGTTTAGAAGCCATAAGCGCACAACTTTTACAGATGATACAAATGAAAAGCTATCATCTCTATACACATTCTATTCAGGTTTCAAACTATGCTGTTAGCATCGCAGCTAAAATGGGTTTACCATTAAATGAAATTGAACAGATTCGTCACGCAGCTCTACTTCATGACGTGGGTCTATTAATGGTTCCTAATGCATTAATCCAAAAATCTCCATATCTTAATAAGCAAGAAATGTCTAAGTATAAACAACATGCTGCAAGTGGTGCCAATATGATTGAAAACTATCCTTGCTGCCAACAAATTTTACCTTATATTCGTTATCATCATGAAAAATGGGATGGTTCTGGTTATCCCAAACATTTACGTGGTGCCAATATTCCGTTAGGAGCTCGAATTATTGCTGTAGCAGATTACTATGATACAACAGTTAATCCTTCTACTGAATTTTGGGCAAAAACAAAAGCTAAAGCAAAAGAAGAACTCTTTAGTGCATCTGGCTCCCTCTTTGATCCTGATGTAGTTAAAGCATTTATTGATGTGCTTGGCTAATATGTTAATTAAGCGTTCACCTTCAGGTGAACGCTTTTTTATATACTAAGTTAACTATTTCTTTTAGAAACATTATCGCCATAATTTGATATGAATACATTTTATAATGCTACTATAAAATCAAATATTATATTCCTACATTTAATAGTAAAGATTAGAAACTACCACTAGCTAGCGTAAGGGCATCAACGCGTAAAGCGTTATGCTTTTGCAAGACTTTTGCTACGGCTTCAATTGTAGCACCTGTAGTATATATATCATCTACGATTAAAATATTCTTATTTGTCAAATCAATATCCTTGTAATCGGCGCGTATAACAAAAGCATCATCAATATTTTGATGTCTTTCTTTATTTGTTAATCCCCACATATCTCGAGAAGTATCAAACTTGTATATACAATCTAACCATTTAAAATTTTTTCTATCTATCTCCCATAAAGAATGAGCCCATTCAAGAAAGAATAAATCTACTTGATTATATCCTCTCTTAGCTTTTTTCTTTTCGCTAGATGGTACGGGAACAATATAATCATACATAATTTTACAATTACTGTTCACAATGTTAGACTCATTATATTTCATGTAAAAGTTGTACGATACTAAAAAAGGAGCGGCCCCTTTGGACTGCTCCTTTTTTTCATTAAATTTTACATCGTAAATCATAGACTTTAGACCACCACGATATTCGGCCAACACACATACATCATCTACATAGTGTAAAAATTTATGTGGTATATGACGAATATGTAATAAATCTGTAAAACAAGCTTTACACCAATCCCCTTGTGTTGCCACAGGTGCACCACAGTGAGGGCATACAGGTGGAAATAGGAAATCCCAAAGACTCATTACGAATCACATCTCCCTTGTAGTCGTTCTTTAAACAATGTGTAACGTTCATCGGCATTAACAGTACGCACAGCACGTTCAACTGCGCTCGTAGTACCAACGATGATTACTTTACGCTTTGCCCGTGTAACAGCAGTATACAACAAATTACGTTGTAACATGCCACCATAACGTGGAACAAATGGAATAATAACTACACCGTACTCACTACCTTGACTCTTATGAACTGTAATAGCATAAGCAGGCATAATCATATGTGCTTCATCGATAGGTAGACGAACCTCTTTATGGATAAATCGAATACAAATATCGGTCCGCGTAATAGCATAGATAACGCCAATTTCGCCATTAAACACTTCTAACTCATAATCATTGAGAATTTGAATAACCTTATCCCCAACGCGATACGTAATGCCATTGACACGAACTTCTCCCTTATAGCTGTCTGGAGGGTTTACAGCTTGTTGTACATATTGTGATATCAATGTACTACCTGCTTCACCACGGCGCATAGGAGAAATAATTTGAATATCTAATTCATCCTCTATCGTCTCTTGTTCACGTTTATATACATCAATGATGGCTTTCATCATCATATCATAAGATTTAACAGGAATAAAAGAAAACTCTTCGCTCACACCTTTCAGGTTAGGCATTTCACCACGGTTAATTGCGTAAGCACTTTCAACGATAGTATTACCAGAGCTTTGACGATAAATCTGATTAAGTCGTGTATAGGGCACACAATCACTATCTAATAAATCTTTTAATACGAACCCAGCACCTATAGGTGGTAATTGATCTACGTCACCCACAATAATGACATGGGCTTCCTTTGGAATAGCAGCCATCAAAGAATAGAATAAACGCACATTAAGCATAGATGCTTCATCGATGATAATGACATCTATATCTAGAGGATCATCTTCATTCTTTGTAAAGTCATAGGAGTCACTACCTTGAACAGGTACCAATAGACGATGAATTGTAGTAGCTTCAAACTCAGTGGCCTCGGTCAGACGCTTTGCAGCACGTCCCGTAGGAGCACAAAGTATAATGCGCCCCAATCCACCGAGTTGGAAACCTTTTACTAGCGCCTTGATGATAGTTGTTTTACCTGTACCAGGACCACCCGTTATAAGAGAAAACTTTTCAAAAAATGAGAGCTGTATAGCTTCTTTTTGAGCATCACCAAAGGTAATATAGTTGTCTCGTTCAAACTTTTCAATAAAACTAGAAATATCTAATGCTATTGGATCAGCTTGTAATAGAAACTCACGAGTATAGTGGACCCCTTCCACTTCAGAAACATACATCTCTGGCGGATAGATATATAAGATGTCTTCATAATACGTACTATACAGTGCACCTTGTTCCAGCAAACTTTCAATAAAGTTCGCAATATCATCTACATCAGTTTGTAATAAATCGTCAAGTCGACCGATAAGTTGGTCTACTGGTAAACATGTATGACCTTGATTATCTAAACTACGTAGAATCCATTCTAAACCAGCCTCTAAACGGCGTGTATCACTACCATTAATACCAAGATGTTCTGCTAGTGTATCGGCCGTACCAAAGAGCATATCCGGTGCTACACGTAATAATGTATAAGGATTATCCTCTATAACTGCAACTGACTGCACACCATAATAGGTATATACAATGCGACTCCATTTCGATGAAATGTGATGACTTTCAAAAAAATGATTTAAATCGGATAAAATACCTTCACCAAGTAAGGTATTAAATAATTCATCCTTAACACTCTTTCGGAGACCTGGAACATCCTTAATCTCTTCTGGACGTTCTTCCCGTAAAATTTCTAAAATACGAATACCGAAATACTCTAGTACCTTCTCTACGGATTTTTCACCAAAACCTTTTATTCCTAGATTCAACAAATAAGTCTTGGCAGCACCCATATTATCAGGTTTTAACTTTTCAACACTGCTCGCATCAAATTGGCGGCCGTACTTTTCATGTTCTACATAGCGGCCCCGTACTTCGATGTCTTCCCCTTCTTTAGGAGACTCAAATTTGCCAGTACAAGTAATGTATTCCTCATTATAATCTTTTAGGATAAACACGCAATATGTACGTTGTGTATTCTCATATATAGTTCGGTATACAAATCCTCGTATGGCGTCCATTATTTCTCCGTATTCGGCAAGGCTTCAATAATTTCTTGCACTGCATCGGTAATACTGCCTTCGTTACCAATTTTAATATGTGCTACTTTTTCATATAAAGGATATCGTTCTTCATATACATTAAAAATATATTCGATACTTTCTTTTACAAGCGGACGAATCTCTAGATCCAAATCATCTAAAATATGATTTACATCGCGGTTAACAAATACAACAAGACCATTATTGCGCATCAATTTAACAGTTTTATTATAGGTAACCGTACCGCCACCTGTAGCAATGACAGATGGTTTATTATGAATTAATTCTTTAATTGTAGCATATTCATATTCACTGAAAGCATCTTTACCATCGTAAATATAGATATTTTGAACAGATTTACCCACTTTGTCTTGAATCGTTTGGTCTAAGTCAAAAAAATCTCGCCCCAACTCTTTAGCTAGAACCTTACCAACAGTAGTCTTACCTGCGCCAGGCATACCAATGAGAAAAATATGCTTATGCATGTGTTCTTTTAAGAACTCATTACTCATAGAAACGACGGTTTTTATATAATTTTCAACATAAGGTGCTAAAACTTTATCTTTACAATTTTGAGTATGTAAAGCAATGATACTTTCGTCCCGTTCTTCATCAATAAGTGGTAAATGATGTTCATCCTTATATTTACCAATTTCTTTAATCAATGTGAGTCGCTTTTCAAACTCCGTAACTAATACAGAATCAATACTATCTATCTGTTTTCGAGCTTCTTTAATATCCATGAGAACCCCCTTTTTATGCATTAGCTAAAATAGCTAGAGCCTGTTCTTCATCTACCTTCATTTGATCGATAAGGTCTTGTAAGTTATTAAATTTAACTTCTCCTCTAATATAAGAAATGAACTGTACAATCACTTCTTTTCCATATATATCCTGGTCAAAGTTAAAAACGTGTACTTCACATCTATGGTACTGATTTCTAAAGGTTGGATTATCTCCAATATTGCCTACCCCATCATACCAAATACCACCAATACATACACGATTAGCATAGACTCCATCTGGAGGTGTAGCCATTTCATTAGGAAGTAATAGATTTAATGTTGGAAATCCTAATGTGCGTCCCCGTTGATCACCTTTAATCACAGTTCCTTTAAACTGGAATGGCCTACCTAGCCAATGATTTGCATCCTCTAAACGTCCTTCATGAATAGCCTTTCTAATTTCTGTACTAGAAATAGGTGTACTACGACCATCACATGGCAATAAAGGCTGTACAAGAACTCGTATATTCTTATCCGCTACCACTTTTTTCATATATTCTGGATTGCCCAGCCCCTTTGCACCAAATGTAAAGTTTTCACCAATTACAATAGCTTCCACATTCATATCATTGCAGAGAACATGTAAGAATTCATCTGCAGTCATTTTTAATAATGCTTCAGTCATAGGTAACCGTAAAATATAGTCAACTTTGAGCTCTCCTAGCACAGTATCCATAATCTCTTCTTGAATCACCCGTTTAGGTACTCGTTCTGGATGTAATATAGTCAACGGATGATGTTCAAAGGTAATGATGATACTTACGCCATTGACTGATGTAGCCTCTTCAACAGCCTTACGTATAACTCGTTGATGACCTCGATGAATGCCATCAAAGGTACCAAGGGCATATACTTTTGTATCTTTGATTTGACGTAGTTCATCAAACGAATGTATTTGCTTCATACTTATCCTTCAATAAAAATATTTTTTTCCACCTTTAATGAGTGGTTTGTTCGTTTCATAATACCTATGAAACCAAGAGGTCCATAGGCTCTATAAAAATTATCTGGTTCGGTAAAAGAAAATTCCCTTTCAATAGGTAATTCCTTCCCTTGCACCATCATCCTTAATTGTACACTATTTACAGTCACTTTTGAAAGATGAGAAACCGCCGCATCCGTTGGTAACAAGAGGCTTTCACCATGTAGCATTATCTCTTCAGCCATCTTAGCGGAACCGATGTCAAAAGGCCCTACTTGAGTACGTGCCAAAGAAGTCATCGTACCAGGTATACCTAAAGCAATACAAATATCGCGTAATAATGAGCGAATATAAGTCCCCCCTGAGCATGTCACACGAATCGTGAAAAAAGGGAATCCATAAGCAATGAGCTCAATATTTTTAATATGAATTTGGCGTAATGGTAGCTCCACAGGAATACCTTTACGAGCATATTCATAAGCTCGAATACCATTTACTTTAATGGCAGAATACTTAGACGGTCTTTGGTCCTGAACGCCAGCAAATTTTTTCAAAATACTAACCAATTCTTCAAAGCCTGGTTTAACCATAGTTGCTGAGATTTCTGTAGATTGAATAGCTCGATTCAATACAATACCATCTCGCAATAGCATATCATTATCTGGCAATACAGGTTGTCCTGAGCTATCTTCAGTATCTGTAAAAGTACCCAATTTACATTCTGCTACATAGGTTTTATCAAAATCCTCGGTGTATTCTATAAGGCGCGTAGCCTTGCCAAGAAACACAGGCAATACACCATAAGCCATAGGATCTAATGTACCGCTATGACCAATGCGCTTTTCCTTTAGAATACGACGACAAATAGCAACGGCATCATGGCTCGTAATACCAGGAGGTTTTAAAAATGATAAAATGCCATCCATTGTTAAATCACCTCAATGAGAGCCTGTTTTGCTTCTTGTAACGGCAAATTAATAGTACACCCAGCAGCACGAATGTGACCACCTCCACCAAAATGGCTTGCTACAGCGTTCACATCAATACCTTTAGAACGTAAACTTACACGTGTTCTATTATCAGCTTCTGCTTTTAATAAAATTGCCACATCTACAGTATCAACATTTCTAATAATGTCTACAAAACCATCTGTATCATCGCCAAGAATGTTCATGGCATCACGATTTAGCTCGATAGTGGCCACTGTATTATTTTTATGAAACTCGATAGTTTGCATAACTTGTTTTGTTAATTCTAAGCGACTGGCAGATACGGCTTCAATGGTTTCAGAAATAACATTTGGTCTAGCCCCTGCAGCTACACATTTAGCAGCCATCTCAAGGGTATTCGCCGTAGTATTACTAAACTTAAAGAAACCGCAGTCCGTAGCTATCGCCATATATAACGCGATACCCATAGACTCAGTGATAGGCCAATTCCATTTTGTACATAAGTCGGTAACAATTTCACCAGTAGCAGCAAAGTCAGGCTTTAAATATAGATAATCCGCAAATTCCGTATTAGAAATATGGTGGTCTATATTAAAAATAGGTGCACTCCAGAGTGCACCTACTTTGCCAATTCGCTCATACGTGCTAGCATCCAAAACCATTAGCATATCAATATCAACTGGATTAGTTTCAAAATAGGCGACATCATGGATGTGGTCCGTATACCGTAAGAATGAGTACTTCTCAGGAACTACATCATCTACTACCATATATACAGTTTTACCTTGCCCCACAAGGGCTTCGTAAAAGGCAACCATGGATCCGATAGCATCGCCATCAGGTCTAACATGGACGGTTAGCATAATAGAATTAGCTTCACACAGAGCCATATGTAATTGATTAATAGTAATCTTACTCATGTTCTGTATCCTCTGTTTTAATTTGTTTCTTCGTCCTTTTTAATTTCGTTCAAAAGGGATTCAATATGCATGCTATAGTCCAAGGACGTATCCTTATCAAATGTGATAGAAGGAATATGTCGCAATTTAAGTACCTTTCCAAGCTCGGTACGAATATGTCCAGCCGCATGCTTTAATGCGATAAGGGTATCTTCTTTTTCCTTATCGGAACCAAACAAGGAGACATAAATCGTAGCTTCACGTAAATCACCTGTTACATGAACATCGGTAATAGTAGTGAAGCCGATACGCGGATCTTTCAATCCGCGCATCAACATTTGACTTACCTCTTGTTTGATAAATTCTTGTAATTTTCTGACACGAACATCACTCATATAAACCTCCTATAATTGAGGTGCAATTTCTTCCATCAAGTAAGCTTCAATAACGTCGCCTTCCTTGATGTCGCGGTATCCTTCTAAGGAGATACCACATTCAAAGGATGTTTTAACTTCCTTAACTTCATCTTTAAATCGACGTAAAGAATCAACCTTACCTTCAAATACAACGATGCCGTCACGAATTAAACGAACTTCAGAGTCGTTAGTAATACGACCTTCTGTTACATAAGAGCCAGCTACAATAGCCTTTGGTGTGGAAATAACCTGACGCACTTCTGCACGACCTACGACAACCTCTTTAAATTGAGGCGCCAACATACCGCGCATAGCAGATTCAACGTCATTGATAGCATCATAAATTACACGATATGTACGCAAGTCAACCTTTTCTTGTTCCGCTGCACGTCGAACATTAGCATCAGGGCGTACATTAAAGCCCATTACAATCGCATTAGATGCAGATGCCAACATGATATCCGATTCATTAATAGCACCTACTGCAGCATGAACAATAACAATACGAACCTCAGGATTTTTGATGCCTTCTAACGATTGACGCAATGCTTCTACAGAACCTTGAACATCGGCTTTGATGATAATATTAAGATCCTTCAACTCGCCTTGTTGAATTTGGTTGAAAATATCATCTAATGTAACTTTATGTGTAGCTTGCAATTCTTGAACCCGTTGCTTAGCAATACGTTTTTCAGCAATTGCACGTGCTTCGTTGTCATCCATACCATTTATAATTTCACCGGCTTGTGGAACTTCGGAGAAGCCCAAAATTTCTACCGGCATAGACGGACGAGCAACTTTTACTTTTTCACCGCGCTCATTTGTCATGGCACGTACTTTACCGTATGCAGTACCAGCAAGTACTGTATCACCTACACGAAGAGAACCTTTTTGTACCAAGACAGTACATACAGCACCACGACCTTTATCAAGTTGAGCCTCGATAACTACGCCATATGCCTTACGGTTAGGGTTCGCTTTCAATTCCATAACTTCTGCTACAAGCAAAATATTTTCAAGTAAGTCTTCAATACCTTGTTTTTGTTTAGCAGATACAGGAACCATGATGACATCGCCGCCCCATTCTTCTGGTAAAAGGCCATGTTCAGACAATTGTTGTTTAACATGATCTGGGTTAGCACCTGGTTTATCCATTTTGTTGATGGCTACAATAATAGGTACATCTGCAGACTTCGCATGATTAATAGCCTCGATAGTTTGCGGCATTACACCGTCGTCGGCAGCGACTACAAGAACTGCAATATCCGTAGATTTCGCACCGCGTAGACGCATAGCAGTAAATGCTTCATGACCTGGTGTATCAAGGAATGTGATTTTATTATCCTTGTAGCGAACTTGGTACGCACCAATATGTTGAGTGATACCACCAGCTTCGCCAGCTGTTACATTAGTTTGACGAATTACGTCCAACAAGGATGTTTTACCATGGTCAACGTGACCCATGATAGTTACTACAGGAGGTCGTGGTTTTAATGTTTCTGGTGCATCTTCAATTTCAATAACATCTGTAGGGTCTTCTTCAGGTTCTACTTCAGTTACAGTTACACCGAACTCTTCAGCCACGATAGTAGCTGTATCTACATCAACCTCTTGGTTAATGCTGGCCATAACACCTAAAAGCATCAATTTTTTGATGATTTCAGATACTTCGCGACCCATTTTTTCAGCTAAGTCTTTAACAGTTAGAGGCCCGCTCAATTCAATTTCTGTAGCAATTGCTGCTTCAGCTTTACGTTCAGCTTCTGCTTTTTGTTGTAGGTACTGCTCGTTACGATGTTTTACGCGATTTTTCTTTTTTTGCATAGATGTAGATAACAAGGATTGGGGGCGATTATTACCACCTTTTTTATTTTTCTTGTTACGGCGATCATTATTAGAATTGCGATTATCGTTATTGCGGTTGTCGCTATTACGATTATCGTTGTTTCGACTGTCATTGTTACGCACATCATTAGAACGACCGTTATTACGGTTATCATTATTGCGGGTATTATTAGGGCGATTGTTAGCACGGTCTCCACCATGTTGCTTACCATCGGATTTGCGTGTAGGCTCAGAGATTTGTACATGACGGACATTGCCTTTTTTATGGTCCTTTTGTTTAGATTGATCGTCTTGTTTTTGACCAGCTTGTTTGTGTTTATCTTTTTTCTGTTCGTTAGAACGATTTGAATGCTGTTGTTTATGTGATGCAGCTTCTTGTTTATGAGCTGCAGTTGGAGCAGATTTCGATTCTACCTTTTTTTCTTTTTTTTGTGCTACTTTAGGAGCTTCAAATTTTTTACCTAATTGTTTTTTTACAATTTCATAACCTGAATCATCTACAGAATTAACTGCTTTAGTAACATTAATATTATGTTGTTGCAAGATAGAAATGACCTGCTTACTTTCAACGCCGAACTCTTTGGCGATTTCATGAACGCGTTTTTTGGACATCTACATACCCCCTTATTATCGATCAATCTCTTTAAGTAATGCCTTTGCAAATCCATCATCTAGTACGGCGACTACTACCCGAACTTCCTTACCAATGGCCGTGCCTAAAGCCTCTTTATCGGCAATACTGTGAAGTGGAATGTGATGGGTTTCTGCTAATTGAGTATATTTCTTTTCATTATTGGCTGCACAATCACTAGCGAGAAGTACTAATTTCGGTTCCTTTCTCTTTATAGCTTTTTCTACGATAAAATCACCAGAAATAACTTTTCCTGCTCGTTGCGCTAAGCCTAAGAGATTTAAAATTTTATCTTCATTCATGTATATCAGTGATTACTCATTCTCTTGTAAATCACGTTGTAACGCTTCATATATCTCTTTAGATACGCTATGCTTTAAGGACCGTTCTAATCGTTTTGCCTTATAGGCCTGCTCAAAACATGACATGGATTCACATAAATAAGCTCCACGTCCTGGTGCTTTACCGCTGCGATCAATAGTGATATTGCCGTCAGGACTCAAGGCTAAGCGAATCAATTCTCGTTTTGCCTTAGGTTCACCACATCCTACGCAAGTACGCATAGGTTGGGATTTTGGTTTCATGACTATTCACCATCCTCAGCATTGCCGAAACCTGTAAAAGGTTCTTCAGCAGCTTGAGTTTCACTTTTAATATCGATTTTCCAGTTAGTCAACTTAGCCGCCAAACGAGCATTTTGACCAGCCTTACCAATAGCTAAAGATAATTGGTAATCAGGTACTACTACATATGAAGATTTTTCTTCTTCGCTTACATCTACCGATACAACCTTCGCAGGGCTTAAGGAGTTAGCAATGTAAATTGCTGGATCTTCATCCCATTTTACAATGTCTATTTTTTCATCGTGTAATTCATCAACAATATGTTGTACACGTTGCCCTTTAGGACCTACGCAAGCACCTACAGGATCAATATTTTCATCACGACTATATACAGCGATTTTAGAACGCATCCCCGGCTCACGAGCTACAGACTTAAGCTCTACTACGCCTTCAAAGATTTCTGGAACCTCTAGCTCAAATAGACGTTTCAATAAACCTGGATGTGTGCGAGAAATCATAATTTGAGGGCCTTTCGTAGTTTTCTTAACCTCTACGATATAGCATTTAATACGATCTCCTTCACGGTATGTTTCAGTAACAATTTGCTCAGTTGGAGGCAAAATCGCTTCCGTTTTACCAAGATTGATAAATACATTTTTACCTTCAACGCGAGTAATAACGCCAGTGATGATGTCTCCTTCACGGCTGTAATACTCTTCGTATACTACACTCCGCTCAGCCTCTTTTAAACGTTGAATGAGCATTTGTTTAGCAGTATGGGCAGCACTACGGCCAAAGTTGGCAGGAGTTACATCTACTTCTACTACATCACCAATCTCAAAACGTTTATCTTTTTTGCGAGCGTCCAACAAGCTGATTTCTGTTTCAGGTAATTCAACAGTTTCCACAACTTGTTTTTTAGCCATTACTTTATAAACGCCTGTTTCGCGGTCAATCACAACGTACGCATCTGGGTTAGATGTTGGTTCTTTGCGATATGCTTGCAACAATGCAGCCTCTAAGGATTCAAAAATAACCTCAGGAGCAAAACCTTTTTGCTTTGTAAGCACCATTACCGCTTGAATTAATTCTTGACTCACTCGTATGCCTCCATATATTAAAAATCAAGATGTAATCGAATTTGTGCAATGGTAGAACGTTCAAATGTCATGCTTTCACCATTGATAGTAAATTCGATAGTTGTGTCTGTAAAACCTTGTAATGCACCAGTAAATTGTTTACTGCCATTAATAGCCTTAAACAACTGAATATCTACATCACGGCCATTATAGCGAACTAAGTCCTTGTCTTTCTTAAGAACTCGATCAAGACCGGGAGAAGATACCTCCAATAAATAGTTTTCCGTAATTGGATCCTTTTCGTCGAGGACAGCACTTAATTTTTCGCTCACCAACTGACAGTCATCCAAATCTACACCACCTGGTTTATCAAGGTAGACACGTAAATACCAATCCCGTTCACGTACAAAGTCTACATCGACGAGTTCCATATTGGTGCCGGCTATAATACCTTCAACTACAGAGGATACAAACGCCTCCACTGCTTCTCTTTTCATAGCCATCGCCTCCTTAGTTACTACATCTTGTATATATCTCTTGATTCTAAATACTCTAAAATTGAGCTAATCATAAATGAAAGAGTGGACATAAGCCCACTCTTTTAAAAGATTTATATAAAAGTCATATTTAGTATATCACATTTACTATGTATATACAAATTCTACGCTTTCTAATGGGCATTAAAGAAACCAATCCCACATAAGTCATTCTATAAAAACAAAAAATGACAAAAAATAGCATAATTAAATCTATCCAAACTTTAATCAACGCGCTCATTCAAGCCTTTTAGTATCGCACCTAAATGCTCACGCAATAGCACTGCTAAATCATCTAGATTTTTTGCATCTAAATGATGGTCAATTTCTGGATAGCTTTTATAACGAAGTTCCGCAAAGTATTCATCACGCAATTCATTATAATACAATAGTAAGCCTGTACACTCATCCATCTTACGGTATTCGCCGATGATAAAAGACCCATTAATCATGCGAATCGCATGGGCTGGATCAATATCGCGTACAAAACCTTCTAACTCTTCAGGCATAACTTGTGAGAAGTCCCATTCAGGAATCCCTCGGCGACGATAAGTAAAGGTAAAGTTATTAGCAGGTTCTATTAACATATTGGTTAACCCTTTTACACATCGTTCTTGTAGCCCTGTCCAAAAAGTCTCTAAATCGGCTCGCACAAAAGAAATGTCCACAAAGGAAAATAGTGGCATTTCTATATGTACTGTATAGTCCTCTACCTCTTTATCATATAAGGCAGACCAACGCCATCCCAAATCGTTTTGATAGTGGAAAATAGGTACCTTCAATACGTCTTCACCAGCACTAATACGATTAGCTAACTTTGTATAGTCACTTTCAGTAGAGGTAACTAGTGTAAAGCCTTCAATAGATTGAGGCAACCAGGAATAGTCTAAGGCTTTACAAGCTTCAATAATCGTTTCCATATAATGCCTCATATCTTTCTTGATACTGTAAGACTGCTTTTACATAGCTACGAGTCTCAGGAAACGGAATCGTATCAACCATTCCATTCCAGTTATTTTCGTGAATCCACGATTCTACATGACCACGACCAGCATTATAAGCAGCTAATGCTAGTACTTGATCCCCATTAAACTCCTTCAGCAAATGACCTAGGTACCAAGTACCTAGCTCAATATTTATAGTAGGTTCTTTTAATTGACGATCTGTATAATTGCCATGCCCAACTTGTTGTGCCACCCAACGAGCTGTATCTGGCATGAGTTGCATCAATCCAAGCGCACCAGTTTCAGACTCCGCTGTGTTTTTATACTTGCTTTCAGCTAAGATAACACTGGCCACCAAAGACGGAGGTACCTGCTCTTTCTCAGCTGCGGCTATAACTTCCTCTTTATAGTTAAAGGGATACGCGATTTGACGCGCGAAATGGTCATCTAGATATGTAAAATAAAACCATCCTAGTACGACACAGGATAGTGCCGTTGCCGTTGCACGTTTCATATATCCCCCTTTCTACATACAAACTGAAAATAGTCATCAAAATCTAACATATAACAAATGCTAAACTAATATCATGCTAAGTTTTATGGGCTTATTATACCATTTATTACTATTATTTATATACCAAATTTGACACATAAAATGGCAATTATCAATTTTCTTATAGAGCTGATTCGATACGCTCATTCCAGATGGTATCTAATTGTTCCTTTAAATCCAGAGGTGTACCATTATTATCAATGATTACATCCGCATAAGTCCGTTTGTCATCAAGACGCATTTGACTCTTAATACGAGCCAATGCATCCTTTTTGGTAAATCCATTGCGATTCATTAAGCGCTCAATTTGAGTTGACTCATTCACATATACGAGCCACACCTCGTCCATCATGGTATACCACTCTCCTTCGATAAGTAAGGGAATGTCATATAGTAAAACTGGTGTATGTAGTGCCTCATAATGAGCTGTGAGCTCCATGATTCGATTTTGAATATGCTCTTTTAAACAACCATTCAGTTGTTGGCGTTTTTTTTCATTGTGAAAGATAATAGCCCCTAATGCTTCTCGGTTTAATGTCCTATCATCGTGCAATACATCGGTTCCAAATGCAGCTACAATTGCTTCTAGCCCTTTTGTACCAGGCTCTACAACTTCACGAGCCACAATATCAGCATCGATATATGGTATACCTTTATCCTTAAAATATGTAAGAACTGTACTTTTGCCAGATGCAATGCCACCAGTTAAGCCAATTTTAAACATATATACCTTCTATTAATTATAAACACATATTACTTTACTAATGCCCAGTTTTCTGCATGATGTACGTCTACAATAAGAGGTACTTGTAGCTCTACAACAGATTGCATTGTACTACGCAATAATTCTTCTATAGCTTCTAATTCAGAGTTCACTACTTCAAGCACTAGTTCGTCATGTACTTGTAATAAAAGTCGAGACTTAAAGTTTTGTTCTTCTAATTTTTGCTCCACTTGGTTCATGGCTAACTTAATAATATCTGCGGCAGTGCCTTGAATTGGCGTATTCATTGCGGTCCGTTCAGCAAAAGAACGACGGTTAAAGTTACGACTATTAATATCAGGTAACTCGCGTTGACGACCAAACATAGTGTGAACCTTCCCTGTTTCATGAGCCTCTTGAACCATTCGATCCATATACTCTTTAACCTTAGGGTAACGGCTAAAATAAAGATCAATATAATTTTTAGCTTCACCACGTGTAATACCAAGGTCACGAGATAAACCAAAGTCAGAAATACCGTAAATAATACCGAAGTTAATAGCCTTCGCATGAGAACGTTCTTCGCTAGTTACATCATCTTGAGCTTTACCAAGCACCTCTGCCGCAGTAAAGCGGTGAATATCCTTGCCTTCTACGAAGGCTTTAATCAATGCTTCATCGCCAGATAAATGGGCTAAAATGCGCAACTCAATTTGGGAGTAATCGGCACTCACCAATGTATCATATCCAGCACCCGGATAGAATAAGGCACGAATTTCACGGCCTTTTTCGGTACGAACAGGAATATTTTGCAAGTTCGGATCAGATGAGCTAAGTCGACCTGTAGCCGTAACCATTTGATTGAAAGTCGTATGAATACGACGAGTCTTATCATTGATAAGAACTGCCAAACCTTCACAATAGGTAGATACTAATTTAGCAACAGAACGGTATGCCAAGATTTTTTCAACAATCGGACTTTCGTGACGAAGCATATCCAGTACTTCCGCATCTGTAGAATAGCCGGTCTTAGTTTTCTTGATGATTGGCAAGTTCATCTTTTCAAACAAGATTACACCCAATTGTTTAGGTGAATTGATATTGAAATTTTCTCCAGCTAATTCATAAATCTCTTGTTGTACTTGGGCTAGTTCCTCTTTAAAACGAGTTGTTGTTTCCGCTAACTTCTCTGTATCGATATAGATACCATTCTTTTCCATCACTACTAAAGTATGAATCAAAGGCAACTCAATCGTTTCATATAAAGACCATAACTCTTCACGACGAGCAGATTCACAAGCTGCTTCGTTCATGGCGAGTAATGCTTTCACCATGGATACGCATTCTACATCTACACTACCGCTAGCAATGCTAGGTACAGAGAAGCGCTCAGTTAGATATAGATATCCATGATTAGTACGCGTAGGATCTAATAAATACGCAATGAGAGACATATCGTGAACACGAGCAGTTTTATCAGCATTAAATAAAGAAATCTCAGCTGGCACATCTGCACCAAAGGCTTCGATAATCTCCTTGGTCTGAGTTGTAACGATGGCTTTAGCACCTTGTAAAACAGCTAAAACAGCTTTAGTATCGTCTGTTTTTACAATAGTATCACCATTAGATAGATACGTATTCGTTACCGTTCTAAATGGTGTTTTTCCATCTAATATAACATGTACTGCTACCGTTTTATCTTTATAGAAGTCGGCTGTTAATACTTTAGCATCTGCTAAATCATCTAAGGAAATCTCCTCTTGTGGTGCAAATAATGAGCCTGGATCTCCAAAAGCTGCTTCCTCGCCCCCCATTACTTGAACAATGCGAGGTGTTAATTTAGTGAAGCCTAAAGTTTCAAATAAAGGCTGTACTTCAGAGGTATGGAAGTTTTGTACAAAATCTTCTACTTTATAAGATAACTCCATATCTGTTTTTATTGTTGCTAATTCACGAGATAAAAAGGCTAACTCTTTATTCTCTACGAGACGCTCTTTTAATTTCTTACCAGAAATGTCTTCAATATGTTCGTATACAGATTCAAGATTGCCATATTCGGTAATTAATTTAAGCGCTGTTTTCTCACCTACGCCTGGTACACCTGGAATATTATCGGAAGAGTCACCCATAAGCGCCTTCATTTCGATAACCTTATCAGGACCATAACCATAAAGCTCCTCCATATTATCTAGAGTAACTTCTAACATATCAGAAATACCTTTTTTAGTTAAGAACACATGACTATGTTCTGTTACAAGCTGTAAATTATCGCGGTCACCTGTAATAATTTGGACAGCCATTTCAGGGGCTCCAAACTTTTTACTTAAAGATCCAAGAATATCATCCCCTTCAAAGCCTTCTTCTTCGATGACACAAATACCCAATGCTTTTAATACATCTTGAATTAAAGTAAATTGTGGACGCAAATCCTCAGGTGCATCTGGACGATTTCCTTTATATTCACTATACATTTCAGTACGGAATGTTTGACGACCTTTATCAAAAGCTACGGCAATATAGTCAGGATTAATTTCTTCATACAATTTAATGAGCATCGTTAAGAAGCCATATACTGCATTCGTTGGTGTTCCTAAAGCGGATTTCAACGGTGGTAATGCAAAAAATGCGCGAAATAACAAACTGCTGCCATCTATAATCATTAATTTTTTCATAAGACACCTCACTTAATTCTATTCTTCATTATAACATAAGGACCCTTTTAACTTTCATAAATAAAAATTAATATATTGTTACACTATAAAATGAATGATTAATTTAATTTTAAAAACCACATATATGCTTTCATAAATAAACAGTAGAATATGTTTTATAAATCATGTCATTAAGGAAAATATTGGGCTGAAAAGTCCTTGCGTATCAATATTTGGTATGATATAATCATTCAGGTATAAGAAACGATTTTTAAGGAGGTGACTCAATTGCCAAACATTAAATCCAGTATTAGAAGCGTAAAAACGGATGCTGAACGTCGTGCGAAAAATGCCGCTGTAAAATCTCAAATTCGTACAGCAGCTCGTAAAACCGTTGAAGCTGTTCAAGCAGGCGCAGTAGAAGAAGCAAAACAAGCACTTGTTCATGCTACTAGCGTAATTGATAAAGCAGCCTCCAAAGGTGTACTTCATAAAAACACTGCAGCTCGCAAAAAATCTAATCTTGCAGCTAAAGTAAACGCTTTATAATTTTAAAAGCAAGCAAGACAGTCTCTCGGGGATCCGTTGAGACTGTTTTTTTTATGGCCTTTTCTATTTAATCATAAAATATTTTTCGTTTGTTATACAGATATATTATTACGCCCTATGGGCAGATTAGAGGACTATTACTATGAGAACACTATTATTAATGCGTGGTGCTCCTGCTAGTGGTAAGTCTCAGTGGATTCGTGATAACAATCTTGAGGCTTACACCCTTGAAGCCGATCATTTCCGTATGCTTTTACGTAGCCCTTCCCTTGGTGAGAATGGCTGGTATATTTCACAAGAGGATAATGGTCCAGCATGGAAGCTCCTACTAGATTGTTTAGAAAAACGAATGATCAATGGCGACTTTGTCGTCTTAGATGCTACCCACACTACATCTAAAGCTGTTAATGCTTACAAAGAATTGCTTAACAAATATAAATATACTGTATATTACTATGAACCAGATACATCCTTAGAGGATTGCTTGGCCCGTAATGCGGCTCGCGTCGATTACAAACGAGTGCCAGAGCAAGTCATTCATCGTATGTACAAAATGATTAAAACAAGTACATTACCAAAGTTTTGTAAAAAAATTAACTCTATTGATGAAATCAACAATTACTTTACGGTTAATCTAACAAATAGATATGATCGAGTGCGTGTTATCGGTGATATTCACGGTTGCTACACCGCATTACAACAAACTATTACACCATGGGATGAAAAAACATTATACATCTTCTGCGGTGACTATTTAGAACGCGGTATTGAAAACAAAGAAATGATGTACGAAATGATGCGTCTCAGCGCATTCCCTAATACAATTATGTTAGAAGGCAATCACGAGCGACATATTGCAAACTTTGCATTTCATACAAATTTAGATCGTTCTAAACGCTTTATAAAAGATGTGGTAGCACCTATCGTAAAGGATATGACGAAAAAAGAAGTGGAATCACTTCAACGAGAACTGCGACTCTTTTATAAATCACTTCGTCAATGTTATCCTTTTAGCTTTCATAGCAAAAAATATTTAGTTTCCCATGGTGGTATCTCCTATGTGCCTAATATGACCTTCATAGCCACCTCAACATTTATTAATGGTTTTGGAGCTTACGAAACAAATATCGCTAATATTTACGATACTAATTACGAACAAGGCATGTGTCAGGACTTCATTCAAATTCACGGTCATCGTGGTGTTCCAGATGGAAAGTACTCCTTCTGTTTGGAAGGAGAAGTAGAATTTGGTGGAGAACTAAAATACATCGATATCACTGCAAATACTTTCACAAAAAATGGAATAAAAAACGATGTATATGATAAAGATTATATGCGCCATGAATTCCAAAATATGACACAACACATCATCTTCACACAAAATGAAGATATTAATATTATTGGCAATTCAAAATTAGTAAAAGTAAAACAGTGTTTCCCTAACCTATATTCCTTGAACTTTACCTCTCGTGTATTCCATAAGCGATTATGGAATGAAAGTACAGTACACGCTCGTGGATTATTTGTGGATCGAATTACAGGAGATGTGAAATTACGTAGTTATAATAAATTCTTTAATCTTGGTGAACGCCCAGAAACAGAGTTAGATAATCTAGCTAATACTCTTTCTTTCCCAGTTGAAATTAGAACTAAAGAAAATGGTTACCTTGCTATTCTTGGCGTTATCAACGAAGAATTAGTATTTGCCTCTAAATCTACAACAGAGGGTATACATGTGGATTTATTTAAAAAACTATTCCATAGATTACCTGAAAATCTACAAGCAAAAATCAAAGATTTATTAGCACGTAATAACTGCTCCATGATATTTGAAGTCATCAGTCAAGAGGATACTCATATCATTAAATACGACCAAGACCATCTCTATGTGCTTGATATGATTCAAAATACTCTAGACGTAAATGGTAAGCATATAGATGTCCCATTCTCTAGAGAAAAATTAGCTGAACTATATACAATTTTACAAAAATATGACACTGACTTGATTTCCATTGTTAAAACAGTTCAACAAATTTCTACCATGGATGAGCTCCAAGACATTATAAATGAGGAACTAAATTCATGCCATGAATCTGAAGGCTTTGTATTAGTCGATAGCAATGGTTTTATGACTAAATTCAAAGGTCCTTATTATAATACGTGGAAGCACAGACGAAATCGCATTCTAGAGCCATATCAAAAATTTGGTAAAATTCCATATGGAAACTGTAAAAATGAAGATGACACTAAATTTGCAGACTTCCTTGGTTCATTAGATTATGATGTAGTATGTAAATCTACCATACTTGATATTAAAGATATGATGGAAAATCAAGGCTTGCTATAATTAAATAAACTCATCCTGTTTCAAGGATAAAAGCAAAAGGGACTGCAACTAGAATGTGGTAAAACCACATTCTGTTACAGCCCCTTTTTATATTAGCTTTTCATTAAACTTAACACTAGAACTCCATCACACCTGTAGTAGTGATTCTAATTTCTGGAATTACAGTTAATGCAAGGAAACTCAAATTAATAAAAGGATCTAGGCCTTTCGGCACGCCCATACCGTAAGCAATATCTTTCATCTTAGCTACTTTTGCATCTACTTCTTCGTGAGGTCGATTTGTGATTAAGCCCATTACTTCAAGAGCTAGTTCCTCTACTACTTTGCCTTTACTAGCAATGACATATCCGCCGCCAATTTCGCGAATACGCTCAATAGCAACCATCATATCTGCATCGTTGTCGCCAACAACAATCAGATTATGTGAATCATGTGCAAAGGATGACGCAATAGCACCATTTTTTAAATTGAAGCCTTTCAAAATACCAATACCATTTCTACCAGATGCTTTATACCGCTCGATACAAGTAATTTTATTGTACTCAGCATTAGGCTTGAACAGTCCATTTTCAACAGGAACCTCTTCAACAGTTTTTTGTGTAACTATTTGCCCAGGTACGATATTAATAATCGCTTGCGGACCTTCAACAAAAACATCTAATTTATTCTTTGTGAAAGTACCTATATTAATCGTATGCAGTAATTCAGCTGGTACAACCTTCTCTTCTCTTACGAGAACACGTTCAATCATTTTTCCTTTATAAAACACCTCGTGAATATCTACGCGTTGTTCATCATTAAGAATTACAAGATTAGCACTATAGCCGGGTGCAATAGCGCCTAAATGTTTCAAACCGTAGCATGATGCCGGATGAGTGGAGGCCATTTTATAAGCTTGGATTGGTGTCAGTCCCAGTTCAATAGAACGACGAATATTATAGCTGATATGGCCTTCTGAACGAATATCCTCAATATGTTTATCATCTGTACAGAAACCATAACGTTCCGTATTCCCTTGCTCTTCTACGAGCCCTTTCACAATGGAGTCTAGATTATGAGCCGCACTGCCCTCACGAATCCATACATAGATACCATTTTTAACTTGCTCTTTTGCTTCTTTGTAGGAAATACATTCATGATTTGTAGTAATGCCTGCCAAACGATAACTTGCTACTTGCTCTGGTGAAAGTCCAATAATATGTCCATCCATAATTGTATCTTTAAAGTAATCTAACTTTTTCATCATGTAAGGATCACTATTGATAACACTATAACAGTCCATGACTTCACCTAATCCTAAAATACGTGGATTAGCTTGTAGCTTATGTAACATATCGCCATCTAAAATAGCGCCATTATCTTCACCTGGTACAGCGGGCACACAGGATGGAGCCATAACATATACATCACCTTGAGCCGATGCAGTTTCATTGATCATGTACTCAACACCTGCAATACCCGCTACATTACCGGCTTCATGAGGGTCTACAATAAATCCTAACGTTCCCACTTGAGAGGCCTCAAATACGAGTTCTTTCGGATTTACCAAGGTTGATTCCAGATGGAGATGGCTGTCTATAAATCCGGGCACAATATATTTACCGCTGTAATCATATTCTGTTTCACCGCTATAGGTACCAACGCCTATAATCGTATCATCATGAATCGCAACATCCGCTTTTACCCATTCATCAGTAAATACATTTAAAACAGATGCCCCCTTTAATACGACAGTAGCCTTATCCAACCCCTGTGCCTGTCGAGAAATTTTTTCATTAAATTGTATCATATAAGGATCCTCCTTACATAAAGATTTCTTTCAAAATGAAAATAAGTGCCAAGAAATACATGACACCGGAAACATCTCGATATTTCCCAGTCAAAACCTTAATTAATACATAACTGATGAGACCCCATTCAATACCTACACCTATGGAATAAGCAAAAGGCATCATGATTATAGTTAAAAATGCTGGTAATCCTTCAGAAATATCACCGAAGTTTATATCTTTAACAGAGGCCATCATAAATAGACCTACTACGATAAGTACCGGAGCAGTAGCCGCTACAGGAATAACCATGAGTAACGGCGCTAAAAATAAGGATGCTATAAAGAGTCCTGCAATAGTTAAAGCGGTCAAGCCTGTACGGCCTCCCTCTGCGATACCTGCTGCCGATTCAACCGCTACGATATGAGGAGATGTACCTAGTGCACTACCAATGATAGTACCTAATGCAGATACTTTCATACAAGAGCTTTGTACGCCCAACTGTTTATCTTGAGGCACCTCAGCTTGATTTGTAAGACCAATCAATACGCCAACTACATTAAATAAATTAACGAACAAGAACGTAAAGGCCACAAATACCATATCTACAGATAAAAGTTCGCTCATATCATAATGAAACCAAATCGGTGCCAACGATGGTGGCATAGAAAATATCGTCGACGGCAACTTTGTAATCCCACAGAAGAACCCAACAACCGCAGCAATGATAACGGCTAGAAATATTCCTCCTTTTACATTGCGTCCCGTAAAAACGGCGATTAATATGATTCCCAAAATGGATATCAAGCTAGATGGTGCCTGTAAGTCCCCAATGCTCACAATAGTAGCAGGATTGCTGACGATAAGCCCAGCACTACTAAGACCAATGAGAGCGATAAACAAGCCGATACCCGCTGTTACAGCCAATTTAATTGTATGAGGTATGGCATTAAACAGATATTCTTTTAACGGTGTAACTGCGATTAGTAAAAATGCTAAACCTGCGATTAATTGAGCCGTTAACGCAAAGGCAAAGCTATGTCCCATTTGGACCACAATAGTGTAAGCAAAAAATGCATTGATACCCATACCGGATAAGCCGGCGAATGGCATATTGCTATACAAAGCTAGCAATAATGTCATAATGATAGCACTAACAGCCGTTGCCGTGAATACGGCGCCTACATCCATACCGGCAGCGCCAAGAATAGCAGAATTTACAGCTAATACATAAGAAACGCAAAGAAATGTAGTGGCTCCCGCAAATAACTCTCTCGATACGGATGAGCCTCGTTCTGATATTTTGAATACTTTGTCCCATACACTACCTTGAACTTGTTCTCTCATAATAATTCCTCCTCTCGTACTTACAATCATGGGCGTATTCTCCTATACTTATATATTTCCACATATAAGTAAGAATTTCCTGTTCTTTATTAAAATCTACTCTATAAAAAAATACCGCAGTATGTATTTAACTCAATTAAAGTAAATATATACTGCGGTATTTCGCATATGTAATCATTTATAAAATCAATAATGTAAATCTATTCAACTCTAAATAAATATAAATTCTAGATTTATCCCTTCAGGGAATCTAAAAATGAAGAGCCAATCCCCCATTGTTTCAATCCAAAGTTTTGTAATACTGTTTCACCTATGTCCGCAAAACTATGTCTATCACCCAAAGCTACTGAATGACTCATACTTGGACTATAAGCTAGCAAAGGCACCATTTCTCTCGTATGGTCTGTACCTTTCCAAGTCGGATCATTCCCATGATCTGCGGTGATAAGAAGTAAATCGTCATCTTTAAGCAAGTCCAACAAACCACCTAATTGGTAATCAAAGTCTTCAATAGCACGCTTATACCCTTCTACATTACGCCGATGACCGTACAGACTATCAAATTCAACAAGGTTGACCATCATGAACCCCCGTGCAAAGCTTTGGCCCAATAGATAAGGAACTACGTTCATACCATGCGCGTTAGACTTTGTCGGATATGATGCATCCCAGCCAACATGAGCATAAATATCGCCGATTTTGCCAACTGCCACTGTCGGAATGTTTGCGTCTTGTAACTCTTGTTGCACCATTTTCTTTTCAGGCATGCGACTATAGTCATGACGATTTGAAGTACGTACAAAATGCCCTGGTGTACCAACAAAAGGTCGAGCTATGATACGCCCCACATAATAATCACCGACACATACCTTATCACGTGTAATTTGACACATGCGATACAACTCTTCTAAAGGAATGATATCCTCATGAGCAGCGATTTGAAAAACAGAATCCGCCGATGTATAAACGATTGGCTTACCTGTTCTTATATGTTCTTCTCCGAGGCGTTCAATAATTTCTGTACCAGATGCTACCTCATTACCAAGAAAGCCATAACCCGTTTCCTTCGTGAAAGTATCCATCAATTCCTTAGGAAATCCTTCATAAAATGTCGGAAATGGTACCGTTACAGGATGCCCCATCATCTCCCAATGTCCGCTTGTCGTATCTTTACCGGTACTCATTTCCGCCATACGACCATAAGCACCAATAACAGGCTCATCAAACGCTGAAATATCGGCAATATTAGCTAAACCTATGGATTTTAAATTTGGGCAGCGAATAGGTCCTGCTACAGCTTCGATATGTCCCAATGTATTCGAACCTTCATCGCCAAATTTAATCGCATCAGCTGCATATCCTACGCCGACACTGTCCATTACTAGTAGAATAATTCGATTATACATATGTACTCCTAAATCTATATGAGATTAGTTACTCATATAATGTAAAAATACTTTGTAACATATTACAGTTAAAATCATCAATATGAATTAATAAAATACATAATATATTGAGAGATAAAATTTCTAAAACTTACTTAAGATATGGCATAGCAAGCATAAGGGCCGCCAAAGATTTGCTATCCTTAATAGTCTCATTCTTGATAACCTCCAATAGTTCTGGCAATGTGTAGTATTCTAACTCTACATATTCATCAGGATCCCAATTAGTTTCCCCCATGGTAAGGTCCTTCGCAAGATATAAATGTAATACTTCATTGCAGAAACCAGGACTCGTAGCAATTGTCCCTAACGAAATCCATTGAGCTGCACGATAGCCGGTTTCCTCAGCAAGCTCCCGTTTAGCACAAACAATCGGTTCTTCATTTGGATCCAATTTTCCTGCTGGTACCTCCAGTAGCGTCTGTTGCAAAGCATATCTAAATTGACGTTCCATAACAATCTTATTATCCTCTGTTACTGCCACAATCGCTGTAGCACCCGGATGATGCACAACCTCACGCCATGCATCCTTTCCGTTCACATCGGCTATATCATAGGTAACTTGAATCAACTTACCGTTAAATTTCATTTCACTGGATTTCTGAATTTCCTTACTAATTGCCATATATACCTCTAATCTTCTATTTTATGTAAAAACCCGAGCATTCTTATACGTTGTAAAATTTCCTCTAAATACACTTTATTAGGAACAATAAAATCAATATTATCCCGCGTATGACGCTGAACTGTAATATTGTCATCCATAATAGCAAGAATCTTTTCTCTTGTTGTAGGCTCCACCATTTGCTTTATTACAAAAAGAAATCCATTATCTATATCTTGTTGTACTTTATTGTACATGTCGCCTATACCAATATAGGAGCTGCCTTCCTTTTCTACTATAGTAGAAATAAAATCTATAAAACGTTGAGGTATATACACCTTATTATCTTCAAAAGCAACTCTTTCATATGGTTCGGCATACATATCAAGATTATCTACAATAATTAAATATAGTAAACGAGAATAAACTCTGTCCATTTCTATAGTATAACCAGGTAGCTTTCTATGTATATGATCTACTATATCCTGAATAGTAAATATATCACCCCGATCCATAACCTCTTTAATAGCAATATGGATACTATCCGTCATATTGGAAGGAATACCTGTATTAACAACGCTGCAATAATATAATTTTGATAATACATCTATACTAACTCGTTCATTACGAACAATCTTTTTAGTATGTTTATTTTTCGTTAACAGGGACATTCTAAACTGCGTATCATAAATGTAATCATAATATTGCTCTTTTGCAATATAATCATCATTTGCCAATTGAGCTATATTATCATGAATATCCTCTGGTAACCAACTTATGAAAGATCGTGAAAGAAATACATCCCCTATATATGCACAATCTTGGTCATTGGCACGTTTTATAAATTCATGTACATATACAGGATCATTAAAAGGCTCTAAATATTCATGGGCCACATAATAATCGTTAGAGCTTAACACATTTTGGATATTATCAATTTTATAGCTCGCTTTTTGACTTATCCGATTATCCATCCCCATCGTATCAGCTACAAGTTTCAATATATTCTTCGTATATAAAGTCCGTTCCATCAACGGTAGCTCTAACTCTTTTTGCTCTGCATATTGCATGATTTCTCGATACTGCTCTAATCGTTTCCATCCAGGATACGTATTATACGATACATAAGCTACACCGTTGTCGGATAAATTCTTATTGCAGATAGATAGAATTTTATCTTTTACCACATCTGGAACCCAGGACCAAATACCATGTACAATAATATAGTCAAAAGTGCCGAACGATTCATCAATATCTAGAATATCCTTCTCAATCAAATGTATATTGGTAAGTCCCATCGACGCAATCAGTTCATTTCCCATCTTAATCTGGGAAAACGATAAATCGATGCCCGTAAAAGATGCTTCAGGATAATATAAAGCTTGGGAAATAATATTTCCACCAAACGAACATCCGAGCTCAAGGACACGAGCCTTTTTTAAAGATACAGGATTTAATCCAAATAACAAAGCTCGCGCTGCTAATGTGTTCAATGAGGTTGCCCCAAAAGGTTGAGATATATATACTACATCTTCATAACTCTTTTTAAGAACCTTATTCTCATCCAATAAATGCATAGTATTTTGTGTAGTCTCAATGTCATTCCCCATAACTGATGTACCTACGTTCTTTTTTTGTTTTGACTCCTGTTTCATAAAGCCTCCCGAATTGTTCTACTAACTATAATAATTATTATATAGTATTATTGATAATAATTACAGCTGAGGAGAGAAATAAACACACAAAAACCGCCCAACAAAGTTGAGCGGTTTTTACTAGTTTATACAAAAGCATAAATTATTTACATAGTCCCGGTGCTTCCAATGCCACCAGTTCTTACACCTGTAGCGTCATCATCATTTGTAATAAGGTATTTAGAGAATATACCTTGAGCAACGCGTTCGCCTTTTTCAAGGGTAACTGGTTCATTGCCAAAGTTTAGAAGGGCAATCATAATATGACCTTCGTTGTCCTCATTGTTGTAGTAATCACTATCAATGATACCTGTGCTATTCACTAGTGCTAAATGGCGTTTAATAGCCATGCTAGATCGGATGTGAATGGCAAGGTATTCGTCGTACGCCATGAAAGCTTTAATACCTGTCGGAACGAGCACTACTTGGCCTGGTTCTAATGTAACAGCTTCAGCACATTCAATATCATAGCCTGCGCTTTCAGTTGTTTTACGTGTTGGTAAGTTGATATCTTGTTCTTCAAAAGCAGAAACTACTTCAAAGCCACGAATATCCATGTAACACCTCTTATTTTAAACAATCTTTACGGGATAAGTTTACACGGCCTTGTTTATCGATCTCGATAACTTTTACCATGATTTCATCCCCTACACTTACTACGTCTTCTACATTTTCAACGCGTTCTTTCGCAAGTTTGGAAATATGTACAAGACCTTCCTTACCTGGTAATACTTCTACAAATGCGCCAAAAGCCATTAGACGAGTTACTTTACCAAGATATACTTCACCTACTTCAACCTCTTTAGTAAGGTTTGTGATAATTTCTTGAGCTTTCGCAGCCCCTTCTTGTTCTACAGAAGCGATAAATACTGTACCATCATCTTCGATGTCGATTTTAGCGCCTGTTTCTTCGATGATACTGCGAATTACTTTACCGCCAGAACCGATTACGTCACGAATCTTATCAGGATCAATTTTCATTGTAATAATACGTGGAGCGTATTGGGACATTTGTTGACGTGGTTCAGCAATTGTATCAAGCATGATGCCCATGATATGCATACGGCCTTTGTGAGCTTGTTCTAATGCTTCTTGAAGGATTTCACGGGATAATCCAGAAATCTTGATATCCATTTGAATTGCTGTTACGCCTTTAGCTGTACCAGCAACTTTAAAGTCCATATCTCCAAGAGCATCTTCCATGCCTTGAATATCTGTTAAAATTGTATAGTGTTCCCCTTGAGTTACAAGACCCATAGCGATACCCGCTACAGGCGCTTTAATAGGTACACCCGCATCCATCAAAGATAATGTAGACCCACATACGGAAGCCATGGAGCTAGAACCATTAGATTCCAATACTTCAGATACTAAACGCAAAGCATATGGGAAATCCTCTTCACTTGGAATCACAGGTACCAACGCGCGTTCGGCCAACGCACCATGACCAATTTCACGACGCCCAGGGCCACGGGAAGAACGAGTTTCCCCTACGGAGAAAGATGGGAAATTATAATGATGGATATAACGTTTTTCAGTTTCAACACCAAGACCATCGATAGTTTGTTTTTCAGATAAAGGCGCTACTGTTGTGACATTCAACACTTGAGTTTGACCACGTGTAAACAAGCCAGAGCCATGTGTACGAGGTAATACGCCTGTACGACAAGAGATTGGACGAACTTCATCAAGTTGACGACCATCTGGACGGATTTTTTCAACAGTAATCATATGACGCACGATTTCTTTTGTCATTGCATCAAATGCTTTATTTACATCAGCCAAGTTATCTGGGTATATTTCTTCAAAGTGAGCTAATACATCTGCACGTACTTCATTTTCTTGTGCATCACGTTGTTGTTTATCTGCACAACGAACTGCAGCATCAAGTTTATCATGACCATAGGCACGAACTGCATCACTAATTTCAGCTGGAACATCTTTACATTCAAATATGCGTTTTTCCTTACCTACTTTTGCAGTCATATCTTCTTGGAATGCTACGATTTTTTTGATTTCTTCGTGAGCTGCCATGATAACTTCAAGAATGATATCTTCCGGTACTTCTTCAGCGCCACCTTCAACCATGAGGATAGCATCTTTAGTACCAGCTACAACGATATTAAGATCTGTTTCTTCAAATTGTGCTTTCGTTGGATTTACAACAAATTCACCATTGATACGTCCCATACGAACGCCTGCAATAGGACCATTCCAAGGAACATCAGAAATAGACAATGCCGCAGAAGCACCAATCATACCACAAATGGCTGGATCACAATCTTGGTCCACAGACATAACTGTTGCTACTACGTGTACTTCGTTACGTACACCTTTATTAAATAATGGACGAATAGGACGGTCAATCAAACGGCTATTCAAAATCGCAGACTCAGGTGGACGTGCTTCACGTTTAATGAACCCCCCTGGTAAACGACCAACAGCATACATTTTTTCTTCATAGTCTACTGTAAGTGGGAAGAAGTCAATATCCTTCGCCTCTTTAGAGCCTGTAGCAGTAACGAGTACACGAGTATCGCCATAACCAACCATTACGGCACCGCCAGCTTGTTTTGCAAGTTCCCCAGTCTCAATCGTAAGCGTACGACCAGCTAGGTCCATTTGGAATTGTTCCATTCCTATTCCTCCTAAAAATCTTCTTATATGTATACCTTCTAATTATATATCAATTAAAGCTAAATAGCCAATTCAAAATAAAAAAGCCGTCCTTTAGGACGGCTTTTTTTATTATTTACGAAGACCAAGGCGTTCGATAAGAGAACGATAACGTTCGATATCTTTACGACGAAGGTAGTCGAGCATGTTACGGCGTTGACCAACCAATTTCAACAAACCACGACGGGAATGATGGTCTTTTTTGTGCTCTTTCAAGTGCTCAGTTAAGTATTGAATGCGACTTGTTAAAATCGCAACTTGTACTTCTGGAGAACCAGTGTCACCTTCATGAGTAGCGTATTCTTTAATTACTGCTAATTTAGCTTCTGTAGTTAACATTAATGTTACCTCCTAAAAAATTATAATCCCGATAAGCTTAAGTAACCGTTGGAGAATCGAATACTTCGCTTACGATATGTCTTACGACCTAATTTAGTATACAGTATCTGCCCTATCTTGTAAAGCAAAAATACAGTAATTGAACAAAAGATAGATTAGAACTTCCTTCTATTATTTAGCACCTAGCACCATGCGGTCGCTCAGTGCATTTTCACCAGCTACCTCAAACTTTTGAAGTAAGTCCGCAACAGTTAATTGTTTCTTTTCTTCTCCTTTTACATCATAGATAATTCGACCAGCGTCCATCATGATGAGGCGATTACCAAAGCGCAATGCATCACGCATATTATGAGTAATCATAAGAGTTGTTAGATTATGCTCTGCAACAAGTTTATCTGTTAGTTGCAATACATTTTCTGCAGTCTTAGGGTCAAGTGCCGCAGTATGCTCATCCAATAGCAAAAGCTCTGGACGAAGCATGGTAGCCATTAATAATGTAATAGATTGGCGTTGACCACCAGATAGTAGGCCCATACGAGCAGATAAACGTTCTTCAAGTCCTAAACCTAATAATGCAAGGCGTTCCTTAAAGAATGCTTGTTCGCTATCTTTGAAAGCCCATTTAAGACCTAAGCTTTTACCACGGCGCATAGCAAGAATCAAGTTTTCTTCAATTTGCATATTACCAGCAGTACCTACCATAGGATCTTGAAATACACGGCCAATGTATTTAGCACGCTTGTATTCTGGCATTTTTGTTACATCAATATCATTAATTGTAATGGATCCTTCATCTACTGGGAATACACCGGCGATGGAGTTTAGTAAAGTACTTTTACCAGCACCATTGCCACCGATTACAGTACAGAAATCTCCTTCTTCTAGGCGAAGGTTGATGCCTTGTAATGCAGTCTTTTCATTAATTGTGCCCTTAAAGAAGGTTTTTACCATATTTTTTACTTCTAACATAGTGTCCTCCTTAACGAGCCAACCATTTTGCTTTCAATGTAGGTAAGGAAAGCGCTATGGCAACAAGAATTGCAGTGAATAATTTCAAATCATTTGGTGGCATACCCATGTAGAGAACGGCAGCAATAACGATACGATATACTATAGAACCAAGTACTACAGCGATGAGACTGCGTACGAAGGATTTCGTACCAAATACTACTTCACCGATGATTACAGAAGCCAAACCAATAACGATGGTACCAATACCCATGCCTACATCAGCAAAGCCTTGGAATTGACCGATAAGAGCTCCAGACATACCAACAAAGCCATTGGAAATCAAAAGACCAAGAACGATCATATTATCAGTATTTACGCCTTGAGCGCGAATCATTTGAGGGTTAACACCTGTAGCACGTAAGGCTGTACCAATTTCGGTACCGAAGAACCAAAATAAGAGCAAACATACAACTACAGCAACGATAATACCTACGATAGCTGCAGACCACATATTCGGCGTATGGAAAAATCCACCAAGAATCGTATAAATTGTATCCATTCGAAGCAAAGATACATTAGCTTTGCCCATGATGTGAAGGTTTACAGAGTACAGTGCAATCATTGTCAAAATACCGGCCAATAATGCTGGAATTTTTAATTTTGTATGTATCCAACCTGTTACAGCACCGGCTATCATACCACCCACACCGGCAAGTAAAATGGAAAGGATTGGATTCATACCACTTGTAATTAAAATAGCAGAAATGGCTGCCCCCATTGGGAACGTACCTTCCACAGTTAAGTCAGCCACATCTAATACACGGAAGGTTATGAATACGCCGACCGCTAACAAAGACCATAAAAGGCCTGTGGTTATGGTGCCTACCACTAAATCTAACATCAAATTCTCCTCTATTGTTTCATATCTTTACGAAGAGCCTCAGGAATCGTAATACCTAATTTTTTAGCACGTTCTTCGTTAACAGTTAACTTAATCTCTTTTTGTGTCTCAATAGCTAAGTCTGCAATTTTTGCTTCTCCTGCAAGAACTTTAGCAGCCATTAAACCTGTTTGATAACCCAATTGATAGTAATCAACAGAATACGTTGCTACACCACCAGTCATTGTCATACCTTCATCGGCAGCAAATACTGGAATTTTAGCAGCATCTGTAATTTGTGCTAAGTTAGCCATAGCGGATGCCAATACATTATCTGTTGGCGTATAAATAGCTTGTACATCTTGATTTACAAGATTGGTAGCCGCTTGTTGAATATCATTTACATTGGAAACAGTTGCTTCTACAACAGTAATACCTTTTGTAGCAGCATACGCTTTCATTTTTTCAACTTGCAATTGGGAGTTGATTTCAGAGGATGTATAAATGGCACCAATGCGCTTTACATTCGGTACTAATGCTATGATAAGATCAACCTCTTTTTCAACAGGTGTCATATCGGATGTACCAGATACATTACCACCAGGGTGTTCGTTAGATTGAACGAGTTTAGCTGTCACGTAGTCTGTAATAGCTGTACCCATGATTGGCATGTCATGAGAAGCATTTGCCATCGTCTGAGCCGCAGGCGTTGCAATAGCTAATACTAAATCTTTTTTATCAGATACGAAACGTTGTGCAATACTATTTAAATTAGATTGATCGGCCTGTGCATTTTGTTGGTCAATTTTAATATTTTGACCATCCTTATATCCTTTAGCTGCTAAACCATCTACGAAGCCTTTATTAGCAGCATCAAGAGATGGATGTTCTACTAATTGAATAACACCAATTTTCTTTTGGTCATTAGTTGCGGTATTGGAACCACAACCTGCTACCATTGCCATAACAGCGATGGCACTAAGTGCCACTGCAATACTTTTTTTCCAGTTCATGTATAAAACTCCTTACCAGATATGTATTAAATCATAGTCGCCTTGTTCATCAAATCCTCTGGTAAGGTGATGCCCAATTTTTCTAATTTATCTTTTCCCACAACTAATTTAAATTCTTTCTGCATTTCGATAGGCATATCTTCAACTTTAGCTTCACCAGTTAAAATTTTAGCTGCCATTAAGCCGGTTTGGTACCCGAGTTTGTAGTAATCTACAGACAAGGACATAACTGCCCCACCTTTTACGTGGTTATCTTCACCGCCAAACACAGGAATTTTTGCTGGATCGGTAATAGCTACAAGATTGCTCATCGCTGAAGCTACCACATTATCTGTTGGCACATAAACTGCATCCACACGTTGAGATACTAGATTTTGTGCCGCTTGTTGAATATCGTTTACATTGGAAACTGTAACTTCTTCAACTTTAATGCCTTTTGTAGCTGCATAAGCTTTCATCTTCTCCACTTGAATTTGAGAGTTTACCTCGCTAGAGCTATAAATAGTGCCAATTGTTTTCGCATTCGGCATTACTTGTAAAATCAAATCTACTTGTTGCTCTACTGGATTCATGTCGGATGTACCAGACACATTACCACCAGGCTTTTGATTAGATTTAACAAGTTTAGCTGCCTCGTAATCAGTAATAGCTGTACCTAAGATTGGAATATCATGAGTTGCATTCGCCATGGATTGAGCCGCTGGCGTAGCAATTGCTAAAATCAAGTTTTTCCGATCGGATACGAAACGTTGTGCAATACTATTCAAATTAGATTGATCTGCTTGTGCATTTTGTTGATCAAAAGTAATCTTTTCTGCTAGACCTTTTTCTTTTAGCGCATCAACAAAACCTTTATTTGCCGCATCTAATGCAGGATGTTCTACCAGTTGTACAACACCAACTTTGTATTCACCATTCGATGTAGTTCCATTTGAGCCACAGCCTGTAAACGCCAACAATGCTGTCGCTGTGAGCGCCAAAGCAATACCTTTTTTCAAGTTCATGGGGATTTCCTTCCTATCTGCAAAGATTATAATACTTTTATTATAAACAAATTTATCTACTACATCAATGTAGCAGGTTAAAGTATTTTACATTTGTCCATTTATAGAACACATTAAGATACGAAATCCTTTTACTTTTCAAGAGACGCTAACATGTCTTCTGTTAAATCATTAGCTGCTAAAATATAGTCCTTAAGAGTCCCTTTATCGAGAGCTACCTTCATAACAGGCACTTCAAATGGGTCCAAGATGACGCACATTAGAATTTCACCCGTTACATAGTAACCAACCACTGCTTCCCCTTCTTCAGGATCTAAGGTTTCACGTTTTACAGTAACACAGTATGGTCTCATAACCTGCGCTGCTGCTTTTGCTACCTCTTCACGATTAGCAATATATTCTTCAACCTTCGTTTCAGGGATGTCAAAGATATCTACCTTTACAGTCTTGACCTCTGTAGCCTCTCCTTTCGCAGACTCTATAGCTGCGCCTAATTCTGTTTGCTTCATATACACCTCACATAGAATGGACTTTCACCATTGGTGAAAGCCCCATTATCTTAGATTGATTCATCAGCTGCATTTAAGAACGCCACATAACATTGTTTAGCCTCGTAAATATCAGCCTTAGATGTAACCTCCCAAGGAGCATGCATGCTAAGTACGGCTACACCACAGTCGATGACATTCATACCATAAAGAGCCATGATGTACGCGATGGTGCCACCACCACCTAAATCAACCTTACCGAGCTCTGCTGTTTGGTATGTTACATTGTTAGATTCCATGACACGACGAATAAAGCCCATATACTCAGCATTAGCATCATTAGAACCAGCTTTACCACGAGAGCCTGTAAATTTATTAAATACTACACCCATACCAAGGTAAGAAGCATTTTTCTTTTCATACGCCGATGCATAAAGCGGATCGTAGCCTGCACTTACATCGGAGGACAACATACGAGATTTCTCTAACGTACGACGTACACTTACAGAATTAGGTTTACCCATAAGTGTTAAAATTTCAGCCACTGCATTTTCAAAGAAACGTGATTGCATGCCTGTAGCACCTACAGAACCAATTTCCTCTTTATCTACAAGTAAGCAACAAGTAGTACGCTTTACATTATCCACCTCAAGCATTGCTACCAAGGATGTGTAAGCGCACACGCGGTCATCTTGGCCATACGCCATTATCATGGAACGATCAAAGCCCATATCACGTGCTTTACCAGCTGGTACAATTTCTAATTCTGCAGACAGTAAGTCGCGTTCTATAAACCCATACTCTTTTTCAAGCAGGTTATTAATAAATTTAGTAACCCCTTCTTTTTCTTCGTCTTTAACTGGACGACTACCGATTAGTAAATCAAGAGCTTCCCCTTCAATTACCTTAGCTGCATTCTTTTGCATTTGTTCTTGACCCAAATGAGGTAACAAGTCAGTAATGCAGAATACAGGATCGTTTTCCTTATCACCAATATTAATGTTGATATGTGTACCATCTGTTTTTACCACAACGCCATGAATAGCAAGAGGCATAGCTACCCAATGATATTTTTTAATACCTCCATAGTAATGAGTATCCCAAAATACTAAATTACTATCCTCATATTGTGGATTTTGCTTTACATCGATGCGTGGAGAATCAATATGAGCACCTAAAATATTCATACCCAATTCAATATCATCAGTACCAATATTAAATAAAGCAATAGATTTATCCATATGTGTGTAATAAATCTTATCACCAGCTTTGATTGACGTATTGCTTTTAATAATGTCATTTAGATTTACGTAGCCCTTTGCTTTTGCAAATTCTACAGCTTGTACAACGCATTCACGTTCTGTTTTACCATTATCTAAAAATTGACGATATGTATCACTTAAAGCATATACTTTTTCCACAGTGGCATCATCATAATTATGCCATGCATATTTACGTTCCATAATCTATCCTTTCTAAAAGTTCATATCCTAATATATAGTACAGTTCAGAAAATGAACTTGAATTTACATAACTATTTTTGGCGGACTTTTTCTTGTTCCGCCTTACGATACTCTAAATATTTTCGCTCTTTTTCGCGATTGATTTCAGACTTCTGAGTATATAGAGAACGAATTTCATCCGTACAATGGGTCAGTACCTTAGTAACATAGAATTTACTACTGCCAGACTTAATCGTATACTTTCCAACTTTAAGTTGCACCGCAAAATCGCCATGTTTAGGACATACTCCAATGGCTAGGTGCTTATCCCCTTGTAATCGTTCAGGTCTTGTCATTTCTAAACGTGTTTGACAGTACGGACAGAAGGACATACGTACTCTTCTATCATGAACAATACGTTTTTTCTCAGAAAAATTTTCATACATAAAAAATGTAAGAATAGGAGGATATAGGAAAGGATTACTACTTTCCTTGCGAATTAGATCATAATGCAAAATTCCTTGTGCGATATCTAAAGACTGACAAATGTGAGCTGTAAAGACTGCATCATGCAAGGCATTATGAGCAGATAGATGCTCCGTTGATATATTAAGATCCTCCATAGCATGTGCCACAGAGTACTGCTGATTTGTTCCATAGCGTTGATAAGAATAAATCATTTGCGCATCTACCCATTGATCATAAGATAATGCTTTCATCTTATGAAGCATAAGATTTTCGCGTAGGATAAGAATATCGTCTGATCCCCAAGAAAGCAGCATATATTCATCACCACACCATTTTTGAAAGTACTGCATAGCCGTCTTGAATGGCACACCATGATTGAGCTCATGGGTGCTTATCCCTGTCAACTCACGCACATGTTTATGCATCCGTGGCAGATATTGAGGTTTGATGAACATCGTAAAATGATCTATAATGTCCATCTTTTCATTCAGTTTTACCGCTCCGATTTGAATGATTTCCCCTGTCAACGGCATTTTTGTGCGCTTCATAAAGCTAATATCATTGCTATAGGGTTGATTCCATTCTAAATCAAATACAATATAGTTCATATGTTTATTTCGATTCTAAAAGCAATGTTTCCGCTGCTTTAATAACCTGTTCTTCAGAAATTACAGATAATCCTTTATAATTTCCTTCTTTAATAATTTTCTTCATGCTTTTACCAATCTCATAAGAATCCATCGTTTCTAAAACGACAGCATGAGCTTGATAAGGTCCATAAAAGAATGGATTTGATGGACCATACAGTGCCACAATTGGCACACCTTGACTAATTCCTACATGCATTGGTCCAGAGTCATTAGTAATTAATAGATTACAACGGCTCATAGCCGCTGCCAAAGGGCCTAACTGGAATTTTCCGGTAGCCACAATAGGCTTTGTTTCCATTTGTTCTACTACGGGATGCACCATTTCAAGATCCATAGGTCCGCCAAAGAAAACCGTCTTATAACCTAAACGACCAAAGTAATCTGCTACATGAGCAAATCGTTCAGCTGGCCAACGTTTCTCAGGAACGGCGCTACCGATATTAAAACCAATGAGTATATCAGTATCAGTTAATCCATGACCAGAATAAAACTCTTGAGCCTGACGGCGCCATTCTTCACAGGTCTCAATATGTAAACCAGAGTTAGAAGTATCTGTTACACCTAATTGCTCTAGTACATTAATGTACATATCCGCAGCATGACGAGTTTTACGATCTAAGCGCGTATACTTTGTCATGAATGGTCTAAAGAGGAAATGACTCATACCAGTTGTAATAGGTGCATGAATCTTCCAGGCTAAATATGAAGTACGCTCATTAGGATGTAAATTAATGACAATGTCAGGTTTTCCCTTAGCATTGATTTCACGAGCCACTTCATTGAGACCTGAGATGCTATTATGGCGCCCTTTTTTATCTACAACAATAAGTTCATCAATATTTGGATTATATTCCATTACTTGTTGTAATTTTTCATCTATTACATACGTAATATGACTATGAGGAGCCGCTTTGCGAAGCACTTCTAAAAACGGAGTCGTTAATATAACATCGCCTAAATGCATTAAAAAGGTTACCACAATGCGCTTATAATCTAGTTCCATTATAGTTCCTTTCCAAGTACTTGTTCATACACTGACCATACCGCGTCTACAGGAATTTGTGCCATACAGTCTGGATCATCTACTAGTGGTTGCTCAGGTGTAGCCTTAGAAGTAGGTGAAATAATGAGATGTACATGACTACCACCATAAGGACCTGTACGCTTAGGTGATGTTGTACCAAACATGGCAATCAAAGGACGCTTCAAAGCATTTGCAATATGCAATGGTCCCGTATCGGCACTAATAAAAATCTGACAATGACGAATCAACTCAATGAGTTCAGGCATGGTTGTAGATCCCACTAAATTGATGAGATTCTTATGTTTTACATAATTTTCTATGAAAGCACCTTTATCTACATCATCAGGAGCACCGGCAATAACAACCTTCTTACCAGATTCACATAAACGAATACAAAGTTCTCCAAAATTTAGAAGTGGCCACTCCTTAACAATCCATCGTGCCCCTGGTACAACTACAATATATTCATCATCTACACCATGGCATTTCAACTTTTGTTTTATGGATTTCTCAGCCTCAACGTAAGCTGGCATAGGAAATTCAATCTCCTCTACCTCGCCACCAAGTGCACGTACAGTATCAAGATACCGTTCGATAACATGGTCGTATTTATGCTCACCTACTAAGGCTTTATTAACAAGATTACTGCCCTCACGAAGCTCCCAGTAGCCATATTTTTCAGGGGCACCAGATAATAAAGAAACAATAGCACTTTTAGCGATGCATTGAAGGTCTAAGGTCATATCAAAATGACGACTATGTAGCTCCTTGCGCAATTGATATAAATACGTAGGCTTCTTTAGTTGTTTTTTGTCAATGATAATCACGTCATCAACCCATGGTGTACCAGGTAAGAGGCTAGCGAATTGCTCATGAATAGCCCATGTAATACGAGCATTAGGCCAATTCTTGCGCACAGCGTACAAGGTAGGCAATGCGTGAATTACATCACCTAAGGAACTCATCTTGATGATGAGTATATTCTTGTAATCTTTCATATAGCCTCCCCAAATACAACACAACAAACCCAAATATATTCTTCCGAAATAAACTAAATGGAATAAATGATTAAATTATTGTTTTAATGAAATCCAATAGATTAGAGCCTTTAAATAAGTACCCCTTAATGCCAGCAGCCTCAGCTGCATCAACATCACGCTGACTATCACCGATAAGAAAACTATTTGATATATTTACATCATAATCCTTAATAGCTTGCTTAATCATGCCAGGTTTAGGCTTTCTACATTCACATTCTACTGCATAGAGAGGAACAATACCTTCTTTATGATGTGGACAGTAATAGAAATGTAAAATCGGTGCTCCACTGCGATCTAGTTCATGAGCCATATAGTCATGTAAAATCTGAACATCAGATTCTTTATAGTAACCACGAGCTACACCACTCTGATTTGTCACTACAATGAGATCATAGCCCTTACTATGAGCATAAGCAAGGGCCTCTTTTGCACCATCTACCCACTCTAAATCGGTGATTTTATATAGATAACTAACATCCTTGTTAATAACACCATCGCGATCTAAAAATAATACCTTGCGCATTAGCGTAAATACCCTTCGTTATTATCTAATAGTTCACAATATTCTTTAACGGCATCTTCCATTTTATGGAACCCTTTATCATAGCCAGCAGCTAACAACTTAGTAGTATCAGCCTCTGTAAAGCTTTGGTATTTACCCTTTAACACCTCTGGGAATGGCACATATTCAATTTTGCCTTGACCATTGTAGTCGATAACAGCTTGCATGAATTGGTTAAAGCTATGAGCATTACCTGTACCACAGTTAAAAGTACCAGAGATTTCAGGATGCTCCCAGAAATAGAAGTTTACATTAACTACGTCTTTTACATAGATAAAGTCACGTGTTTGACCACCATCTTCGTAGCCATCTGTACCTTCAAAGAGATTAATAATACCTGTTTCTTTATTTTTGTAGAACATTTGACGTACTAAAGAAGCCATTTTATCTTTATGGGCTTCATTAGGACCATATACGTTAAAATAACGTAGCCCCACAACTTGTGCAGTATATTCACCTTCATATTTACGTACATAACGGTCAAATAACAATTTAGAATACGCATATGGATTAAGTGCTTCTTCAGCTTCAGGCGTTTCTACGAAACCATGTGTACCATTACCATAGGTAGATGCAGAGGAGGCATAGATGAATGGAATGCGACGGTCTTGGCAATAATGGAATAGATTTTTAGAACCTTCATAGTTGTTCTTCATCATGTATTTGCCATTATATTCCATTGTGTCTGCACAAGCACCTTCATGGAATACGACTTCAATAGGGCCAACGTCGAATGTACCATCAGCAATAGCACAATCAAAATCATCACAATCGATGTAATCTAGAAATTCTAGATTTTGAATATTGCGAATCTTACGACCATCTGTAAGATCATCTACGATGAGAATATCTGTACGACCACGATCATTCAGTGCTTTCACAATATTACTGCCAATAAAACCAGCACCACCTGTTACGATAATCATAATTTGCCCTCCTTAGCCATAGTGGCTATTTTCCCTACAATATCTGATGTAGAGTAACCTTCTTTAAATGAAAGAACCTCTACATTGTCAACGGACTCGCGTCCAATAATATCTTCTATTTTGTAATCTCCGCCCTTAACAAGAGTATTGGGACGCAAGTACGCTAATAATTCAGCCGGTGTATCCTCTTCAAATAGTACTACACCGTCAATACATTGCAACGCACTCAACAAGGCCGCTCTATCCGCTTCACTTACGATGGGCCGTGTTTCTCCTTTTAAACGTCGAACAGATGAATCAGAATTTAATCCAATGATTAAATGATCACCTAGCTGCGCAGCTTCTTGTAAATACGTGATATGTCCACGGTGAAGAATGTCAAAACAACCATTTGTAAACACTACAGTTTCACCTTTGCTTTGCCATTGTGAAATGAGTTCTTTCATCTCTTCCTTCGTATATAATGGCTTAGATTGAATACTATGTTTATAGGAATGCCATAAGTCTAATAACTCAGAACGATGTATTGGATACGTACCAACCTTAGATACTACGATACCCGCTGCACCATTGGCGATATGTAAGGCTAAACGCATCGATAAACCACTTGCAAGACAGGTCATCATCATGGATACAACGGTATCTCCAGCACCACTCACATCGAATACCTCTTGTTGAGTAGCAGGATTATGCCATGTACGGCCATCCCTTGCAATAACCGTAATACCCTTAGCAGATCGAGTAGCCACAATATAGTCTAAATCTACAGTAGCAAGTACAGACTTAGCAGCCTCTACGATAGTAGCATCATCATTTTCTAACGTACGGCCTACACATTCGCCAAGTTCTTTCACATTCGGTGTAATACATGTAGCACCATTGTATTTAGACCAGTCTGCCCCCTTAGGATCTACGATAGTTTGAACACCATATTCCTTAGCCAAACTAAAGATTGTCTTCAACAAGGTAGGTGTACAAACGCCTTTACCATAGTCAGATACGACAATACCATCAATACCCTCTTTACATAGATTTTCCAGCCAAACAGACAATTGTTGTTCTTCTTGATCGGTTAAATCTGTAATCGTTTCAAAATCAAGGCGCATCATCTGTTGACGATCACCCAATATGCGCATCTTAGTAATAGTAGAGCGGTCATCACTAGTGATTAAACCAGTCGTATCGATTTTATCAGTATCAAGTAAATTTTTTAATAAACGGCCATGATCATCATTACCTGCTAGTGCACCAAGGTATACCTTACAGTCTAAATTAGACAGATTAGATGCAACATTACCAGCTCCACCAAGGACCTCTTTCATCTTGGACACGCGGTTTACAGGAACCGGTGCTTCTGGAGAAATACGACTTACATCACCAAACACATAACGATCTACCATTACATCGCCTACAACGGCAATCTTCAAGTTTGGCAGTTGCTTTGTTAAAAACTGACTAATGGTAGTATTTATCATAATCCACCTATTCCTTATCAAAATTACATATGTTCCTAATTTAAATAAATTTTTAATTGAAACAATGTGTATCTATGAGTAAAAACCTGTCGGTTAATAGTCTTCTTCAATAATTTCGCACATAATGTGCCCAGCTAAGATATGCATTTCTTGAATGCGCGCTGTCACATTACTGGGAATAGCCAGTGTAATATCACATAGTTCGGCTAGTTTGCCACCGCCTTCCCCAGTGAAAGCAATGGTATGCATACCAATAGAACGGGCCATTTCTGCAGCTTTTACAACATTCTTAGAGTTACCAGATGTAGAAATACCGATGAGGACATCACCTGTACGGCCTAAACCTTCTACTTGACGTGCAAAAACAGATTCAAAATCATAGTCATTCGCAATAGCTGTTAATGCAGATGTATCAGTAGTTAATGCAATGCCTGCAAGAGAGCGCCGTTCCTTTTTAAAGCGACAAATCAATTCAGCTGCTAAATGTTGAGAGTCCGCCGCAGAGCCACCATTACCACAGAACAAAATTTTATTACCATTTTCTAAAGCCGCTTTACAGCGATACCCAATTTCTTGAATGGTATCCATATGTTCCATCGTCTTACCAAACACTTCAAGATGCTCAGTAAAACGATCAGCAATGATTGGATTTAAATCAGTCATTATAAAATCTCCTTTAGTAGTCTATCTGCATTTTTCCAGAACAACTTTTCACACTGCTCCACAGATAATCCTGCCTCTTTAAAAGCATCATAAAGACGACTCATTTGAGACATATCTGCAATCTCTGTGTTGGGTGGAATCCCATCAAAATCAGTTCCTAATGCCACTACATCTTCACCGCCCTTGTCGATGAAATATAGACCATGTTTAACAATATCTTCAATGCGACTAATTGGCGATGTGCCGAGAAAATTCTGAGCAAAATTAAGTCCTATAATACCTCCCTTATTAGCGATAAGTCTAATAAGATTATCCGGCAAATTTCGCGTATGAGCCCGAACTTCCCGTGCATTTGAATGAGATGCTATAAAAGGAACATCTAGAATATCTCCTAGTTGCTCTGTACCAGCATCATTAAGATGTGAGCAATCAACAATTATCCCTAACTCTTGCATAGCTTCTACAAATTCAACACCTTTAGATGTTAATTTTTTATGTTGCTCACCACAGTGTGGCTCGCCAAGTCCATTTGGATAGTTCCATGTTAGCGTTATAAGTCTGACTCCATCTTGGTAAGCTTGTTTAAGTTTATTTAAATCGCCACCTAGCACGCCACCTTCCTCAATAGACATGAGCGCCCCAATCTTACCAGACTTGTATACAGACTCTACATCTTGATAAGAGAGCACATGTTGTATGTGCTCTCCATAGTTATGAATTTGTGATACACACAAATTACGCATCTCTTCATAGCGACCATAAGGGTCATTCGTCTCCCCCATATTAATAAAGAGTGCAAAGTCTTGTATCTTGCTATGAGCCTTTTGTAATTTTTCTATATCTATTTTCCAAGTATTACGATATAAATCACCACTATCAGGATGATCTAGCAATTGCATCATCGTATCACAATGTAAATCTATCATAAAGCCTCACACATCGCTAATTTCAAAACTATGTATAACCAATCAGTAATACAAAAACAATTATTCTTCTACGACAGGTTTGCGTTTCGGCTTTTTAGCGTCTAACTTCTTCAGAGCCTTTAACTCTTCCATAAAGCTATCAATATTATCAAACTTACGATATACACTGGCAAAACGAACATATGCAACTTGATCTATGTCTTTCAGTTGTTGTAACACAAGCTCACCAATGCGATCAGTTGTAACCTCTTGGTTAATTTCATTCCGAATGTCACGCTCTACATCATTAACTACTTGCTCCATCACAGACATAGGAACTGTACGCTTATCACAAGAGCGCAATAACCCATTTAGGAGCTTACCGCGGTCAAATAATTCACGTCGTCCATTTTTCTTCAATACCATTAGTGGTACTTCTTCTATAATTTCATAGGTAGTAAAGCGACGGCCACAATTGATACATTCACGGCGACGGCGAATACTATTACCTTCATCAGTCGTTCTAGAGTCTGTTACCTTCGTGTCTGTGTGTTGGCAATAAGGACATCTCATCTGTTACTACTCCTTTTCTACTAATCATTCTAAAATAACGCATAATACGCCCATTTTCTCTATATTATATAGTACCATGAAACCCTTGAAAATACAAAGAATCCCTAGGATTTCCTAGGGATTCTTCCATTATTCTTCAATTTTTCATTTTATGAAATATTTGAGAAATAATATTTTTAATTTTAAATGATTGTTAGCTTATCGTTTTAAAGCATCTTCAATACGAAGCAAGCAGTCACCAGATTCGATACGGCTACCTTCACGTACAAGGATTTCTTCTACGATACCGTCGATAGGAGCTGTAATTGTTGTTTCCATTTTCATTGCTTCTGTAACGATCAATGGTTCACCTTTAGTTACAGATTGACCATTCTTAATGAGGATCTTAACAACGGAACCAGACAATGTAGCACCTATTTCACCAGGGTTAGATTCATCTGCTTTGCGACGAACAACACCAGTTGTCTTAGCATATTTATCATGAACCTTAATGCTACGAGGTTGACCATTAAACTCGAACAATACGATGCGGTTACCATCTTCATCAGGTTCAGAGAAACCATTCATCTTGATAATCAGTGTTTTACCTTTTTCAATAGTTACTTGAATTTCTTCGCCCCGTTTCATACCAAAGAAGAATGTTGGAGTATCTAATACAGATACATCGCCAAAGTCTTTTACAAATTTATTGTAATCTTGGTAAACCTTAGGATACAAGCAATATGCACTAATATCTTCATCAGTTGTTTGGGCTCCCATTTCGCTTAATTCATGACGAATATGTTCAAAATCTGTTGGAGGTAATACAGCACCAGGGCGAACTGTGATTGGGCGAGCACCTTTCAAGATGATTTTTTGTAATTTTTCAGGGAAGCCTTGATATGGAGTACCAAGACGGCCTTCAAAGAATTCAACTACGGATTGAGGGAAATCCAATACATCGCCTTTTTCGTAGATATCTTTTTCAGTTAAGTTGTTTTGTACCATGTACAATGTCATATCCCCTACCACTTTAGAGGATGGTGTAACTTTAATGATATCACCAAACATCATGTTTACTTGGTGGTACATTTTCTTAATATCTGTCCAACGATCACCAAGCCCTACCATTTTAGCTTGTTGTTGCAAGTTAGAGTATTGTCCACCTGGCATTTCATGTTGATATACTTCAGTATTAGGATATGCTTCTGCTTTATCTACACCTTTGTAATATGGTCTGATACTACCAAAATAATGAGACATTTCTTCCATGTAATCAATGTTCATTTCTGGTTGACGTTCATGACCAGACAATGCATAGTACATGGAATTCATGCTAGGTTGAGAAGTACCATTAGCAAATGCTGAGTATGCTAAGTCGATTACATCAACACCAGCATCTACAGCGCGGCCATATGTATAGATAGAGTTACCGGAGCCTTCATGAGTATGCAAGTGAATTGGAACAGAGACAGCATCTTTCAAGGCAGATACCAAGTTATAAGAAGCTTGTGGTTTTAAAAGGCCGGCCATATCTTTAATGGCAATAATATTGGCACCAGCTTTTTCAAGCTCTTTTGCCATATTTACATAATAGACCAAGTTGTATTTTGTACGAGCACCATCAAGGATATCGCCAGTATAGCACAATGCAACTTCAGCTATTTTATTTTGTGCACGCACTTCATCGATAGCAACATGCATATTATCAAGACTATTCAAGCTATCAAATACGCGGAATACATCAATACCATTAGCAGCAGCCCGTTGAATGAATTGACGAACTACGTTGTCTGGATACGATGTGTAACCTACGGCATTTGCACCACGAAGAAGCATTTGAAGCAAAGTATTTGGCACTTCACGACGGAACATGCGCAAACGCTCCCACGGATCTTCATGTAAGAATCGGTATGATACGTCAAAAGTAGCACCACCCCAACATTCTAAGGAGAATAAGTTAGGTACACCTTTTGCAGCATGACCAGCTACGCGAGCCATATCAATTGTACGAAGACGTGTAGCGAACAAAGATTGGTGAGCATCACGCCAAGTGGTATCAGTGAAAAATACTTGTTTTTGTTCCGATAACCATTTACTAAATTTATCTGGTCCAAGTTCATCAAATTTTTGTTTTGTACCAGATGCTGGACTTACATCCAAAGCAGATGGCATTTGAATCGGTTCAAAGTCAGGAACCTCTTGAGCTCCTGCACCAGAATAGCCATTAATTGTAACATCAGCAATGTAACGTAATAATTTAGTACCACGGTCACGATCTGGTTTTAATTCGAATAATTCAGGATGCTCTTCAATGAAGTTTACATTGTAAGAACCACTTTGGAATTCAGGATGTTCCAATACATTAATCAAGAAGTGAATATTTGTTTTTACACCGCGAATACGGAATTCTTTCAAGCAACGAAGCATTTTACGAATAGTTTCTTCGTTGTTAGGACCAAATGCAGTCGCTTTCACAAGCAAGGAGTCATAGTAAGGTGTTACAACGGCACCAGTAAATGCATTACCAGAATCAAGGCGGATACCAAAACCACCGGAGCTACGGTATGCCAAGATTTTACCGGTATCAGGCATAAAGTTATTTTTAGGATCTTCTGTGGTAATACGACATTGGATAGCAGTGCCTTTACAAGGAACTTTATCTTGCTCAGGAATACCTACTTCAGGACTATGTAAGCTAAAACCCTCAGCAATTCTAATTTGAGCATGAACAATGTCAATATCTGTAATCATTTCTGTTACAGTATGCTCTACTTGAATACGTGGATTAACTTCGATGAAATAGAAGCTACCGTCAGCAGTTACCAAAAACTCTACAGTACCTGCATTCACGTAGCCAACATTTTTCATGATTTTAACGGCAGCATCACATACAGCTTTACGAGTTTCTAAGGACAATGCAAAAGCTGGCGCCATTTCAACTACTTTTTGGTGACGACGTTGAACAGAGCAATCACGTTCATGCAAATGAACTACATTGCCATGTTCGTCACCTAAGATTTGAACTTCAATATGTTTAGGTTCTACGATAAGTTTTTCTACATATACATCATCATCACCAAACGCAGCTTTCGCTTCAGATTTAGCACGATCATATGCATCTCGAAGATCTTCTTTATGATGAACTTCACGCATACCACGACCGCCGCCGCCATTAACGGCTTTAATCATCAATGGAAAACCATGTGTATCAGCAAATTCTTCTAGTTGAGCATAATCTTTTAAAGCTCCATCAGAACCTGGGATCATCGGAATTTTTGCTAATTTAGCTTGCTCACGAGCATTTACTTTGTCACCAAACATATTCAAATGCTTGATTTTAGGCCCGATAAAGATAATTCCTTCTTCTTCACAACGACGAGCAAAGCCTTCATTTTCAGATAAGAAGCCATAACCTGGATGGATAGCATCGATGTCATGTTCTTTTGCAATACGGATGATATCTTCAATATCAAGATATGCGTCAACTGGTTTTTTCCCTTCCCCTACGAGATAGGCTTCATCGGCTTGGTTACGGTGCAAGGATAATGTATCCTCTTTAGAGTAAATGGCTACAGTTTTAATCCCCATTTCATTACATGCACGGAACACGCGGATTGCAATTTCTCCACGGTTGGCAACCAATACGGATTTAATTTTTCTCATGTATTGCCTCCTACTAGCTTCCACAAATGTGAACTATCAGCTTTCATTTTTATTAATATATGAATATTTCCTATACTTATAGATAAATCAATATTGCGGAAAGCCTCATCAAAATTTATGATGAGGTTTTATATTCATAATAATATATACTTATTATACAATATTTTCATTATATTTAAAGGATTATACCAATTATGAAAGTATAAAATATATTTTTTACTGTTCATTACAAAAAATCATATGTCTTTCAATAATGCACATCGAATAAATTCCATTTTTATATTATTTACCACCTAAAAAGTGATTCATTAATCGATTTAATTGCTCTTGATCAGCTGCCCCCATCAATTCTCTAGCTGAATGCATTGCTAAAAGAGGCAATCCTACATCAATAGTACGCATTGGTAACATAGCTGATGAAATGGAACCTACAGTAGATCCACCTGGAATATCCGAACGATTTACATAAATCTGATACTGTGCATCCGCTTCTTCACAAAGGCCTTTAACGATAGCAATGGCCTTAGCATCCCCGGCGTAAGATTGGCTACATGCAATCTTGAGGGCTAACCCTTTATTAAGTACAGGAATATTCGTAATATCATTTTTCTCTGGATAGTTTGGGTGTAATCCGTGCGCTACATCGGAAGAAATCATAAAGCCCTTAGAGATAAAACTGTCCATCTCTTGATTAGAATATCCTAATGCGTCATACACGCGTTTAACGAGATTTGGTAATATCATGCCAGCCCCACCTTGTTTCGTACGACTACCAACCTCTTCGTTATCAAAAAGTATAGCACAGCGAACACCATTGACATTCATTTTTTGAGCTTGAATAATACCAGATAATACACCAAAGCAAGATGTTAAATTATCTAAACGAGGTGAGCTAATGAAATCACCTTCCGTACCGAGTACACAGCCTTGTTCCGTAGGATATAAAGTCATTTCATAAGATAATATTTCGGAAGGATCGCAATCTACTTCATCAGCTAAAAACTTTGTCCACTCATCGTATTGAGTATCTGATTCTGAAAATAAACTTGGATTATTTCTATTATTTAAAGCTTTTGTAGGATTATCTTCATTATTACGTTCCATCATCAATATAGGAAGCATTTCTTTTTGACGATTTAGTTTAACCCCATCATTAACAGAGCGATTCATATGAATAGCTAGGTTTGGAACAATAGCGATAGGCCGTTTTGTATCGACTAGAACAGAATCTACGTCAAAGGCATTTTTCCCTTTTAACACAACCGTACCTGCTGCACCTAATGGACGATCAAGCCATGTATTTTCTATAAGACCGCCATACATTTCTACATTTAACTTTGTGTATCCTTTCACAGAGGTTATAGGGTTTGGTTTAACACGAATAGCAGGAAAATCTGTATGAGCCGACGCAATACGTAATGTATGTTCTGGTTTCTTTCCTATATGAAAGGCAAATAAGGTGGTACCAAACACATTAACTACATAAGAACCAGAGTCTAACTGCCACTCATCTTCCAAACTAAGCTCTGTAAATCCTGAGTCCAAAAGCATTTGTAAACTCGTATCTACTGTGTGATACGGAGATGTGCAAGCGCCAATATACTTTAATAATTGTTCATTATCAAACTTCATAGATCCCTCCTATGCACAAATCATATAAAATTTGTGCAATTAGCTTGAATAATTTATTATGTATATTATTTTACAATATTTACATTAATTATCTATTAACTACTCATATTTTATCACAAAAAAGCCGCCCCTATTGGAACGGCTTTTTATATATGGCGTAAATACATAGTACACTAAATCTAATAGGTTTAAAGTACATGTATTACAATCCAATAGAATTGTCAGTACTAGATTTTACCACATTCCAATCAACTTCATCCATACAGAGCCAAGCCCCATGAAAATAATTAAGTTGATTACAGATGTGAAGAAACCAAGTTTCCACCATGTATTTTGAGGAACATAACCAGTATTAAAGATTACTGGAGATGGACCTGCTGCATAGTGAGTCAAAGACATACACAAGTTAGATGTGAATGCAATCATCAACAATGTCAACATTGGTGGCGCACCTGCAGAAATAGCGATTGCAGAGAATGCTACGAACATCGCAGAAATATGCGCTGTTAAGGATGCAAATACATAGTGAGCATATGTATTAACAAGAACAGCTACAACAAAGGCAATTACCCAAGAGCCTTCTGGAATATAACCACCAACTTGAACTGTAGCCCATTTGATAAAGCCCAATTTAGAAAGGAACCCGGCAAAGCCCATCAATGTCCCCATCCAAACCAAGGTATCCCAAGCACCTTTTTCACTCTTAACATCGTCCCAAATTAGAACGCCTGTAGCAAGTAAAATAGAAATACCTAAGAATGCAACAGTTGTAGCATCGAGTTTTGTAAATTGAGACGTAGCCCATAAAACTAATGCTAAAATAAATACGCCAAGCATTACCCATTCTTGGAAAGACATCTTTCCAAGACCTTTTAACTCTTCGCGAACCATTTGTTGAGCTTCACGAGCATCTTTGATTTCCGGTGGATATACTTTATAAATGAAATACGGCATAATAATCAATGCAATAATACCAGGTACGATAGCTGCCATAGCCCAGTCGCCCCATGTAATGCCAATACCAAAAGATTGAAGCGCTAATGCTGCAACCAATGTATTACCAGCCATGGATGTTTGGAACATCGCAGATGTAATCGTATTTACTTGGTAAATAGATTGCATCAAGAAAGAACCAATTTTACGAGGTCCATCTTGTGGTTCAGAACCGAAAGCTTTTGCTAAGCTAGTTGTAATTGGCATGATTACACCGCCTACACGAGCTGTGTTAGATGGTGTTGCGGGAGCTAAAATCAAATCAGACAAAGCCAATGCATAGGCCAAACGCAAGGAACTACTACCAAAAGCAGAAATCAAATTATAAGCAATACGTTTCCCCAAACCAGTTTTAATAAAGCCACGAGAAAATAAGAAAGCACCTACAATTAGCCAGATTGCAGAGTTAGCAAAACCTGAAATACCTTCACTAATCTTTAATGTACCTGTCAATGCAGCAACAGTAATAACAACGATAGATACGCCACCAATCGGTAACGGCTGAGTAATGAAGCCTACTATAGTAGCTACAAAGATTGCAAATAAATGCCATGACTGAGGAGTTAATCCCTCTGGAGTTGGAACAAACCACAATCCTAAACCAAAGGCTGCTGGAATGATCCAGTTCAATAGTTTTTTCATACACATACCTCCTACTTAGGAAAACAATAAAATTAAACCAATAATATGCCAATACATCCTATAGTATCATGTTAAGAAAAATAAAAATCTATACTAACTATGTTCAGTATATCTGTAGTAAGAGAATTAAAGATATAATTCTATCTTCTTACCATAAATATAATATACTTCACCATAAAAAGATGTGATAAAAAAGCTGTGCATTTATAAATGCACAGCTTTTATCATATAAATCCTATTCAGGTAGAGATACGTCCTCTAAATTTGTTTTTTCGATAGACTCAATATCACCTTTATCGCAAAGGTTTGCAATAGTTGGGTCGATTGGTAAACGGTTCAACAATAACAGACCGTATTTCTGAAGGATTTCTTCGATGTGGCTTTCACCAAAAATTTGATAATCCTTACCGTTATCTGGACAATGGAAGTAAGAATAGTTTTCCACCACACCAATAATAGGCACTTGCATTAAATCAGCCATTTTAACTGCTTTTTCAACAATCATGGATACCAAGTCTTGAGGAGATGTAACGATAATAATACCGTCCAATTTCAAGGATTGATATACAGTAATCGCTACGTCACCTGTTCCTGGTGGCATATCAACAAATAAATAATCGATGTCTTTCCAAATAACATCTGTATAAAATTGTTTTACTACATTGCCTAAAATAGGACCACGCCATAAAACAGGATCTGTATCGTTTTCCAAAAGAAGGTTAACAGACATAACGTCGATACCGCCTTTGGATTTTACAGGATACATACCGATTTCGTCAGCATATGCCTTTTCCTTAATGCCAAACATCTTAGGAATAGAAGGCCCTGTAATATCAGCATCAAGGATACCTACTTTGTAACCTTTACGCGCCATTGTAATGGCCATCAAGCTGGTAACGGAGGATTTACCTACGCCACCTTTGCCAGATACTACACCAATTACATGTTTAACAGAACTAAGCTCGTGCAATTGAGCTGTAAGATCTTGAGGTCGTTGAGACGCGCCACCACCGCAACCAGAAGATTGAGATGGGCATCCGCCACAATCACTGCTGCTACCGCAACCCATAGTAAACACCTACTTTCTTTGAGGCTATACCTCACATCTATATTAAAAACTTTTTTATATGGTAAACACAATGTATCTACGCCTACATTGTATCACGTTATATCAAAAATTATCAATATATTACTCACCACAAAATTCTTTAGTTAACCCGCCGAGAATTTCCATCCCCTTTGTAATTTCCTCTACTGTTGGTACCGTATAGCTCAAACGAAATGCATGACCTGCTCCTGCTCCATCTGCTGCAAAGGCACCACATTTAATAATCCCAACATTGCGGTCCATACAAGTTTCAAAGAATACATCACAATCTACATCCTCAGGCATCGTCATCCATGCAAACATACCACCTGTAGGTTGTGTCAAATGAACTTTAGAACTCGCATACTTTTTAAAAGCGTTAAGTAAAACTTCACATTTCATTTTATATACTTTTCGTACATTATCTAAATGAGCATCGTAATCAATGGTATCAAGAACCTTCGCTACCACCTTTTGAGTTACTAATGGCATTTGACCGGCCGTATTATTTTTTAATGCTTGGATAGCTTCAATAACTTTAGTTGGGCCAAATAAGAAGCCTACACGCAAGCCTGCAGATAATGTTTTAGAATAAGAACCTGCATACAGAACACGATCTTCTGTGTCGAAGGATTTGAACGTTGGAATATATTCTCCGGCGAAACGAATTTCACCATATGGATCATCTTCATAGATAAATAAATCATATTTAGATGCAATAGCATAAATCTCCTTACGGCGCTCTAAAGGCATAGTAATGCCTGTTGGATTCTGGAAGTTGGGAATTAGATAAATATATTTACCTTTACCAGATTGAGCCGCTTTTTCTAACTCACCCGGAATCATACCGTACTCGTCAGTTTTAATACCTATTGCTTTACCGCCCATGTTGCGCACAGAGTTAATAGCACTGGTGAAAGTAAATTCATCCATATACACTTCATCGCCTGGTTCTAAAACTGTAATTGGTAAAAGACCTAATAATTGACCTGCACCATTGGAAATAATGAGACCTTGTCCTTCCGAATTCATCTTATGAGTTTGTACTAAACGTTCTAACGTAAGTTCTGCTAAATGTGCATCACCTTGCATTGGACCATATTGTAAAAGGCTCATAGGATTAGAATGCACAACTTCATCAAAAGCCCTTTCGATGACCTCTACCGGTATCGCTTCTGGCGCAGGATTACCAATACCAAAGCTAATAAAGCCTTCCACGCCTACACCACGTTCAAATACTTCACGAATAAAATTAGGACCTTTTAAGGTTACACGTTCAGGAAGAGAAAAGCTCATACTATCGCCTCTTTCATATATACTATGTAGAAAACACTTCTAAGTAGAAAATATTACTAACATCAAGAATTAAGAATATTACATTATTAAAACGTAAGCAGCCTATAGTTAATTAGTTATTTTGTAATGGCTTACCTAATTAGACTTTATATTACGCATTAGGATCATGCTCTTGTTCCGCATTTTTCTTATTAATATAGTTCTTATATACTTTCCAAAGAATGAAGTATACAACACCTGCAACAAGAACAATAATTCCTAATCGTCCCATATTTTCTTGGAAATTTACAATATCTGTACCAATAGCTACTTCTAAAGCCGTAGATGGAAATTTACCAATCAAGTTTGCCAATATATAATCTCTAGGTTTGATTTTACTAATGGCCCCTAAGGCGGTAATGACCCCAGATGGAAAATACGGTAAGGATCGTGCAAATAACATGACCACAAAACCATTTTTACCGGAAAAATCATCTACTTTCATCAATACCGTACTCTTAGCAATCAACTTATCCGCTGTATCACGTAAGAAGTAACGCATAATATAAAAGCTAATGACTACACCAATTGTTTCAGCCAACCAAGAAATAATGATCCCTGGCCACATACCAAATACTAAACCATTAGCTGTAGATATGAAAATTGACGGTAAAAAGCCTACGGCGTTAACAAAAATATCGAGGACCATACTCACCAACATGGCCATAGGGCCAAAACTTTGAATATACTCCGCTACCTCTTCCATAGAGCCACTTGTTGCTAAGTGCCACATGGTCGGATAAAATGTAGGATCTACAATATTTATAATAATTAATAAAACAATAAAACCTATGCCTGCTATTAACTGTACCCAACCTTCACCAGAAGGTTTTAAATTTCTTTTACTCATATATACCTCGTATAAAAAAGACTAGCTTCATTATATCACGTATTCTATAGAACAGTTATAACTAGTTACATTTCTTTAATTTTAATCTGAATAGCTTTTTTAATATATTTAAAATTCATAACCGATATAGCATTAGAGGTGTATACATATATCTATAAAATATGTATCATTACATTAGCATAAAAATTATCGAAAGATGTATAATACTATTATAACGAGAATTTTCTTAATGAAAGAAGGTATAATATGGTATCAGCAGGTCAAACAGCTACGGCTACTGTAACAGTTACAGAATCTAATATTGCTAAAACAATGAAATCTGGTTCTTTAGATGTCTTTGCCACACCAGCCATGTGCGCTTTAATGGAAGAAGCGGCTCAAGCAGCAGTACAACCATACTTAGAAGAAGGTGAAGGCACTGTAGGTATTGCTTTATCCATCACCCATGAAGCCCCTACTCCACTTGGTGCAACAGTAACGGCTAAAGCTACAGTCATCGCCGTAGAAGGACGTAAAATAACCTTTGATATTGAAGCATCTGATGGTGTTGGTATCATTGGTCGAGGAACTCATGAGCGATTTGTTATTAACAACGAAAAATTTATGGCTAAGGTGCATAGTAGAGCAAAATCTAACTAATAGCCTACTATTTTACTAATAGGTTTATTGCTAATATCTTATTTACTTTATTAAAAAAATAAAATACAAAAAATGGCATCTATCAAATGATAGATGCCGTTTCTATTTACATATTAAATTATATAATCTACTAAAGGATTAGCAAATTTTAACTACCCAGCCTTCAGGAGCTTCGATTTCACCATGTTGAATGCCAAGTAATGTGTCATATAATTTTTTAGTGATAGGACCCATATCATCCATGCCAGCAGGAACATTAATAGTGCCTTCTGGAGTATCGATTTGACCTACTGGGGAAATAACAGCCGCTGTACCACAAAGACCAATTTCAGCAAAGTCTTTTAATTCATCTTTATGAACAGGACGATGTTCTACAGTCATACTAAGGTAGTGTTCTGCTACATACATCAACGAACGACGTGTAATGGATGGCAAGATACTATCAGATTTAGGTGTAACTAATTTACCATCTTTAGTAATGAAGATGAAGTTCGCACCACCAGTTTCTTCTACATGTGTACGAGTAGCCGCATCAAGATACATATTTTCTGCATAGCCTTTGTTATGAGCATCAGTGATAGCATACAAACTCATAGCATAGTTCAAGCCAGCTTTAATATACCCAGTACCATGAGGAGCTGCACGATCAAAATCAGTAATACGAATTTTGATTGGCTTAGCACCACCTTTGAAGTAAGGGCCTACTGGTGTTGTAAACACACGGAATTGATATTCATCAGCAGGTTTTACACCGATAACGGAGTTTGTACCCATCATGTAAGGGCGAATATAAAGGCTTGCACCATGACCATATGGAGGAACAAAGTCTTTATTTGCTTTTACAACTTCTTTTACAGCTTCGAGGAAACGACCTTCAGGTAATGTAGGCATTACAAGGCGTTCACAGGATTGATTCAAACGTTCTGCATTCAAATCTGGACGGAAGCATACGATGTGACCATCTTTTGTGTAGTATGCTTTCAAACCTTCAAAGACAGTTTGAGCGTATTGGAATACACCAGCACATTCATTAAGGACAACGTTAGAATCAGTAATTAGACCACCTTCGTCCCATTTACCATCTTTATATGTAGTCAAATAACGGTAGTCGGTTTCTACATAACCAAAACCGAGATTATCCCAATCGATATTCTTGCTCATAACAATAACCTCCATTTATATTGATATACACTTAATCTTATCACTATCATCTTGTATTTTCAATAGATTCTATAGAGATGATAAATTATATATACAGATATAGTATCTATTAAGATATATCATCTATATATAGGTAACATATTAATAGATATGTATATTATCAAATAGGCCCCTAGCTATACTATCGTTGAATATAAAAATTGTTTCTTTACAGTATAGCTACCGCCCTATTTATATTATAATAATTTCAGATATACATTATCCTATTTTACTAGAGGTCCCTATTATGAACGAAAATAAACATTTTTTAATTCCTAATCCTAAAAGTATCATTTGTATCGGCCTTAACTATGCTGATCATATTGCTGAAACTAGTCTAGCTACACATGATTTTCCAGAAATCTTTATGAAAACATCAAATGCTCTTGCAGGTAATCATGATACAATTACTATTGAAGACGAAACTTTCCATTACGATTATGAAGGAGAATTAGTTATCATCATCGGTAAATCTGGCAAAAATATATTTCCAGAACATGCGAAAGACCATATCTTAGGTTATACAATTGGCAATGATGTTTCCGCCCGTAGCTTACAGTTTAGAGGCTCCCAATGGATTCTTGGCAAATCACTTGATCACTTTGCTCCTATTGGTCCTACTATTGTATCTCCTGATGATTTTGACTTTGAAAGTGCTACTATTACGACAACAGTAAATGGTGAACAACGTCAACACGCCAAGCTAGAACAGATGATTTTTAAGCCTTATGACATTATTGCCTTTTTATCAACATATATGACGCTCCAAAAAGATGACATTATCTTTACAGGTACGCCTAGTGGTGTAGTATTAGGTAAAAATGAAAGTAAATATTCTTGGCTAAAACCAGGAGATACTGTTACAGTTTCCATAAGTGGTATTGGCACCTTAGAAAATAAATTTATTTAAAATAAGTAAATTATTAAAGTATTGTATTTGCTCGTATTCTAATTATTACGATATCTATTTACATTACAACTAACTATATCTAAACACAAAAAGAGATTACTGTTATGTATATCTACGGATAAATAGAAGTAATCTCTTTTATTATTATCTAAGTTTTATATTTACTATTACTTTATTTATGCTCTGACTCTAGGTCTAGCATATATTTCTTACGTTCAATGCCCCCTGCATATCCTGTTAACTGGCCATTACTACCAATAACACGGTGACAAGGAACGATGATAGAAATTGGATTATGCCCTACAGCCCCCCCTACGGCTTGAGCAGAGAATTTCTCTTTACCTTGTTGCTGTGCAATCTGTTTACCAATATCTCCATATGTTGTAGTTTCACCATAAGGAATTGTCTGTAATATAGACCATACGGATTTACGGAACTCAGTACCTTCTAACTGGATGGGAGGGGTAATAAAAGGCTTTTTACCATTAAAGTATTGATTTAGCCACATAATTGTTACTTCAAATGGACCTGTTAGTTGCTCTATATACTCAGCATCATCATAACTAGGTGCATGAGCTTCATCAATAAAAAATAAATCTGTTAAGTATGATAATGTACCAAGCATAATCATTGTCCCTAATGGACTTTCATAGGTATATTTATAGTTCATAGTACATTAACTCCTTCTTAAGATAACAAATCATTCAATACCTTTTGTATGTCATTATTAAATGATACTGTATTTTGCTGAATATCAAATGGAATCGATTGTTTTTCAATATTAACTGGTACATATAGTGTGTCTATATTGTCATATGCCATCCGCATAAATGGATATTTGATAATCATCGGCGTATTATAGCCAACACCAAGTTCTAACAATACAGTTTTCTTATCTTTATAATTCTCTATAAAACTTGCATATCGTTTTTGAGCCGCATACCAACCTTCGTCTTGCACAAAGGCACCGTCGACACGCAAATTCATCGTCATTAGTTCGCCACATCTAGGACAGTGAGGAATTAATTCTGTAGGAATTTTCATATCCTTTTGTTCTTTAACCATACGACGCACTTGTTCTTCATTATCATAAGTCTTTTGATGACATGGCTCAGAGCATTGCCACAAGCCATAATCACCTTGCATATAATAAAATCTATTTTTATCCACTCCAGCAAATTGCATTTGATGATCTACATTAGTGGTAATCACAAAGTAATTCTTATTTTGTAACAACTCCATCAACCGAATATAAGGTTCACCTGCTGAAATATCATGGCGATTATAGTAGATATGACGGCTCCACCATGCCCAATATTCTTCCATGCTTTCAAATGAATAGAATCCACCAGAATACATATCTGTAATACCATACTTTTTGTGAAAGTCATCAAAGTATTTATGAAAACGCTCACCACTATAGGTCAGACCCGCTGCAGTAGACATACCTGCCCCGATACCAACGAGTACCGCATCAGCAGTATTCAAAAATTCTTTTACACGTTCTATATTATCCCAATAATTTGTTGTAGATGTCATAATCTATATCCTTAAATACGTTAAATACCACTTGGATTTTACTATTTGTTTCTTTTAAATACCTACGTACCGTATCGATAGCAATTTGGGCCGCCAATTCATTAGGAAATCTAAACTCACCTGTAGAAATGCAGCAAAATGCAATGGACTTCAAACTATAAGCATTAGCTAGCTCCAAGCAAGATCTATAGCACGATGACAATTGTTCTTTTTCTAAGTCTGTAACAGTATCATAAACAATAGGCCCTACCGTATGGATAACATGACTGGCAGGTAAATTAAAACCATAGGTCATACGAGCTACACCTGTCTTTTCAGGCATATCCATATACTCAGTCATCCTAGCACAGGCCATACGTAACTCAATACCAGCAAAAGTATGAATGGCATTATCAATACATTTGTGATTCGGTAGAAAACAACCGAGCAACTGCTCATTAGCTGCATTGACTATAGCCTTTACCGCTAGACGCGTTATATCCCCTTGCCACAAATATATCTGAGGTTCTCGCTCTTCCATATCGTTAATCGTAACGATGCCTTTTTCATGAGCCAATGTATTTAAATATTCATCCTCTATCTTCATCCACTCTGCGGACATAGCTCCTGCAGGACGAATATTACATAGTGCTCTAAATAGAGTAAATTGTTCTTCTTCACTTACGGGAATATCTATATGTTCGTTATATTTCTCTTTATATTCGGCTACTAATCCCTCTAAAAGATAGCGCAATCGTTCTTGTTGTGTCATATATAACTCCTAAGTAGAATTAATTAGATTATAACCTATTATATAGCAAAAAACTGCTAGCACATAATATGCTAGCAGTAACTTTACTGATTAGTATTATATCAAAAACTAAGGTCTAACAAATGATTGACCACCATGGTTTACAAGGATATCCCCATCTAATACTTTAGTAGTAACCCCTTGTAGACTACCTTGGATTTGGCTCATCATAAAACGATAACCTGGGCTGTTCAAGTGTTTAGTAAGGGCTTCTTGATCGCTATAGATTTGAATGACGTACCAACGATTTTTTGCATTTCTTTCACGAAGCACATAACCAGCCTTATAACCCGCATCATCACGAACGGCACGTTCCATATCGAGTTGATATTGTCGTTGTACCGTATCGATTTCATTGCTATCAACAGTAAACTCAGTTAAGGTCACCACTGCCTTACCATAATTTACGATAGATAATGCATCTTTCTTTTCAAATAAAAGTACAGACTGTACATCGTACATCTTACGATTTGTTAATTTAGAACCGACTTCATTAACAAATGCTTGATAATGGTCAGATTTGCGATGTGTTTCAATAGCAGCTAAATCTTTATAGATTTCAACTACATAAGACTCCGAAGGATTACCTTTTACATGCGCCACATTCATGGACAATGTATTAGGTTCTTTTTCCATAGATGCTGTCAGATTAGCTACACCTGCACTATTATAAGTGCCTTGTAACTCTACAGGTACTTCGAAACGATACATACCTACGCTAGGTGCTGTATCTACAGATTGATCCCGTTCCATAACAAGAGCTGCAAAAGATGTACTTACACCTAATACGGCAATAGCAGATGTTAGTACAATACGTTTTAATAAATTTTTATTCATATATACTCCTTTACATATATCTTGATAACTTCTCGGCAAACAAACCAATACGCTTATAAGTTAACAACTCACATACTCTTGATGTAAATTGTCCAAATCTACGGTAAAAGAAATTAAAAGTTAGATATGCTGGTATTGTACTGATAGTTTTAGGCAAGCGACGAAATATATTTTTTATGGAATATAACTCTTTATAGATCCAAAGATAGCCTTTTTCTAATTCTTCTTTAGACATACCTAACGGTGATACAACTACGTGAGACGTATTATATTTTGATAAATCATAATCAAAAATTCTATTTTGAGCTTCCATTCTCTTGTAGAATTCAGTACCTGGGTATGGTGTGACAATATGTGATGTAATTGTATCAATTTTCTGGCTAATAATCCAATCTAACGTATTTTTAAAAGTCTCTGGTGTATCTCCATCTAAGCCAAATACAAAGCTAGCATTAACCATAATACCACGCTTATGTAATTCGTTAATAAGTCGTTCAAACTCTTCACGATTATTCTGCATTTTATGAACGCTAGATAAAGATTGAGGGCTGATACTTTCAAAACCAATAAATAAACTCTGACAACCAGTTTCTTTCATTAAATCCATCAATTCAGGGTGTTGCCCTATTTTCATAGTAACCGCTGCATTCCAGTTTAACTTCAAAGGTTTAATACGTTCTAAAAACTGTTTAGTCCAAGAAATATTACCAATAAAATTATCATCAATAAACATAATATGTTTTGTACCTAATCGTTTGATATCTCCCAACACATCCTCTATATTGCGATTAATATATTGGTGTGTTCCAGAGCTATTATAGCAAAAATCGCACTTATGAGGACAACTTCTACTAGTAGAAACAACGTTATACCATAAGTAATCGGTCTTATCTATCAAGTCATATGCAGGTGATGCAATATCATCTCCAGATTCTAAAGGCGCAGAAACATATTGAGATTGCAACCGACCATGTTTAGCATCTTCTATAATTTGAGGCCATGTATTTTCTGCGAAACCTATACAAAGACTATCAAATGCCTCCTTAGGTACGGTATCGAATGCTGTCGTAATATGTATACCACCAGCAATCACCTTAGCCCCTTTCTTTCTATATATAGCTGCAATTTCAATTGCTCTAGGCAATACATCAACAGTCACCGCAATACCTACTAAATCAGGTACATCATTAAAATCTAGTTCTCTAATATTTTCATTTTCAATTGTGACCTCACACTCATGCCGAATAATATTAGCCACAGTTAATAACCCTAAATGTGGGGACATACGTATTTTTAAATCTGTATCCATAGGACGCTTCAACATACGTGGTTGAATCAATTTAACTTTCATATAAAACCTCTTATATAACAAATGCTTTTACATTATTATAAAAGATTATGAGTCCTTTTGCATATAAAAACATCCTATCTATTAAAACTATATTGAGTAATATTAGTTCCAACAAATAGGATGTTAAGCTTATATTGTTATATATTCAATAGTTGTACCATGCTCTTCAATAAGTTTAACTAGTTCTTTGCCTTGAAGCCACACAGTCGCATCATTTTGGTTCGGATGTATGCCGATTACATTATTTTCGTAGTCCGCATCAATATAATAATGGACCTTACGGTCCTCATCATGGAGCAAGCAAAATGGAGATACGTGACCTGGTTTAATCTTCAATATATCCCATAGTTCTTCTTCAGAACCAAAGGATTTTTTTTAAGTTTGTGGTCCTTACGAAATTGTTTTAAATCTACACGCTTTGATCCACGAACAGTAATTAAATAGTAATGCTCTCGTTTATGATCTCGTATAAATAAATTCTTCGCATCCCAATCAGGATATGGCAACTGCACATTTGGCTTATCGTCCATACTAAATAATGGTGCGTGATCTGTAATTTCAAAATCGATATGATGGTCACGCAAACAATCATATACGCCTTGTTTATCTAACATGTAATACCTCTAATACATCGGTTATTCTTTGTGAAAGTAACTAGCATAATGAAAGTATCTATTATATCTAGCTAAATATATCTCCAAAATTAGTTTGGAATCGTATAGGTTCCATCAAATACAAATAAATGAGGGTTCTCATGTACAAATACATCTTCAAAGATACCATCATATGTATATACTGCATCATCTTTTTCATCGAGAAAATCAAAGAATTCTGGATTATTCTCAGATTGTTGTAATAAGTACCATCGTTCCGCTCTATCAAATGGTACAGTACCACCAAAGAAATCTAGTACTGATTGGAAATTATCTGCCAACTCTTTCATATTGAATAGACGCAACCCCACTAAAGTATCTTCCCATACGATACCTGTAGAGTTATAGAAAAACTGGTGATGACCACCATTATTGACCTCAGCAAAATACCAACATATTGCATTAAGATATCGTTGCTCTAATGTAAACTCTTTAGATGTTTCTATATAATCATCATAAGAGCCATAAATATTTATGGTCCAATATGCAGGTTCATTAATAGTCCACATATCATCAGTTTCTTTAATTTCTTCAACAGTTATAGTCCGATGCTGAGATACACCTCTCCTATTCTTCTGTTTTTCGGCTACGTATTTACTATAAGCAGAACACAATTCTGGGTAATCAGACTCACACCTTTCAAAATCTATCTGCATATAACACATATCAATAATCTCAAAAAAATATCCTGTTATATTATTTCGATTCTCACTAACAGCTAGGCGTATACCATTATCTACAAGTGCTAGCATATGTTGCATATTATTGGATGTATAAACCTCATGATTATTAGAAACAATAGCGCCATAGGAGTAAGCACAGCGATAATACCACACAGCATCTCTATACTCTTCATCTATAGAGTTTAATACCTTGATAGCTTCTTCCGGTTTATCATTATTGTTATACGCTCTACCAAGCTCACCTAATAAAGGTACAGGTAGATTCTCGATGCCCACACCAGTTAATGTCTCAATAATCAGCTCCTCTTGTCCTATATCATTAAGATCTTTAATAGTTTGTAATTGCGCCTCTTCAGAAAAAGATAAAAAACGTTCAACACTTAACGACATACAATACGCATCCCTTCATCCCAATTAATATGTATATGAAATCATTCTAAAGTAGTAATATTAACCAACACACAAAACAATAAACTTTACTTAATGGTGATTGATTTATAAGATGGGTTATTTACTTAGCTGCCACAACATACATAAAAGACAGGGATACCATCTTCATTATCGATGAGGCCATGTCCCTCGCACTCATGTCCCTCGTATTCTATGCCTTCATAGAATATATGATCGCCTAATTCTTTATTGGCCATTAAATTTTGTAACTTAAAGGTAAGTTCTTCTCCCGTAAAATATTTACCATTATCAGCAGTAATATGGGCCATGATTTCTACTTGCCACATGTTATCTTCTTTTTCTTCTTCTAGTAACTCTTCACCGTTTAAACGTTCATTATTATGAAGCTGATTTTCACTTTCTATCCATGCTTCATAAGTCACTAAAATTTCAGGCTCTTCTAATAGCGCTAATGCACTTTCCTTAGCGCCATACTCAGCATACTCCTCTAATATTTGATTAAACTCTTTAGAAAAATTCTCTTTAGTATATGATTTTTTATTGAATACCCAATGCACTGCACTGTAAGAAGGATAGTTATCCTCTGATATTTCAAGTTGCTCTGCGTCAAGTTTATTAATTTCAGCATTTTGGCTCTTATTAACGAACGTTTTAATCGTTTCAAAAATCATAGGATAATCCTTTTCATACTCACTTGGCTTTATAAAAGATAAAATATATTCTACCACTTCACAGCACCAGCTCAATTGTTTTTCTAAGTGTGCTTCTTTTGTCTTTTTCATAGCAGTTTCAATTAACTGTAAAGCTTGCTGCACATGTTCAGAATGATAACTTTCACCATGTGCTAAAGAGGCATGCGCATAACCCTTACGATAATACCAAGACCAATCACGGTAAGACTCATCAATACGTTCAAATAACTCAACAGCCTCTGCTGCACGGTCATTATTGTTGTAGATACGTCCTAAGGTACTTAACAATATAGGAGATAAATTATCGATGCCTATATTAGTTAAAAGTTCCATAGCACGATCAATATCTAGGTCCTCTTGTTCATTAATAAGTTTTACCTTATCCTCATCACTTAACGCTTGAAACTCTTCATCCGTAATGTCTTCTATGCTTATATATAATTGCTTAATAAAATCCCCAAAACTATCTGCTAAAAGAGTGATAGAGTAATCCCCTTCTTGGTCTACTCGGACTACCTTAGGCTCATCTGTAGGACCACACTCACGATAATCGAGAAAAATCATATCGTGACCGCCAGAAATCGTATCCGCCACCACGACACCAATAGGAGGATATTCCCATTTAGACATCCAAAATTCGTTGCCAAATTCTCCAAAAATAGATTTCTTTTTATCTCTATCAATGCCATATATGCCTGTCACATATACACACTCACCATCATTATTAATAAAGCAGTTCTTATTCAATACACCGCCATTATGATTGTTAAGTAATTCAATATATGCTGCAGGTAATGTATAGCCTAGCTCAGTTTCAGCATCTTTAATATCCTTATCGGTAACAGGTTTACCTATATAGGATTCAAATGCATAATCAACATCGTTCCAAAATCCGGTCCAATCAAAGTCTTTTAGATTACTCATAATACTCGCTCCTAGTTAATAGATTATTTTAACCAAATGGTTTCTCATCACTGTAATATTCTTTAATTAAAGCTTTTACCCTGCGTCGTATCAAAATGGTATCAACCATATAGGAAAAAATGATATAAGGAGATACATTTATAATCGCTATAGGGGCTAAAATAAGTGCTACTCTCAATAAGTCAAGGGAATATGCATACCATTTAAAATCAATGGTATTTAAAATTGGTGTGACATAGTCAAAGACTTTTATCTCCCATTGCATTAAGGAGTTTAATTCTTCACTAGTTCCTAATAGCCAAACAAAACTTACAGCAAAGATCAGACAATATAATATACCAACTGGAATCAATATCTTCGCTCTCTTTTTTAATAGCTCACGGCAAATCGCATCTTCTTCCTCTGGTGTTACATCATATACCATATTGTATTGAATCTGAATCCGTCTAAATCGATAGCGAATATACTTATATAAGAGGTTATTCGGTCTGTATAACATGATATGCTCCACATATACGTCATAATGGGGAAAACATTAAGAATATATCAGCCATCTACGGCAAAATAATACAAATCTTGGATTAGTCATTTTCAATATCCTTTACTAGCTTTCCGTATTATGTCTTAAATCTAACACGATTTCCCAGCTATCTAATGCTGGAACCTTATGATGTGCAATAAAATCTTCTATTATCTGTAATACCTCTTGATGGCCCAATTCATTTTTACCATATATGATAGCGCCCTGCTCGCCATCATTAGTTACACTAAGTTCTATATGTAATAAATCAGTATCTTCATCACAGCAAACTTGTACAAAGTTATACTGTTTATTATCTATTGAGATTTTATTTGATGGGGATACAATCACAAAATCTTGCTCTTGATCCTGAATAGCATATAGATTTTGCTCAACTTCATTCAGTGTAATACCTTCATATTTATAGGTACCTATATCAATTGACCAATTTGTATATGTTTTCTCAAATGAATCTGTCGTCATATGTATCGCCTCTCCTTTACAATATAGACTAAAATAAGGTTTCTAATTGACCTGACATATCCGCCATAAATTCATCAAATTTACAAAGTTCTCGTAACTCTTGATGTTCTATATCATAGCAACTTATCTTCTTAGTTTTAGTGTCCCATACAATTTGCCAATCGTTATACTCGCCTAGTTCTTTAGATAAACGCAATAGATTACGGCGACCTAATTTAAATGGAATTGTATCAATAAGTGGGAAGAACTCTATAGATATAAAATCGGAGTCTGGTAATTCAAAGTAAAGATGTTCACCTTCTAAAAAATTCACTAATGCTTTTGGTAATTTAAATGGCTTTAACTGATCTATTTTATTCTGTATATCATGGAACTCCGTAGGCTCTAAGGATTTAAAATACTCTGCCATTTCCATATCGCCTTTTTCAACGGCAATGCTATAGGGACGCATACCATCCTTTTCTGTGATGGTAACGTCAGCATTATGTTCTACCAAGTATTTGCACATCTGTAAATCCACATAACGAGCCGCAACGCACAATGGGGTTGGCTTAAAGGGATATACAGAATCAGGCTTATTGTAATTAATATCTACACCATTATGAATAAAGAAATCTAGAACCTCATAATTTCTATCTGTAATGATATTTCTGAAAGCTTTACCGCCATACTTCTGTACCGTATGACCTAAGTCATGAATAATTTGTAGGTTCTCATATTTCTTGCCATATAAAGCAGCTTGAAAAGCATCTACTTTCACACGGTTCAAAGCGTGAATATTAGCACCATGAGCCACAACATAGTCTATACTCTCTTTATTACCATACTGTACCGCTAATAAGAAACTTGGATTTTCTTCATCATTAAGATTAGCACCATGTTCTACTAACCATTGAATACTTGGCAAGCAACACATGACAAGAGCTAATTCTAAAGGTGTATGCTCACTATATTCATCAATTTCTATGACTTCATGAATATCCCAACCAGCCGCTAACGCCGACACAAGTGCAGGTAGATTACCCTCAATAATATCCGTCACTATTTTAGGCACAGATTCAAACGTACCTAAATCTTTTAACTGTATCATATATCTCTCCCATGAACTATATTTTTTAAATGATTATCACTAATTACATTATATTATATTTATAAGTATGAGTGTATAGTAAAAGCCCCTCGTATAAGCGAAAGGCTATCATATACCAAATACAATTCTAAAATCTCAATTTATCTTTTTCATAACGAAATAACAAGAACATTAATAAATTTTAATCCATGCACATTTAAAAATTGCATTCCACAGATAGTCTATTTACCATGACGCTTAGAAAATAGACAGATAGTCTCTTTATCACTTTTCTATCATGCTCTTTAATAGCTTTCGAAGATTTTCAAATCTAATCTCAGCCACAAAACGCACCACCTTCTATTTTGATAAAACTAATCTTATAAATATTATCTAACAGCTTCAAACTCTTCACAATTCAGTTTTGCTTTTAAATCTCTAAAATATATTTTTTGTTGTCGTTTCAAATACAAACTTATAAATGGCTTAAATATTAGTTTTTTAGAGACAACAGTTTCTGTAAAATCTAGAATCGTTTTATCATCCTCCACATAGAACTTTCCGACCCAAGCCCCCTTAATATTTTTATTTTCTATCTCAAATATCCATGACTGGTATTTAATACATTCTGTAATTCTAAAATAAGTTTCAACTCCATTCTTGGTAATCTCTATAAAGTTATTCTCATCTATAATTCTTACATCTTTTAAATCACTTCTCCAGGAAAAATCCTTTAGATTCGTCACTGTATCCCACACTACTTCTATTGGATATAGTAATGTAGCTCTCATATTAGACACTGCCATAGTAATCACCTCAAATATATTAGAAAAACACATAATCAATAAAAGATGAATTAAACTCTTTAACCTACTTACATATCGCTCCATACCCATTAGTAAAATTCATATTAATATAAGTAGCATTCATAACATGATAATATTCAGATACATATTCCAATGCTATACTTAAAATAGTGTATTTTTATTTATTTGATGAATTGTAAAATATATTGCGACAAATAAAAAGACTCATATTGGAGATCTCGTGTAAAATGTAAATAACCACAACTACATGACACGGAGGTCTCTAATATGAGCTATATACATCTTACCATAGAAAAACGAAGTCAAATAGAAGTTTTACGAAGAGAAGGATACTCTGTTCGTAGGATTGCTAGCTTAATCGGGGTTCACCATTCTACTGTAGCAAGAGAATTAAATCGCGTTGAAGGTGAATATTCTGCGATTAAAGCACAACAATTAGCAATTAGTGAGTCTGCTAATAAAGGCAGACCAACAAAGTTAACACCTCAATTAGCGGCTTTAATTGAATCCAGGTTACAACAAACTTGGTCTCCAGAAGAAATAGTTGGTGCTGAATTAGTTGGAGTTCTAAGCTTTAAAACAATTTATTCTTGGATCCATCGTGGTTTTCTTGCTGTAACAGAAACAGTACTTCGCCGGAAAGGCAAAAAGCCTGGTACACAAGAAAAGCGTGGACGGTTCAATGTGAAAAAGACCATTAAGGACCGACCTCAAGAAGTTGAAAACCGTAAGACTTTTGGTCATTGGGAACTAGATACAATGGTGTCTTCTAGAGGTCAAAGTAAAGGTTGTTTAGCTACATTTGTTGAACGTAAAACTCGATTTTATGTAGCAATAAAAATGGATGACCGAACTAAGGATTCTATGTTTTTAGCTATTAGTTCCCTATACAACACATTAACAAGTAAATTACTTAAAACCTTTACAGTGGACCGTGGTAAAGAATTTGCGTGCTTTGAACAGGTTGAAAACGAGTTTGGGATACCAATGTATTTTGCTGATGCCTATGCAGCATGGCAACGTGGCTCTAATGAAAATAGTAATGGTTTACTTCGAGAGCTTTTTCCTAAGAAAACCGATTTAGCTAAAGTAACACTAGATAAACTAACAGAAGCACTAGTGCTGATTAATAATCGACCTAGAAAATGCCTTAGGTTTAAAACACCATTTGACATGTTTAAACATGAGATTAAAAAATTGATTTAATTTTGTCGCATTACTTATTGCAATTCATCATATACAAAAGGAATTTCCAACACAATCATAACCACCCGTAGAACGGGTGGTTTGCTCTGACCCTATAAGGGTCTTTCTCTAATGGTGGCCCTCTAAAGAGGGCATTGAATGATCTGACAACCACTCTATTACCACTGGCTACCCCCTACTCGGGGGCTTTTATTTTGCCTATTTTACTGGCTCACCCGTAAACGGGTCGGTATATTCTTTAAAGTTTAATGTATCTTGTGCTATATCCTCTTGTAGTTGATTGCGAACATACTTTTTATCGCTCCTTCATATCGTCCCACCGTATCCACATAATATCCTCTACACCAGAAATGTCTATTTCCATACTTATATTTTAAATTTGCGTGTCTATCGAATATCATGAGGCTACTTTTGCTTTTTAAATATCCCATAAAACTCGATATACTTAAATGTGGTGGAATCGTTACTAGCATATGGATATGATCTGGACAGCATTCTGCCTCGATAATTTCTACATTTTTTCTCTTACATAAATCTCTTAGAATTTTACCTACATCAGCTTTTATCCGACCATAAATTATTTATCTTCTATATTTTGGAGCAAAAACAATATGATATTTACATCTCCATTTACTATGTGATAAGCTTTTTACGTCATTCATTGACAGTGAACCTCCTATGTTGAAATGTTGTGGTTGCCAGACCAACTCCATTCTAGCACTAGGAGGTTCTTTCCTTTTCTCTAAGAATTTTTACTGACCTCAGTTTAACTGGGGATTTAGTTATGCCTATTCGGCGTACAAGTAAAAACAGCTCTTTTTATACGAAAAGAGCTGTTCTATTTTATGAAAGAGAAAGTCACTAGTGACCTTTGTGCTTCTCTCTACGTTTTTGCTGCTTGCGTTCAAATTTCTCTTGTTTGAGGAATTGCTTTTGGACACTAGATTGATGTTTTGAAATCTTTTTCCTTTCCTCATACTGCAACTGCAATAGTTCTTTCGACTTAGAAAAAACTTTCTGCTTTACCTGCTTCTTTACAACACGTTGTAGGCGTTTCGGATTCTTAATCTTCACATACTGTTTGACTGTTGACTCTGAACTAAAAGATAAGCGAGCAAACTGAGTTTGTAAAATCTCAAGAATTTCATCATCTTTCGGTTCCTGACCAAATGTCACACGACAAACTTGATAAGTTTCCTGATACGCTTGTTCAAACAATCCATGCCAAAATCCATCTTCAAAATAAACTGTCAATCTAATTGAAATTGTTTCCACGACAGCACCTCCTTAAATCTATCCCTAAGAATGGACAACCAAGGAGGAAGGTTACTGATAGGCTTGCCTACGTCTGGACTACCAACCAGAACTGTGTTTTTATCTTAGTTAGGACTATTATAGCATATTTATAATCTATTTTTATTGCTTCTTCAAATGCCTATCAAAAAAATGAATCGTAGCCAACCAAGAATCCTTGCTCTCTTTCATCAGTAAACGCCAATCTTTTCGATAACGATGATTTGGTTGATAGGCCACCGTCAACATGTGACCTGTTTCATGATATTTTTTAAATATAATGTAGTGTCCTTTATAATGGGAGACAATATCATCAATTGCTGACGAAGCATCCCATATTTCATCAACAGTACTTCCGAGCAATAAGATTGGTGAATGAATTTGACCAACATCTATTCTAGCAGAGCAATCTTTAGGGAAGGTTTTTCTAAAAAGTTTACTGAACAGATAATCTCTAAGTCGAAACTTTTGATAGGAAAGTTCTTTTTGCAAATGCGTCCAAGAGGAAGTATGAGAGTTCCATTTTCCTTTTATTCCTTCATACACCACATCAGAGGGGGAATTTAGTACCAAGCATTGAACGTCATTAAAAAGGCTCTCCTCAGCTAAAACGAATTCTGCTCCCTTAGACCGTCCATAGATTCCAATGCTTTCACTATCTACTTGAGGATGCTGACGTAGATAATCCTTTGCTCCCACAAGGCACTCTAAAGGAATACGTTCCAAATGTTTTGGTAACCCCTCTAAACCAAAGTAGGCAACTGCTAAGCAAATATAACCTCTGGAAGATAGAAGCTGAGCCATATTCTGTGCCTTTTCAATTCTTCCTTCACTACCGCTCACAATAATCAATGCCGGTGCTTTTAGTGACTTTTTATCATAAAATAGTCTCCCTTGAAAATGTTCCCCGTAAATATCTTGATGACTAATTTGCGAACTCATGTAACGTCTTGAGAAGGTTCTCTCTGCAATAACAGTATTTCCTTGCATAATTTTGATTTTCACAAAAAATTGATCCAGTAAAGGAATTTTAGAAAGAGAACTTGGGAGTTTCTTTTTCTTATTGGTCAAGGGCTTAGCATTAAAAAATAGTCCCATTGTTGAAATGCCTTCATAAGAGCCAGAACAAGATGGAGTTTGTGAAATATCAATAATGCCATTCTTATCTGATACAAAAGTCCCTGTTGATCTCCATAAAACATCATGAGCTAAAAGCATGGGAGCATTGATACAATAATAATCAGTTAGGTACATCTCGACTCGATATGTTTCTCTTGGTTTTAAGCCATTGATGACAATATTGAAAGATTCGTCTGCTAACTCAGACTCTGAGATAAGTTCAATTTGTATAGTCATATCTTCCTCTTTTTGTTAATGCTATTAACAATGTGTTTTTAAAATTACCGTGATTTTTACCACGGTAATTCTCGCCATACCTGTTCAACATCATCCGTCAGTTTCATAACCATTTGAAGGTCCTCCTCACTATAGTTTCTTAAAACTGAAAAAATGGCTTTTTCAATATGCTCCTGTTGCTCTTTATGGATATTAAAAACTTCAACCACTTTTTTGGATAATATCAGATATTTATTTTTTTGCTTAATTGTAGAATGAAATTGAACACATAAAAAATCCATAGTGAACCTTGTGTTATGATTTAGGTGACTAATCAAAATATAACCGAGGTAATCACTATGGACTACAATAATCATAACACGACATTACACACAAACAAACACTTAAACTTCGAAGAACGATTTTATTTAGAAAAGAGAATCGTTCTAGGAGATAGTATTGCTGCAATTTCACGTGCACTGGGCCGTTCTAGAACAACTATTTATACAGAATTAAAACGTGGTACTGTAATTCAAATTCGACATGGTAAATCTCAACTTGTATATTTAGCTGATTCTGGACAAGCAACATATGAAAGACAACGTGTTGGCTCCTTTAATACCATGAGAATTGGTGCTATAGAATCTTTTATAAATTAGATTGAAAGCAAGACTCTAGCTGATCGTTGGTCATTTGATGCTGCTGTTGGATATGCTAAACATAAGGGGTTGTTTGTGCGTAATGAAATGGTTTGTACTAAAACTTTATATAACTATCTTCACAAAGGTGTATTAGGTATAAAAGCAATTGATTTACCATTGGTAGTACGGCGTTCCCAACGAAAATCTATTTCTAGAAAACATAAGCGAGAACTTGGTAAATCCATAGAACTTCGCGATCCTACTATTGAAACGCGCGAGGAATTCGGACATTGGGAATTAGATACCGTCCGTGGAACAAAAGATAAGACAGACCATATTTTAATCTCTTTACTTGAGCGTAAAAGCAGATTGTATGTGGCTTTACGATGTCCCTCAGCGCGTGCTACTGATGTAAAAGAAACACTGCATGCATGGTTAAATACGTTTAAAGATGTTAATCTAGCTTGCTTATGTAAAACAATAACTGCAGATAACGGTTTAGAGTTTTCAGAGATATCTAATTTAGAAAATGAAACCTTGTCTATTTATTTTGCTAGACCTTATTCTGCTTGGGAACGTGGATCAAACGAAAGGCATAATGGTTTACTTCGTAGATGTATACCGAAAGGAATGCCAATAAAAGCCGTTTCAGAGGAAACAATTCAACGAACACTTCAATGGTGTAATAATTTGCCACGCAAGCTTCTAAATTATAGAACCCCCTTGGATGTCTTTCTTGAAGAAGTTAATAGAATTGTAGATTTGGATACTGTTCAATTTCATATTGCAATTTAAAATTTAAAAATTTAACTTTGTTAACAAGTTTTATTATAAGTAAAATTACAAATGATGCTATTAGTCCCTTAATAATATCTTCAGGTATTGTTTTTACCATAACCAATATATAATTGTATCAGACATACACTACCCTCCGAGTTTTTTGGTATTAAACCACTCAAAAGTAATACCATCAATTATATTAACTTCAAAAGGTTTACTTTTCCCATAACAAATACCATTTTTTACCAAATACGCCTCAACATAATGTCTACCTACATAGCAAGTTTCTTCTGTTCTTATTCTTTTTCCTTGTTCAAGCTTAGAATTATAAAAGTCTCCTCTTAAGCAATTCGCATTTATTGCTTCGTAACCAGTATTGGTTATTTGCCAGTATATATCATAGTCTTTTATATTAAGTGTAAGTGCATTGACTTCAAATCTAAGTTTTCCTTTTTTATTCAAAGCTTCACCACTTTTTATTTGCTTAAATCTGAAACCACGCCAACTGTAATATGCTTTTATCTCTACGTTAGTCTTAGCAATACTTGATAATTTCCATTTAGGTTTTTGATGATAACTTAAAGAATTTAACGAGATTCCAATTTCATTAGTATTTTTACGCAAACTTCTCTGCATATAAAACAAACTCTCATTTAAAGACATTGCTTTATTATCTATGCTAAAGTCAACTTTAAGTTGATCATACCACTTCAAAAAATTTTCAAAGTATTTTCCATCCTTATCCCATTTCAAAGATAATTTTTCTTTTCTATTAACCGGATTATAAATACAAGGATTTTCATTTTCATATTCAACTCCACTCAAAAGATTTTTGACTACATTCAATAATAATGTTTTAAAATCATCACTAATAATCATACTTTCAGGATAAATTTTTGCAACCAAAGTAGTAATTATAATGGAAGACGGTTTTTGTTCCATATCATCTTCAAACATAACTTCTGCATGTCTCTTTAATAATTGCACAATTCTTTGTAATGGAGTTTTTATTTTATAATCTGGAATTTCTTCTATATTTGCATAAAATCGTTTAGCATAGGATTCTTTTATAATTTGAAAATCGCTTTGTTTTTTGAACCAATCGGAATATACTTTAGGACTACTAACTTCCCAGTCAAATGTTATATCATCATAGTTATCACTTCTTTTATCTGAAATTGCAATATTTCCATCATCCGTATCATTCCAAGGAACAGCAGGTAAAATATCTATATGAAAATTTGATTCATCTACATAATTTAATGTCCAACACCTATTGCTTTCTTTTGGAAAATTTTCCATACTATGCTTTAACGAGTAATTTTTAACTACTTTTCCAAGTTCGTCTTTTAATTCTCTTTGAGTCTGGTGATTTCTTCTTTTTTTCGTCATATTACAAACAATATCTATATCATACGCCCCGTCTTCAGTAAGAGGTTTAATTGCTGTTCCTAATTTAATAGAACCTTGTAAGTAAATATCCGGACTATATTCTGCTAGGTCAGATTCTTTTATATAGTTTGCAATTGCCTTATACCTGTTTGATGCTTTTTCGTAATTTGATTCAGAAACATCAATTTCATTAATAAGCTCTTTTATCTCCTTCGACATTTCAAATTTTTTCATTTTATTCCCCCTCTCTTATTAAATAATATATTGCGAATGAGCTCCTATTTTAAATGATTTTCCTCTTATATCAACACATTCCTTTTCAATGTCTTCTCTATCTACAAGCTTAATTAAATCATTCTCTTCTTTTACATATTTACGTATCATATCAGTATATTCATCTGGTAAATGAATCTCGTAAATATCAAATAATAATATCTCATTCTTTTTAAAATGCTTAGAATAAGCCATTTTAGGTTTTATTTGCTTTAAAAACTCTATTCTCATGCTACTTAAGACTTCTATAGGCAATATGTTATTTTTTATAATTTCTTCATAAAACTCTCTATATACCGCCACTTCCCTATTTTTTCTACTATCAAACCAATTTAGAACTTTGCTAATATTTTTTCCTTTTATACAAAATCTTAAATCTTCTTTTTCATAAAAACCTCGTTCATTTTCAAAAATAATATTCAATTTCCTTTCAATAGTACTAAACGAACTACAAACCTTATATACTCCACCAACAGGTTGCAGTTGTTCTATTTTACTTCCCTTAATTAAAAGATATTTATCATCTATTTTTATTTTATATAAATACGCAATACTAAACCTAATATCTTCGCTCCAATGTATCAACGATTTTACAAACAACCCTATTCTTCTATAATTAGCTGCAAATATACCAATCAAAAACCAAATTCCACTGCTAATCAAATTAGTTCCTATATTTTCTAACACTTATATCCCCACACTTTCATTATTACTCCCACTCAATTTCTTCATTCACTTTTTGGTGAATATCTACTCTATTAACAATATCAATTACATTTACTAGCCAACCATTCAATGTACAACTTCTGATAAATTCATCAATTCTATTAACTCCATTCATTTCTTTGAGTGTTACAACAACACCAAACCTAACTCCTACGCCATCTTGAGGAGCTAATCGGTTATTTGTTTTTATTTCCATGCCCCAATTCTTATTTCTATAAGAATCTTTTGGTATCATTCTTTTTGTAGCACTCTCTGCAATATACTTTACATTATCCCATTTTCTAAACTGCTTTCTTGCTTCACCTTCCACAAGATAATTTCTTTCTCCATCTAATGTGTCTTCTGTATTCTGTTTATCACCTTTAATATCCTTAATTTTTTTATCATCTCCTATTCGACCAAAGTGCAAATTCAATTCCGTATTTGTATAGTCCACCCCCTGCAATCTATCACACAGTGGAAAATAGCACATTGTAGCCTTTGCAATATAGGGGTACTTATTATCCTTTAGAGGAACAGGAAAATCATAATTATAAGTATTCCATTTTTCACTAATATCTGATACCACAAATTTTATTTCATCATCTTTTGTTTGAATAATTTCATTTATATGAATGGGTACAATTCCATGCCCATATAAGGCAACTTCTTCAGGAGTTGGTTTTTCATCCCAACCTCTCGCTGCATCAATAATCATAGCTTTTGCGACTTCCCTGTTAAGCCCTAATACATCAATTAAATAGGATAATTTTCTTGCAATCCAAGGTGCAGCATAGGAAGTACCGGCAACACTTGCCGCCCCTAAAGGTTCACAAACCCTAATGTATTCTTCTTCACTACCGCCATAATAACTTACGTCTGGCTTTGCAAAGAAAGATAATACTAATCCTTTACGAGCATATTTAGTAGACATACCATTCTTACTAACTGAATTTACAACTATACTATTAACAGAATCTGCCGGAGATCCTATTTTTACTATATCTGCACTTGGTTTATTTGTTCCTGCAACAACAAATATTACATTGTTTTCAAACTGAATTTTATCTAATGTTGCAGCTTCAGCAGAAATAAAGTTGTCATTAATTTCCTGATTACTACCAAGTGAAATATTCCAGACTTTTATATCTGAATTATTTACTACAATACTCTTTATTTTCTTTATTATTGAAAATGAAGAAAATTCAGCACCTACCGCTACTCCAAAATGCCTAACCTTAAACCTTCCACAACCATCATCCAGCCAAGGATTTAATCTTGCTCCATCAACAATAATGGAAGACACTGCTGTCCCATGATTATAATCTTTTGGATTTTTTGGTATATCTTCTGAGACCATATCATGATATTCAACCCAATCACTAAAATAAACACTTTCATCAAATAAGGTATCTATCACCCCAATTGTTGGTTCAATAGATGGGGATGGTATAGTTACCATTTTTGTTTGATACTCATTGATAAAATCATCAGGTGATAAATTTGATAAATCAACGGTTGCCATTGAAACAAGATAAGGTGCTTTTTCGAAAAGTAGTCCTACCTGCTTTTCGTCTAAGTAAACAGTTTGATTATCTAAAATTCTGCTACTTAAAATATCTATCCCTAATCTTTCAAATAATAGTTTGGTATCTTTTCTTACGTCATACAAAGTTATAATGCTCTGCTTTACATCTATCGTAGGTAACTCTACTTCAAAAGAATCAATGTATGATACATCTGCAATCACCTGTTTAAATATTGACATACTCACAGAAAGATCTTTAAAAACTCGTGGATTGACAATATTTTTATCTTCAAATATATTCTTGCTGATCTTGCCTGCAAATTTTTGGGACAATATATTTAAAGTATTTGAAATCAATTCTATACTTTTTATCAAATCATACTCATCAAGAAAATATGTTATGATGTGTTTGCTCTTATCTCTATTAAATTTTGCTCCAACAATTGCTTCATTAGAATCCGCACCTTTAAAAAGTCCGGCGATTCGATTACTTTTTGCAACAATTTTATTGTAATAAACGCTAACTAAAATCCCTTCAAATGGTTTTGTTTCTTTATCCCAAAATTCTTTAATCTGAATTAGCTGAGATTTTAATCTTAACAAATGCTCTGTACTGACTTCCACTTTCCCGTTCATGGCTATACCACCACGCATACCATTTTTACTGGTTTGCAAAAAGCGTTTCCCTTTTAATTCCAAGACATTATTCACTATCTACTTCCTCCTTCTTTAACTTTCTTGAGACAGCACTTTTAGACTCCCCTTTTAATTTTTCTATTTCTCTTACAGTGAATCCTTCCTCATGAAGCTGGTTTATATCCTTTTGATCTAAACTTCCTATCAAGCTATTGTATAATCTTTTCAAATAATCATACTCAGAACTAACATCGCTAAATGCAAGTGATGTTTTTATAATGTTTTTTAATTCTCCAGGATAAGGTATTTTTTTTGCTGTCTTCAATATTTTTTTAAATAATCTTGTATCTTTGGATATTCCTTTAAAATTCTTGATAAACGAAGAAAAATAATATTCCGCTACTTCTATTAAATCATCATCACTATATCTGTTGAAATTAATAACTGCATCAAACCTTCTGACTAATGCCTTATCAAAATTGGAATATAGGTTAGTAGTTGCAATAAGCACTATTTCTTTATTAAGATCTGTTAATCTGTCTAATTCTCTTAAAATCGTAGATGTTACTCTTCCCATCTCTCTAATATCATTAGAATTAATTCTATCCAAAGCAATAACATCAATTTCATCAAATAAAACCACAACCTTATTTGCATTTGGAAGCATATTTATTTCTCTAAAGACTTTTATAATGTTTTTATTAGTCTGCCCCAACTTGCTATCTATCAGATTTTCAAAGTCCACTCTAAAAAGAGAGCGATCCAGCAATCTTGCAACATTTTTTGCTGCTTCTGTTTTTCCACTTCCCGGTAATCCTTCAAATAAAAATTTATTAATACCAACATTATGATTTACAGCATTAATAATGCCTTTTATATCCTCTGTTATTTCAAGCGGTAAATTTAAAGCCTCTAAATTTCTTATTTCAACTTGCTTTAAAAACTCACTTTCAAAATCACTACTTTGTGGTGAATATAAATTTGATTCAGATATTAACCCCATAATATATTCGGATAACTGATAATCTCCTATGCTATCAAAATATCTTGCTATTGCTATCGCTTCATTTCTAAAGGAATTTTCGTTCCTTTCCACATGGTATTTTATTAAATTCAAAACATTTTGTTTTTTCATATTGCTATACCTCCTATTTTCTTTTTTATTATATCATATATTGGGACATAATTCTATACTTATGGGACAAATATTCAAACTTTTGCTTTTTATGTCAAAGGTTATATTAGTGAACTGCACCCCAAAAATTGGACACAATTTTGGGAGGTGCAGTTTTTTATGTCAAAATACTCAAAAGAAGTAAAAGAAAAGGCAATTTATCTTTCTGAAAAAGGATGGGGTCGATTTAGAATTGCTAAAGAGCTTGAGGTGCCAGAAAGTACTATAAAAAATTGGCTACACAAATTTAACCTTAATCATAATTTGACCCATAAAATTGGTACACAAGTATTTTCAGCAGATTTTAAACGTAAAGTTCTTGAAGCTAGGTGGAAGAATAAGTTATCCTTTAAAGAAACAGCAGAATTATTTAATTTAGATAACCCTAGTCTAATTGCTACATGGCAAAAGCGGTATTTAGAAGAAGGGATTTTGGGGTTGCAACCCAAGCCTAAAGGTAGACCACCTATGAAGACTAAGAAAGAAATTAAGATACAAGTAGATTCAAGCCAAAAATCAGATAAGGAACGTATTAAAGAACTGGAAGCTGAAAATGCTCGATTAAAGTATGAAATATCTTTTTATGACGACATATCCGCTTCAGTTTATGCTCAAATACTTTGGTATTAGTCGAAGTACGTATTATGCGCGCCTAGCCAGCATAAATAAAGGGGACAAATATATAGAGGAACGAGACGCTATTCGTACCCTTGTATCGATGAACAAGGGTCGTTACGGATATCGACGAATCACAATAGCATTACATAAATTAGGCTTCAATATAAATCATAAAGTTGTGATGCGTATTATGAAGGAAGAAAACTTAACATGCAAAGTTCGTCTAAAGAAGTATCGTTTATATAGAGGTACAGAAGGAAAAATTGCTCCTAATATTATTAAGCGAAACTTTACTGCAACAAAGCCAGATCAAAAATGGACCACAGATATTACCGAATTCCACTTGTTTGGG
>NZ_JAWEGM010000002.1:0-493328 GCF_032472435.1 Veillonella parvula
GCTTCCGTCTATTAACTCCCATTGTAGTACGTGTGTAGCCCAGGTCATAAGGGGCATGATGATTTGACGTCATCCCCGCCTTCCTCCGCATTGTCTGCGGCAGTCTCTCATGAGTTCCCACCCGAAGTGCTGGCAACATAAGATAGGGGTTGCGCTCGTTGCGGGACTTAACCCAACATCTCACGACACGAGCTGACGACAACCGTGCACCACCTGTTTTCTGGCTTCCGAAGAAGAGGAACTATCTCTAGTTCTGTCCATCAATGTCAAGACCTGGTAAGGTTCTTCGCGTTGCGTCGAATTAAACCACATACTCCACCGCTTGTGCGGGCCCCCGTCAATTCCTTTGAGTTTCAACCTTGCGGTCGTACTCCCCAGGCGGGGTACTTATTGCGTTAACTCCGGCACAGAAGGGGTCGATACCTCCTACACCTAGTACCCATCGTTTACGGCCAGGACTACCGGGGTATCTAATCCCGTTCGCTCCCCTGGCTTTCGCGCCTCAGCGTCAGTTTTCGTCCAGAAAGTCGCCTTCGCCACTGGTGTTCTTCCTAATATCTACGCATTTCACCGCTACACTAGGAATTCCACTTTCCTCTCCGATACTCTAGATTGGCAGTTTCCATCCCATCACGGGGTTAAGCCCCGAACTTTTAAGACAGACTGACCTATCCGCCTGCGCGCGCTTTACGCCCAATAATTCCGGACAACGCTTGCCACCTACGTATTACCGCGGCTGCTGGCACGTAGTTAGCCGTGGCTTTCTATTCCGGTACCGTCAATCCTTCTCACTATTCGCAAGAAGGCCTTTCGTCCCGATTAACAGAGCTTTACAACCCGAAGGCCGTCATCACTCACGCGGCGTTGCTCCGTCAGACTTTCGTCCATTGCGGAAGATTCCCCACTGCTGCCTCCCGTAGGAGTCTGGGCCGTGTCTCAGTCCCAATGTGGCCGTTCATCCTCTCAGACCGGCTACTGATCATCGCCTTGGTGGGCCGTTACCCCTCCAACTAGCTAATCAGACGCAATCCCCTCCTTCAGTGATAGCTTAGATTACGCGTTACTCACCCGTTCGCCACTAAGATTGATAGAAGCAAGCTTCCATCAATCTTCGTTCGACTTGCATGTGTTAAGCACGCCGCCAGCGTTCGTCCTGAGCCAGGATCAAACTCTCCAAGATATCTTGAAGCTATTTGAATAGCTCATTTGTTTTGTTGTCGCTACCATTAAGTAGCTTTGAATTATGGTTGGTTTTGACTTTGTCAAAACCCGCACTCTGGCATATGTTCAATCATTTCGATTGATTACCTATCATTGTTCAGTTTTCAAAGATCTGTTATCAATTCGGATCACTTCATCTAAAGTTCAGCCTCAATTGACGACTTGATTATAATAACATTTGACTACTTTCATGTCAACACATTTTATAATCTTTTTTGAAGTTAATTCTAAACTTCTAAGTGTATTGCTACACTCATTAAGAAACAGTCGCTCAAACGACTGTATGCATATTATAGTACAATGAAAATATAAGCGCAACCCCCAATTCTCAACTTTACAAATCTTCATCTTATTTTCATTTTGATGCATAAAGTCAGTATTTGATTTTACACAACCAATCATGTAAAATATAGCTGTAACAAAGAACTTTTAACACAAATCAGTTCTAAAATATTTATATTCATGAATATAAATATTACATTAGTCTAAGGAGATTGAGTATGAAATTATCAAAATCTTTATTATTGAAAACTATAGCTATAACTACTATATGTACTTCTATGGCAACTGCTGTATTTGCTGTACCACAAGGTACATTTGACACTTCAGAAATTAATATTACCGGTCAAGCATCTCGTTCTGTAGCGCCTAACTATGCGATTTTAACACTTGGTATTACAAGCCAAAACACCAATATTAACGCTGCAAAATCTAATAATGATCGTATTATGAGTGATTTAATTAGTCGATTAGCTAACTTAGGTGTAGCAAAAAAAGATATCTATACATCTAGCATTTCTATCAATCCAACGAGCGACTATCAAGACGGCAAACGCATCAACACAGGTTACAATGTATCAAATCATGTAACAGTTAAGATCAATAACCTTGATAACGTAGGAAAGGTTGTTGATGCCGCTGTTAGCGCTGGTGCTAACGACATCAACAACCTTTCATTCCAAAATGATGTGTCTCAACAATTATCTGATTCTTTAACTACAGAAGCGATTCAAAACGGTCGCCACAAAGCAGAAGTTATAGCAGCTGCCTTCGGTCGTACATTGGGACCAGTAAAAACTGTTTCCATTAGCACAACTGAAACCAGCACAATGGACTCTGGTTACTATCGTAACCCAGTGATGCTAAAAGCAGCTCTCGAAACTGCTACGCCTGTAGAAAAAGGATCTCTAATAGTTTCCCAAGACGCCAACATCACTTATTATCTACAATAGAATTTTCTGGTACCACACCTTCGTGTACAGCTACAATGCCGCCTGTCAATTCATGATAGGTGGCATTTTCATATCCAAGAGATTTCCAGATTTCTAAAATCTCACTTTGATGAGGATATCTACGTAAAGATTCTGGAAGCCACGCATAGGAGGAGTTATCCTTACTCAATTTCCCTATAATAGGTAATATATAGGAGAAATAGAAGTTATATAATTGTTTAAAACCAAACATGCTTGGTTTTGCTAGTTCTAGTACGACAACCTTCCCTCCCGGCTTTACAACACGTTGCATTTCAGATAATACTTGTTTAATATCCGGCACATTACGCATTGCAAAACCACTCATGGCTGCATTAAATGTATTATCCGCATATGGTAAGGCCATAGCATCACCTTGCACTAAATTGACTTGATCAATTAAACCGGCATTTTCTATACGAATACGACCTTGATCAAGCATTTCACTATTAAAGTCCAAGGCCTCCACCTTTAAAGTTGGCTCTTGACGTAATGCTTCCTTTGTAAAAACACAAGTACCACACGCTACATCAAGTACGCATTGATGAGGACCGATATTCATTGCTTTTACAGAAAATTTGCGCCAAAAATAATCTTGCCCAAAACTTAAGACTGTATTCATTAAGTCATAATTTTTTGCAATATTAGAAAAAACGCCTTGTACAAATTCTTCTTTATCAGCATATGTTTTAAATTCTTTACTATTCATTATGGTCCTTTCACTAATCAAGAACTATATTCAAGTACTATATATGGCATAGTATACCATACTATAGGAACGCTAAAAAGAATCCTATTATATATACTATATATAGTAACTATGTACTATACACATATAAGACCAAAACATACAAATATTTAATATATTTTATTGTAAAATATATAGCTTAATAAACATGTTTATCATTTACTTTATATATAACATAAATGCTTATAGCCATCTATGATATTATCTATTGCCACTATCTCGTGTTCGTTGTATAATGACATATGTCCATGATGAAAGGATATTTTGTTGTGGATTTTATTTGTTTTTATTTAAGTATTGGAGTGTACTATGAATCGATTTGTAAAATCAATCAACAGAGTCAGTCTAATCCAACAAATTATCATAGGTTTGATTATTGGTATTTTGACTGCTCTTTATGTGCCAGATGTGGCCAATGAACTTGCTTTATTAGGTGTTCTTTTTGTTGGTGCTCTTAAAGGCATTGCCCCTATCCTTGTATTTTTCTTGGTAATTGCAGCGATCAGTAAACATCGTTCTGGCCAAAAAACTGGTATGGGTTCTGTTATCACCTTATACTTATTAGGTACATTCCTATCTGCAGCATTAGCAGTAATCGTAAGTTTCTTCTTCCCTACTTCATTACATCTAGCAGCAGGTGCCGCTGATGCAGCTCCTCCGCAAGGTATCGCAGAGGTTATGACAACATTGCTTAAAAATATAGTTGATAACCCTGTAAAAGCGTTAATGACTGCTAACTACATCGGTATTTTAGGTTGGGCCCTTATTATTGGTGGTGCATTACGCCATGCACCAATGAATACGAAGGAAGTTATGGAGTCCATTGCACAAGCTATTACTACTGTAGTAGGTTGGATCATCCGCTTCGCTCCTCTTGGTATTATGGGCCTTGTAGCAGAATCCATTGCTACTAACGGCATCGAAGCCTTGATTGGTTACTTCCAATTACTCGTATTATTACTTGGTTCTATGATTTTTGTAGCATTAGTGATTAACCCAATTTTATCCTTTATATACCTTCGCCGTAATCCATACCCATTGGTATTCAAATGCTTACGTGAATCTGCAATCTATGCGTTCTTCACACGTAGCTCTGCTGCAAACATTCCCGTAAACCTTGATTTGGCAAAACGTTTAAAACTCAATCCAGATATGTATTCCGTATCTATTCCATTAGGTGCCACAATCAATATGGGTGGTGCAGCAATCACGATTACAATCATGACATTAGCTGCAGCCCACACTTTGGGTATCGTTGTAGATATTCCTACTGCAATTCTCTTATCCATCATTGCCACTATTGGTGCATGTGGAGCTTCCGGTGTTGCAGGCGGTTCCTTACTACTCATTCCATTGGCTTGTTCTCTATTTGGTATCTCCAATGATGTAGCGATGCAAGTTGTAGGTGTAGGTTTTATTATTGGCGTATTACAAGACTCCACAGAAACTGCGCTTAACTCTAGCACAGATATCCTCTTCACGGCTACTGCTGATTATGCAAAACGCGGCTATCATCAAGATTGGAATTAAAACTTTCTTAGACGGTCCTATGAGACCGTCTTTTTTGTACACTAATTTTATATTCTTTCACTAGGACTTTGTGAAAGTTATATATATCCTCGTCACCTAATCGTGTAAAAATGATATTATATATTTGGATTAACTAAATATAAACTTTCACCAATCACTAACAAACTATATTGATTTTCTTCAATATAGTGGTATAATATAGTTAATGATAATAACTATTAGTAGATATATAGAAAGGAATCAACATGAAACAATACGATATTATTGTAGTTGGTACAGGCGGCGCAACCATCGTAGCTGACGCTGCTATAAAAGTAGGTAAAAAAGTAGCTATCATAGAAAAAGGTAAATTCGGTGGCACATGCCTAACTCGCGGTTGTATTCCTACGAAGGTTATGGTTACAGCAGCTAATGCCATTCAAGAGGTAGAAGAGTTCAAAAAAATAGGCGTCAATGTTGACGATGCAACTATGGATTGGGACACTGTAGCTAAACGTACATGGCATATGATTGACAAGTCTGCAGGCATCTATGATTACTATAACGCTTATGACAACGTAGATGTATATCGCGGTGCTGCAAGTTTTGTATCCGATAAAGTGATGAACATCCATCTTAACGATGGTTCTGGCATTGAAGAAATTACAGCGCCTACAATTATCCTTGGTACAGGTGGCTATAGTAATGTACCGAATGTACCTGGTCTAAAAGAGGCAGGCTTCCTTTCTAGTGAAAGTTTATTTGGCGATAAGTTCCCTAAACAACCATACAAATCTCTTGCCGTTCTTGGTGCCGGACCAATCGGTGTTGAGTTTGCTCACGTATTTGATTCTGCTGGTACAGCGGTAACAATTCTTCAACACAATGTACGTTTAGTACCTAAAGAAGATGCAGATATATCGGAACACTTACTTAACAACTACAGAGAACGTGGTATCAACGTACTTCTAAACCAAGACACTGTTGAAATCCGCCAAGAAGACGGCCTTAAAGTAGTAGTTACTAAAGATCGTACTACTGGCGAAATTACAGAAACTAAAGTTGAAGAAATCCTTGTAGCTGCAGGTATCCGTCCAGCTGTAGAAGAACTTCACCTAGAAAACACTGGTATTGAAACTTGGCCTAAAGGCTGGATTAAAACAAACGAGTTCCTTGAAACATCCGTTGATGGTATCTACGCTTTAGGTGATGTAAATGGTGAACCTGCCTTTCGTCATCGTGCGAACTACGAAGCTGATATTATCGCCCACAACCTATACTTTGCTAAAAACGAAGAAGATTTCCGTTGGGCACGCTATGATACATTGCCAAAGGTTACCTTCTCCTTCCCTGAAATCGGTAGCGTAGGTCTTACTGAAGCAGAAGCTATTAAAGCAGGCTATAATGTAGGTGTTGGTAAAAATTACTACTCCTCTACTGTTAAAGGCTATGCTATGGGTATTAATCCTGGCGATGTAAATGACGGTTTCGTTAAAATCGTAGTGGACAAAGACACTAACCACATTCTTGGTATGCACGTAACAGGTCCTCAAGCGTCTATCCTCTTCCAACCATATGTAAATCTTATGAATAGTGGTGTAACTCCGTTGACAGCAATTAATGAAGAAATCGCTTCTGAACGCACTAAACGTTTACGTGAAAAAAGTATTACTCGTGAAATGGACCCTAGATCCGTTATCACTGTAGGCGAAACTATGAGTCCCCATCCATCCCTCGTCGAAGTTATCATGTGGACACAAGTGTACTACGAAAATCGTTGGTAATACAACTATAGTTATAAATAATAAAAGGACTAAACCTAGGGTGCAGTCCTTTTGTTGTAAACATATCTACTGTAAAAAATAATATTCTAACACAAGAGCACTATCAATCGATATTTTATAGTATCGGAATCGCAAAAAAGAGCCAAAGGCATTGCCTTCGGCTCTTTTATTATTAATCATCAATAGATAGGTTAGCGCCCCATATCTATATCAGAACCCCAAACGAGATTTGTTTTACGACCATCGAAGCCTTGATCTGGCTCAGGTGGTAATTTATAGGATTTAGATTGTTCTACATAAGCACCTGTCTCAGCATCTACTGTAACAACTACTTTTTTACCATCCTGATGCATAGTCACATAGTATAAAACCTTACCATTATGAGCTTCAATCTTCCAGCCCTTCATAACAGCATCAGTTCCAAGTTGTTGTTTTGCAACACGTTCTGCTTGAGTTGATTCAATAACTTTATCTTTATTGAAAATCTCCCCAATAACTTTCTTAAGTTTGCCCCCCTCTTCCATATCAGAAGCATTACCAGTGATTACGTCAATTTTCATCTTGTACTGATGATACTTACTATAACCAACTACTTTATAACCATAGTTCAAGTCATTAGAGTTGAGCTCTACAGAATGAAGCGCCGCATTTGGATAGCGATTTTGGAAAATAGTACCAATTTGGCTCATAGTCATAACCATGGACTCGCCAGGTGCACGTTTTACAGAGATATCCGTACTTGTTTCAGGCTTTGTTTTGCGTGCATCTGCCACACTTGGTGTAGCAACGGATAACATACCTACCGCTAATACACCCGTCAATGCCATAGAAATTAACTTTTTATTCATTATAATCCTCCTACTAGATACTATGCTTCTATTAATCAAACTATTAGTACACTAGAATTTCTATAAGTTCATGCTATATTCAACAGCACTAAAATATGTAAATAGTCATATCATTTAGACAATATACTATAAACCTTCATTAGATGCAAGTCGCCCATCTACATCAGTCATAATCAATTTATAGCATGTAGCCACTAAAGGCACACCGATCAACATACCAGTAACCCCCATCAAACTACCGCCTACGATAACGGCAGCAAATACCCACAAACCTGGTAATCCAACAGAATTACCTACAATTTTCGGATAAATAAAGTTACTTTCAATTTGATGAAGTACCTCTAAAATAATTACATAGATGAGAGCATCCATAGGGCTAACAGTAAGTAGCATAACGGCTCCAATGATACCACCAACATAAATACCTAATAGTGGAATTAAACCAGTTAGGCCAATTACACAAGCAATCGTTGTAGCATATTCAATATTAAATAGCCATAAAGTAATACCTACCATCACACCTAGAACCAAGGCATCTATAAACTGACCTACAAAAAAATTACTAAATGTTTGAACTGCTACGCGAGTTACATAACTAACTCGATTTACCCACTCATCTGATGCATAAGCCTTTAATATACGTTTACCTTGTAACATAAGGCGTTCCTTATCAAGCAACATATAAACAGCAAAAATTAAGCCAAGACCAATGTTCAAAGTCCACGACAATACGGTGCCCATTGCATTTACAATATATGTGCCACCTTTTGTCCCCCATTCACGAGTATATTTAGCAAGATTCTCTCCACTTAGGGCATCTATAATCGTTTGATTCGACGCCATTGGAATTGTTTCTGTAATATGTTGCATCCATGTTTGGAAGTCCGTATACAATTGCGGTGATGCAGCTACAATAATCGACATAGAATGAATCAATTGAGGTAAAGCCAACCGAGCAATAAAATACACAATAACGCTAATTGTTACAAAGGATAGCAAAAGACTTAGTGGGCGACGTATTTTATACTTCCATCCAGAGTCACACTTAGGCCATAGCCATCGCTCATAACGAACGACTAGAATATCCAATACGAAAGCAATACAAGCACCCACAATGAGCGGAACAAAGGCCGTAAAGATAGCGTCAAGACCACTAGCAATATCACTTATACGTAGTGCCATCATAATCATAATGCCCGCTAGTATAATAGCCCCTATGAGCTGTTTGTAATATTTAAATTCTTTCATAATAACCTACTTCACATAACACTATTAATAAGCTACACCTATATAACTATACGATTCTCACATCGCATACATTACCAAAGCATAATGAACATTGTATGACCTAGTATTGTATGCAAGCTTAGTATAACACAAAAGTCCACCTTGTCGCATGCTCGAATTCCCGATGAACAAGAGAGCATGATTGAAGGTGGACTTATTGTAGGGCTAATCTAGATAAGTCTAGAAATTAGCGATGAATATAAACGTCTACACGACGGTTTTCAGCTTTACCTGCTGCTGTAGAGTTAGTTGCAACTGGTTTAACATCACCATTAGCAATACCGATAAGACGATCGGCAGATACACCGTGGTTAACTAAATATTGAGCCACATGTTGTACGCGGCGTTCAGACAAAGCAATGTTGTATTGAGGATTTGCATCAGTATCAGCGTTACCCATCAATTTAACTTGGTCTTGAGAATATTGGTTAGCAGCATTTACAGCAGCCGTTAAGTTTGGATATTGGTCTGCACGAGCAACATCTTGATCAGAGTCAAAGTAGATAGATTGTACATAGTAGTCCAATTTAGGAGTTTTATATGCAGGCGCTTCTACAGTAGGAGCTGGAGCCGGAGTGTATACAGGAGCTGGTGCTGGAGTGTATACAGGAGCTACGGATTTGTGACCACCGAAACGGTAAGATAATCCTACTACAGGACCTTGGAAGGAAATATTAGACTTATCATCACGTTTAGTATTGATATAACGATACCCTGCATTAATATCCCAGTCTTGGTTAACTTTATAACCAAAACCTGCTTCCCAAGTGGTAGTTCTCTTAGTCCCTACACCCGCTTTACCATAAACGTCTACTTTGGAGCCAAGATTAGCTTTACCAATTACACCCAATTGAGCAATATTATTTGCTTTAGGGAATGTATCACCAGAAATATGAGCATAACCGCCATATACTGCGAAATTTTTATTCAAAGATTGAACCAAGTTAACTTCTTGCATTCTGTCACTATAGCTAGTGCCGAACATTTTATCATTCAAACCATGGTATTGGTATTGTAACGCGGTTTTATCTGTGAAAGCGTATGTTACACCACCATCAAAGTTCCATTTTGCATCAGAAGTCCAAGCTTTAGTTTTTGCTTTAGAATCAGACGCGCCAAGATCAACTTGAAACTCACCTTTATTGAATTGAGTTTGAGGAGTTGCACCTGCTACGGACACGCCTACAGCAGCAACTGCCAATAAAGCTAATAATTTTTTATTCATTATAATTCCCTCCAAAAACAGCCCTTATAATACTTAGGCTTTGGTAATAATATGCTTATATTTTACACAATTTTTCAATATAATTCAATATCCTTCATGAATATCAGATGAATTTTTAGTTATATCTATCTATTAATGTTATAAATATAAATATTTAAATCCTCTTAATTACCTAATCACTGCGATTTTCTGCACATATTACAGTCCCGTAATTATAATACTATTTATCTTTTTTAAGATTCTCTAACAATAATAAGATCACTGGTCCTGTAAGTTCATCAAAATCATTATTATATACACTGATAGATCTAACTATAATTGAACAAATAAAAGCCCCCTTATACACTAAGGAGGCTTTTATCATTTCATATGTATATCCCTTACATATATACGTGAAATCAGAAGTTTCTGGTCAGATAACACATTCCCCAATGTGTCATTTTTTTCACATTAAGTATTGTACATCAAAAATTTTTAATAGACAAGAGTTTATTCACTATTTTTTCATGAATTCTTCTAAAAATTTCAATGTGAAAAAGAATAATCAACAAAATATATAATTATTATTTACCGTTTAAAATTATATCGAGTATTAGTATTTTAAATTTTAACATTTACATGAAGCCTATTTTTAATATAAAGCGAAAGTTAAATTAAAACTATATTTACATCTCATTAAACAACCTTATGTTGCCATGCTCCTCGAATAAATCTAAAATAAGAACAACATAATCTTAGAGACTGATCAAAGCACAAAGATAACCATGCCCCAAAAAGTCCTAAACCTAATGTAATGCACAATAGATACGTAATAATAGGACGAATGATTGCTACGCTTACAAGAGAATATTTCATAATGTAATATGTATCTCCTGCCCCTTTCAACACACCGGAGTATACTTGTTGTAATGCTTGAGGGAATGCAGCGATAGCCATAATACCCATCAAAGTGGCTGAAAGTGTAACAACATCACTTTCACGAGTATATAAGTGTACTAAAAAATCACCAGGGCCAATAAAGATTAATGCACTCACAAGACCCACGACTAAACCGATACGAGCACCAATTTTACCATAAGTACGTGCAATATCCGGCCTTTTATGCCCAAGATTTTGACCCGTATGTGACGCGCCTGCAAAGCCAAGTCCCATCGCAAAATAATAAAATATATCCATTAGATTCATACATACGTAATGCGCGGCCAAAGGTACTGCACCTAAGGAAGCCACAATCATAGTGTATGTATACATACCGAACCTTTCAAAGAACTGTTCCCCCAAAGAACTGCCACCTACATGAAACATCGTATGAAGTACAGGTCTTTCAAAAATCCACTTCGACGGATGGCGCAATGTTAATCCAGTAGCAGTATGTTGTGAAATCGTACGCAACAACAATAATGCAATAATCGCACTACTGATCATAGTGGAAACACCTGCCCCCATAACACCAAGTTCAGGGAAGAAACCGATACCATAAATCAAGAAGAAATTCATTATCGTATTCAAAATATTCCCTACTACATTAGATTTAAAAATAACCTTGGTGTTACCATATCCAATGAGTGCAGCCCCTACGATTTGACTAAAAGACTGAAAGATTAAACTAATAACTATGAAACGACCATACCAAACAGCTGTTTCAATATAGCTCTCTTCAGCACCTGTAAAACGTAGAATATGCTCTAAATTTAAGAAACATATCAATAATAACGGTACATAAATCAAAAAATTCAATAAAATAGACTGCTTGAGCACGGCATTCATACCATCTACATCACCTTCACCATGACGACGAGCTATGATTGCTGTCACAGCAATGGATAAGGCGCGGCAGAAGATGAGCATTACCATCTCAGGTTGTCCCATAATACCTACCGAAGCAAGAGCTGATGCACCTAAGGCACCAACCATCGCCAAATCGATGGCCGTCATAAATTGTAACATCAAGCCTTGTAATGTAGCTGGCCAAGCTATTTTTAGATAATTACCATATAGCTGCTTTGTCGTGCCTACAGGTCCTAATCGTTCTGCAACAGGCAACATGGTATCTATTGAAAGCCATCGTTGTATACGGTCTAACATTCTATCTCCTATTCATGCAAGATCATACATAGTAGAGGCATCACTTCGCCTCTTAGTTCCACTGTATTATATCACATAACATATGAGAAGTCATTCATATGTTATGCATTTTAAATAAGAATATATATCAAAATAGCAAAAGAACCTCTTATACAAAATGTATGTACCCTATCAGGTATAACAGTGTATAAGAGGTTCTTTAGGTCTACAGGAAAATAATTATCTTAAACTATTATCAAAACTAGCTCTCAACTTTTAACCTTTAGATGCTAATAGTTGATTTACTACTGCACGCAAGTCATCTAAGCCTTGTTTAGTCTCAGCCAATTCTTGACGTTGACGTTCATTTTCAGCTTCTAATGTATTTAGACGTGCTGCTTGATTAGCAATAACAGTTTTTTGATTACTATTCTCTTTTTTGAGGCTAGATACTTCGTCTTGCATTACATAAACAGAGCTAATTGGACCTGCTTTATAACGTTCTGGAATAGCATCTTTTCTTTCACGACTACCACCAAATTTATGCGTAACACCTGCATTTACCATGTTGTGGCTAGTACCAAGTGAAACACCTACGTTGAACATAGTATCCTCAGTTCGGTAGTGAGCAATACCGATAGCCCCCGCAGTTTCACCACGGTAGTTGCCAATACCAGCCATAATTTGAGTTGGTTCCAATGGATCGTATTGAATTGGTTTCAACGCTGCCATAGCTGCCGCATGAGCACCAACACGTTGTGTTTCAGTGCCTACACGATTAACAGCTTCTTGTAAACCAGCATTAGATGCTTTCAATTGGCTAACATTTACTGCATCAGTATCATCTGCGCCAGGAGCCACACCATGAATTTGATTACCACCATTATTTAAACCGTCTACAGTAAGGGATACAGGGCTAGTTGTTGCATTTGCCGGAGTAATAGTCATACCACCACCCTTAATTACAGTAGAATTGCCAGCTGCATCTTTTACAGTTGTACCTGCAGGAGTAATCTTAGTGGATACACCGTTTTCATCACCTACGATAACACTGTTTAGACCTTTCAAGTCTTTAGCCAAGCCATATGTGAAAGTAGTTCTATCTTGGTTAACTACAAGATTATCACCAGCTTGGAATTTTACGGTATCCCCACCTTGTACTTTTTCAACAGTACCTCCTGCAGCTGTTACCTTCCATGCAGATATATCTTTAACTTGTTGTTTACCAGCATCTGTTAAGTTGCTCAAGTCTTGATTTGCTGCATTATCGATTTTACCTTTAGTTGCATCATCGAGTTTAACAGTGACATCGTCGCCATTAGCAACCGTAGTAAGACCATTTTCACCTTTCACATTGAATTTCACATCACCTGTGCTCAACGATTTTTCATCGGTAAAACCAGAGTTACCACCTAAAGAAATCTTACGGGCAATAGCTGTCGTGTTTTTGTCGATATTAGCTTTATTGGTTGCGATGTTATCCTTATTAGTTGCAATATCAGCAGCATTTCTATCAATTGCAGCTTTATTATTAGCTATTTTTTGCTTGTTATCCGCAATGGCATCAGCATTTTTACCAATCTTATCTGTATTATCAGCAATGTTGGCTTTGTTTTCTGCTACTTGATCATCAACATGTTTCAATTGATCTTCTGTGGCGGCACGTCCAGAGACAGGCTGTGTTTGACCCGGAGTCCATGCAGTGTTAGTCAAACCCGTTACTTGAGGTGTTTCTACCCCTTCTGTAGCTTTCACTTTTGGTGCTGTAATTGTTTGATTTGCTTTTACAGTATTGAAAGTTACGTCTTGTTTAGTAGCAATTGTGAAATCTTTACCATTTTGAGTAATGGAAATGTTATCACCATCGATAAACTTAACTGTGTTTCCACCTTCAACTTTTTCAGCAGTATTACCATTAGCTACTACATTCCATGCCGATAAATCTTTAACTTGTTGTTTACCAGCATCTGTTAAGTTGCTCAAATCCGTATTTGCTGCATTGTTGATTTTATTAGCCGTAGCATCATCTAATTTGACAGTTACATCTTCTCCATTAGCTTCAGTAACAATACCATTTTGCCCTTTAATATTGAATTTCACATCGCCTGTACTTAAGGATTTCTCATCGGTTGAACCAGTATTACCACCTAAGGAAATCTTACGACCGATAGCTTCTGTATTTTTATCAATATTAGCTTTATTGGCTGCGATATCGCCAGCATTTTTAGTGATGGCCGCTTTGTTATCTGCAATATTTTGTTTATTCGTCGCAATATTATTTTTATTAGTTGCTATATCGGCTTTATTAGTTGCGATATTATCTTTGTTAGTAGCAATATCTACTGCATTTTTACCAATTGCAGCTTTATTGTCAGCTATTTTTTGCTTATTATCTGCAATGGCATCAGCATTTTTGACAATCTTATCTGTATTATCAGCAATATTGGCTTTGTTTTCTGCTACTTGATCATCAACATGTTTCAATTGGTCTTCTGTCGCTGCACGACCAGATACAGGTTGTGTCTGACCCGGAACCCAAGCAGTATTAGTCAAACCTGTTACTTGAGGTGTTTCAACCCCAGTTGTCGCTTTCACTTTTGGCGCTGTAATGGTTTGAGTAGCCGTTACCGTATCAAAAGTAGCATCTTTCTTAGTTGCGATTGTAAAGTCTTTACCATTTTGAGTAATGGAAATGTTATCGCCATCGATGAACTTAACAGTGTTACCACCTTCAACCTTTTCAGCCGTTTCATTATTAGCGACTACATTCCAAGCTGCTAAATCCTTAACTTGTTGCTTACCATCAGGGGTCAAATTGCTCAAGTCTTGGTCCGCTGCATTCTCGATTTTACCTTTAGTTACATCATCGAGTTTAACAGTCACATCGTCGCCATTTGCAACCGTAGTAAGACCATTTTCACCTTTCACATTGAATTTTACATCACCTGTACTCAAGGATTTTTCATTAGTAGAACCAGAGTTACCACCTAAAGAAATCTTACGACCGATGGCTGTTGTGTTTTTGTCGATGTTATCCTTATTAGTTGCAATATCACTAGCATTTTTAGTGATAGCAGCTTTGTTATCAGCAATATTTTGTTTATTCGCAGCAATATTGTCCTTATTAGTAACAATATCACCTGCATTCTTATCAATTGCAGCTTTATTATCAGCTATTTTTTGCTTATTATCTGCAATATTATCTTTATTAGTAGCAATGTCGCCAGTATTTTTATTAATTGTAGCTTTATTATCAGCTATTTTTTGCTTGTTATCCGCAATGGTATCAGTATTTTTGCCAATCTTAGCTGTATTATCAGCGATATTGGCTTTGTTTTCTGCTACTTGATCATCAACGTGTTTCAATTGGTCTTCTGTAGCTGCACGACCAGATACAGGTTGTGTTTGTCCCGGAGTCCATGCAGTGTTGGTCAAACCTGTTACTTGAGGAGTTTCAACCCCAGTTGTCGCTTTAACCTTTGGCGCTGTAATCGTTTGAGTAGCTGTTACCGTATCAAAGGTTACATCTTTCTTAGTAGAAATGGTGAAGTCCTTACCATTTTGAGTAATAGAAATGTTATCACCATCGATAAACTTAACTGTATTGCCACCTTCAACTTTTTCGGCAGTATTACCATTAGCTACTACGTTCCATGCGGATAAATCCTTAACTTGTTGCTTACCATCAGGAGTCAAATTGCTCAAGTCTCGATCAGCTGCATTGTCGACCTTACCTTTAGTTGCATCATCAAGTTTAACGGTTACATCGTCACCATTAGCAACCGTAGTAAGACCATTTTCACCCTTAACATTGAACTTCACATCACCTGTGCTCAAAGATTTTTCATCGGTAGAACCAGAGTTACCACCTAAAGAAATCTTACGAGCGATAGCCGCAGTATTTTGAGCAATATTAGCTTTATTAGAAGCAATATCCCCTTTGTTTGTAGCAATGTCACTTGTATTTCTATCAATTGCAGTTTTATTGTCGGCTATTTTTTGTTTATTATCTGCAATAGCATCAGCATTTTTACCAATTTTATCTGTATTGGCTCCGATATCAGCTTTATTCGCAGCAATATTGTCTTTGTTAGTAGCAATATCTACTGCATTTTTATCAATTGCCGTTTTATTATCAGCTATTTTTTGCTTGTTATCAGCAATAGCATCAGCGTTTTTGCCAATCTTATCTTTATTATCAGCAATATTAGCTTTATTCTCTGCTACTTGATCATCAACGTATTTCAATTGATCTTCTGTGGCAGCACGACCAGATACAGGTTGTGTTTGACCTGGAACCCATGTAGTGTTAGTCAATCCTGTTACTTGAGGTGTTTCGACCCCAGTTGTCGCTTTCACTTTTGGCGCTGTAATCGTTTGAGTAACGGTTACCGTATCAAAAGTTACATCTTTCTTAGTAGAAATGGTGAAGTCTTTACCATTTTGAGTAATGGAAATATTATCACCATCGATAAACTTAACAGTGTTGCCACCTTCAACCTTTTCAGCCGTTTCATTATTAGCTACAACATTCCAAGCTGCCAAATCCTTAACCTGTTGCTTACCGTCAGATGTCAAATTACTCAAATCTCGATCAGCTGCATTATCAATTTTACCTTTAGTCGTATCATCAAGTTTAACAGTCACATCGTCGCCATTAGCAACAGTAGTAAGACCGTTCTCGCCTTTAACATTGAATTTCACATCACCTGTACTCAAGGATTTTTCATCGGTAGAACCAGAGTTACCACCTAAGGAAATTTTACGTCCGATAGCTGTCGTGTTTTTATCGATATTAGCTTTATTGGTTGCGATATCAGCTTTGTTTGTAGCAATATTGTCCTTATTAGTAGCAATATCTGTTTTGTTTGTCACAATATCGCCTGCATTCTTATCAATTGCAGTTTTATTGTCAGCAATTTTTTGTTTATTCGTCGCAATATTGTCTTTATTGGTTGCAATATCAGACTTATTTGTTACAATATCGCCTGCATTTTTAGTGATTGCAGTTTTATTTGTATCAATAGCAGTTTTGTTAGCTTCAGCTTTATCGTCAACTTTTTTCAATTGGGATACATTGACAGCATCTTTATCAGCAACACCATCTGCTACATTGGCAACTTTCAAATTGCCAGCATTAATACCTTTATCACCATCAATTTTTACAGTTTCATTACCGCTAGCATTATTGAAAGAAGCACTGTTTAATTTAGAAAGATCTTTTTTCAAAGCTACAGAGATTTTCTTATCATTTCTAGCAACCGCAACATTATCGTCACCAGAAAAATCTACTGTATTACCTTTTTCAACTGCTACTGGTGTAGCTTCACCATTAGCAGAAAGATTCCAACCATATTTATTTTGATCAATTGCTTGATTAATCGCATTAGCTACGTTAGCAGAATCCGCCATACCTGCCGAGGCTGTAGCGCTACCATTTGCTACAGTAATGTCTTGCTTTTTACCAGAAACTGTAATTTTCTTACCATTAGCTGTAGTGCTAATGTATGTATTATCACCATTTACAGCCAATTTACTATTAGCAAGGTTCACATCGCCTGTACCAGTATCACCTGTAAAAGCTAGATTAACACTCTTTAACTGTGCCACGTTTACTGCATCTGTATCAGCAGTACCTGCAGCAACATAGTTAATTTGACGTGTTTGGTTTGTCGTACCAACAGCAACACCACCTAATTTAGACGTTAGGGCAGCACCACTTAAACCAGCATATATATCTGTACGACTAGTATTAACATTATAGCCCGCTACACCTGAAGCAATATCAGCTATAGATTTTGAGCCAACAGCTACACCATCTACTACTTTACCTCTGGCGCCATCACCAACAGCCACAGAACGACTTGCAGATGCGTCTGTTGCGGCATTTGGGCCAATAGCAATAGAATTATCGGCCGTAGCACCAGTATTATCTTTATTAGCAACATCAGAAGATTTTATAGATATATATTTATAAGCGATTTGGTCTACAATAGCGCTAAGTTGAGAGCCATTAATTGCATCTGTGGAAGTAGCACTTACTTCACCAGGAGCCACATGTTTCAACTGACGTTCATACCCTTTAGAACCAAAAGATACAACGTCACCTGGCAATGTTTTATCACCACCAGCCCAGGAAGCAACAACGTTATTTGGCAAAGTATAGCTAGATTGTTTTGTACCGCCTACATCAGTGTTAGAACCACCACCGATGGCAATAGCATTATCACGATTTGCCCTAGCCCCTGTGCCAATAGCAATAGCATTTGTTACATCATTATTGGCTTGACCAGAAGCCCCACTAGAAGTTCCTGATAAACGATCCTTCGCATTTGCACCTGTACCAATGGCAATGCCCACATTGCCTGACTGACCTTTCATGCCTAATGTGATACCAGATTCACCAGCCGTTGCCGATGTATATAGTGGGTTTCTCATATCAAATCCTGTTAAGCTTTGAACCGCACTACGCAAATCCCCAGTTTTATTCTCACCATTATTCGTAGTGTAAATAACTTTTACACCATCGGCTTTAACTACATCATCGCCACCAATAACAATAGAAGAGTTACCTTGAGCTATTGTATTTCCCCCAATGGCAATTGCTTGCTCCCCAATTACTCTTGCACCTTCATTAGCAGTATTACCACCACCAATAGCGATTCCTTGTGGACTGTTAACACTGGTACTAGAATTAGCCCCTATTGCAATAGAATATCCACCTGCAGCTGCTACATTTTGACCGAAACCTACAGCTTTATCACCAGTAACAGAAGCACCAGCCCCCAAGCCTACTGCTGTTGCATGCATATTTGTAGGCAAAGTATTTGCCGCCATAGAGATGCTAGCATTAGTCATTGCTAATGCAGCCAAAATTGCTGCTACAACAATTTTCTTTTTGCCACTATTATTCTTAGCGAACTCAGATACTACTACGTAACAGTTTTTTGATTTGCTCCAAACCACTTTAAAAATCTTATTCATACTTTCTCCTATAAACTATAGTAATATTAATGCTCCCTCGATGTTTTATCATATGTAAGTCATACGAGAATTCCAAAATTTTCAATATTATAAGTATATCAAAACCTTTAATACACTATCAAGCTTTTTCATTTTTTATTCATAATTCTACATAGCGCACAAATGCAGCATTAATGCATTTTATAGTGATTCATATCACAAATTTATATAAAATACGGGCTTATTTTATACCATAAAGAAGAGATAAAATGAATATAAATTCATAATCATTATTTTAAACTTGTTTTATAAGATTATATTTTCCCTCCACCTCATCAATTCATCTTACATTACATAACAAAAAGCTATCTCATAGAAATAACAATCTACAAGATAGCTTTATTGCTAGTTTATATAATTAAATAGGGAAAACCAATTAAGTTACATTAAAGGCATATACACTTTGTTCGTGTGCTAATTGTATGCGCTTATGTAAGCGTTTCATATATGTACGATATATCGCTTGTGCTTCTTCGACAGATATGATATCAAAATGAATTCCATCCCCCACTGGTAATTGGCTTAACCTAGGTAAATCTGCCGTAATCACAGTACCAATCTTTGTATAGCCACCTGTTGTTTGCCGATCTGCCATGAGTACTATAGGGTTTCCATCAGAAGGAACTTGGATAGAACCAAATACAGCGCCATCGGAGATAATATCCGCACCATCTATATGCTCTATAACAGGGCCATCCAAGCGAAAGCCCATACGATCACATTGTACAGTCAATGTATATATTTTACTACCAAAGGTCTTGATTCCTTTCTCTGTAAAATACTTTGCTTGCTCCCCTAGTACTACACGCAAAGGTTCGTGACACTCACGGCCGCCGCGGTTATATAAGGCGATATTGAATAAGTTATGACCATCATAGAAGTCGCACACATTCACTTCGTCTCTAGTAAATGCATTAATGCCAAACTGATCACCTGTTTGTAACGGTCTCCCCTCAAGGCCACCTATCTTAGCCTTTGTATGAGTGGATACGCTACCATTAATAGCAGGAACATCAATACCGCCTGAGAAAGCAATATACATACGCACGCCACATTGGCTAAAGCTACCAGAAATAATATCTCCTTCGTGACATATAAAAGGTATGTATCGAGGCACGACTATATTATTAATAGTGGGATGCATATCAGCCCCTGTAAAAGCAACAATACATGTACCTTGAACCGTTAGTGTAGGCGGTAGCACGGTGCATTCTAAAGCACCTAAAGGCTCCTTGTTTCCTACTAAAGCCTGCCCCAATAGATAGCTTTCACTATCCATAGGCCCCGCTACAGGCATACCATATTGTTGAAAGCCAATACGCCCTATATCTTGAATCGTTGTATACATACCCGGAGCATCTACGCGGATTAAAGCGCGTTGAAACTCATTTATATCCACGTAAATCACCACTTTCTATTTCATATATAGATGGAATATATTCCATACCCAAGGATTTAACCCTATGGAATTCGTTTTCATCGATAGACACATAACGAACGTAGTCTCCGGCTTGCAATAGTGCAGCTTGCTCCTTAGACATGTCATACATAGTCACAGGTGTGCGTCCAATAATCTGCCAGCCTCCAGGAGAATCTGATGGATATGTGCCAGTCTGTTCTCCTGCAATACCTACAGAGCCGGCAGGAATCAAAGTCCTTGGAGAGGATAGTCGAGGCGTCGCAATGCGTGGATCCATGCCACCTAAATAGGTAAATCCAGGAATAAAGCCTAACATATAAACTAAATAATCTGTACCACTATGAATGGATACAACCTCAGCTTCACTTAAATGATTATAAGAGGCTACAAAGCCTAAATCTGGGCCAAACTCGCCACCATATACGGTGGGTATTTCAACAATCGTAACGAGTTCATTTGCGCTATCCGTTACCGATTCTTGCAATGTGGGTTCAAGAATTCTACAAATATCTGAATAAGAATATACCATTGCATCATATTGAACAAGCAATGCGCAGTATGTAGGAACTAGTTCAATAATTCCATCTAGCTGTAAATCTTTAATCTGCTCTATAATTTGTCGGATGTGTCGATTAATCTTTGGATCGATTACTTGACCAAAATCAATAGAGATAGCGCAATCCCCTACAGGTGAAATTGTAGGTTTCATATGTACCTCCTGCTATAACTAGAAAGGACCATCACATTCAAGCCGAACGTAATGGTGCTTTCACAGATAATTAATTAACCTAGTAACTTAGCAATGCCTTTTAAAGATGTAACACCAATATAAGATGTTACAAGCACTACAATCCAACCGGTATAATATAAAAGTTTATTGTGTTTGTATGTTCCTACGATTTCAGATTTATGAGTTGCGACAAGCATAACTGCCAATGTAACAGGTAATATTAACCCATTTACAGAACCAGCTAAAATCAATAGAGATACTGGTTTACCAATAAAGATTAAGATACATGTAGAAATAAAAATAAACGCCATAATAGTCAATTTTTCATTTCGTTCTACAATCTTAAACAATGTTTTTAAGAAGGATACTGATGTGTAGGCAGCCCCTACTACAGAGGTCAATGCAGCACAGAAGAACACTATACCGAATAATTTATGTCCAATTTCACCAGCGCCGAGAAGAAACGCAGAGCCTGCTGGGTCTTTAGAATCTAGTACAAAGTCCATGGATACTACACCTAAAACGGCTAAGAACAATAACACTCGAACTAATGCATCTACAGACATTCCCATAATTGCTGCACGACGTACATCTTTTAAATGCTCTTGACCTGTAATACCTGCATCAATGAGGCGGTGACCACCAGAAAATGTAATGTAACCACCTACAGTGCCTCCAATAAGTGTAATCGTTGCTAACCACGGCACATGCTCTGGAATCACAGAATGAGACAAGGCTTCTCCTACTGGTGGATTCGTAGAGAATGCTACGTAGGCGATAAGAACAAGCATAACAGTACCGAGTACTTTAGCCGTATTATCTAAAACACCACCCATCTTCTTAGATGTAAATAATAAGATACCCAAGATACCGCTAATAGCGGCCGCTGTTGTTGTGTCGATACCAAATATAATATTGAGGCCCATAGAAGCACCACCAATATTACCGATATTAAAGGCCAATCCACCAAGGGAAATTAAAAATGCCACTATATAACCAAGGCCTGGCAATACCTTATTCGCAATATCTTGACCACGCATTTGGGATACACCAATAATCGTCCACACATTAAGCTGTGCAATAATTGAGAAAATAACGGATACAACGATAGCAAATGCAAAGTCTGCTTTCAACTCATTTGTAAATGCTGCCGTTTGTAACATAAAGCCAGGTCCAATGGAAGACGTGGCCATTAAGAAAGCTGCCCCTAATAGGACAGAGAAACTCGCTTTACCTGTAATTGGTTTCATAGGAACCTCCACATATAATAATTAATCTATGCCATACTTATTTCTTAAAGCTCATACTTACATGTAATACTTACTTTTAATACTTATATTTGCATTTTTGTTGGTATTAATTAAGCATTTATTTTAATGTATTTAATAGTGTTATCGGTGTTGAAAATTCGCCACCGTTACACCAGCTTTTATGAGCCCTTCCCGAATATATCTTGTGAAAGCTATCGCTTCTGGGTTATCACCATGAACACATACGGAATCGGCCACAATATCAATGGTCTTCCCCGTATTAGTAACAACCTTACCCTTTGTAACCATCATAAGAACTCGGTCTAAAGCCTCTTGCGGGTCTTTAATGAAAGCACCTACTTCTGTACGAGGGACCAATGTTCCCTCCTCTGTATAGCCACGATCGGCAAACACTTCCTGTATAACAGGAATACCTCTTCGCTGTGCCTCTTGAGCAATATAACTACCACTTAAAACCATGGCCGCGATATTAGGATTTACCGCTTGCAAACCATCTAAAATTGCATCAGCTAGTACAGGTGTAACACAGGCTGTATTGTAAAAAGCACCATGTAATTTCATATGCTGTAAAGTAATGTCATAACTATCACAAAAAGCTTGAAGTGCACCTAGTTGGTACATCATATATGCTTTTGCCTCAGCAGGATTTACTGCCATCGCACGACGACCAAATCCCATCAAATCTGGATAACCAGGATGTGCCCCTATGGCAACTCCTTTTTCTTTACATATGCGGACAGTCGCATCCATGATAAGAGGATCTCCAGCGTGCCAACCACAAGCAATATTAGCACTTGTTACGTGATTTAATACTTCACTATCCATGCCTAATGTATAGTTACCAAAACTTTCGCCTAAATCACTATTTAAATCTACATAATGAGACATATACTATTACCTCTCCATCTTCATCTATTTTATAAATTCTATAGAATATCGAGTTTAATGATACGATTATACTAAATAAATCGATGTGTTAGCAATGATTTTTATCATGTATACAAAATTCTTTTATAACCAAAAAACCACAAGATTTTAATCTTGTGGTTTGTATGTAAACTCAATTTTTTATCTGACTCTACTATATCCAGTCATAAGCTCATAAACCGTATTTTGTATATTGTCCGACTCTGTTATTTCAGAAACGGCACAAATAAAATCGGGATGCGCTTGCCAAACGATATCAGCATTTGTCGTTTTAATTCCTCCAATGGCGACAATGGGAACCTTACTAAATTGCTTTGCCCAATATACATAAGAAATTCCTACAGGATTAGCATTGGGTTTTGTCTGTGTAGAAAAAATAGGCCCTACTCCAATGTAATCTATAACACTCGTATATCTGTTTGCCGCTTTTAAATCGGATATACTATGGGTTGACCACCCAATCAACATATTAGGCCCTACAATCCGTCTTACCGTATTAGGCGGCAAATCATCTTGTCCAATATGAACACCATCAGCATGTATAGCTAACGCAAGATCAACATAATCATCAATAATTAATAGAGCATGATAATCATAGGTCAACCGCCTCAAAATCATAGCCTCTTGATATCGCAGAATCGGCGTTTTTCCCTTTTCACGATATTGAATAATTCGTATCCCTGCACTTAGCATATCTTTCACAAGCGTAACCACATCTCGAGTACCGCCCGTAATTCCATATATAGGACAAGCATTTATTACCTCTGTTAGTTTATCTTTTCTGTTCACCTATTACACCTCATTAGACATGGTCTTTTCTAGTAAAAGTGATAACGCTAGATCCGCCTGTTTTGCAGCAGCAATAGCCACACGTGGTGCATAAGGATAGGCATTGTCTACACCAGAATGCTCGTCACCAACAATATATAAATTTTGACCTAGCTTTTTAGTTCGTAATGCATCGGAATTACCTATTCCAGCCAATCCGGATACCATGATTTTAGGTACATCTACTGAGGTTGCAGCCTCTAAAAACATAGACTTAGCTTCTACCGCATCAAAAGCTTCTATCAAAATATCGGCTTTTTTATAGATTTCAGGTATATTCTCGGTTGTCAATTTATCCTTATAAATCTTAACAATAACATTTGAATTAAGGGCAGTTAATACATCTTGTAAAGCCTCTACCTTATACTGCCCCACATGACACGAAAAATAGTGTTGTCGATTTAGATTACTTAGCTCTACAATGTCATAATCTGCAACAATTAGATTTCGAATACCACTACGTACAAGATTAACAGCACAATTGGATCCCAATCCGCCAGCACCTATAATACCTACTACTGAATTCTGCAATTTACGAAACTCCTCAGGACTATAGAAGTGAGATATAGCCGTTTCAAATTCGTTATTCATATGAGCCATACACATATCTCCTCATAGCGTCTGCCAATCTTTATAAATGGGTTGATACCCATTATTTTCGAGCATTACAGCCATTTCACTTACACTGCGATTATCCACTGATTGTAAATTGGCTAGAATCATCTTGTTTTGTATGTCCCCCTACAGAGGTCGTTACGCCAGCTGAAAGTTTTGTAATCCCCAGTCTCACCAGATTATCACGCATGTACTTGCTTTCACGAGAGGAAAGCGTAATTCCCACACGGGGGAACAAAAGACGCAAAGCCAAAATATATTGAACTAATGCCGTATCATCTACAGGATATTTTGGTGAATAACCTACTGCACAAGGTCGAATTCTTGGAACGGAAACAGATAATTCTACATCTGGATAATGTTGCACAAGATAATTAAGATGTAACATCGTCTTGTATGCCTCTCTACGCCATTCATCAAGCCCCATTAAAGCACCAATATTGACCACTCTAAATCCAGCCTGACAAGCCAACTCAGGCGTATCAATGCGCTTTGCAAAACCACTCTTAGGCCCAAATGGATGTAATTGCGCATACAAAGTCGGATTATATGTCTCTTGGAACATCGTCATTCCATCCGCACCAACTGCGACTAATCCTTTATATTCCTCCAGCGTAAGCGAATACACTTCTATACTAACGCTGCTAAAAATAGGAACCAATGTTTCTACGGCGGCCTGTATATATGCTGGTGGACTGCAAGATTTAGACTCGCCAGTTAATACCAAGACTTGCTCTAATCCCGTTTCAGCGATTGCTTTCGCTTCAAGTTCAATATCGTTTAAGCTTAGTTTTTCACGGGCAATTCCACTATGATGACTATATCCACAATAAACACAACCATTGTCGCAATAGTTTGAAATGTACATAGGCGTAAACAGCTGTATGGTATAACCAAATTGCTGTACCGTCTGCTCATGAGCTAACTGCGCCATATCTTCTAAATATGGTAGGGCTTGAGGTGATAACAGAATAAGTGCATCATCAATAGCTAACGCAGGTTTAGAGAGTGTTGAAAGTATTTCATCACCAGTTATCGCCTCTAATGTTTCAGCTATATCTTCGTCAGAAACTCTTGAAAGCACATCTAAAAATGACATATTCTCACCTTACTTTCGCAAGAAACCAGTTAACGGTGAAGATGCACTGCCTACAGACTTCTTAGGTGCACATTTTGCAAGATATGCCTTGCGGCCAGCCTCTACAGCATAATAAAAAGCCTCTGCCATACCTACTGGATTTGAGCTCGTAGCAATAGCCGTGTTAACAAGAACAGCGCTAGCCCCCATTTCCATAGCTATTGTTGCATCGGAAGGTCTCCCTATTCCCGCATCAACAATAATTGGCACATCAATAGAGTTGATTAAAATTTCTATCAATCCTTTTGCTTCAAGTCCACGATTGCTACCAATAGGCGAAGCGAGGGGCATAATACAACTAGCACCAGCATCTACTAGTCGCTTTGCATCCATCAAATTAGGACTCATATAAGGAAAGACGATAAACCCTTCCTTTGCCAACACTTCAGCAGCCCTAATAGTCTCTAGATTATCGGGCATCAAATACATCTGATCTTGAATGACTTCAATCTTAATCAAATCACCACAGCCTAATTCTCTTGCCATGCGTGCAATACGTATTGCTTCGTCTGCATTTCGAGCGCCCGATGTATTCGGTAATAAATGCATTCTATCAGGGATATAATTTAATATATCCTCTTCACTTTGTGTTGTACCTGCTCGTCTAAGAGCAACCGTCACAATGTCTGATTTCGATGCTACCAGTGCATCTCGCATCAAATTATAGGATGCATATTTCCCTGTTCCTACTAATAAGCGACTAGAAAATGTTGTATTACCTACAGTAAATGAATCCAACATATCAACCACCTCCTACAAAGCTAACAATTTCTAATCTGTCAGCAGCCGTTAATTTAGTGGTTGTATATGCTTCCTTACTAAGAATCTCTCCATTAAGCTCAACTACAAAGTGTTTACCAGAATAGCCTAATTCATCAAGAATCAAATGAAGTTGCTCACCTACAACATACTTTGGCTCTCCATTAACAATCAAATCCATAATGACCTCCCATATGAAAAAGCTTATAAAATATCAATATATTCTTCTTGTAAAGCTTTATTCATACTGCGCACAGCACAGAACTTGCCGCACATCGAACAGGTTTCACCATGATCTTCCTCCGGTGCTCTACTTTCACGAATAGAACGAGCCCGTTCAGGATCAAGGGCACAAGCATATTGTGCCTCCCAATCGAGAACTTGACGTGCCTTAGCCATAGTGTCATCTATATCTCTTGCATTAGGAATACCACGAGCAATATCTGCAGCATGCGCCGCTATTTTGAAAGCCATAATTCCGTCTTTTACATCATCTGCATTTGGTAAGGCTAAATGTTCCGCTGGTGTAACGTAGCATAAGAAGGATGCACCATACATACCCGCTACAGCGCCACCAATAGCAGCCGTAATATGGTCATAGCCTGGAGCAATATCTGTGACGAGCGGTCCCAACACATAGAATGGCGCTCCATCACACAAGGACTCTTGTATCTCCATATTCATTTGTATTTGATGTAAAGGTACATGCCCAGGTCCTTCAATCATAGCTTGTACACCATATTGTTTCGCTCGTTTTGCCAATTCACCAAGCCTTACAAGCTCTTCAATTTGGCACACATCAGTGGCATCCGCCAAGCAACCTGGACGACAAGCATCACCTAAAGACAACGTAACATCATATTCTTTGCAAATCTTTAAGATTTCATCAAAGTATTCGTAGAATGGATTTTCATGGCCTGTCATGCTCATCCATGCAAATACCAAACTCCCTCCGCGGCTAACAATATTAAGCAACCGTTTATGATTCTTGATTTGATCTATTGTTTTTCTCGTAATACCACTGTGGATAGTAATAAAATCTACACCATCTTGAGCGTGTAATCGAATAGTGTCCAAGAAATCTTGAGCTGTTAATTCACCTAAATCTTTTTGATGATGAATGACACTATCATAAATAGGCACCGTACCAATCATTACTGGCGATGTCTCAATTAATTTACGTCTAAAAATACGAGTGTCACCATGAGTGGAAAGATCCATGATCGACTCTGCGCCAAGTCTAATAGCTCGATTAACTTTTTCAATTTCACTATCATAATCAGTGACGTCTTTCGATGTACCTAAATTAACATTGACTTTCGTTCTAAGGCGTTTGCCAATCCCCTCAGGCGAAATACTAGTATGTTGCTTGTTACAAGGAATAACAACCTTTCCTGCTGCCACTAGTGAACGTAATACCTCTTCATCCATACGTTCTTTTTCCGCAACTACTTTCATTTCCTTCGTAACTACACCAGCCACAGCAGATTCCAATTGAGTCATAAACATTTTACATCCTCCTATATAAAAGACATATATAGTTAGGTATGCAAAAATGGGTATCGAACAAAATGATCGATACCCATATTAAGTATTAGCGTGCTTCCTACGCGGGCATGATCCCGATCAGGTATAAAGGTCAGGTGCTCGCAGCCCTTTCTCAGCCTATATAATAGGCTCCCTTGCATACTCACTATATAATTATGCTATTAATATTACTACTTTATTCAGATTTGTCAAATGAATATTCCGACACTTTTACGTCTATTATTTATTTCTCAGCCTTATCTTGGTCTTTGCTATCATCGGAATCTGCTTTTTCAGAGATTACAATATGACCATCCTTAACATCGGCAAGCAAGTGTTTAGCATCGATGTGATCCAAATAGAAATCAGTTACATTATCGCGGATTTCAGATTCGATAACACGACGTAATGGACGAGCGCCCATAGTTTTGTCATACCCTTGTTCCATCAACAATTCTTTAGCTGCATCTGTTACATCAAGAGTGATATCTTTTTTAGCTAAAGTTTTATTCACTTGATCAAGCATCAAATCTACAATTTTTTTCAAATCTTCTTTGCTCAATTGATTGAACTCGATAACTGCGTTGAAACGGTTCAAGAACTCTGGACGGAAGAATGGCGCGATGCGTTCCATTACATCTACTTTATTTTCATCATCATTGTCATTACCATAACCGAAACCTGCATTGGATGTAGCGATGATAACAGTATTTTTAAAGTTTACTGTGTTACCTTGACCATCTGTTAAGCGACCATCGTCCAATACTTGCAAAAGTAATGTAATAACTTGAGGGTCTGCTTTTTCGATTTCATCGAATAATACAATAGAATAAGGATTGCGACGTACGCGTTCAGTCAATGTGTTAGAGTTATCTTCATAACCAACATAACCAGCTGTAGCGCCGATTAATTTAGATACGGCTGTGCGATCACTATATTCGGACATATCCAAGCGAATGATTGCATCTTTGTTACCAAACATATCTAGAGCTAATTGTTTAGCTAATTCTGTTTTACCAACACCTGTAGGACCTACGAATAAGAAGCTACCGATTGGACGGTTACCTTCGTCAAAGCCTGCACGGTTACGACGAATTGCTTTAGATACAGCTTCTACTGCTTTATCTTGACCAATTACATGAGCTTCTAAACGAGATTTCATGTCTTTCAAGCGCTCGATATCGGATGCACCCATTTGAGATACAGGGATACCTGTCATTCTTTCAACGGCTTCTGCTACATCGTTAACCTTAGCCACTACCTTTTGATTTTCTGTATGGTTATCAAGCTCTGCTTGTAACTTTTGAATACGCATTTTTTCATTAATCGCAGATTCATAGTCTTCTTTTTGAGCATATTCCTCTTGTTTTGCTTTAGCATCAGCAATATCTGCTTCCAATGTTTTAATATCTGTTACAGGATGTTGAGACGCCAAGTGAGCTGCTGTTACATCGATTAAATCAATAGCTTTATCAGGCAAGCTACGTTGTGGAATATACTGTACGGAATAATCTACAGCTGCTTTCAACACCGCGTCTGGCAATTCAATATTATGATGCGCTTCGTACAATGGACGAATGCCTTGTAAGATTTTGAAAGTATCCTCTGCAGATGGCGCATTTACCTTTACCTCATTAAAACGACGAGCGAGAGCCGCGTTTTTCATGATTGTATTACGGTATTCATCTTGTGTTGTAGCCCCAATAACAGTCATTTCACCACGAGACAAAGCTGGTTTCAAGATATCTGCCAAGCCTTTGGAGCCTTGACCATCACCGGTAGAACCAGCGCCCAAAATTTGGTGAATTTCATCGAAGAACAAAATAATATTGCCAGCGGCTTTTACCTCTTTAATAAGGTTTTGAATATTTTCTTCGAAAGAACCACGGTATTGAGTACCAGCTTCCAATCCGGAAATATCGATGGAAATGATTTCTTTATTTTTAATAGCTGCTGGAACATCACCATTTACAATAGCTTGTGCCAAGCCTTCTACTACTGCAGTTTTACCAACACCAGCATCACCTACAAGTACAGGATTATTTTTAGTACGACGTGCTAAGATTTCTGCTGTTTCTTGGATTTCTTTGTTACGGCCAATTACAGGATCAAGTTTACCATCACGAGCTTGTTGAGTTAAGTTTGTCCCCAAACGAGCAAGGATGCCATCTTGTTTAATTTTACCTTGTTGCGCAGCTTGAGCAGCTTGCATTTCTTCATTAGATGGTAAGCGACCAGTTTGACGATAAAACGCAAATTCTTCTGGAGTTACTTCGCGACCATTAATCTTATAACTACGTCGTTCCGTGGAATAACCACCCATATTACCCATCAATTGATTAAACAAATCATTCATACTAGAAAATTCATTACCAAAGTTGTTAAAGTTGTTGTTCATATAAATTACCTCACTTTTTTACTACAAGTATATCTATTTGACTTTTTAAGTCTGTTTAATTTCTTGCTTTATTTCTAGGTTTTTTTAACCTTATGTCATTATAATAAACATATTAAGTCAAAAAGTCAATAGGTCAAATTAATAATTTTTGACTTTTTTTGACTTTTTTTTTATTTGACCAATTCGATTTATAGGTCAAAAGACAGATAAACACTGGGTTTATTCACCTAAAAGTCTCCTTAGTTATTACAAATTATAGTAATAACTTACTAGATGCTTAATAAAAGTAGTTACACAAAAAAATCCATCAATAAATAGATAACTCTAAGTCATAAACGATCTATATAAAACTCCTTCTTTTCATTTTTAAAGTTATATGCAATAATAAACATGAGCATAATATGAATTTTTTTTGCTTGTATGGGGGATATTATGAAGAAATTTTATGCAATTGCACTATTAACGCTATCACTTTTTGGGTTCAATGTACAATTAAATACAGTGGATGCACAAATGATTTTTATTTCACAGTATATGGATGGTAAATACTATGCTGATACTAGTAGTGCTACATTCGTAAAAGACGATAATTTTGCAACCGTATGGGCAATAAATGTAATCGGAAATCTTAATAGTGGCAAACAAACTATAACTACTTACTATTTTCAGTACAATAAGTATAAACAACGGTATTATTGGACTTCGGGTTCTCAATACGATACACCTAAGGCGATAGACTTTAATAACAAAACACATTCAAACGCAATGATTCTAGGTGCTTATTGGGCCTCTCATGATGTACTTTTTTAAAAAATATTAAGAAAAAATCCGTAAGGTGATATGAACTGCACCCCGAAAATTGGACACAATTTTTGGAGGTGCAGTTTTTTATGTCTTGAATTACAATACAAAACGCATTAAGCTCAAATCATAACCACCCGTAGAACGGGTGTTTATGATTTGACCCTATAAGGGTCTTTCTCTAGTGGTGGCCCTCTAAAGAGGGCATTGAATGATCTGACAACCACTCTATTACCACTGGCCGCCCCCTACTCGGAGGCTTTTATTTTGTCTATTTTACCAGCTCACCTGTAAACGAGTCGGTATATTCTTTAAAGTTTAGTGTATCTTGTGCTATATCTTCTTGTAGTTGATTGCGAATATACTCTTTTATCGCTCCTTCATATCATCCCACCGTATCCATATAATATCCTCTACACCAGAAATGTCTATTTCCATACTTATATTTTAAATTTGCGTGTTTATCGAATATCATGAGGCTACTTTTGCTTTTTAAATATCCAATAAAACTCGATATGCTTAAATGTAGTAAAATCGTTACTAGCATATGTATATGATCTGGACAGCATTCTGCCTCGATAATTTCTACATTTTTTCTCTTACATAAATCTCTTAGGATTTTACCTACATCAGCTTTTATCCGACCATAAATTATTTGCCTTCTATACTTTAGAGCAAAAACAATATGATATTTACATCTCCATTTACTATGTGATAAGCTTTTTACGTCATTCATTGACATTGAACCTCCTATGTTGAAATGTTGTGGTTGCCAGACCATCTCCATTTTAGCACTAGGAGGTTCTTTCCTTTTCTCTAAGAAATTTTACTGACCCCCAGTTTAACTGGGGGATTAGTCATACCTATTCGGCGTACAAATTAAAAGGAATGAGTCCGGTAGAATACCGAACTCATTCCCCAAGAGTAGCTTAATTATATCTATCCAAGAAAATGGGTGCAGATCAATATCTATTTCCACATTCTTATATTTTAAATTGGCATGTTTATGGAATATCTTGAGGCTATTCTTTAAACCTCCCATAAAACTCAATATACTTAAATTAAGTGGAATTTTTACTAGCTTGTGAATATGATCTGGACAACATTCTACCTCCTATGATGAAATATTGTGATTTCTAGTCCAGCTTCATTTTATCATTAGGCGGCTCTTTACCTTTCTTCGCGAATAATTACTATCTTCTATTTTAAACGAGAATAGTAATTCCTATTCGGCATCCAATAAAAGGGATGCTCCCCCTATAAAATACAAGGAAACATCCATGTATTTTGTCTAGTAAATAATATATCTAGAAAAATGAGTCCATATCAATATAATTTTGATATAATAAAAATATCTTTATAGAAAGGAGGAATATTATGGCTAAAAACTCTCAAAATCCTATCAACGAAGGATACGAACGCAGAGACGGAGCACAAAAAACTACTAGTGGCAAGCCTGTTCGTCCTGCTCCGCCACCCCCATCACCTACTCCGAAGAAGTAATTTTATCTGCTGAGAATCCCTCTTCAAAGAAACCATTTGGATAGTCATATTCTCTAACTTCGATATCATTTTTAATATCAAATATAGAATGTAGGTATCCAAAAGACTCACTATATCTTTCATCAGATAGCCAGCTAGCATACACTGGATGGCTATCTATTTTTATTTCAGTAGTATCTTCATTCGAAAATGTTGCTCCTAGAAATTTCCCTGTTGCTATCACATTCCCTGACTTAATTATTTGAATTAAATGATCTTTGCCATCTAACATACAATTATTGAGCATGCTATCTTCTTGAAAATACATATAACCATTATTCGCACTTGTATACTTATCGATTATACGCTTAACATTTTTTTTTACTATTGACTGCCAAGCATATCCGACACTAACCCCACTTAATATGGCCAAGAATACAAGTTGAAAATATTGCAGGCTATCAATACCAAGCAACTTATTGATAATTGTATATATAAGTAGCGTTGTAAAAAAACAAAAAATACTATATACAAAATAATTTAATATTTGGTCTATCGAACTACTTCTTGATTTCACATTTCCTAATGCTCTAGCAACTTCCTTAGCAATAAATCCAGGTGCTAGCATAACAATAATTTCAATGTAATGTTCCATTATTCTCACCTCTTTAAATTTACTATAACATGAATTCTCTCTTAATGCACTTAAGACTCTATACTATTAGATACTAGCACTGTAGCTGTAAATTTTTGTTTCATCAAATAACTCAATTTACTTATCGAAGAAAACTATATTCCAACATTCTCGGACAAATACGCTCCGATCGTAGAAAGGAGATTATATGTTTCCACTTCCTATAAGTAAAGGAAGTATTTCTAATATCCTACAAAAGAGTGGGATTCGCTATTACTGCCTCCGTAATCTACCTTTATATATAGATGAAAACGGAAAAATTATAATTCTAAAAGTTTTACCAGTAAAAAAGCTACGAAAACATCGACAAAAGATAATTATGAAGCGTGATGAAGTTGTTTATAAACTAAATTATATCAATGAATTAGCAGCAAGAAAGTTAAAACTAAAATCATCAAATACTGCAGCGGATAAAAACTATTACTCTTTTTGTCTCCATTGCTTTACAAAACGAGATAAAGCCACTGCTACAAAAAAGTTCTAACTTCATCTTATTGAATCACGATTTAAACCTTACTTTAGTAAAATTGCCATAAAAAAACTTAATAAAGGATTAATACAAAGGTTTATTGATCAGCATACAACGGCTATCAAAAAAACTTTGTTATATTACGGCAGACGTTGCGAAAACTATATAGTTTAGACTTAATCCCTCAGTACTTTTATGATGGGATAATCAAACCAAATACTACTGCCCCACTCCATCCTAAACAAGCGTTAACACATGAAGAGGTCAATTTATTCTTAGACTACTTTAAAGGGCACAATCTGGAATATACAATATTATTATTGTTTCAAACAGGTATTCGAATTGGAGGATTACAGGCGCTATACTGGAATAAAGTAGAGATATTAGACGATAAACATGGAGAACTTCATATCAACGCTTCATGGGGTAAAACAGAATTAGGACTAGCACGTAAAGCAACTAAGACAAAAAGCAGTAACCGAGTAGTTCCTTTCACTAGCTCTAAGTTAGTTAAATTACTACTAGAAGCAAAAGAGAACTCTAAGAGTAAATGGGTTTTAGCTAATCAAGTTGGAACAGGCCCTATTGAAAAAAAAGAACTTTACTAATCGCTATTTTAAAGCAGTTGGAACACAACTCAATATTAATAAACCTCTTATTTCTCATGCAGCCCGTCATACCTATATTAGTAATCTTATAAATGCAAACGCACCATATACCACTATTGCAAAATTAGTAGGCCATGATACAACAGAAATGATTATAAAGGTCTATGCTCATCCAATCAATGATAAAAAAGAAGAATTCCAATTAGTAGAAAATATCTATCTATAATTTGATTCTTAACTCAAAATCGATAGCATAGTTAATTGCGCAAACGATTGCGTAAATTTATATTATCGCACTGTTTCAGGATAATAAAAAAGTCACTGCAAAGGCTGTAAACCCTTGCAGTGACTGCATTCTTAGTGGTGATCCAGGAGGGATTCGAACCCCCGACCCACGGCTTAGAAGGCCGTTGCTCTATCCAACTGAGCTACTGAACCATGTGGATTCCCTATATAATTATCTATTATAGTATAAATTATGTACTATGTATCGTCAACTACACCCTATCTTAGTATACCCTAAAAAAGGCAAAAAAAAATGGAGCGGGTGAAGGGAATCGAACCCTCGCGACCAGCTTGGAAGGCTGGGGCTCTACCATTGAGCTACACCCGCAAATAAAAAATGGTCGGAGCAGCAGGATTCGAACCTGCGACCCCCTGGTCCCAAGCCAGGTGCGCTACCAAACTGCGCTATGCCCCGTCATTAATTACTTTGCTATTATAGCAAACCCGGTAGTTGATGTCAACCACTACTCTTGCTGAGTTCTTACTCTCTCGAGTATCGCTCTGCAACGAAAATTATTATATCATTGATAGAAACTAGTGACAAGTACTTTTTTACAACTTCATTAATTTTTTTACTTATACATTAATACATTCTTTAATATATATCTATCCTTACTTCTATTATCCTATACGCCTACGCCTCTATATCATTTTAATCTATAGATTATTCGCCCTAATAGTATAAAGCCAATCATATACTTAATCGAGCATATAAAAACATGCACCCCTTTCGAGGTGCATGTTGTATTGTTCTATAGTTATATAAGATTTTAAAATGCTAGTAAAGCAAATAAACTAACCTTCGTAGCTACCATCTTCTACTGCTTGAGGATTTTTTGCGATACCTTGTTTTACAGCAACTTCAGCAACTGCTTTAGCAACAGCTGGAGCAACACGAGGATCGAATACGGATGGCATTACGTTTTCTTCGTTCAATTCGCTATCAGGAATCAAATGAGCCAAAGCGTCAGCAGCAGCTAATTTCATTTCGTCAGTGATTTGAGCCGCACGAACATCGATAGCACCGCGGAATACGCCCGGGAATACTGCTACGTTGTTGATTTGGTTAGGAGCGTCGGAACGACCTGTACCAGCAACACGGATACCAGCAGCTTTCATATCAGCATATGTTGCTTCTGGGTTAGGGTTAGCCATTGCAAATACGATTGCATCGTCAGCCAAGTTTTCCAAAATTTCTTTTGTGAAAGCACCTGCTGCAGATACACCAAGAAGAATATCAGCACCTTTAGCATTTTCAGCCAAATCGCCATGTTTTTCTTCAAGTTTAAGTAAATCGATTAATTCAGCTTGTAAAGAGTCAAGACGTTTGTAGTCTTTATGCAATACGCCAGAGGATACCAACAATGTGATATCACGAGCACCTGCAAGGTACAATAAGCGAGCAATATTAGCACCCGCCGCACCAGCACCGTTTACAACAATTTTAGCAGTAGCTAAATCTTTTTTAACTAAACGAAGAGCGCCTTTTACACCAGCTAAACATGCAATTGCAGTACCGTGTTGGTCATCATGGAATACAGGAATTTCCAATTCTTCTTTCAAACGGTTTTCAACTTCATAGCATTTAGGAGAGGAAATATCTTCTAAATTAATACCAGCAAAGTTTTTTTGCAATAATTTTACTGTATTGATCAATGTATCAGCATCTTTTGTATCTACAACCAATGGAATGCAGTCTACATCACCGAATTTTTTGAACAATAAGGATTTACCTTCCATTACTGGCAATGCTGCTGCAGCGCCAATATCACCAAGACCAAGTACACGAGTACCGTCAGATACAACGGCAACCATGTTGGAACGGCAAGTTAATTCGAAGGATTCTGCTTCATTATCTTTAATACGCAAACATGGTTCTGCTACACCTGGTGTGTAAGCTACAGATAAATCATGAGCGTCTTTTAATTCATATTTTGTTCCTACAGTAAGGAAACCTTTTAATTCACGTTTTTTTTGTACAGCTAATTCACGTACGTCCATAACAATTCTCCTTTGTGGATACACTCGGACTCTTTAGAGTCGGTAATTTATACCTTTAACTAATTGTATTATACAAAATGCTAAATCATAATTCAAGTTTTTTCGATATAGTTTTTCGATTTTTTTAAAAACAACTATCATTAAGCTCCCGTAGTAATAAAGATTAAGCTCCAGTAGTAATAAAGTAAATTATAAAAAAGTAGATAAACCATATAAGGCTTATCTACTTCAAGTCTATATTTGTATTATACGATTAAAGCTATAACAACAATGTCATAAAAGCTGTCTTTAAGCTTTTACAGATGGCAAATTGCGTCCATAGAAGATTTCCATCATTTCTTGTTTTAATTGATGTTTAATTTGCTTGATTTCACGATCGCTCAACTCTGACTCAGTAATGCCAAAAAGATAATTATCTAAATCAAATTCTTTTAACATCATCTTAGTATGGAAAATATTTTCTTGATATACATTTACATCAATCATGTTGTACATATTGCGAGTTTTTGCACTGATGTAATTTTGAATAGAATTGATACGATGATCAATATAAATTTTCTTACCAGACACGTCCCGAGTAAAGCCACGTACATGATAATCCAAGGTAAGAATATCAGAGTCAAAACTTTGAATTAAGTAATTAAGTGCATTTAACGGAGAGATTTGTCCACATGTAGACACTTCAATGTCGGCACGGAATGTACTAATCCCTTTGTGCGGATGGCTTTCAGGATACGTATGTACAGTAAGATGCGATTTATCTAAATGCATAACTACATCTTCTTTTTCAATTTCCTCTTCAGAAATTAAAATTGTAACAGAAGCACCTTGTGGATCATAATCTTGTTTCGCTACATTAAGGATATTGGCGCCGATGATATGGCTAACTTCCGTCAAAATAGCCGTTAAACGATCCGCATTGTATACTTCATCAATGTACTGAATGTATTGTTTTTTCTCTTCTTCCGTACGAGTATAACAAATATCATAAATATTAAAACTCAATGTTTTCGTGAGATTGTTAAAACCATATAACTTCATTTTAGGCTTTGCTTTAACTGGTGTATCCATGATATGTCATAACCCTTTCCATGCATAGACTTACTATTCCTTTTGAAAGTTTCAAAACCGAAGCTTTCACCATATAACTAAACAATATCTTGTTTATACACAAACTCTACATCAAACTGTCCATTATCGTAGGTAACGATGGCAAAGGTACCACCGGAGCGATCACGAGCCAAAGAAATACTACCAGGATTTACAAATACCGCATCACGGGCACGAACCTCCCCATGATGATGGCTATGACCGGACACGATGAGTCGCGCACCCATGTCAGTTCCTAACTCAATCAGTTTTTGTATTCGATTATAATATGATACCTCATGACCATGTGTCATGTAAATATAGGTGTCTTCAAGAGGAATTAATTGCTCTCGTGGTTCAAGCGGTTGCACACGGTCGTTGTTCCCACGCACAGCATATACAGGAATATCCGTATGTTCCTGCATATAACGTGCGTCATCTCCAAAATCGCCAGCGTGAAGCCACATATCAATGTCTTGATCAGCGGTAGCAGCCAAGACGAGGTCGATATCCTCTAGATACCCATGAGTATCACTTAAAATGCCAATTCGTTTCATTGTATTTAATCTCTAATGCCACTATATTATATATTTATATGAACTATACCATATAGTTCAGAAATATCAAAGCTTACTAATTAATTCGCGTAATGCTCGACCACGATGGCTAATCGTTTCTTTTACGTCGATACTAAGCTCTGCCATCGTCTTTTCAAATTCAGGTACATAGAAGTATGGATCATATCCAAAACCATTCTCCCCTTTTGGCTCATCTTGAACGAGTCCATCACAATAGCCTTCCGCAGTAACTTCTCGACCATCAGGATATACAAGCGCTAAAGCGCATACATAATGGCCTGTACGGTCACGTTTACCCTGTAGTTCACGAATTAATTTCTCATTATTTGCATTATCATCACCATGATGACCTGCATAACGCGCAGAATATACACCTGGAGCCCCATCAAGAATATCTACAGTAAGACCAGAATCATCAGCTAAACAAGGTCGATTCGTAGCCTTAGCGTAGTATCGAGCTTTTAACAGAGCGTTTTCCATGAAAGTGGTGCCAGTTTCCTCTGGTTCCTCAACGGAAATCACATCTTTCACAGGTACGCAATCGATAGACAAATGAGAGAATGCCTCTGAAAACTCACGAATTTTTCCTTTATTGCCTGTAGCAAGCACAATTTGTTCCATTTTATACCTCCGGAGCTGTAGGATACTCTTTACCTACTTTATCTGCTGTCGCACCAAGTACTTCACGTTGTTTAGCCATGAGCTCATCTGTAGCAGCCTCTGCTAAATCAAGTAAAGCGTTGAGCTCATCACGATTAAATGTACCGTGTTCACCTGTACCTTGTACTTCAACCATATTACCAGAACCGGTACGGACTACATTCATATCTACAATGGCGGCACTATCCTCTTCGTAACAAAGGTCCGTAATAGGACCATCTGGACCAATACCTACGGAGATGGCTGCACAGAAGTTAGTAATTGGAAATTTTCCAGCTCCTCCAAAAGTGAAGTCCACCGCATCAACGAGAGCTACAAAGGCACCTGTAATCGAGGCTGTTCGTGTACCGCCATCCGCTTGAATCACATCGCAGTCGATAGTGATAGAACGCTCTCCTAATGCTTCAAGGTCCACAACAGCACGCAATGCACGACCGATAAGGCGTTGAATTTCTACAGTCCGTCCTGTTTGTTTTCCCTTTGCAGCCTCACGGCTCACGCGAGTTTGCGTAGAACGTGGCAATAATGAGTATTCCGCAGTTACCCATCCTTGCCCAGAACCTTTTAGCCAGCGTGGCACAGAATCTTCAACAGTAGCTGTACAGATAACCTTGGTCTTACCACACTCAATAAGTACAGAACCTTCTGCATACTCTGTAAAATTCCGTGTTATTTTAATAGGTCGCAATTGACCCGCTGTTCTATTATCACTGCGCATAGGAACCTCACCATTCTAAAACTAAATATTAGAACGCCCCTTACACAAAGGGGCGTTATTTCTTATATTATATCATAATTTTTCTATTTTTCAGCATTACGAATCATATTATAATTTACGATTCTAACATGATAACTGGCGTTATCATTTACGGAGATTAACATTATAGTTCATATTGGCCGTTGCCGAGTGGATCTACCACAACGTAACGGCTTGCTCCCCCTTCTGTTTTGGCTCGTTTTGCTTCTACAATAGCATCTTGACGCGTCCCTTCATCTGCTTGCCAAGGGATGAACATAGCATATACACTTTGCGACCCATACGGTCCGTATTGTCCTCGAGAGAGCACGCTATGCCAGCCTACCTTGTTTTTATACATGCGCACCTTTTCAAGGCGCTCCTCTTGTACGCCTGTTTCATCGTAGTACACGTTATAATGATTAGACCAAACATCCCCTGCACGTACGCGCTCGTCTTCGGCCATCTTATGACGGTTAGCCCATTGTATTTTCCACTTAACGATTAAATCATCTATGTAACTAGTTACATTTTGACTCTGTTTGTATTTAACAGGATCAAAGGCAGGTTCTACGACTTTGCTGTAATCAAGGCCTGCCATGGATAAAATGATACCCGTATTTACATATGGCAACGCTTCTTGTACGGAATAGCCTCCTTCAAGTACAGCTATATCTGCTTGTAGCAAATCGACTAATTCTGCATAACCCTTCGCAGTTACCTGCATATTAGCCAACGGATCACTAAAGTGATTATCTTGTCCTGCCGAGTTAATGACGATATCTGGATTAAACTCTTCAAGAATAGGCAATACAAGCTCACGCATGACCTTCATCAAACCTTCGTCACCGGTACCAGGAGGTAGTGGAATATCTATATTACTACCGATAGCCTGAGGTCCACCAAATTCATCCATAAAGCCTGTTCCTGGATAGAGGGTTCGTCCATCTTGGTGAAAGCTAATATACAATGTATCTGGATCGTGGTAAAACACATCTTGAGTGCCATCACCGTGATGTACATCAGTATCTACTACGGCAATGCGTTTGATTCCATAGGTTTGGCGCATGTGTTGAATCATAACGGCTTCAATATTAATCGTACAGAAGCCACGAATACCATGAACCATAGCCATTGCGTGGTGACCTGGTGGTCTTACTAACGCAAAAGCACGGTCTACTTCACCGCGCATGACTGCATCAGCTGCCGCAATAGCACCTCCAGCAGATACCCGATGAGCTTCAGTCACCCAAGACTCTAAATCTGGAGCACCAACGTGAACCCGCTCTATTGTATCCCAATCCGCTACTATTGGATTATATTCTCTAATATTCGGTATATCTAACAGACCTTCCTCTACGATTTGATCACGCGTATAAAGTAAACGCTCTTGTCGTTCAGGATGTGTTTCAGAAATTTTCCAGTCAAACGCAGGGAAGAATACTAGACCTAAACTGTTATTATATTCAGCTTTATCAATAGTAGAATTCACGTCGTCATTCAGTTTCGTATTCATATTCTTTTCTATAAGGCCATGACGCTCACGATAGGATAGTCCTTTATTCCACATAGTGTTTCACCCCCGCCGCCAGTTGTACTTTTACCGTAATTAAACGCTCCATAGATTGCCATCCCTCTACCACAGGGAAATCCTCAATGTTAATGACCTCGATTTCTTGCGCTGTATCTAAACCTAAACGTAAAGCCTCTTCACTAAGAACCTCTTTAGCTCGTTCTACAACTTGTTCCGCTCGTTTTAAAGTACAATTTTGCTGTTTAATCCCTAATTCAGGAATGACTAACAACCGACGTTTTGTATCTACATGAATAGTAAGTTCGATGGTAGATAAAGCTAGTGCAGCGCCTATAGCATTTGCTACGGCAGCATTCTCAGGAATCGTAACAGGTAACTCTAGATACTCACCGATACTTGGACCTAAATTTGGCGCTGTTCCCCCTACCACAACGATATGTTCTGGTACAAATACATCAGGATTTACGATATCTGCTACCACATAAATAGGTCGTTTATTTTCTACTTTTACGACCTCGTTAATACCATGTTGAATCGTTTGCAACGCTTTTTCTACGATTAGTCGTGCTACATCAGAGGCAGTCTTAATAAGAGTTAATTGATTATTTGAGGTATTTACATTTTTAGATTGTAATGTAGCCTGTATAGCATCCGCTAAATCTTGTAAAGCTCGTGATGCCAGATTAAAGTCACCATAGTTTGCGTGACCGAGCACGATAAGTGCATCCCCTAATGTAGGTTCTACACCACCAAGAGCCACCGATGGCCCCACTCGTTCAGGCCCTACGGTAAGATTACCATTTTTAAGGCGAATTACAGATTCCCCACCAATACCGACGGAAGTAACGGCAAAGGATCGCACTGCACTTGGATACTCACGGATAGATACACCATTTTTTGTCATCAATGGTTTACCATGCTTCCAAAGGGATATATCCGTTGTAGTACCCCCAATATCTAGAGCCACTGTATGCTTATTACCTATAACGCCGTGAGCCGATAGTCCAAGAACTGTTGCAGCAGGTCCCGTAAAGGCCGTTTCTACAGGTCGGCTCACCATATGCTCCATAGGTAGAGAACCACCATCGGCCTTTAAAATGTGAAGTGGAGCCAATATATTCCGTGCACTGAGAGCATCTTCAACATTTTTCTTAAACACCGTAAATACGGGTGTCACAGCGCTATTAAAATAAGCACTAATAGTACGACGAGGGAAATTTAAAGAACCACTTAATAAACTGCCATTAGAAATTGTATGATACGTATTTTTCAATTCCTCTGTAATAGATAGTTCTTCTTGAGGATTCCGCACCCCAAATTTAGCGGACACAGCAGCCAAATCGGTACCACTACGTGCTTGAACCATGTTGGCTATACCACGTACAGCATCAGCAGGGGTACACTCTACAACGATACCTCTATGATCTGTATAACCTTGAAGATATATAGGTTCCACGGGGAATATATCATCTACATTACGGCCTGGACCTGTAATCACATAGAGATCTACTACTTGCTCCTTCGCTTCTACGATGGTATTTGTCACCACGGTAGTAGATAAGGTTACTTGTTCAATATTTGATGTATCATAGCCCTCCAAAACCGCATCTAAGGCCTCACCTATACCATTCATTAGATTATCCTTTGTAGTCCGCCTCTTCGCAGTTGCCACTACACGATGGGCATCAATGATAACCGCATCGGTAAAAGTTCCACCTACGTCTAACCCTAGTAACATATAACCTCCTTTTAGTATTAATAAAGAATCCATACAAACTCAAAACGTAGTAAAGAAAACTCCATTTAAGCTACCATATACTCTCTATTTGATCTAATATGCAATCCCTATTCAAATCTGCGTATAGTCCATATTCAGGCTCATTATATAAAAAAGCTGTACCCATCTCTATGTGATGAGTACAGCCTTCTGTTATTTACCAGATACAGATGCGTAATTTTTGATGATAACAATCGGAGTCATTTGACTATCGTTACCAAATGGATTATCAATCAACAATTGTGCAATTTTTTTAGCATCAATGCCACGGCTTGTGCCTAAAATAGCGGACCGCTTCAAGTCATTAACGTCAGCTACAACGGCACCATAACAACCTGTGCGAGATACAATTTTCTCAGCCACTTTATCGGGATCCTTTGGACCAAATACAATGTGCTTATCAAATGGAGGCATAGTCCCCGTTACATCATCTGTTAAGGATGCAGCCCGAGCAATTGCATAGAATACCCCTGGTTTACGGAAAATTTTAGCAATAGCACCTAAAATAAAAGCACCTAATACCTTCCATTTACCATCCAAATTCATAGCCGATTGCATACCATAAATAGATGCCATGGAACCATCTGGATGGATAAAACGATTAATTAAACGAGCTTGCCAGCACACATTTAGTTCTTCAGGACGTGTAAAACGACCTTGCGTAATAGCTACTACAGATTCAGCAACGCATACGATATCTTCAGGTCCAATATTATGTCCCCCAAATTCAACGATAGCATCAACGATGTCATCATTATCTGTAAGGATACGTGTTGGCACACATACTAACTCTAATTCTGCCATTGTTATGCCTCCTTATTGAACCATTGCTGCTTGAACTTCTTCAGCAGTCAAACGAATACGCTGTTTATCGATATGATAGTCTGTCCGGCCTACGATTTGGTAGTAAATATCGATGTCCATATAAGGGAATCCCTTAATATCTTCTCGAATATTGCCAGTTTTACCTGTTAATGTAACATATACACGAATTGTGCCACCTTTGCGTGGTTTGATAATTATAGCTTCAAAGTATCCATCTTGACGCGGACGATTAATATCCATAGCCCAAGCATTTACTTTAACTGCATCAAAATGTTCTTCTGGTAATAATGGACGTGGAAATAAGTCCATTATTGTGCCCAATTGGCGCCCTTTATTTACAAATGGTATATCACAGAACAAAGTAATGGACTCAAAACTACGATCAGATACTTGGAAGTTCGTTGCCCGTTTCGCTAATAAGACAATATTTTCATTACCTTGTTTCAACACAAACAAACGGAATAATAAGTACAGAGCTGCAACAGCCACAATAATAGCTATTACTGCACTGAGGATGTTATAAAACCACATAGGGTATCTCCTTTATAATGTAATATGTTCAATGGTACGACGGCTTGTATCAAGGAAGGATGCACTCAACGTATCACCAAGTTCGACATCCTTTGTAAAATACAATGTCACGGTGCCTACAGTATCTTGATGATTGAAAAGATTTTTACTCTCTAGTCTGTGACGAACCAATTCACTTGTTTCAAAAGCAGGATCAATGAACTGAATGCGACACGATGTTAGTTCCTCTAGTAAAGGTTGTACAAATGGAAAATGAGTACACCCCAAAACAACAACCTCAATTTCTCGAGATAATAAAGGTTCTAAATAATCCTTGCATACTTCACGAACAAAGTAATCATCTAAATGACCTTGTTCAATAAGCCCCGCCAACTCTGGACAAGGTTGTTCCCAAACAAAAACCTCGTGATCAACTTCTAAAGCCACATGCTTATGAATATGACTATTTACAGTGGCCACGGTCGCCATAATACCGATAGTCTTGCTTTTACTTTTATTAATAGCTGTTTTTACACCTTGTGATACACCAATAACTGGCACAGATACAAGTTCACGTACCGCATCAAGAGCCACAACGGTGAAGGTGTTACAAGCAATCACCATCAACTTAACAGGCTGCTTTTCTAGCGTCTCCGCAATACGGCACGCTAAATAAGTGATTTCATCATCACTGCGATTACCTACAGGATTATTCGCATTATCACCGATATAGATAAAATCTTCGTTAGGAAATTGTTCTTGTAATACCTTTAACACAGATAGTCCGCCTACACCAGAGTCAAATACACCGATAGGCAATTGTTGTACATTACTCATGCGGCATCTCCTCAACAGCTGCTAACATAGGCAGATAGAAAGTATCGTCTAATCGCACAATTTTTCCTGTTAATTTTGACATAAAGGCGTTCTTAGTTTCCCCCGTAGCAAGTATTGCACCATCACTAGCACGGCGCATGCGATAGCGAAACACCATTTGAGCCCTCGTCATCTTAACCAAATACGTTTCGATGTGAAGTTCATCATCGAAATTCGCAGGTTCTTTATAATTGCAAGATACATTCATGATGGGAAATACAATATCCTCATTCATCATATCCCACAAAGTGACACCGATCTTACGAAGGAATTCAATGCGCGCCATTTCAAACCATCTAAAATGATTACTATGGTGAGCAATCCCCATCATATCAGTTTCATAAAATCGTACATTTACTGAAGCAATATGCATAAATTCTGTCCTTTTTAAATAGTATACAATTTTTATTCTATATCTATTACTTTAGGGTGTCAAATAAATAAAGGCAGTTCAATCACTGTGGATCAAACTGCCTAAAATGGTAAAAGTTAGCGACTGCTACCAAATGGAAAGAATTTTTTTGCCTCTTCTTGATGACTCGTTTTGATATAACGATTCGCAATCTTAAAGGCTAATCCGAGTACTGCCACATCATCTACCCAACCTAATACAGCAATCGTATCCGGTACAATATCAATAGGTAATACCAAATATCCTAAGGCACCTGCAATGACCGCTTTTACATATTTGGGAGTATCCTTGTCGCGAAAACAAAGGAACAAGGTTACTGCTTGTTGTACAAAGGCAAGTTTCTTACCATATCGACCAAGAAACCCTAAAAATCTTGATTCGCTAAAATACTTACCATATTTAATAATCTTAAATGGATTCATAGTAATAATAATCCTTCAGCGTTTATTTACGCAAACCGCCAATTTTATCTTTCGCTGTGTTAACAGTGTTTGTAGCAACATCTTTTGCTGTCTCTACAGCATCAGAAGCTTTAATTTTTGCAGTTTCTACTGCTACCTGTGCAGAAGCTTTTGCCACTTCTACACCACCTTTTGCGAATTCTTTAGCTACTTCAATACCTTCTTTAGCAGAATCAAGTTTTTCTTTCGCTGCATCAGAAACCTTTGCTACAACTTCTGCTGCGTTATCATGAATTTGGTATTTTGTTTCATTATTCCATTTATTGATGGCAGGTGTTACTTTTTCTTCGTAAACTTGCTTTAAAGATTCTTTAGCAAGACCTGTTTCATTAGCAATCCCAGCCCATACATCACGTTGACCTTGAGTGAAAGGAATACTAGCACTTGCATCACGAACGATTTCAGAAGCAATAGCTTTACCATTTTCAAGGAATTCAGCAACCATCGGTTTGTAACGTTCGATATCAGAAGGCATACCATCTTGAATCCAAATATTTGCAATTTTACCTATAGCATAAGTTAAACCGATAGCTACAGGAACGCGAACAGCTTTAATTGGAATTAGAAGGGATACTGCAGCTGTACCTACAGCTGTGCTAAGACCACCTACTAAACCAACTACAGCACCAGCTTGCAATTCTACGTCATAAAGATGAGCAATACGAGTTACCATGTACGTAGCATTGGCGCACAAAGCGACACTGCTGAATTTAGAGGATAATGCCAATGCTGCCGCACGACCTGCCCCCCAGAAAATAAATTGTTCAACTTGATAGTCACGATCTTGAGATCCATCCATAAGTGGCTCAAGTGTTACGCCATTATATTCTGCCATAAGTATTCTCCTTTGTTGTGAACCAACTATAGGTCTTATTATTAGTATTATTATACCATTCTATTGATAGAAGTGAAATGAATTTTTCTAATTATCCATATATAACAGCTTCTAATATTTTCTATATTACCAACTTGTGAGTCCACCATCGATTGTCCATGCTGCACCTGTCACAAAAGAAGCCTTATTACTCAACAAAAATACAATTACTTCGCCAATTTCATGGGGCTTAGCAATGCGACCTAATGGGTAATGTTGGCCCATTTCAGCCTTTGCAGCTGCCGCATCTTGATTGGCATTAGCAATCTGTTTGTCCACTAATGATGTATCTACATCACCAGGACACACACAGTTTACACGAACGCTGTGAGGTGCCATTTCAAGGGATAGAGATTTTGTAAAGCTCACTACAGCCCCCTTTGATGCACCATATACAGAACACGCTACATTACCTTGTAAACCTGCATCACTAGCGATTGTTACAATACTGCCCTTTGATGATCGTAAATAGGGAAGCGCCGCTTGACATAAGAATACAGTACCTTTTACATTAGTCCCAAACATTTCATCAAAAGCTGCCTCTGTAACATCAGCTAGCAACTCTTCTTCATAATAGCCTGCAGCTGTTACAAGAGCAGACACCCCACCAAATAAATCTACTGTTTCTTTTACAATTCGCTGACAGTCCTCAATTTTAGATACATCACCTTGAATATATTGTACCTTAGAGGAATAACGACGTAGCTTAGTTTTAGCCTTTTGACCAACTTTTTCATTTCGACCATTGATGACTACACACCAACCTTCTTTGAGTAAAAGCTTTGCCGTAGCAAATCCAATACCCGATGTACCACCACTAATCAAGGCCACTTGAACATCACTTTTATGAGGCATACCTTGCCCTCCTATAATGTTGAAATATAGTCATAGACTAATTTCAACAACATAACTGTCGTTACCGACAAGAATACAACTCGCACCAAAGATGAGCCCTTCGCAATTGCCAAATGCGAGCCTAAATAAGCACCTATAATTTGACCTGCCCCGGTGGCAAGACCATACTTAACATTGACGTGTCCTAAATATAAAAACACCAATAGAGACGCCAAATTACTAGTAAAATTCAATATCTTTGCGTTAGCAGAAGCATGCAAGAAATCAAAACCTGTAAAGATAAAGCCCATAATCAAAAATGTACCTGTACCAGGGCCTATAAAGCCATCATATACACCGATGCCAAGAGCAAAAGTCATACAAATATATAGCGCTTTTCCTGCTACCTGAGATGTACGATTGATTTCACCCCAGTCTTTTTTGAACACCACAAAGAGTGTTACGCAAACAAGTAATATGATGATAATAGGCTTTACATATAGCGGTGGTAAAGAAACAACCGCCAATGTACCAAGCATAGAACCCACAAAGGTAAAAGGCAATAATTTGCGAACTAGGGAAAAATCAACCATGTGATTTCTCAAAAATGTAATCGATGCACTGCCAGCACCAAAAATACTGGATAATTTATTGCTGCCCAGAGCCATACTAGGTGGAAGATTTGTTAATAACATGGCAGGTACAGAAATGAGGCCTCCGCCGCCCACAATGGAGTCTACAAAGCCAGCAAACGCACCAGCTACGGCGAGTAAAACGAGTATAAGGATATCAAATGGTAAACCTGTTACCGCAATGAGCCACTCCATAATAAACCTCCTACAGATAGCACATCAACGGTCGCCAAAGGCCACCGTTGTCATGCTAATTTATTTTATTTTGCACCTAGACGATCGAGGGCCAATGTATAACCATCCGCACCATATACTAAACAGCGCTTTACACGACTAATCGTAGCAGTACTCGCACCCGTTTCTTCTACGATTTTCTCATAGCTATCCCCTGCGCGAAGCATTTTTGCTACTTGTAAGCGTTGAGATAATGCTTTTAATTCGTTAATCGTACAGATATCTTCAAAAAATGCATAGCATTCCTCTGTATTTTCAAGCGTTAAAATGGCGGTGAACAATTCGTCATTTTGTTGACTTCTCAATTTTTCATTGATACTCATAGGATCCTCCTACTTCTTATTCATCGCTTTAGACCAAGCATCACCAATCATTTGTACAACTTGTACCAATACAATCAAGATGATGATTGTAGCGATCATAATATCGGCTTGGAAACGTTGGTAACCATATCGGATAGCAATATCCCCAAGACCACCACCACCAATAGCACCAGCCATCGCAGAGTAACCGATGAGGTTAACGATAAGCACCGTTACATTGTCAATAATTGTTGGCAATGCTTCTGGTAATAATACTTTCCAAATGATTTGTAATGGGCTTGCCCCCATGGATTGAGCCGCCTCGATAACGCCAAAATTGATGTCCTTAATAGACGTTTCTACTAGGCGTGCCAAAAATGGAATGGCCGCAATGGTCAACGGCACACATGCTGCAGTTGTACCAATGGAGGTACCTACCACCATACGAGTAAACGGAATGATGGCAACCATCAAGATGATGAAAGGTACAGAACGCGTGGCATTGACAATGGCACCCAATACTTTATTGAGTGTTACATTCTCCAAGATATGACCTTTAGAAGTAACGACCAGAACAACACCAAGAGGAATACCTAATAACATTGCCATTACGGTAGAAATTATCGTCATTTGCAATGTATCAAGGGTACCAGTTATGAGTAGATTAATGATTTGCTCTGACATAACCGATCACCTCGCTTTCAATTGGTAACGTTTTGATGTAGTCCAAACCTTCTTGCGCATTTTCTGGGTCACCATTCAAAATAACGATAAGGCGACCAACGCTCGTATTTTGGATGTAATCAATGCCCCCAAAAAGGATGCTTACATCTAAATTAAAGCGTCTTACAAGGCCTGCTACTACAGGCTCATCTGTTGCTTGTCCTGTAAATTTGAGGCGTACTAATGGTGCGGTCCCTGCAATCCATTGATCATGCAACTCTAGATGTTCCAATGCTTCTGGAGGTAAGTTATCACTCACTACAGAGCTAATAAACTCTTTTGTCGTATTTTCGCGAGGATGTGTGAATACTTCAATAGTACTACCTTCTTCGAGGATGACACCGCCTTCAATAACCGCCACGCGATCACAGATTTCACGGATAACGTGCATCTCATGTGTAATGAGTACAATAGTGAGCCCCATCTTCTCATTAATATTTTTCAACAATTTCAAAATAGAATCTGTTGTTTGAGGATCAAGGGCAGATGTAGCTTCGTCACAAAGGAGAACCTTTGGATTAGAGGCCAATGCACGAGCAATACCAACACGTTGTTTTTGACCACCAGACAATTGAGATGGATAGTTGTTCATCCGGTCTGTAAGGCCTACAATATCAAGAATTGGCGTAATGCGTTCCTTGATTTCAGATTTGCTCATTCCTTGTAATTCCAACGGAAATGCCACATTGTCATATACGGTACGAGAGGACAAGAGATTAAAATGTTGGAAAATCATGCCAATATCTTTGCGCGCTTTACGCAAATCAGATTTGCTAAGTGTTGTTAAATCTGTACCATTTACGATAACAGAGCCAGATGTAGGTGCTTCGAGCATATTGATGCAACGAATCAAGGTGGATTTACCGGCACCGGATTGGCCGATAATGCCAAAGATTTCGCCTTCTTTCACATTTAGGCTAATATCTTTCAACGCTTCCACACGAGTAGCACCTTCATAGACTTTACTAATGTGTTCTAATTGTATCAAAATAATTTCCTTTCTTAAGGTAAATGTGTATCATTTGATGAAAGCAACTTATCTATCAAGGTAGCCCTTCTTCCATCAATTTTTCTAGTGCTTCGCGTAGACGAAGTGTAATGGCACCTGGTTTACCACCAGATACTAAATTTCTGTCTAGCTTAGTAATTGGGATGACACCACCAATTGTATCGGTAAAGAATAATTCATCCGCATCATCTACAAAATTACGATTGAATTCTTTCTCAATAATGGTAATACCTAAAGATGGTGCTACACGCGTTAAGATCATTTGGCGCGTAATACCTTTTAAGATATGATTATCCGCTGGATGCGTGTACAAGATACCATCTTTAACAGCAAACACATTAGATGTTGCACCTTCTGTGCAAATACCATCGCGAAATAGCATTGCTGTATAGGCAAATTTCTTTTCTGCTTTTGTTTGTGCCAAGATATTCGGGATCAAGTTTGTAGTCTTAATATCTACATGCTCCCAACGTTCATCAGGTAAAGCTATCGCTTTTACACCTTCACCCAATTTATTAACTTCATCTAAATCCAAGGTACGGATAAACATAAGCATTTGTGGTTCTAATTTGGAGCGATCATAAGCATGGTGACGTGATGCTACACCACGAGAGATTTGTAAATAAATATAGCCCTCTTTGATTTCACTTTGCTCGATCAAAATTTCGTGCAATTCTGTCAAATCATCAGGGGTCATTTTTACAGGGATATCCATTTCACGCATAGAGCGATACAAACGATCTTGGTGGTAAGACAAAGCGAAGCAACGGCCTTTTACGACGCGAACAACTTCATATACAGAGTCACCAAACAAATAGCCACGGTCATCAATACTGATAACTTTGGCACCTGATTCGACGAATTCACCGTTAAAATATGTTAATTCTTGCATAGGAGCACCTCTTTTTCTATTTCGTTACTCTATCAAGTGGTAATCATCATGGACTTATTATAACACAATTACTTTTAAATTTTCACACTTTACTTTGTGAAAGATATTAATTCGATATACAAAAATCCGCTAGGATACCATAGTTAAAAACTATATCCTAGCGGATGTATAACAAATATTATTTTTATACTAAATCAGCACTACAAAACTAACTAAAACTACGTACACCATTAACGTACTAGCACCAATTAGGGCTCTCTATAAAATAGTTCTCATACTAAACTAATGCCCCAGTATAAATTTACGGATAGATTTAGGCACATAATTAAGAGCCACCGTAGACAAATAGGATAATCCCAACGCCATAACATACATAATTAGCACGTTGGTCACCGTATACAAGAGATTATATTTAGCCATCACACCAGAAATGATTAACAACCAAAATGGATGCGCTAAATAAATACCATACGATTTATCGCCTATCTCAGACCAAATGGACTCCATAGTCACATTCATAGGTAGCCTTTGGAATAGGAATAAACTAAACATCGTTCCCAATCCTGTATAAAGAACGCCCATAGGACTCATTTGATGTACCGTGTAAATTGCTTCTAACACAGTATAATGCCATACGTCCATGACATAGTAATAAGAGCCAAGCATCAATAATATAGAGCTTACCGCACTGACGCCTAAAAGGTAACGATAACGCCACATATATTCGCAGACGATTTCATATCGTTCAGCACATACGGCACCTAAAAGGAAAATCCACACATAATGAATAACCCAATAGTTGAGTCGCATATCAAAAAGATATTTAAGAACTGGCTGATTGCTTAGATTTTCTGTTACCCAACGGCCAAGCATGTAAGACGAAACATAATCGATACCAACTTGGATGACAAAAAGTAACACCAGCCAAAATACAGGCCGTTTTAAGATGACTTTCACCATGGCCCGCCATAATGGCATCATCACGTAGAACCATAGCAAAATAACCATAAAATATAGATGATACATAGAGGTACCAAAGAGTAGATTTATCGCCAACGGCCCTGGATGTAAATTGCCAAGGTTATGAGCTGTCATCCCTGTATATAGCAAGTAAAAGATGGACCACGTAATATATGGAAATAGCACCACCTGAATGCGGCGGTGCATAAATTCCTTATATGAGAATGGTCCCTCTACCGAGGTATGATAAAACAAGCCAAATGCAGAGAGGAAGAAAAACGCAGGCACTCCAAAGCGAGAGAGAATTTCTAACACGCTGATGAGTTCTAAATTTACAAAAGGATTTTGCAATGCGTAAGATCCTACATGAATGCCGATAACACCGAGCATACAGAGGCCTCGCATATAAGTAATTTCCGGTAAAAATGCTTTTTTCATAGCCATTGCCTATTCACTATTGACCAGGTGCCACTGCAGGTGTCGGTACCACACGTGGACCTTGAGACTCTGTAGCTGGTTGTTTAACTACAGGAGGGGTAGATGTAGGTGTTTGAGGCGTTGCAGCTTTTTCAGGTTGTGCGGCTTGTGCTGGTACAGCCTGACCATTTGCTTTAGCAGCCGCTTCTGCCTTAGCCTTAGCTTCTGCTTCAGCCTTAGCTTTTGCTTCAGCTTCTCGTTTCAAGCGTAATTCTTTTTCAAGTGGTACCACTGGTTTGTCATAAACAGTGATATCCGTTTCAAATAGACGTCCCCATGGGAATGTAGCTTTTACTGTACGAGGATTGATTTTAAGGTATTTTTCAGCGAAATCTTGAATGCGTTCACCTAAATAACTTTCAAGATGTTCATTTAATTCACCAGAGTAACGAACATTATCTGTTCTGATAGAATCTTGCATACGATAAATATCTTTACGAATATTTGCTTGATATGCCCAGTTATCCAAATATTGTTGCGTCAACATATCACGATGACCTTCTGGACTCATAGATTTAAGCAATAATCCTTGAGCAATAGCGTAACCTACTGTGTTACTTGCTGTATTCCAACCATTATACGCACCGATTTTGTACAACAAATCTCGTTTGTACATAGCGGATACCAATGTATTATCTGCACCATTATTGAAAGCAATATCTGCAACGCTTACGTTCACACCAGAGTCAACAGCTTGTTGAATGCGATCTACGAAAGCATTTGTAGAGTTGGAGATCATCGGGAAGTTTTCGAAGTTTTCAGACTCGCCTGTGCTCGTTGTAAGAGGTGTATTAACAGCCAATAATACAGTTGGTTTACCTTGTGTCACCATTGTGCCACCTACAGCCTCAACGTGTTGAGCAATTGTTTTATCAATCGTTTGATCTTCGTAACCTGGCAATGTTTTACCGCCACCACCGAGTGGATAAATTACGGAGAATGTAGGTTTTTCTGTGCTCACATCGGTACGGGAACGCGCCATCAACAAGAGACCAAGTTGGTCAGCACCAGGGAAGCTACCGTATTTTTCAACAGAAATATCCTTGGAATATTTGTTGAGGTAACGACCTTCTAGTGCGGATTGAGATAATTGAGATGTATCATCATGACCTAATGCAAAGTAGTCGAATACACCACTGCGAGTTTCATCAATCAACTCTTTGTTGATTTTCATATTTTTTTGACGGCGGTCAAACCAGTCTTGCAAGTATTCCACAGGAACAGAGGCTTGCAGACTCATCAATTTTTGAGTTTCTTCTTGCGTTAAGGAGCCAGAATCCAATTTATCTTGTAATGCAGCAATTTGGAAGATTGTTGGGCCATATTCCGCATAGTAGGCCGGTTCAGTACCACCACCGCTCGCACGTGGAGAACGCATTACGGTGCCAAAGCCATAGATGCGTACATTTTTATTACGCGCTTTTAAACCTTCAATACGTTTCAAGCGATTTTGCAACGTACTAAGCGGAATATTATGTTTACGAGAATCTACAAGACCTCCATAAATAAGAGTATCTGTACTTAATACCATAACATCAGCACGACCTGCATTTTGCTCTACCCAAGCCATAATTTGATCAGCTTGACCTTGGTACGTCTTACCAGAAATCAAGTGTTGAGGTGGTGTCAACACAGTCATACCCGCCTCACGAGCTGTATCGACTGTATATTGCAAACTTACAGGACGATCATCTTGAGGTACATATAATACGGTTTCTGCATCAATATTGATGGATGTACCTGTAGCAATGGCTGTAACCATTAATGCTACTTTCAACCATTTATTTGTCATAAAGCAAATCTCCTTCTGTGTACACGAGTACTCTCGACTCGAAAATTAACTCTTATATAATACTCTTTTTTTCTGACACTTTTATGAAATACTTAATAGTATAATTATATCATTTACCTGTTATTTCTCAAATGCAGTGCCTTTAGCTTTAGCGCACTTTGGGTAAGCTCCAATTATATTTAATAGCTAGTAAACGGATAACTAGTACAACGGTAAAAGCACCATATACAGCCTCTCCAACCCAGTTAGAAATAACCATTAAGTAATAAACGATGCCCCCAATAACACTAGGTAGAGCATACACATCTTCTTTTAAAACAGAGGGAATCCGTTGAGCCAGCATATCTCGGATAATACCACCTCCAACGGCAGTAATAGTTCCTAATAAAACAATGAAAATTGGCAGCTCAGGATATAGTTTAAACCCTGCAGATGCTCCAGTTACTGTAAACGATGCTAGCCCCACAGCGTCGGCTAATAAATAGCTTGCTCGGCTACGAGGGCCCATAGCATGCTTGCGATAACGGCTGTTATAGATAATAAATACGATAATTGTTACGGAAATAACCACAGTTACATATACAATATTGCGTAACGAATTCGGCGGAAAATACCCCAAGAGAACATCCCGTACAATTCCACCACCGATTGCCGTGGCCAGTGCCAATACAGCCATACCAAATATATCCATTCTCCGCGCCACCCCAACAAGTGCTCCAGAGATAGCAAAGGCAATAGTGCCAATCATATCAAATATATACCAAATAATATCCATAATACCCTCACACAATCTATTCGCATAACTGCGCACACTATGATAGACTTTATGTAAGATATTATACATTAAGAGGTATGAGAATGACAAAGAACATTACACCTATAGAGATTAAAAATATGGATGAGCGTAGCCGTGATGAATATTTTATGGGTTTTGCCCTAGAGGAGGCCCACAAAGCTTATGCTCTAGGAGAAATTCCTATCGGCGCCATTTTAGTTCAAAACAATACAATCATTTCACGCCACCATAATCGCCGCGAATTAGATAACGATGCAACGGCTCATGCAGAGGTGCTCGTCATCCGCGAAGCATGCGATGTACTCAAGCGTTGGCGGTTGACTGGTTGTACCCTGTATGTTACGATAGAGCCGTGTCCGATGTGCGCTGGAGCCATCATCAACAGTCGTATTGACCGTGTTGTATATGGTGCAAGTGATTACAAAGGAGGCGCTGTAGAGTCTCTTTTCAATGTACTCTCTCACCCTGGTTTAAATCATGAACCCGAATTAGCATCGGGGATCCTTGGTGATGAATGTAGTCAAATCATGAAAGACTTTTTTAAAGAGCGCCGTAAAACACGGAGGAGTACCCAAGAGGCTGAAGGGTCCGCACTCGAAATGCGGTAGGTCGGGCAACCGGCGCGGGGGTTCAAATCCCTCCTCCTCTGCCATATAAAATATATAAAGCGCTAACCATGGTTAGCGCTTTTTTGCGAAGGGACCACTACTATGAAAAAATATTACCCTTATCTCATTACGGTGAGTCATATGATTAACGACTCCTGTCAAAGTGTATTACCTGCCCTCTTGCCATTATTTATCTACACTTATGGACTTAGTTTAGAGCAAGCAGGCTTTCTCATATTAGCCAATACAGCATTATCTTCATTGTTACAGCCATTATTAGGTTATGTCTCTGACAAGATCAATCAGCCACGGCTCATCGCCTTAGGTGTTCTGCTCTCAGCTTGTAGCACAGGTGCCATGGGTTTTGTAACCTCTTATGAAAGCTTGCTTGTTTGTGCTACCTTAGCTGGTGTAGGCTCCTCTATCTTCCACCCTGAAGGAGCGAAAATCATGAATCGCCTCGGAGGTGGTAAAAAAGGTAAAGCCATGGGGACCTTTGCCATCGGTGGTAGCTCTGGTTTTGCCATCGGTCCACTCTTTGCGGGCTCTATTGCCTATACAGTAGGACCTCATGGACTGGCAGCTTTCACCATAGTGGGTCTTATTATCTCAACAGTTTTATTCGTCCTCATGCCGCGCATAGTAACTCAAGCACGCACTATCGACCAAGCGGTAGCTATGGAAAACCCTACACTAGTGGCTAAGCCGCTAAAGAATTACTGGAAATACTTTGGTATCTTGTTTATTATCATCCTAAGCCAATCAGTAAACTTCCGCGTTATCAATGCATTTATTCCTATCTTCTGGACTCGTGAACTCGGCACTAGCCCAGAGCAAGGGAGCTTTGCATTAACCATATTCTTTAGTATCGGTATCTTCATGACATATATTGGCGGTCTATTAGGCGACAAATATGGTCCCATCAAAATCATTAGACTATCCCTATTGATTTGGTTGCCAGCTATGTTCCTATTAACAGAAGTGCCAACCTTCTCCCCTGTTATCATGATGCCTGTAGCCTATATGTTACTACTCATGATTGGCGCTGCTAAAGCTCTTAGCTACAGCCCCGTTATTGTACTAGGCCAAACCTACCTTGCTAAAAGCATCGGCTTTGCGTCCGGTATTACCCTCGGGGTGAGCCAAACTATCGGCGGTATCATCGCACCTGTAGTAGGTAACCTTGCGGATACCTATTCTTTACCTGCCGCTATGATGACACTCGTACCATTCCTAGTAGTGGGTCTTGGGGCTTCATTGATACTTAAAGATCCTAAAAAATTACAATAAAAAAGGCCGTTGTTTCTAAATTGGAAACAACGGTTTTTTAGTATCAAAATATTTGAATTTTTGCCAAATTATATATTTATACCTTATCTAGTTCTTTCAGTCTATCTTCCATAATAGATATTTTAATCAATGCCCTTTGCTTCTTTAAATCTGCTACAATTCCCAGTAGTATAGCTATGCAAAATGTATTTAACAACAAAAAAACAAAATCAATAATTATTGTATGCTTTAAATATCCTATTACGACAAGGAGAACACTAATCACAAAGAAAATTCCGTAAAACCACCAAGCACGCCCTCCTGGAAGCTCCATAAATAAAGCTACTAACCATCCAGCAAAAGAGACAACAAGAGTAAATAAAGAAATCATAGATAAAAAATCAAAATAAACAGTAGTAATCATAAACTCTTTAGTGGCTGGTCCTAATACAATTACTTGAGTAGCTAAATCTAATCCATAAGTGAAAATTCCCGCACTTATCACACCAAATACAACGGAACTCCATATAAAAGTAAACTTACTGTCTAATTCTGCTCGTCCTTTAATTATTTCCCAGCTCAAATCACGCACTGAAAGATTTTTTATCTCATCGCAAATTTTCAATTTGTATGTACGCCAATATCTTTTATCTGCACTCGGAAATACTTTATGATAAAAATAAACAAACTTTTGGGGAAAGCTAGCTTTTTTAGGTAATAACACACTCATATAAACACACCTCAAACTATCTAGATTATAATTAGAATATCTTATTCTAATATACCTTTATATATCACCAACTATACATCATATTCTTAGTAAGGCTAAGAAAACGACCCCCTTTGCAAAAATTTTTCTGCATCGGGGGTTAATTTATTTTAAAACTTAGTGTTTTAGCATTTCATTCAATATAACTACGTCCGTTTCTTTCATGCCTTGTGCCACAGCACCAATACTGCGGATAGTTTCATCAACGGAGTATGCTACAAGTCCATCGCCTTTTTGGTAGTTTTTGTTAAGGCGAGCTTGTTTATATCCCATAAAGGCGCCATCAAGGGAAATTGCAATTTTACCTGCACAGGATGGTTTCGCACCATCACATACGATACCAGATAAACTTGCAAGACCATTTACAAGAGTGTTCTCGATTATATCTTTACTATCACCCTTCAAGAAGGCAATACCTGCTACACTTACCACACCGGCAGATACAACGCCACAGTATGCAGACAATTTACCAATACCAGATTTAACGTAAAGCGTTAGCAAGTTAGCAAAGACGAGAGCGCGATACAATTCATCTTCACTTTTACCAAGTTCATCGGAAGTCGTAATGATTGGTACAGACACGGTTAAACCTTGATTACCAGAGCCAGAGCAGATAACGACAGGCAATGGGCAACCACTCATACGCGCATCAGAGCCAGCTGCGGCACGAGCCTTACATTTCGTTTCGAGAGATGGATTTTCTTCATCTAACAATAACAATTGTCCAATATTAGATCCATAATCATTGGACAGACCTTCCTTAGAAATTGCAGTATTATACTCAACTTGCTGTTTAATTTGAGGTAGGATACCAGAAATATCACCTGTTAAAGCAAATTCGTAAATGCTATCGAAGGTCATGGCATATTCTGTTTTAGCCGCTTTCTTAATTTCATTGACTGTTTCAGAGACAATCTCACCATCTACTGATACATAGGTTACATTCGTATGGTCATTTTCAATGCGAACAACCGCTGTATGTTCATCTGTTTCTGCAGTGATTTCTATATATAGATTATCTACGCCTTCAGCAAGTGAAACGGTACAGAAGTTAGCATCAAGCAATGTACCAAGCCATTTGCGATCTTCGTCTGTAGCAGATTCCAACACCTCTAGTTCACGCTCTGGATGACCTACAATAGCACCCAGTGTAGTGGCCGCCGTTAGTCCTTTTCGCCCCCCAGAATTTGGAATGACTACAGATTTTACATTTTTGATAATATTCGCGCTGCATCTTGCGTGAATATGGTTAGGAAACTCATCTAAAACAGAGACTGCCTTCGCAGCCGCATAAGCCAATGCAATTGGCTCAGTACAACCGAAGGCAGGACGCATCTCTGACTGTAACAAAGAAATATAATCCATCTTATACTTCCGCAATAATTTCCACTTCTACAATAACGCCTAATGGAAGGTCTTTTACTGCTACACATGAACGAGCTGGTTTAGAAGTGAAATATTTAGCATACACTTCATTAAATGCTTTGAAATCACCAATATCAGCTAAGAAGCAAGTTGTTTTAACAACCTTGGAAAAGTCTGTACCAGCTTCAGTCAATACGGCTTCAATATTTTTGCATACTTGTTCAGTTTGCTCTACAATGCCCCCTTCAACAACTGTACCAGTTGCAGGATTGAGTGGAATTTGACCAGAAGCAAATAATAAACCGCCAATAACTTTAGCTTGAGAGTAAGGGCCTACTGCTGCTGGTGCTTTGTCTGTAGAAATTGTTTTCATGATAAATCTCCTTTTATAAATAAATATAAATTAATATGACTATATTTAAGGTGCGAAACTCATGTTGATGCCTCGATATATATGACTTACCTCAATATATCACATATTACACAAAAGTACGTATATAACCAATTATTTAATTGATTTAAATGCATTATCAAATATTGGTTTGAAATAATCACGTTGTACATCAGTTGTTATACCTACATACAACACTGGTTTTCCTGGCTTCAACACAAATGCAGCATTTGCATAGAGTGGAGTTTGTACATTTCCATCTGCATATAACAAGCGAGAGCTTGCTGCATATGTTTGATATTTTGTACCAGCCACCGGATGTACTTGTTCTGCATTTTCTACGGTTAGAGTTTTAAGTGTTTTAGGCATAATCGTTGCTTTTTGGGAATCACGACTAGACACATTAATAGGTCCATTCAAAGGAACTACTGTTGTGCTAGTGGGAATCTGTTTATTTATTGTTCCTAATAGAAGTTGCTCTGTTACAGGATCAATTTGACCTTTATCAAGAGCGGCCATTGCCGCTATAAACATAGGGTCATTAGCCTTTTCTTTAGCCACTTGTTGCGCTATTTGTTTAACATCTACAGCCACTACGAATGCATCTTTTTGACCAGTTTTATCTGCCCCTTGCAATTGGTATATATCAAAATTAGTACCAAAGTTTTGGAAAAATTCCTTTGCCATCATATTCGCCATCGTAGATTTTGAGGGATTCTGTTGCATTTGTTTCTCTACAAAATCACGTGTATTTGTTTTAGACGCAGAAACAATATTTACATTATTAGGCACTACCATGGATCCTGCAATTGTTTGTACATCCTTAGCAAAACCTACGCCAGATACAGTACCCATTAGGCAAGCTGCACAAGCCAATACTTTCAAAGATTTCATATTATTTACCTCCCTTGAGAGATTGTGTTTGATACATATGATTCAACTCATTAGCCCAATAATCATAGCTAGAGTCATCAGACATTAAAATCTGTAAAGATACACCTTTATCTGTAGGAACAGCATAACCAATTAAGGAATAAGTATTTCTAAAGCCATCATATTTTAGACTACCGCGTAAATCGCCTGTCACAGCTGTACCATAGCGTGTTTGAACAGGTTTATAGGCCACATGCGTTGCATCTAGGCTTACTTGTTTTGCCATAAAGTCTACATAAGAACGGATCTCTTCTATACTTTTAGGAGATGATTTCTTATCTGTGGCAAGCATTTTATCAAAGACACCTATAATTTGAGAAGGTAACTTATCATTTATCGTTTTTAGATCTTTAGCTAATTTAGCACCTTCAATAGTATTGCTCTTCAGGCCTTGTAATTGTTGTTGGGCCGTCTCTTTAGAGTAAGATTCTACATATTTAGAGATAGAATGCTTTAATGCGGCTTTTTCCGCATCTGCCCCCTTCTCTAAAATAGTCTTATTCATACCTATAACTTGATCAATTGCATTTTTAGAATAGTTAATAACAATTAAACCACCTATATGATGTCCTTGTTTATCAGTACCTTGCAATTGATAGAAGGAGTAACCATCAAGAAAGTCCCCCTTCACTGGTTCAACAGCTACACCAGTCTGTGCTTTCACAACATTATTAATAGTATCAACAGCAGATTTATTTGCTACTTTAAGAAATTTATCTTGTTCTTGATTACGCAATCTTGTATCAGTAGAAATATGCATAACTTCTACAGCTTTCACAGTTGGGGAAGTTGTGCCGTACATACCATAACCTAAATCTACCGTATCAGCACATGCCACTGCCCCCATACCCACAGTTAAACAGGTGGCACAAGCCAATGTCATCAACTTTTTATTGAGAGTTCTCATAAGACACCTCACCTTTTTAACAATACACTATGTATAGATTGTTAGATAATCTGTGCAGTATATATTAAGAGTTTAAAGGAGAATCTATACTGCATATATTAATTATTATACTATATCGACATATATAACTGTATAGTATAATTTACAAGCTTACCTTTCTGCTATACAATACATAAATAGACATGTAAAGATGATATATGTATGAGAAATGGAAAGGAGTGCACACTCGGTGTGCTTTTAACATGATACAAGAATTAATTCCCCTCACTAGGCCTCGCACATTAGCTGCTACATTGGGGCCTACCATTTTAGGTGCCGCCTTTAGTTATTATGCATTTGGTGCTGCTCAGGGTACAGGTCTTGCCATTTTCCATACAATGCTCATATTTTTAGCTGTTGTAACAGCCCAAATTGTAGCTAATTTATGGAATGAATATAAAGACTTTAAATCTGGACTCGATGCTGGTCAAAAGGTAGGTAATGCTGGTTCTATCACACGTGGCGTTATAACACCAGAGCTCATTATAACGATGATTAAAGTACTCATGTTTGTACCCATTATTATTGGTCTTTATTTATCTGCTACTATAACTTGGTACTACATCCCGGTAGGCTTCTTATGTATTCTAATTAGTTTCCTTTACTCTGGCGGTCCAAAACCAATTTCTCGAACACCATTTGGGGAAATTTCCTCTGGTATCGCCATGGGTTTTGCTATCGTACTCATTACAGGCTATGCCTGGATACGAGAATTATCCTTAGCCCTGTTAATTCCTGCAATTCCATCTACATTGCTAGTTGGTTCCATCATGTTGACGAATAATATCCGAGATATTCGTAATGATGAAAGCCATGGACGTCACACGTTGCCAATCGTGCTTGGTCGTGAAAGAGCACTCAGCTTAATGAGTATCTCATATATTTTCAATTTTATTTGGATCATTGCTTGGATTATAGTAGGCCATATGACATGGTTCGCCTTATTAGCGTTCCTTGCAGCACCACTAGCTTTCAAAACAATTCATACATTATCTACCAATACAGATGAGTTCCAATTAGATAAGGCTATGGGTACTACCGCTGGAGCCGCTATGATTTATCAACTAATGTGGGCGATTGGACTTATCATGGGCAAATTAATTTAAAAAATGAACATACTTATATTATAGGTTCTCCATAGTTTTTAGTTATGGAGAACCTATAATAATTCCTTCTTGATAGATAGGAAATTATTTAGTACTATAGATTTAATATTTTATATGTAATTATTGTATAAGGAGTGTGTCTAATGAGAAAATTTTTAGCATTAGCAGCTACTGTCATCCTTGGCGGCGCTTTATTAATCGCAGGCTGTGGTAACGACAACAAACAAGCTGCTAGCGATGGCAAACAAGTATTAAAAATTGGGGCAACAGCAGTACCTCACGCAGAAATTTTGGAACAAGTTAAACCAATCTTAGCAAAAGATGGTATCGAATTAAAAATCACAGAATTTACTGATTACAACACACCTAACTTGGCTTTAGGGGACAAAGAGATTGATGCCAACTTCTTCCAACACGTACCTTACATGGAGGAATTCGCAAAAGCTCACAAACTTGACTTAGTATCTGCCGGTGGTGTTCATCTTGAGCCAATGGGTTTATACTCCCGTAAAATCAAAGATTTGAAAGATCTTCCAAAAGGCGCTAAAATCGCTATTCCTAATGACCCTACAAACGGTGGCCGTGCATTATTGTTATTACAAAAACAAGGTCTAATTACATTAAAAGACTCTACAAACATCTTATCTACAGTGCAAGATATTACTGCGAACCCTAACGAATATCAATTCGTAGAATTAGAAGCAGCACAAGTACCTCGTTCCCTTGACGATGTAGCCTTAGCCGCTATCAACACTAACTTTGCATTAAACGCAGGTCTTAACCCTGGCAAAGATGCATTGGCAATTGAAAATAACGATTCCCCTTACGTAAATATCGTAACTGTACTTAAAGGCAATGAAAATGACCCTCGCATCAAAAAATTGATGGCTGCACTTCATAGTCCTGAAATTATCAAATTCATCCAAGAAAAATACCAAGGTGCTATTGTTCCTGCATTCTAAGCATCAAAAAGCTAGCCTCAGCGGCTAGCTTTCTTCATATACTAGTCAAAATTATGTTTAAAGGTGTCTCCATTGAGACGCCTTTTTTATTTAATATTTTATACTATTGTTTTATATAATTATCCCATTTATGGAAACGATACCCTACACCCCAAACAGTATCAATATACTCTTCATTTTGGAATTGTTTATCAATTTTAGCTCTTAATCTATTTATATGAACCATAATTGTTGAAGTTTCTCCTAAAGAGTCTATCCCCCAGATACTTTCAAATACTTCTTCTTTTGTAAATACACGATTAGGGCTAGATGCAAGAAGAACTAAAATGTCATATTCACGTGGAGTCAAATTCACCTCAGTACCACCTAAAAAAACTTGATGAGAATCAAGCAATATCTCTAAGCTACCTGCAGTAATTTTTGCGTCCAACACAACTGTAGGGCTTAGACTATTACGGATGCGATTATAACGCTGAATGTGTGATTTAACACGTGCTACAAGCTCTGCCGGACTAAAAGGTTTAATCATATAATCATCAGCACCAAGTCCTAGCCCCCGAATTTTATCAATATCTTCACGTTTAGCACTGACCATAATAATAGGTATTTCTTTTTCCTTACGAATATCTCGACACACAGAGAATCCATCCTTTTTAGGAATCATAATGTCAAGAATAATTAAGTCATATTCATAATCAAGGGCTGCCTTTAACCCATCAACGCCATTAGTTTGAATGTCTACTTCATAGCCTTCGATTTCTAAATAATCTCGCTCTAACTCATAGATACCCATATCATCTTCAATAATTAAAACTTTTCCCATACTTTTACTCCTTATCCAAAGGAAACTCCATCACAATGGATAGTCCAGGTCCACTATCATTATGTTCAGCATGAATAGAACCATTCATATCTTCAACGATTTGTTTTACAATAGCCAGCCCAATGCCATTACCATTAGCTACCTCTGTACGTGCTTCATCAGTACGGAAAAAAATATCAAACAAACGATTTAACATTTCTGTAGGAACACCTTTCCCATCATCTGAAAAAGTCAGTTTACAGCCATTATCTATCTTAGCTGTAGATATATCAATAGATACAGATTCGCCACGTCTATACTTTATACTATTGGATACAAGATTATCCAAAACACGATAAAACTGTATCCGATCAATTACTATTAAACTATCTTCGGCACTATACGATTCATGTAAAACGATAAGTTCATGATTATTTAAATGTCGCTCTCTAATATACTCTCGAATTAAATCATCTAATGCATATGTATCTCGATTGTAGTGAATTTGTTTTAACTCTAGTTGCGAAAAGTCCGATAGCATATTAACTAAATGTTCAATACGCCCCGCCATATCATAAATCCGCTGCACATAGCGTGCTTGCTTCTCTTCTGTATTTGCAATACCTTCAATAATACCACTAGCATACCCCTTTACCGATGTAAGTGGTGTTGAAATATCATGACAAACCCCTGCTATCATTTCGCGCCTACGCTCTTCATAAAGGTCTTGCTCTTGACGGGCTTTAAGCAATGATTCCTGCATATTATTAAATGCCTCACAAGTAACCCCTAATTCATCGTGATTTCTTACAGCAATTCTTTTTGGCACTATCCCATTTTTGAGATCATCAGCAGCTTGCTTCAAATCTATGACAGGTCTCAAAATATACTCACCTAATCGATTGGATATATATAGGCCTATACCAATGATAATAGCTATTATCATTAAAATACCTATACCAAAAGCGCCTTCCACCATTTTCTTATCCGTTGATTCTGGCCCCATACTTTTAGTCATAAATGGGATTCTACCAGCACCATACACTGTAAGTCCCATATCATAGGAATTCACATAGGTAAATTGGTTGCCTTCCCAGTTCAAATAATGATTAGACTCTAAGCCATTTATCATATTTTTAACGTTCGATAACATTATATTAGGCTCTATATCTGGCGTAGCATAAACTATTTTATTATCTTTGAGAATGACTATATCTAAGCCTTGTGCTTCTAAAACAGCACTACTATCCAAAATATCACTTATTGATGTAGACTCTTTTGAAAGTTTCTTATTTATTTGTTCTAACCCCAATTGAAATACTTGAGACTGAATTGTACTAGGCGCTAGCATCATCCACTGACGATGATTTACAGGATTAGTATAACGAATAACCCCCCATACTATAGATAAGGCGGTAAGTAAAACAATAAAAGGTATGATAATAATTAATAAATTACTAATTATCATCTTTCGCCGTACGCCTAAGCTATTAAACCAGTTAAAAAGCATAGATACCTCCTTTTTAACTATTATACAAACCTATATCTTATCTGTCATGATATAGAAATCAATCTTTTAGAAGATGTAATTTCATCGTTATATTTTCGTAATATTTCTCCTTTATGATGTATTCATACAAGAAAGTCATCAAATAAAAAGGAGATATATATGAATTACGAAATCTTTCAACTTATCAACAGCCTAGCAGGTACATATACGTGGCTAGATACAAGTATGATATACATTGTAAAATACCTTTCAATAGTCTTTGCTTTATTACTGATACTCTTATCTGGATTAGGCCTCTATTTTAAAGATAAAAGACTTATAAAAACCTGCATACATACTATCGCATTTCTTGGTATTACCATGATAGCTCATAGTATCATTGGTTTCATAGTGCAAGAACCAAGACCATTCGTCACACACACAGTAAATCTACTTATTCCTCATGTAGCTGATTCTAGTTTTCCTAGCACCCATGCTATGGCAATGACTGCTATTTCATTACCAATTTTAGCAGTTTATAAGAGACTAGGTTCTATTCTACTAAGTGGAACCATTTTAACAGGTTTTGCGAAAGTCTTTGTTGGTCATCATTATCCTCTAGACGTTATCATGGGTATCCTCATCACATATTTGTTATTTAAAGTCTATCAAAACTATTTATCTTCTAAGATTGATACGCTATTAAATCACCCTAAATATAATATTTTCCGATTACTCATAAATACAAAACTAAGCCTATATCTTATAAAAAAAGCAAACCAACCATTGAGTAAACAATTTAGCATGAAAGGTTAAGGCTATGAAGTATGTCTTAAAAAATAAGAACTATCATATTTTGATAGTCCTTATCTTCTCTGCCATCATTTATTTTATTGGAAATGCATATCTTAGTATTACGGATCCTGTAGAGTCTAATTATGCGCTAACCGCAAAAGAAATGCTTCTAACCAAAAACTATTTATCTCCACAAATTTTTGGTCATTATTGGTATGATAAGCCTATATTTTATTATTGGGAACTCATTGTTGGTTTCAAACTATTTGGCATTACAAACTTTGGCGCTAGATTCTTTTCTAGCCTTTTAGCTCTCTGCAATATTTTTCTAATCTATCGCTTTGTAAAAGCACAAACAAACCACGTTATTGCTCTTGTGAGCGCCATTATCGTATCCGTGTCAGCAGAATATTGGATTATCGCAAAATCTCTTATAACAGATATGACCCTAGGACTATACTTTAATGCTACCTTAATGAGCTTTTACATAGGATACATACATCATAAAACAGGTCAACGAGGTTATAAACGTTACTATCTATTAGCCTATATAGCATCTGCTTTTGCCGTATTGACTAAAGGTCCAATTGGATTCCTATTGCCAGGTCTCATCATATTAGTTTACCTTGCAATCAGACGAGATATTCGAGAATTATTTAGTCTACAGATTATACCTGGACTGTTACTATTTCTAAGCCTCGGTGGTAGTTGGTATTATTATATGTATATCACCCATGGAAATGACTTTATCAATGTCTTTCTAGGTGTCCATAATTGGCTTCGTGCTACAGTGTCTGAGCATCCAAGATTCAATGTTTGGTACTATTACATTCCTATAACAATCATAGCATTATTACCTTGGTCCATTATATTACCGAAGTCAATTTATAGTAATCGCAAGAATTGGTTTACCAATATTCCATTCCATAGCTTTTTAGCTGTCTGGGCTGGTATAGTTATCCTATTTTTCACTTGTATGGCAACTAAGTACTCCACCTATAGTTTTCCTGCTTTAACACCGTTAACTATATTAATAGCTGTTATGTGCTACAAACGTATCAACTTAATTTATAAAACGGCATTCGTTATGGGTATTGCTTATATAGTGCTTACATTTGCAGTAGCAGTACCACAAATGAAGAAAGCCTCAACACCTAGTATTAGCCAATTTATTAGCCAGTCTATTAGTGATGACTCCATTCTTGTACAAGGTAGTGGTAGATATCGCGTTTCACCTACTTACTATAGCGGTCATGAAGTATATCAATTACTCGGCCCCAATGAAGTAGCCCCTGATCCAACTACTATTTCTTGGAACGCTAAAGATGTCATGCCGTTTATATCTATAAATGACTTACCAACAAATAAAAAAATATATCTACTCGTTTATGGTGACGATTATCTTCCAGATACAATAAATTCAGATAATTTGTCTTTGGAATATTCCAATGCTGAAGGTACTATCTATCAATTACATCGTTAGATGAAAAACTAAATGGTAATAACGCTTCAATAGATACTACTTTTATATTGCCCTTCATGTTTCTCATAATGATAATAGGAATGTTAAACTCTCCCATTACCTGACGACAAGCACCACATGGTGCACAAGGCCCTTCCGTATCAGCAACTACGGCAAGAGCCTTAAAATTTGTATGCCCTTCTGATACAGCTTTAAATATAGCGGTTCGTTCTGCACAGTTCGTTAAGCCATAAGAAGCATTTTCTATGTTACACCCTTCATAAATAGTCCCATCCTCACAGAGAATAGCTGCACCTACGCCAAAATGGGAATACGGACTATAAGTTTTCTCACGAGCAACGATGGCGCGATCTATAAGGTTTTGAATTTCCTGTTCTGTCATATGAGTTTCCTTTTCTATCATATGGATCTCCTCATTCCACTATATCAAGAATCGTATCCGCCATGATTGGTGCAGTTTCGCCAAAGGTAATCGCCTCTAAATATGTCTTTGCAGCATTAGAAAGCAAGCTCTCATCAGAAGCATACAAGGTAGCTATACATTCACCTACTGTAACTGAGTCGCCTGTTTTCTTGTGCATCAAGATGCCCGCACTATAATCGATAGGACCATCCTTAACAGTGCGACCGGCTCCAAGCATAACGGATGCAATCCCGCATTGTTCTGTATTCATATGGGTAATATAACCGTCTTGAGGCGCTGTAACATCATAGGTGAATTTGCCAATGGCTAATAGGCTTTCATCATCAATAACTCGGCTGTCGCCATCTTGAGCATCAATCATCATACGCAATCGTTCTAATGCGGCACCAGAGTCGAGTGCCTCTTGCACACGACTGAGAGCCGTTTCATAGTCGCATATATGACTCAATACGAGCATGTGGGCAGCCATGATAATACATTCATGCGTTAAATCTTCTGGACCATGACCTTTCAACGTATCAATAACCTCGCGAATCTCCAACGCATTTCCAATAGCATGGCCTAGCGGTCGATCCATATCCGTCAAAATAGCCTTAACTGAACGGCCATTTTCCTTTCCAATATCTACCATTGCTTTAGCCAATTCACGAGCATCCTCTATGTTTTTCATAAAGGCACCACTGCCAACCTTTACATCTAACAAAATTGCTTGAGCACCAGAAGCCAATTTTTTGCTCATAACAGAGGATGCAATAAGAGGGATACTATCAACAGTTCCCGTCACATCGCGCAAAGCATATAGCTTTTTATCAGCAGGTGCAAGCCCTTCCGACTGACCAATAACAGCAAGACCAATTTTATTAACTTGATTGATAAAAGCATCTTGCTCTAAAGATACCTTTAAATTTGGAATAGATTCCATCTTATCAATAGTGCCACCTGTATGACCAAGTCCACGTCCAGACATCTTAGCCACCTTGCCGCCAGAAGCGGCTACGAGAGGTGCAATAATAAGTGTTGTCTTATCTCCCACGCCGCCTGTACTATGTTTATCTACGGTAATCCCATCAATATTTGACAAGTCTACCATATTACCTGATTGAGCCATAGCCAAGGTCAAAGTTCCTAGTTCGCGAGCATTCATACCATTAAAAACTATGGTCATCAAGAGCGCACTCACTTGGTAATCAGGGATTTCCCCCTTTACATAACCATCTATGACAAAGCGGATTTCCTCATCTGTTAACGGCAAGTTCGCCCTTTTCTTCAGAATAATATCATACATACGCATAGTTACACCGCCATTCTAAGAAACCACCTAAGCATAGCCTAGGTGGTTTTCTATTATACTTCTTCGTTCAAGTGATTCTTTAGTAACTCTACAGCTGCACTGGCTCCAATTCGGCTACAACCTTCTGCAATATAGGCTTTCATATCCGTAATAGAGCGAATACCACCTGCAGCCTTAATCTGTACATTAGGACCAATATGCTTTTTAAAGAGTCTAATATCTTCAAGGCTTGCACCGCCGCTACCAAATCCAGTAGATGTTTTAATATAGTCTGCGCCACCATTTGTAATACATTTACAAAGCGCCACCTTTTCAGAATCTGTAAGATAACAAGTTTCGATAATAACTTTTAAAATTTTATCACCACAAGCCTTCTTAAGCGCCTCAATTTCGCTAGTTACCGCTTCAAAATCACCTTGCTTTACATCTCCAAGATTAATAACCATATCAATTTCAGAAGCGCCCTCTTCAATAGCCTGTTTCGTTTCTGCCACCTTTACCTCTGTTGTTTCATATCCTAAAGGGAAGCCGATAACGGTACATATGTTAAGTTCTGGATATGCTTCATGGGCAGATGCTACAAAATCTGGAGGAATACAAACAGATGCGGTTTTATACCTTATACCATCCTCACAAACTTCTTTAATATCATCCCATGTAGCTGTAGGACGCAATAATGTATGATCTACATAAGCTAATAATTCTTTCCCCAACATAGTACCTCTCCTTACTAAAAGAACGACATTTGTTCTGGTTCTGGCTCTTTATGTAATGCATCTTGAGCAGAGCGATTTTTATCATCAATGAATGGTTCTAACGGTACGCCTGTAGTCTTTAATAAATCTGGTAAACTATTAACGCCTTTCAACTTAGCAGCTTCTAATACAACCTTTGCACAAGTCTCTGCATCATCCAGTGCATAGTGATGTTTAAACTCAACTCCAATATATGCGGCCATTGTATTCAACTTATGATTAACTAAATCAGGCCATACCGCACGTGAAAGTTTAACTGTACATGCATAATCTAGTTCTGGCCAAGGGATTTTATAATAATCTAAAGTAGCACGCAATACGTTCATATCGAATTTCGCATTGTGAGCCACCATAATATTCCCTTTTAAATGGTTTTCATAAATGGCATTCCACAACTCATCAAAGGTCTTTTCATGAAGAACATCCTTCGGTTGGATACCATGAATTTCAATACATTCATCATCAAAACTCATAAACGGAGGCTTGATGAGGCTATATGCCTTTTTGGTAATTTGTCCGTCCTTTACGGTAATAACCGCCAAGGAGCACGCGCTATTTTTAAATTTATTTGCTGTTTCAAAGTCTAATGCAACAAAATCTAACATAGGACTCCTTTCAAAATCTATATATAAGAATTATATTCATTTACTCTACTTATTATAGCATGAAATAGACTATAATCTACTGTTCAAAGGTGACCAATAATCACCTCATTCACACCAATTTTAATTGACAGATAGGCCCTCAGTATGTGAAAATTATTTAGATATGTATGTAGTATGGAGGTTGCAACATGGCAGATGACAGATTAATCGTTGCCCTTGACGTATCCACGATGGATGCAGTGAAAGAAATCGTATTATCCCTCGGTGATTCGGTTAGCTTTTACAAGGTCGGCATGGAGCTATTCTACGCCGAAGGAGCAAAAACAATTCGTTTTTTACAGGAGCAAAACAAACAAGTATTTCTTGATTTGAAATTGCACGACATTCCAAATACCGTAGCCCATGGCGTAGCTTCCTTAACACGTCTCGGTGCTAGTTTAATTACTTTACATGGTCAAGGTGGTCCTGTCATGATGAAAGCTGCTGTTGAGGCAGCTCATGAGAGTGGCAAAGAACTAGGCGTGGAACGCCCAAAATTATTAGCCATCACCGCATTAACTAGCTTTGACGATGAATCTTGGACTGCTATTGGTGGTCAGCTACCAATTTCCGACCAAGTCATTCGCCTTGCAAAACTCGCTAAAGACTGTGGTATGGATGGTGTTGTATGTTCCGCATTAGAAGCCAAAATGATTCGTGAAGCATGTGACGATGACTTCCTCATCGTTACCCCTGGTATTCGCCCTTCCTTTGCAACAACAGACGACCAAAAACGGGTTGCTACACCAGCTAGTGCACTACAAGATGGAGCATCTCGCCTTGTTATCGGTCGACCTATTACACAAGCCGAAAACCCTCGTGAAGCGGTTCGTTTAATTATTGAAGAAATGGAGAAAGTATCCAAATGATGACAGAACAAGAAGTAAAACAATTACTGATCGACACTCAAGCTATTTTAGAAGGTCACTTCCTTTTGACATCTGGTCTCCACAGTCCAATGTACGTTGAAAAATTTAATGTATTACAACATCCAAAATATACAGAAAAACTTTGTAAAGAATTAGCTGAACGCTTCCGCGATCAAAATGTGGAACTTGTTATTGGACCTATGACCGGTGGCATCTTACTTGCTCACGAAGTAGGTAAAGCGCTTGGCACCCGTGCTATCTTCACAGAACGCGAAAAAGGCATTATGACATTACGTCGTGGCTTTAAAATCGAGCCAGGCACAAGAGTACTTATCGTTGAAGATATCGTAACTACTGGTGGTTCTGTACAAGAAGTAGTAAATGTGGTAAACCAATCCGGTGGTGAAATCGTAGGTGTAGGCCTTCTTGTTAACCGTTCTGGGGGTAAAGCAGAATTCGGTGTACCTCACGAAAAGGTACAAGCATTACTTAATCTTGAAGTTCCAACTTATAAACCTGAAGAATGCCCTCTTTGCAAAGACGGCGTAGCTATGACAGAACGTGGCTCTAAACATATCAAATAATTTTTTAACGACCTATATACATGTATAGGTCGTTTTTCATTGAGAAGTTAATAATATATTCCCAAACCATCAAGTACTATCTAATATTTATAAATAGATACAAAAAGAGCTCCTTCGCTAAGGAGCTCTTTTTGTTTGTGTGTAGTTATTGTGTGTAAGAGAGAGATTCTGATACGAATGTATCACATAGAGTGTGTGACTCTATGGTGGCCATGAATGCACTTTCATGACCACGTTCTCTATATCTTATGAGAGAAATGAACTCATAAAGTATCATTAGTTTTGTGTAGTTTGCGGTGCACCTTGATCAGTTTGTTGTTGTGGTGCATTGCCATTAGGTTGTTGAGGTGGTTGGCCTTGCATAGGCATTTGACCTTGCGGAGGCATTTGACCATTTGAGTGCATATGCTGACCACTATTTGGTCCCATACCATCTTGAGGCATCATTTGATTTTGACCATTTTGGTGCATATGTTGGCCATTATTTGGCCCCATACTATCTTGAGGCATCATATGATTATTTCTATCCATCATATGTTTATCCATATACTGATTAGGACCATCATGTCTATGTGGTTTTCTAAACTGTTGTTCATTCGTTTTCATCCATTCACCAAAATTAGGTAAATCATTAACAGCAAAAGATGTACATGCTCCAACAGCACAGATTACTGTTAAAATTGCTGTAATTATAATACGTCTCATAGGTCCTCCTTAATTTAAATTGCGGAAATAACGTTCACGTACGCCACGAAGCTCTGTACCAACAAAGACGCATGTAAGTCCACCAAATAAACCTACACCCCCAAGTGCCACTAAAGTTACAATGGACAATACTGGAAATGCAGTAACATTCTCAAATGGTTGCCATGAGCTACCTAGTAAGAACAAGATAGCCGGTGTAATAATGAATATAAGAGCACCTACAATATAGGATAAGGCACTTCCAATAGAGAGCAAAGTCTTAGATGCTTTTTTAGCCATCCCCGGTAATTGAGGTAAAAGACGCTCTTTATAATCATCAAATCGTGCATAAATTTCCTGCATATTAACGGATTTACTTTCACTACCATCTTGATTCATTGTGTCAGTAATAATACCTGCATCTACGTAGGATGCATATATTTCCTCTGGAGACCCTAAGGATTTAATGATCTCACTATCGGTAAGCCCTTTTTCATAACCTACCGCAAAATGCTCTTCATAAACCTCTATAATACTCTCTACATCTGCAACACGCGCTTTTTTAAATATATTACGCAATGCATCCAAAAAGCTATTTTTGTTCATTATTATCGACTCCTTTCAACAGCATATTGATAACACCAGAAAAATCATCCCATTCTTGACGCATCTTGTTATATGCTGCACGGCCTTCGTTCGTGATATAATAGTATTTCCGTGATGGGCCTGTAGAAGACTCCTTTAAATACGTTTCAACATACTTTTCTTTTTTCAGTCTGTTAAACAATGGATATATCGTTCCTTCAGATATTTCAATATATTCCGAAATGGTGCTTACGATTTCGTATCCGTAACGATCATTTTGTGTTAATAATGCTAGCACCAGCATGTCCATAACACCTTTTTTTAATTGAACTTGCATAGTTCCTCCCTTTTAGGCTGTGCTTGCCTGCCAATGTGAAAGCTCTCTTACGGTCACTATCATGTACTGACAAATACATAATAACATAAGGTACCTCGGAACGCAAGGTACTTTGTAAAAAAATATTGAAATTTAATATATTTTTTCTTATTTCTAATCTATAAACACAGTTAATTTCTGCGTTTATAGGGAAAAATTTTTTCAAAAAAATTTTCTTATTTATGGTATTTTTTATACAAAATCTATTAAAGCACCCTATTATAACTAAAAATCCTCATCTAAAAGATGAGGATTTTCTAACACTACAAAAGAAATTAGTGCATTATTGGAATACTTAATTAAGTTTTATTTACTAGATTCTAATTTGAAGACGCTTCCCCTAATTTAAGCTGTGCACTCTTCATTTTGCCGTTATGAGTATAGGATACCAAAATTGTATCTCCAGGGCTCTTAGCATCAATTTGTTCTTTTAATTCAAGTAATGTAGTAATATCTTTACCATCAATTTGTGCAATCGTATCCCCTTCTACGAGACCAGCTTGTGCAGCAGGACCATTAGGATCAAGTTGAACAACAAGAAGTCCATCACCTTCATAGGTTACATTATTGCGCGCTGCAGTTTGACGGTCTACAGCCCACACCCCAATATAAGGGCGAATGACCTTACCATTTTTAATAATAGAATCAACAATTGTCATCGCAGAATTAATTGGAATAGCAAAGCCCATACCTTCAATTCCCTCTTTAGAGATTTTAGAGCTATTGATACCAATTAACTCACCATCTGCATTAATAAGCGCACCACCTGAGTTACCTGGATTAATGGCTGCATCAGTTTGAATCAATGGGAATCGTTGACCTTGATCATCAATTGTACGTGCTAAGGCACTAATAACACCAGAGGTAACTGAACCTTTAAACTCAAGACCTAAAGGATTGCCAATAGCAATAGCTGGCTCCCCCACTTGCAAGGAGTCAGAGTCACCAATTTTGATAGGTTTAATATCTTTTGGAGGTTTAATTTTTACAACTGCTAAGTCCGTCTGTGAATCTGAACCTATAACAGTCCCCGTCACCGTACTGCCATCAGACAATGATACTGTAACCTCCCCATTTCTAGCCCCTGCTACCACATGTTTATTGGTTACAATATGTCCATCATTATCGATAAGTACACCAGATCCGACACCTTCTCCAGCATAGATTGTACGGTTAAATATATCCTTTTGAAATACTTGTGTTGTAATCCCTACTACAGCTGGCCCAGATTCTTTAGCCGCTTGCACTACATAGGTATTACGCGCTTCAGTAATAGGCTTAGTCTGTTTAGTTTGTTCTCTCACGTTTGTTGGTTGCGTATTAACAGGGCTGCCAAAGAAATAGTATCCTCCGCCTACCCCAATACCCAAAGCAAGAATACACGCAATTACTGTTTTCTTATATTTTGAAAATGTCATGTAGATCTCCTTATATTCTTCTTAATATTCTTCTACATCACCCATAACATCTTAATGATGATTATAAAAGTTAAAATAAGAATCAAATCATAAATCATATAATTATGATACTTTATAAATACGCCACGTCTCACACTAATTCAAATCATCTCAAAATTAATTTTATAAAATTGATTTTGATGAACCTATTATAGTACGCCTGCTTTTACAATGCAAGATATCAATTTATAACTTTTCTTATGAAAGTATAATTATTATAACCGTATATCCTCCACTAGATAAATACCTAGAATCCTGAAAGAAGCTGTATAGAATGTATTCAAATATCTAAAATCTAAAAAACATAAAGGGCATTTACTAGCCGTCGCTAGCAAATGCCCTTTATGCATATAGTTTGAGAGTGTAAGGACTGTTGAGAGAGAGAGTATATGTGATCTAGATAAGCTTTAGAGAGAACTTATTAAGAGAGAGAAGTTAAAATATTACTTATCTAGAGTCATAGTCAGCCTTACTTAAATAAGTATACATGGAATATCTAAACTATCAAAGTAACTATATAAACAATTCTTAAACCTTTGATTATATCTCTATAATAAAATCTCTATAAAGTCATATCTAATCAACAGCCACGAACAACGTGAGTATAATGTGAATGCATATTCTCGATACTAAACGAATTTATACCCTACACCCCACACTGTAATAATATGCTTACTATCGGATGGATTATCCTCAATTTCTTCACGTAAACGATTAATATGAACCGCTACAGTTGCATAATCACCATAGGAGTCAAGTCCCCATACACGAGAATACAATTCTTCTTTGCTAAATACAATATCACGGTTACGCATCAAGAACTCTAACAACTGGAATTCTTTCTTTTTAAGATGAACCTCTTTTTCATTCACCCATACTTTCATCATTTTAGGGTCGAGACGGATTTCACCGGATTGAATAGCGTTTGTTTCCATTGCATCGCGCTCTGTTAAACGTTTATATTGCGCCAACATAGCTTTAATCTTCGCAATCAATACAGATGGAGAGAATGGCTTTTCAATATAATCATCAGCGCCTACGCCTAAGCCACGGATTTTGTCGATATCATCAAGACGCGCAGTTACCATAACGATTGGTACACGAACTTTGTCACGAATTTGACGACAAACTTCAAAGCCATCCATTTCTGGCAACATAACATCAAGGATAATAAGGTCTACAGGAGTATTTAATGCTGCTTCAATGCCATCTGTACCATTAGTCATAATCGTTACATCATAGCCCGCCACCATTAAATAATCACGCTCAATATTGGCAATATCCAAATCGTCTTCAATAATTAAGATATGTTCACTCATGATTCTTCTCCTTGCTTAGGAAACTCTAATATAATACGTAGACCATGTGGCCTTACATTTTCAATCATAACTCGGCCTTCAAAGATTTCCATAATTCGACGGATAATCGACAATCCTAGGCCACTACCTTCTTGAGGATTCGTACGAGACGAATCTACACGATAGAATGGGCGCATCAGACGCTCTAGAGATTCTGGCGGCACACCTGGTCCATCATCACTGATGACACAGTATACAAAATCATCATCACTCGTTACATCTATGACGCAATGACCAATATCGGTCATTTTATACTTAGCACTATTGTTCAACACATTCTGCAAAACACGTTGTAACAATTGTGGGTTAGCATTGATAAAAGGTGTTTCCGTAGCTATACGGGCCTTAATCTCAAGTCCCTTCGATTGATACGGAGCTAAATGATCTTCTACAAAGTCACGTACAAACTGACCTAATTCAATTCGTTCAGATGGACGAGATTCTTTTTTATAGTTCAATGTTGTTATGAGGAATAGTTCCTCTAACATAGAATCTAAATCATTGGCCCGTTTCAAAATAATTCCCATGTATCTTTTTTGTTGCTCTTCCGTTGGTGCAATACCATCACGAACACCTTCAGCATACGCTTTAATAGCCGTCAATGGAGTTCGTATATCATGGGATATACCAGCGAGTAGCTCTTTTTGTTGCTCCTGTTCCATTTCAATTTGACGATTCGCCATTTCTAACGACTTTGTCATATTCTTAACGTGAATCATGATAAATCGTGTAACAAATCGGTTAATAGCAAAAAATGTAACAATAAAGAGCAATATGGAAACTACGATAATATAGAAAGATACGGATTCCATTAAGCTATCACTACCATGAGTAGCACGCCTAATCGCAATATGGTATACATAGGAATGACGTCCATCGTACTTTCTCATTTCATAAACGAAAGTATTATTGGATTGATATACGATGCCCTGTAATTCAGGGTTAACATCAATAAGACCAACAATGGCAGAAGCACTATAGATTTGTGGATTACCGTAGTTATACACCATACTTCCTTGATCAAGTACTTCAACATATACTTCCTTTGGATCAAGTAAGCTATAGCTAGGCTTAACCAAGCTATTAATTAGATCATTTTCTAACCCATAAAAGGTAATGGTTTCAGTTATTCGACTGACACTTTTAAACTGTTGTTCCTGCTCAATACGCAAATAGTAACCGGCATTGGCCAATATGCGCAAACCTGTAAAATATAGCAAAAATAAAATAATTGCTATTAAAATAGGTACAACAAACAGCACAACATTGGATATCCAAATTCGTATTTGTAAATTCACAGGATTACCTCAATATCATAAATAGTAGATACTCTCTATAGTTTACGCTATTTTTATAACTTAACGCAAGTAAAACACGCAAATATCCAACATATTTTTCACTATTCTTTCATACGTAGTTTATAATTGACCGATTATTCAAAGGTATCTCGACCCTTTTAATATCTAATACTTTTCGTAAAAATTATATTTTCACACGCACCCATGTATCTTATGGCGATATGAAAATTGGTAATATCTGATATTTCATAGTTCCTTAGTCTCCCCTTTTAATAGGAACTCGTCTATACTGTTTATAAAAAAGCTAAAATATAAAAAATGAAACAACTATTGAATCTCTTCATTTAATAAAACAAAATATATACTGAATTATACTATTTCTCTATGAGGATAGTTTAAATATGGTCAAAAAAAAGAGGATTCCTAAGAATCCTCTTTTAAAATTTGGATTAACGACGATTTGCATCGAAGAAGTTAATAGCAACTTCTGGGAACATAGCGTAAGTCAATACGTCTTCGTCAGTGATGCCATTGTAGCCTTTAGAAGCTAAATCTTGACGGTAACCTTCCAATTCAGGTTCGATAAGATCTGCTGGACGGCAAGTAATAGGTTGTTCATCACCAATGATAGTTTGACGAATTTCATCAGAAATTGTACCAGGTAATTGACCATATTTACCACGAACAAGATCTTTAACTTCGTTAGGAACCATTTTGTAACGGTCACCCATCATAACGTTCATCATAGCCATTGTACCAACGATTTGGGATGTTGGAGTTACCAATGGAGGGTAACCCAAGTCTTCACGAACGCGTGGCATTTCATCCATAACGTCAAAGAAGCGATCGCCCATACCCATTTCGTTCAATTGGTTTTGAGTATTGGACAACATACCGCCAGGAATTTGGTAACGACGAACAGCAGGGATTACATCACTAGCTGGTTTCAAGTTGAATTCTTCAGCGATTTGTTGTTTTACTTTACGGAAGTGGTCAACTAATGGAATGTATTTATCAAGGTCAAGACCAAGATCCCATTCAGTACCTTTGAACATTTCAATCATAGTTTCAGTAGCTGGTTGGCTAGTTGCATGAGCGAATGGAGAGATAGCAGTATCGATGATATCTACGCCAGCTTTAGCAGCTTCCCAGTATGTAGTACTAGCAAGACCGCAAGTGAAATGGCTATGCAAGTCGATTGGCAATTCGCCAAAACGTTTTTTGAAAGTAGAAACCAAATCATATGCATCAGCAGGTCCTAACAAACCGGACATATCTTTGATACAAAGGGAATCAGTACCCATTTCTACCAAAGTTTCAGCTACTTTCAAGAAGCTTTCAGTTGTGTGAACTGGAGAAATTGTGTATACCATAGCGGATTGAACGTGTGCACCAGCTTTTTTGGAGTACTTAATAGCAGCTTCCATATTGCGTGGGTCATTCAATGCGTCGAAAATACGGATACGGTCGATACCATTTTTTACAGCCGCATTACAGAATGCTTCTACTACGTCGTCGGAGTAGTGTTTATAGCCCAACAAATTTTGACCGCGAAGCAACATTTGCAATGGGGTATTTTTCAAATTAGCTTTCAATTTGCGAAGGCGTTCCCATGGATCTTCATTCAAGAAACGAAGACAGCTGTCATAAGTAGCGCCGCCCCAACATTCAAGAGCTTCATAACCAATATCATCTAAAAGGCCGAGCACTGGCTCCATTTGTTCGTAGCGCATACGTGTTGCCAAAATAGATTGATGACCGTCACGAAGAACGGTTTCGCAAATTCTTAATTTTTTAGCCATGTTAATCCTCCAAATCGAAATAGTCTGTGTATGTAACTTTATACACTCATCAAGCAACTATCTCATACCTATTTTTTTTACGATTTTTTCGATGTCTGCTCACACTAGCCAAACGCGCTAAAATCGTAATACATACTTATATTAGACTACTTATAAAATTCTTTGTCAACAACCACATTATGCTATTTACTCATAATTTCATGTATACAAAGATGATTTTTTCGTGATGAATATCACAAAAAACTGCAGAGGAACTAGAGTTTAGCATGTATGTTTAATCAAATTAATTTTTTTGTAATTGCTCATTTTAATGAGAAACTAAAAATTATATCGTAATAATTTTTAGTTATTATTAAATACTTTTCAAAATATATCGGTATTTATAAATGTAGTAATTCGATAAACATCGGTATGCTTATGAGTTCATCAATTTTATTAATAACTTAGTCGATATTTTTAAATGCATAAACATACAAAAGAACCTGTCCATTTACGGACAGGCTCTGACGTAATCTTTAAAATTTAAGAGTTCCCATTATACGCATTACTTCTCAGGCTTAACCTTTTTAGGCGCAGTTTCAAGGACAATATTTTTACCTTCCCGTTTTACTTGAATAGAAAAGGCCCCTTCTCCTTCTTTAAAATACTCCATCTTGATATCAAGGAGCATTTTACCAATTATAGTCTCTACTTTTTCAGTTAAGAACTCACGGTAAAATGCATCTTCTTTTTGCTTTGGACTTTGGTAAACTACTGGCTTCTTAGCATCTCGCTCCATATTGAGCATAGTATCTTCAAAATTTTCCGTATCCTTAAAATTTTTCATCATATCCGCATCGGATAAACCTTTTTGGATTTTAAACTTTGCCATGTGTATCTCCTATCAATTCAAAAATTGCTTTTTTTACGCGTACTGGTTCAATACCAGACATACAATATTGATCAGGCTTAGGACAACGTCGTTTTCGGCAGCCCAAGCAATCTAATTCATCATTTACGAGCACCTTAAAGGTTCCCGTCAGAGGTCCCCATAATTTAGGATCCGTAGGGCCAAAGAGTGCTACTACAGGCTTATTTAAAGCTAACGCAATATGCAGAGCTCCAGTATCAGCAGTAACTACTACATCACAACTTTCAATTAAAGCCCCTAATTCTTGAAGCGTCGTTTTCCCTAACATATTCAGTACAATTTTATCAATGCCCTCATCTGTTAGCGAGTCCATCAAGGGTTTGTATTGAGTAGCCTCTTTAGGGCCACCTAAACAAACAAAATTTGCTCTATATTGAAGGGATTTAATGAGGGAGTACCATTTTTCCTGAGGCCATTCTTTCGTTGCCCAAGAGGTGCCTAATACAAGCCCAACTCGTAGAGGTGTATCCACCTCCCCACGATTCAAAGAAATGTCGTTATCAATCGTTTTCCACTGTTCTTCTGCCCAACTATGTAAATTTGATGGCACCTGAAAATCCATGTGGTACAGCGTATTAGCACTAGATTCATTTAGTGGAGAACTGCTTTCAACACCGCATTTAGCTATGTTAAGCGATGTATCTAAATTTGCATGTTCAGTAACAGCCTTTGTTAACAACTGAGCTACCTCTACATAGCGCTTAATCATGTGTTCTGTACTAGGCTTCGTTTTATAGTTAGTAAACAACCAATTCAACTCTTTTGTGCCACCAAGGCCAAGTCTAATGGGGGCTCCTGAAGCTAATAGTACTAACCCTGTTATAAGACGTCCTTGTACATCAATGGCTACATCAAATTTATAAGGTTCTAATTTGGCCTTAAGATCCCACCACATGCGCCACATTGTAGGGATATGTAGTTTTTTAGAATGAGCCTCGTATTCATCCCGTTCCCAGGGAATTATCTCATCTACATAGGGATTGTCCTGTAAAAGCTCTACCATACTAGGCGTTACAATCCAATGCAACTTAGCATCAGGATACTGTTTCTTAATCCACCGCGCAGCAGGTGTAGCATGCAAAATATCACCTATGTAACTAAGGCGTACAAATAATATATTCATAGATATCCTTAGGGTACATACTATTATAGGAATAAAGCCTTTATAATGAAAGAACATTATAAAGGCTTTTTCTTAAGATTTCTTTTTACTACTACTATTGGATGATTTAGAAGATGTAGTATCTTCTGTTACCTTAGTAGTTTCTTCACTACCATTCTTAATGATGTTTTTTACATCTGATAATGTCAACTCATTAAATGTAGTAGGGTGGTTGTATTTGTAAACTGGATTGAAGCCTACACCTAGTTTACCAGTGTAAACAGTCAATGCATTATTATCCTCATCAACACGAGCGATATAGATAGTTTTGTCCATATCAACACCGATAAAGCGGAAGCGCCCTTCAGGGTTGATAACACGCCAACCACCTTCAATGCCATTAAACATGAAGACATCCCCAGTTCTCACATTATCGTAGAAGAAGTTATCCTCATCGTAGAATACGCCGATATGACCGATATCAGTAGCTTGCATGTAAACACGACGTGTATCGTAGTTAGCATCGGTACGATAAATACGATATGTATGTTCTTGAACTTTTACCTTCATATAAACCACATTCGTCGCTTCAGAGTACGCAGCATCTACGATTTTACTGCCCCGAGGCAAGTCTTCAAGTTTCGTATCAACCTCATGTTCTGGATCATCCGCATTAAGACGAGCCATGACAACATCTCTGGAGTCATATAAACCCATGATAGCATAGTTACGGTCTGGCATCCAGTTGAAGTAACTAATCGAACGCCCCTTCAAATCAATATTCGTAGGGGTACTTTCATTAGCCTTGTAAATTTTCAAAGAGTTTTCTGTAACAACGGCCATGAATTGACGGTCATAGGATACATATTTAGTGCCTTCCTTCACATCAGGGAAGTTTTTAGTATCATCTTTTGATGCGCCTGCTACGTTAAACTCTGTAGTCGGCGCAAACATATATTGATCAAGGTATAGGTATACCCCACCTTGCAGAAGAATACCTACCGCAAAGGCGCTCAGTACACGCGTAAAAGGTTTCATCTGCCCTCCTATTTCACGATAAACGCCGTTGGGATCATGCGTTCCCCTAACAAATCGGCAGGTTTATTTACGACTTTACCATTTAGGTACAAAGTTGAACTAGAACCGCCATCTAAATTTGCTGCAATGTAGCAACCTTTTTCAAATAGAATATCTTGTACGTCACGCAAGGTAGCCCCAATAGAATACCCTGGTTGGCGACCATCGATTACAAGGAATAGCACTGTGCCATCTTTCTTTTGACCGATAGCAGTACGAGGACCTACGCCCCAGCCACCATCACCTTCGGTAATCATCTTCTTACCATCAACGATAAGAGGCGGACCAAAGGTAATACCTTCCATGGCCTTCATATCACTAAGCTGAGTTTTATCATAGTTACCAGCGATAAGATTACCAGATTTAGAGAAACCTACAAAGTCTACGTCTTCATCAGGGCCTACATCCTTACCGATAACGTACTCACCGTCATGCAAGATGAAACCATATGGCAAACGGCCTGTACCAGTACCATTAGGGTCGTGGAAACCACCGCCATTAATCGCTGCTACAGCATTATTCATTTTTGCAATATTACTTGTAGTATCGCCTTTTTCTTGAATATTAGCCGCTGTACCTACTTGGATACGACGAGGATCAGGAATTTCTAAAATATAGCCTACATAACGAGCAGACTGGATTTTTTCAAGATTTAAAGTCTTATCTTCACGAGCATTAAACTTGAACAAATCTTGGCTTTTAACAACCCCTACAGTCCCCAAAATAGATTGTAACTCGTCTTCATTAAACAACCACGTAATGTAATGAGGATGGCGAGATTGTAAGATAGCACCAATAACGGCGCGCTTTACATTATTAAATGGTCCAAAGAGCACCACGAAGGGTGATGTGACAACGGTAAATAAGAACACCATAATGATGAACTTTACCCAATTCTTTTTGAACAATGTATTTCTCCTTATAAATCAGTGAAATGTTCAGTGCTAATGCGCTCTTCAAAATGCTTGATATCTACCGCATTACCTACCCAAACACGCAAAATATTATATGGATTATCACCCGTATGAGCCCAGCCAGACTTCATAGCCATGCCCATCTTGATACCAGCTTTCTTAGATGCCGAATCGGTGAATTCATTTTTATCTCCATACGGATAGCAGAACCAAGGATTATCCTTAATGCCTACTTCTTTAGCAAGTGCCTCTTGGGCCTTTGTGATATTTTCAATTTGTTTCGCTTCAGACAATTGACCCATTTCTATATGTTGGAAACCATGATTGGAAATAGTGATACCATTTTTATGCATTTCACGCACTTGATCCCAAGTTAAACGCGTACCAATATCGCCAGGATTAATAAAAACAGTCGCTGGGAAACCATATTCTTTCATGATTGGATATACAATAGAATATGTATCTGCATAACCATCATCAAAGGTCAAAACAACTGGTTTTTCAGGCACTGCAGCACCATTTACAACATATTCATACAATTGTTCCATCGTCAATGGATTGTAGCCGTTATCCTTGAGGAACTTCATTTGTTCTCTGAATAAATCCTCCCGAATAACCGCATCATTATCTTTGTCGTCGCCGACTTTATGATACATAAGGACAGGAATGCCCGATGGATGTACCATCTTAACTTCTTTTACAGGCGGTACTGAACTAGTAGGTTCTGTTTTTTGTGAAAGCACGCCACAACCTGCCACAACCATTGCCAATACCAAAAGTAACAGTGTTACCAACGGAATCCGTTTCATAGGTCCTCCTCTATTAGAACACAATTATATACAGAATATTATAACATTTCCATGAAGAATAGTAAAAAGTAACGCTTTATTAGTACTTCATCAATCAATTTTCAGGATCTAGGATACATAGTTTCATCTGGATGCCTATAACACCGGAAAGCCTAAATTCATATAAATCTTCAGTATCAAAAATCATTTAAAACTTCTACGATTATTTAGAGCTATATTGTAATCCGTTCAATAATGCTTTAATATTCTAATTATAATACACATTACTAAAATTATGCTCATCCAATAGACAAAGGATTTCTTATGAAAAAACGCTTAAGCCTTATACAAATGGACGTCCATGTAAACGAAGTGGAATACAATTATGCACGCGTCCAAGAATTACTTTCACAAGCCCTATCAGAAAGTCCTGACATTATCGTCTTGCCCGAAACATGGAATACAGGATTTCATCCATCTAAGGATTTAATCAATATTTCTGACAGAAATGGAGAAAGAACAAAAGCTTTATTAAGTACATTCGCAAAAGAACACAATGTAAACATTGTGGGCGGTTCTGTAGCCGTAGCAAAAGAGGATTTAGTATTTAATACATCCTATGCTTACAACCGTAAAGGCACGCTCGTAGGAGAGTATTCCAAAATGCACGGATTTAGTCCTGCTAAAGAGGACCAATACTTTGCTAGCGGTACACATACCACTCATTTCGAATTGGATGGTATTCCTTGTAGTACGGTTATCTGTTACGATATTCGCTTTCCTGAGCTCGTGAGAATGGCTGCATTATCAAATACAGAGTTATTATTTGTACCTGCTCAATGGCCTACTATGCGTTTACGCCACTGGCAAGTATTAAACGAAGTGCGCGCCATTGAAAACCAACTCTTCTTATGTGCTGTCAACGGCTGTGGTACAGTAGGTCGAGTTCAAAGCACTGGTCACTCCGCCGTATACGACCCATGGGGCACCAATCTACTCGAAATGGACACTAGGGAGGGCATCTCATCTATAGATATCGACCTCACCGTAGTAGAGGATATTCGCAATAAAATCAATATTTTTAGAGATCGCAAACCTGAACTCTACAAGCTATAAAATAAAGGCACATCGTTTTTAACTACCATCTTAAACAATTCATTTATAGATGGTCTGCGCATAAAACAATGTGCCTTTTTATTTTTACTCTACTGTATTAAGAAAATAAATGACTCTAGTTTGCTCTGGATTAACGGCCATGCCTGCAACAGTAAACATATTATATGAATAATCAAATTTAAAGATGTAGAATGTGTACTCTGCGTTAAATGGTCGCTTTACTTCTTTATACGAATAGTAACCTAAATATTTTTTCTGTAAAGTCTTATTTTCATCATTGGACAACACTTTATCAGAACTTAATTTACTAATATCTTGCTCTAAGTCCAAAACCATTTGATTATTCATTTGGTTAGAGAGCTCACGATCAACCTTTCGCTTAATATTCTCATTGCTTAGCGCCATTTTATATTGATACATATTATTGAATATATTAGTTACTTCAATCCATTCTTCTGGCAATATAGTAGACAAGTATTTTCTATAATTCATCTTAACATCTTCGTACGGTTTAATAGAAACACGTTCAGCCTCACCCTTAGTAATAATAACCTTAGCATGATTTTCTGCATCTTGAATATAGGGCTTTAGTTCTGATGGTTTACCCGTAAAAGAAACTTGAATATACCGACCATCTTCAATCGCCTTAGGCGGCTTTAAATGAATATCAACCTGCTTAGCAAAAGAAGGTATTTTCTTTGGAAAACCAGACAAATCATTTACTTTATTTATATCTATATGATTGTAATATTCCTTGTCATTAACAGGGTACTTACTGCTTTCTCTAAAATTAATGGCCTTTACAATTTGTTTTTCAATTTCTTCTCGTGTATAAGGATTTTTAATAAGGTCTCGTTGCGGCACACTTCTTATTGTTCTATTATGTTCCTCAATATGAGCGTGCATACGTGATTCTACCTCTCGATTTAGCAACATTTGTTCATTAAATGTTTTTTTAGCAACAGACATAACAGCATAAGATAATTCTGTTTCACCCGTAACTTTACTTTCCAAATAAGGCATAACTTCTTGAGGTTGTACTCTATCAAGTTGAGTAGTTTTTGCGCCTAATAGCGTTGATACAGATGAGATGGATATCTGCTCAGCATTTATTATTCCTATATTAGCAAACAATGCTGTCGCAACTAGTACAATTCCTTTTAAATTCATTCAAGTCTCCATCAAATAATTATATTAAAAACTGGCTATACATCTCATATAATTAGTCATATACATTAAAACTCAATAAGCTTCCACATATTCTCTGGAACCTGTTCTAGAGGTTTATTTTTCGCAATTGCTTCTTTTAGAATATCAATAGTATCTTGCACATCTTGTTTATCCTTTGTATCAGGATCATGAAGGATGACACGATTTAAAGAATCTTCACCAAATTGTTTTACATATTCTTTTTCTACTTGATTAAGTTCACGGCGTAAATATTTCATAGATAATAACCTCCCAATATATTTAATCTAATATATTAAGAAGTACTTGTCTATAATTCAAATATTTTCTATACACATTTTCAGCTAATAATAAGCAATTTAAATTGTAAATTAATATTTTTATCTCATAAATCATTTACATGAATTCTATAGAAATGGTAGTATTAACAATGCAATAGGATTTAGCTATTAAGAAAGAAAGGTAATAACTATGTTTTCATTTCTACAACCTAAAGAGGCAAAATCATCAGTTCCAGATAGCATGATTATGAATCTATATTATAAATATAGATTGCAATCATTAATTGGTATTTTTATAGGTTATGCTGCGTACTATATTGTTCGTAATAACTTTGCCTTATCAACACACTTTTTATCAGATATCCTCCATATGAGCAAAACAGAAATTGGTTTGCTATCTAGTGGTATGCTTATCGCTTATGGTTTAAGTAAAGGCTTTATGAGTAGTCTTGCGGACAAAGCAAGTCCTGCCAAGTTTATGGCTTTCGGTCTCATTTGCTGTGCAATTATCAATATCTTTATGAGCTTTGCCGATAGTCTCGCCTTCTTCTTAGTTTTAGTAGTACTAAATGGCTTTTTCCAAGGATTTGGTGTAGGACCATCCTTTATCACCTTAGCTAAATGGTACCCAAAACAGGAACGTGGCCGTTATGGAGCTATCTGGAATATTTCACACAATCTCGGTGGTGGTATCGTAGCACCAATCGTAGCCGCCTCATTATATTTCACTACTACAGATCACTGGCAATTAGGGAGTTATGGTGTACCAGCGCTTATTGCAGTTATCATAGCAATTGCCATTTCTTTCTTAATCAAAGAAAGCCCTGAACGTGAAGGCTTACCGCCAACAAGTGAAATCATTGCCGACACAGCTCATAAAGCGCACAGAAGTTCTGAAGCACCGCATATGAGCACAAGAGAAATCTTTGTAAAATACGTATTGAAAAATAAAAACGCTTGGTATGTATCATTAGTTGATACCTTCGTTTACATGATTCGCTTTGGTATGCTTACTTGGCTTCCAATTTATTTATTACAAGTAAAAGGTTTCTCCAAAGCAGAAATGTCTGTTGCTTTTTTATTCTTTGAATGGGCGGCTATTCCTTCTACTATTTTTGCTGGTTATATTTCCGATAAATTCTTTAAAGGTTATCGCATGCCACCTGCAATCATTGCTATAAGCATTATCTTCTTCTGTATATTTGGTTATTGGCAAAGCGAGTCTCTCTTATGGGTTACTTTCTTCGCTGCTATTGTAGGTTGTTTAATCTACATTCCTCAATTCTTAGCTTCAGTACAAACTATGGATATTGTACCACCATTTGCAGTAGGTTCTGCTGTTGGTCTTCGTGGATTCATGAGTTACATTGTTGGTGCAAACTTAGGTACAACACTATTTGGTGTTTTAGCAGATAAATTTGGTTGGAATGCAGGTTTTTATCTTTTATTAGTAGCATGTGTTCTTTGTATAACATTCTGTGTATTGGCTCATTTTGGCGCCAAAGAATTAGATGCTAAAGAAGCTGAACTTGAACAACTTCAACCAGCTGAAGCTAATAGCTAACCCCTAACAAATAAATCCTATAGTAAAAAGGTCGTAATATGTATTAATACATGTTACGACCTTTTATTTACCCCACGAAAGGGACTCCTATATAACCGATGTGTTTTCATCAACGCATAGTTCTGGAAATAATGAAAGCACAAACCACAATGATACCAAGGACTATACTCCCAGCTACTATATAAGGCCATGTAAGTACATCCCGTACATCATTCAATATTTTTATATCAAAGATTGGCATATAAAGTAGTAAGTTCCCCAAAATCCAACCGATTGGTCCTATGAACTTTAGCTTCTTAATCGTATCCATTTTATCTAGAATAGACTCGGTTACCTCTGAATCCTTTTCGACAGATACGTATTCTTTATTAATGTAAAAGCCTTTTGAATATTCCGTTTCAAAAGCCCACTCTTGAACAGAAAACGTAGCAGTACCATCAGCATTTTCATACTCTTTATATTTAGCAGTATCAGTAGTACCTACGTCTACCTCACCCCAAGTGCCCGTTACCATCTCATAACCGCTATCTACGAGTTTCATATCGGCTGGTAGTGCTTTTCCACACAACTTGGAAAACTGGTACGCATCTCGCTTCTTATCCCAACTGAGCCAAAACTCTGCATTATTCTTATGTTTAACTAACTTATACTCATACCCAATTTTTCCATGAGTGTCAATATAGCGTATCTTGCCTAAAATCGTATATAGATCCCTTCGAATACGCAACGTCTCACCATAATTAAAAACCATAATCTTCTCTCATACTGAAAACTACACACATAAATGTATATTACTAATTACTATGATTGTACACATAATATGAAAGTATGCCAATACGGGTATAAAAAAAGGACCTACAGAAAACTGTAAGTCCTTTTGCGCTGGTGCGGTTGGCGGGACTTGAACCCGCACGAGCGTTAGCTCACCACCCCCTCAAGATGGCGTGGCATTTAAAGTTCACACACAAAACTTATAAATACATGATGTCAAAATGATGTCATATATACATTTATATTTCTCGGATAGAATAGTGGAGTCCAAAGAATTTGATAAGCTTCAAAACATTAGATCTACAATATCTCCTTGGGGCAGGAATCAGTAACGATTTATCACTATTAATGTATACCGCCTTTACATTTTCTTTCCAAACAAATTCAGGGAAATGCTCAGCTAATCCCAAAACTTCCCAAGCCTCTCTGTCAACAGCAAGTATCCCTTGACCTAATTCCCTTTGCATGGAACATATTACGTCCCACGCTTCAGCATAGTTCGACACGGGCACTGGGTCCCTCATAAAATGTGGATTACAATTAAGAATTTTCAGCATTACTCCCACCTCCTATTATTACCCTAATTACACCATATTTTTAGATTGTATGCAATAAATTAAATATAAAAAAAAGACCTTACCAAGTTATATCCTGGTAAGGTCTTTTATATAGTCAATCCATGAGTCCACCTGCTCATGCTCAGGAGATGTATGGATCACCTCTCAGTCATCGACGAATTGCACCTGCCAATCCAAATACACCGCTTACCACGGCCCATGTGTCACGTTGCCGTTTAAGGCGCTGTTCGGTTCGTTTGTTGCGTTTGATTTGTTCTGTCAATTCTTCTAATGAGGTCGAGGCTTCGTTCAATTTCGCTTCTTGCGTTGTCAAGAGATTGGAGGCTTTCGTTAATTCTTGCCCCTGTTTCTCGTTGATTGCTTTGAGCGCGTTCAATTCCTTCGTCCGTTCTTCGTTGATAATCTTCAATTCTGTTAATGCTGTTCCCTGCGTTGCGGTTAAGCTGTTGGCTTGCTGCAATGCTTTCTCGGAGTTGTTGATTGAGTTTTCTGCTTTCATCAAGCGCCCTTTGAGTTCGTTCCAACTGCTCACGGGTACGCTGATAGTCGGCTCTTGTGTCGAGGTACCCTCCGATGAGGCTGCATGCGAAATAGATGGAAATAATGCTAAGCACACCACAAATAACACGCTTAAGAGTAAACGCAGATATAACTTTGTTCTTGATAGTTTCATACATGGTAACTCCTTCCTAAATTGTACTACCCCACTGAGCACCCCACCATCGAGCGGTGCCACGTAACCAGTCACCACCACTCCATCGTTCGTCGCCCTCATGGCACACCAAGAGGTCCCATCGGTCAACGTTGGAGTCTGGGCCGTACGTATTATTTGGATAGCCCGTCGGATCTAAATAATAGAGGTCCAATCCGTCCCGATTATCTGCTGCTTCGGCGTGCGTCATCTGATGTTGTAGGTCAAGTGGCACACCTGCATTAATAGTAAGCACCGCCATAATTTGTGTCATAGTGGCCAACTGTTCTTTTGTTGGTGGTTCACTACCTAGGTTATTTTCACTGACTGCATCCCAACACGCTTCAATGGCAATGCCTACAGCGTTACTATTGCGCATATAGGTGTGTTCCTTATAATCGGTTAAGGCCTCTATATCGGTCCACATTGTACCTGCTCGGTCGATGTTGATATGGTAATCTGTGAAGTGCTTACCACCTTTTACCCCTGTCCAATGATAGTACGCCTTTTCAATTTGGCCATAGGCATCTAGCGCTAGGTCTTTTAACTCGTCCATTGTAATTTGTCTAAACATTTATTTCCCCCTCTCGTCATGGTTAATATCATCCTCTAATTGTTGTATGCCAGGTCTGTTCATAGGCAATGTATTTGGTTCCTCAAGCTTATCTGGAATCCCGTTATGGTTCTTATCGATGAACATGCCACACAATCCAACAATGGTCATAAGCACTGATGGTACGAATATATGGTCAATTATAAGAATACCCTTATCGATAAGCTGATTCGCTTCAGGGGATACATACCCCTTAATCGTCGATAGCACATACTGGGCAACGACTAATATCATCGGTACTAGCATGACGAGGACCAATGCCCTCGTTGCTAATACACCTGTTGGCCGTATGCCAGCTATTCGAATGGACTTATATGACCGCTTAATGCGGTTAATAATCGCTAGCTTATCCATTACCCCTCCATGCCTTTATGATTTCAATCGTATATTGAAATATTTTTCCTATATCAATTAGGTCATCTTCAACCATTTCACGTAGGTTTTCAATAATAGACCAACACTCAGCGAAGAATGGTATCAGCATAAATGCATAAGAGAATATATGGTCTAAGAATAGATTGGTGTTTGGTATTGGGATATCAGGTAATGAAATAAATACAATGGATAGTATCATCCATGCCGGATATTGTATGCATAGTTTCTTTAATAGATCACCTCTAAGGCGCTCACTCATTAAATATCTACGCCGTTCACCGGTAGTTTCATCGATATACCTACCTTTTCCCCATCCATACCAGGTCAATGTTGTTAGTAGTGTAATAGGATTATTAGGCCTGTGATTATCTTTGTTATACCGCAACACTTCTGCAGCAATCCGCTGTATTGTGTCCACAAATAACAATGTAGTGGTTAAAATAATCACTACCCCCATACTGACTATATGTTCATGCGATATACCACTGATGAGCATGATTAAAATATCATTAAGAATATCCATTCACTCCCCCATGCCCTTATGATTCTTCATCTAAAGCCATTAAATCATTGTGCACGCATCCTTCTGTTGGACATGTACCGTCATCGTTGAGTACTTCCCAGCAGTACTCACAGAATTCCATAACAGGAACTTTGCTATCACCGATATATTTAGGCATATTATTGCACCTCCTTAATTCGTGCGACCATTTCGTTATTCAACTTGATATATTGAGTGCTAATTGCATTAGTAGGTTTTCCCATAAGTAGCAATCTACGTTGCGCTTCTTCTAGCGTTTTGAAGCGGGGTTCATATTCAGCTTTTATAGCGTTAATCTTATCTTCCTTTGTAGGAACATACGGATCAGGCTCAATAAATTTTCCGTTTACATACAATTTACCGCTCATAAATTCATCTAGCATACTGTCACCATCTGCAGAATACACATATTGTGCATTTGGATAATCGTGTTCAGCTTGCGCCATAATATCATCACGGCTCAACGTGTTATCACACAGGGATGTAATACGCTCCCCTTTGTCATTTAAAATAAATACATATTGATTCATAGTAGCATCCTTTCGGAGGTGAAATTATGCGCCGTTACGCCGTTATACTAAAACGTAGACAACGCAATACCATTACATTAAGGCAACTATTTAACGAGTGGTTGCCTATTCACTCACAAGCTATTACTAAGAGTGTCGTTAAGTCTTACCATATTGCTTTTAAACACATATCCAACATAGCGGATATGCCTATCACGGATATTCATTTTCAGCACCTTCAGAATGTGATTAATTCCATGCACGTAAAAGGACTTTCCTACTCATCATGTAAGAAAGTCCGCACGTTACTTAATCAATTATTTAATTACGCAATCATCAAGGATTACCCTATCACTAATTACGTCATACACTTAACCTTAGGCCCTAATATACCAACGATTAGGAGAAGAGTATTCACTCGCCAACAAATTAACAAATTATGGGAAGTAGATACTTCTTACTCTCATATGATTTTAATACTGCTATACACCGGTCTCCGCATAGGTGAGCTTCTTAATTTACGTAAGCAAGACATCCATAGGCGATCGTCATACCTCATCGTAAGACACGCTAAAACGAAAGCCGGTGAAGGCCGTATCATTCCTATACATCACCGCATCATGCCACTAATAGAGCAAGTATACACCAGCACCGAAGCATATCTATTCACCATCAGTTACACAACATTCCATAAGAATTTCAAGGATATTATGAAACAGTTAAATTGTAAGCATACTATCCACGATACTCGTCATACATTTGCAAGTTTACTTGACTCGGTAGCACCGCCCAACACATTACGTTCTTTACTAGGCCACAAACAAGGCGATATTACCACCAGGGTATACACACATAAGACTATTCGTGAGCTACGAAAAGCCATAGAATTATTAAAATAACTCCCCAGTGGGGAGTGGGTGGTCAAGATAACGTAACTAAGACAGAGGTACGATTTCCTATCAAATTTACAACTTTATTCATGGCGAACGCTATAGATGCGTACTGGTCAGGCTCTGACACGCCTAGGTATTTCGCTAACTCCGTGTCAGAGAGCAACGCAACTAAGGCCGTATTTTCGGCAAGTGATAGATATGCTGCTTCTTATTACTGGTTCGCACTAGGAATAATCTAATTTCCTAGGATAATGAACATAATCTGATCACCGACACCTTTGGATATTAAGCCTTCCCTACGACCATCCAAACAAAACTACCTGTGTCCACTCTGTTGGTTAAGAATCGGATGGTGTTTCTATTAGCTTGAGAAAACCCACTGTTCCAAGTAATAAAACATTCTGATCCAGAAGTAGCAACACTAACAGAGTCATCAGTGGCTAAGGCAATTAGTACAGTGCTGCTAATCGGCAGCGAAATATCTTTATAGTATTTATTGGAATCAAACCAAGTTAATCCCCACTGGATAGTGAAACCATTCGCAAATTTTACGAAACCAGCATTGGCATCGAGTTTAGATGCCACGATAGCACCTTGCCCGATAAGATTTTTTATATCCTTCAATGTAGCAACTGGATTTTCTTGCCAGTTAGTTGCACCGAGGATTTTGGCAATCATAGCTGTAATCGCTGGATGAGATGAAATATCTGTGTTATGTTGTTTAACTGCTTCTGTTAACTGCTCACGTGTTACCAACGCACCCATATTAACAGTTAGCGATACATTTCCTGTATTACTAAATACCATTCCGATTGTTAATTCTTGAGATACAACTACCGATCCACTTTCTGCCGGCATTCTGTCCGGTTCAGGGTCCGTAAGGTATGCATACAATATTTCGCCTTTATCAGGATCTTGTGCAAATAACCCAATTTCAGACATTCGGAAAGCTTCATGTATACCAGTATTAGTTATAACTGTATCAACACTTACAATTTTACCTTCTAGCTTAACTACAAAATTAGTAGTTTCCCACTTAGAGGAGATTACATCAGTTAATGCCAATGGATTCGTTGAATTAACACCACTACCTACTTTGATTTTAGTGAATGTCAGCTTAGTTTTGCCTGCATTCACCTTCGCTTGCAAATTCGCGCCAACATCAGTCATGGTTGCATTTGACCATTCTGCCATATATTCCTCCTATCTAACGCTATTATCTAGCGCTACATTAATCTTCGTTTTCTTAGATTCAACGGTGTAAGACGTTACATGGGTATTCAAATTAATGCGCCATGCATTCGTGAAATCACACTTGATATTCACTTTCCTAGATACACCGCACCATCCGGCAAAATACTTATTGAAGTTAATTCGTCGAATGAATTCAATACCATCTAGCCAGGACCGTACATTTTTAGCCGCATTAATAGCACGTACAAGCTTAGCTATATCTGTTTCGCCTCTTAATGGGGCTGTGATTAGCGTAACCTTGAAATAGTACGGTTTCCCGCCATATTCAAACCATTCTTCGGTTTTTGAATCAGAATATATAGTCTGTACGGCCTTTTCAACAGCATACGGCGTGCCCTTATGGCGGTGAATATCAATTGAGTTCTTCACCATTTCACGTTTAGTCTCTATCGGTAACCCACTATCATAGTCATCCACGTGTAATTGATACGCTAAATGATCAATTACACTCTCTGGTTCAGTATCAATAGACGACCATAATAGCAGAGTATTCGTATTCATAAATTCGGCCAGCATATCATCCCACGTTTTAGCAAGGGACTTAACTGGTTCCCTATCGATTGAGGACGGAAGATGCTCCGCACTAGTATACTTGCTATCAAGTATCATTCTTCCTCACTTCCTGCGAGCGCTACAGCGATTGTATTGGCTACTGCCACGCCGCTTTGTTCTGCAATCGGGGTAAATATAGGTGCCGTTACTTCAACGCGTTTAATTCCGGATACATCCATGAGCATTTGAACCAATCGACTGGGTACTATATCACGGCCCAATTTTGACTTTTGCCATATAACATAGTCATTAACTGCTTTATCTGCCTTAGCTTTTACCACCGTTGCATCGGCGCCTTTTTCAATGTAATACTTAGCGTCGATGTTATATTGCGTAGTAGTAGGTGCTAATACAGTTAGCTTATCAGTCAGAGGCCTACGTTTCTTATCAGATAAATAATCCGTAATAGTCGTGAGCAATTCTTGCCCAGGAAGTCCACCTCCTGCTAATAAGGGATAAATATTAACCTCACCTGGACGTGGAGAAGATACGCCTACATCTGCCACAAGGTGCGACGCGGACTTTGTAAAATACTCATACGCCCCTTCAGGGCCTGCCACAGAGAACGATTCTGGAGCCTCATGAATACGTTCGCGATACGATTCGTCGTCCTCTGTATCAGAACCACCTTCAGATAGAGTTATATTACGCATCGTATCCACATAAGCTATAGGATCAATAATTGTACTTATCTCGCCCGGCTTAAACCCATTGCCTCGCGCCCCGGCAATTTGTGCTTCTGCTTTTACGGATCCATTAAGTTGACCTGGTAGAATAACCAAATCCTCAACAGTAGCAAAATATTCGCCACTTCCAGTTGATATTCTAGTCCACTTTGGAATAATGACAGAGTTCGTGCGCACTGCTGACAATGTTGCTTGAATTGTTGTAGTCGCTTTCGTTGCCTTTAATCGCTCAACAGCAGCAGGAACAGCTCCAACATGGTCCAAGTTATCGCCTTCTGCATAGGCTAATAGATTTTGTTTAGCTGCATAATTTGCATCGTTCAATAATCGGATAATAATTTCCGAAATTACATTTAAAAATAAAGTAACAGGATCGCCCTCTCCCAAGGTTCGCCCTGTTATTGTTGTGTAAATATCAAATACCTTCTGTTGAACGTGTTCTTTATCTGTGTTAAAAAACTCAACATTAGGTAAATCAGATAATCTCATACAGTCACCATCACTTTCGGAATCAACGCCCCATTTTGTGTGGCGGTAAATGATATATCACTAATTTTGGCACGTGGTTCATACCGTTTAATTTGTTGGAATATGTCGTTAGATAGATGAGCTTGCGCCTGATGGATAGGCATATCAATAATGCGACCATCAATACCAAACTCCCTATCTAGTGGCACGCTACCACGAACAGTAGAAATAATCGTTTGCACATTCTGCAAAATCTCAGCGACTTCACTTTCAGGTGCTAGCGATATCCTATTGTCAGTTACTGGTTTAATTTCATACGTTGCTGACATGGCTAGAACCTCCTCAATATCGTATTAACTTTATTGAACTTCTGACCATATTGATTTAGCATGGACTTTTCTTCTACTGTATTATTATCCGAATATTCCTCAAGAGTTAGAGAAACCTCAATAGATTGAGTCTTACCGTATGCATCCGTGAATAAGCTATCCTCGCTCATAGACATGATGACAAAGTAGTTTTGACTAACAGGTTTACCACCGATAATAAACGGTAATACAGCCCCCATATCGCGATAATTTCGCAATTTCTTAACAGTACTATCTGGAGATTGTCCAAGTGATGCAGAAATAAGAATCTTACATGTAATTTGTTCCACATCAGGTCCGCTAAATTGTTTGACAGGCTTTTCTAACATCAAATTGTGCTTTTCCCATCGAGCACTACCTGAACGCGTTACATCCGATACAGTAAGAACATTATCTAATGCGGTATAAAATACTATATCCGCCAAATAACCGATATACATCTATACCTCCTATTCTGGTCCTGATGTTGTAGAACCACCAGACACTACACCGCCATGCACATGATGAACTAAGGAAATACCATTGACCACTACATCCCCACCGCTTGAATTAATTGATAAAGTACCTCCAACATTAAGAGTCATATCTCCAGGAACAGTAAGCACACGTTTACCATTATCCGCACCGCCTGGAGTCGGATCCGCACTACTAAAGAATGTGCCAATAATGAATCCATCGGAAAACCCACGTCCGGACCGATTAGGCAACATAATGCACAATACCTGGTCATCAATAGCCGGCATCCAATAGTCCTTATCATGTGCTGCACCTCGATTAATGACAGATAATGGCGCCGTTACAACACCTTCTCTATCTAGGCGTGTAACAACGGCTTTACCTTCTTCAGGAATTGTACTTGAAACATTTCCAATAAATATCATATCCACTAATGTGGATAATATGTCAGTAGCCATTTAAACACCTCCTTACATCAATCGACGTTGAATAATTGGCCCCTAATGTATGCGTTGCTTTAGTAATTAAATAATTACCATCGAACACCCCAAATCCTTCGAGATTAACCGTAACCGATGCCATAATAAGAGGATTGCCAGGAAAACTAAAAGACATTGTATCGGCTTCTTTATTGGCTTCTCTTAGCTTCTTTTTAGCCAATCTCTTTGCCTCAGCCTTATCTTTAACCTGTTCATTAACCTCTAATACAGCAAGGTACGTGTGACCCTTACGGTCAGGATCTTCGAATGTATCCTCGATAACGGATTTCTTATCCTTATCTGTATATTTCACATGGCATGCTCGATATACTTCACGAGTTTTACTTTTGTACGAATAAGATAAGGCTCTAGTAATAATCAAAGGCGGTTGCTCGCCTTCCTTCGTCTGTACAGGTTGATATTGGCCACCTGGTCTACGAATTATAACTTTAGGCTTCACGTTTTCGTATTTGTAATCATCGAATATAATCAACTGTTCAGTGGATACCTTAAGAGAAAACCCCGCATCATTGCATAGTTTCTGCAAGAATGCGAGGTCTGATTCAGCACTTTGTGATGCATCTTTTAACGGTGGGTCAAAATCCGCATCCCATACTAGCTTTAATTTATTATCTTTTGCTTTCTCGGTAGCAATCGCTTTAAGCGTTGTAGTTTTCCACGATTTGTCTTTCTTTTTCTCCCGCAAGTCAGTACTACCGATAATAGCGACACCTTTGATTTTAACTACATCAGGAAGGCTACTGCCCTCGAATTCATCAATTTCAAATTTGCCGATTGGCAACGTAAATTGTTCATCCCCTAATTTCTCCCATGCTACGGTATTAATTGCCACTTCTAGTAATGACCCTTTCACAGGGTACCAATCGCCGACCCATAGACGGCCCCTATCTTCTAGTGAGATAGCCACGTCATCTACAGTTCCTGAAAGGTTATCTGTGAAAGTTACATCAAGAAGGTATTTACTAATATCGTCGGTGATGTCCTTTGACTCCTTACTCCCCCAATGTTGGTAACCAATCGTACACCATGCCCGCCGTGCTAACTTCGTTTGTGGCGTTAAATCTTTCTTCCATTTCTGGACCTTAGCTAGGCTCTTTTGTAAGCTCATATACTATCGCCTCCATGGTGGTAAGAATTCAGGCAAGGAATCAGCAGGAACATCTGGGCATGTTAACACAACACCAGCGGAAAATATCGCCGTATTACGATGTTTTTGGTTTGCTTCTAACAATAGATTAATGTATCGTTCGTTGCCATACACCTTATAAGCGATTAAATCCCACATATCCCCTTGTATTGTTGTATAACTAGTCATAACTTAACCTCCGTTGTCCGGCGGTATAGCTACGCATCATTTGTTCAAATTCACGCATTTTAGCGTCCAATGCCGACATAATATCATCAGTTGAACCATTACCAGCATTAATAACTGGTGCAAATGTAATCTGTACAGGCGCCCCACTATTACTAGATGAGGATGTCACAGGTACGCTAGGTGCTAATGATACAGTAGGCACTACAGCTGACTGCGCACCACTCACACCTAACATTCGTCCGGCCGTTTGCCATAAATTCATAGCATTAGCACTACCATCAATAGGAACTACAACTTCTGGATAACCAGCTTCCCCTATCCATGATAATTCTGGGGATGTAATAACACCGCCGTTTGCTCTCTTACCAACCTCTCCAGCTGCGGAAACACCAACTGTGAAACCGCCACTAAATTGAGCCTTAATACTCTCCCATGCTCCTGCGATTGCATTAGATACAGCACTCGGAATTTGACTTATCCAGTTTAACACAGCATTATAGGCATCACTCGCCCATTGCTCTGCAGCCGCTACAAACGCCACTCCGGCTTCGGCGCAGGCACTAGGTAATTTTACAAGGAAATCAATAACACCATTAACTAAATTACTAATCCAAGAGGTAGCCGTAGCATACGCTTCAGAAGCAAACGAGATAACTGCCGCTACGAATTCAGCGCCTAAAGTGATCATGTACATAGGCAAATTGATTAAAAAGTTATAAATATCATCGACCATAGCACTAAAAGTAGTTACTGCGAAGTTATAACACTCTGTCGCGAACGATACAACGGCAGATATAACAGCAGTACCAACTTGTACCGCAATCTCTGGCAATCGCAAAATAATGCCTATTATGAATCCTACGGCCATACCAATATATGTTGGTAGGTTTAACCATAGATTTACATAAGCAATTATTGCCACTTTCAATGCATTAAATGCGCTAAGGCCTAATGATAAGAACCCATTAATTACAGCCATAATACCGGATATAATGGCGCTCCATGCGGAACTTAAAGCAGAACATACGCTATCCCATATTGAACTCAATCCAGAACATACACTATCCCAAACAGATGTTAACGTGGCACAGATAGTATCCCAATTAGTTACTAATAGGTATATCACCGCAATAATCGCCATGATAGCGATTACCCATGGACCACCTATTAATGCACCCGCTGCTTTAAATGCACCCGTTGCCGTTTCTACACCTTTAAATGCCGTGGTAATTGTAGTAATACCTGATGCTAGTTTTGTAGCCGTACCATACAGTAAGGCTAATTTCAATCCATTAGTGACTACGGCGGCAATAGCTTCCTTATTATCCTTCATGAAGGTTACAACAGCTTGCAATACCGGTATTAGTGCCGGTAATATTTGCTGAGCAATCGGTATAAAGGCTTGTGCCAACCCTAATGCAACTTGCGTAGCTTCCGCTTTCAAGATGTTCATTTGTAGCCATATTTCATGGAGTGATTTAGGATCTATTCCGACGCCTTTGATTTGTGATGCGGCCGCTTGTGCATCTGCATAGTTCTCAAATACTTTAGTAAGCTCCATGCCTTTTGCACCTAGCGTTTCAAGCATGAATTCTTGTCCCCGGCCTTGTGCTACCGCATTTTGGTAACCTTTAGCCATTGCATCCAACTGTTGATTCATAGGCAATAACTTGCCATTGGCATCGGTTAAGGATACACCAAATTGACTGAGATATCCTTGCAAAGCTTCAGCACTTTTACCGCCACCAGCCAAAGTCTTATCCATTTTAGCGAAAGACTTTGCGGCCGCTTCTACATCAACACCACTTAATGTCATAATCTTCTTAAATTGTGCCGTTTCAGCGGTTGTCATATGTAATTTATTAGACAATTGATAAAGTGCTTCGCCAGCATTTACTACATTATCTATAATGGCACCAATACCAAACCCACCGGCGGCAACCATAGCGAAACTTGCAAGCTTTCCTGTAATACCACTTACCGCAGCACTAGCACCTTGCGCAGCTGATGCAGCACCTGCTAAAGGACTTGCACCACCCATTTTACTGATTGCATTTTGATGCGCCGTCTGACTTGCGATATTAGACCGTAACCGGGCTTGCCGTTGTAACATAGAATTCAGCTTTTGCTCAGCTGCAATTGCTGCGTTCCTATCGCTAACATTACCAGTCTTTTGCGATATAGCTTGTAGTTTTCTATATTGCGCCTGTTGATCTTTGATTACATTAGATAATTTATTGAGTTCCTGAGATGCTTTTGATACGGAGGAAGATAACCCGCCATCGAGTTTACCTTTAATGGCAATCGCCATTTCTAAGACTTTATTGGCCATTATTTTCTCCCTTTCATTGTTTTATTCTCGCGCTCGATACTATCACTAATGAGCCGAACGTGGACTATGAACTCATCCACGTCTAGCTCTCTAATGAAGTAGTCCATCGGTGTGCTAGTGTATTTACTACACGTAATTGCACACTCAGTAAAATACCGTTCTAGGTCTGTTATTTTTCGGAATTGAGCAAAAAATTCTGTACCTCTAAGCACACTCTAGTGAAATCGGCAGCCGGGAGACTATAAATATCATCCACTTTACATCCGCATACAGCAGCTGCTACATGTGCTTGATACGTCATGGATAATGCCGGAACTGTAATAGTTTTATCTTCACCCTTAGCGGACTTTTCGCATTTAATTAATGTGTACCCGCTGATGCCTTCAAATTGTAAGGAATGACCAGCTTTTACTAATTCAATACCTGTTTGTTCATGTGTTTCGTTCATAGTGTTATGTTTACTCATTAGTGATCGTCCTTTCTACAGACTAAATACCGAGTGCAGCACGAACATCGCCAAGGAAGTCGGTGCCATCAGAAATAGAATCTTTATAGGCGTATTTATCGATTTCACGAACTACCTTGCCATCTTGTTCGAGTTTCAAGTATGTAGTTTCGATTGTGTTCGTTGCATCGATAGTATTGCCAGATTCATATGTGCCATTTTCTTTAGATTTAGCACGGCCACGAATAACAGCACGTGTAGGCACGATTACATATTTATCTTTGCCACTATCCCAACATTGGATAGCACCACGTACTTCTAAGCGTACGCCACGACCACCTGTAAGGCGGTGTGTAGTTTCTGTTGGAGTGTTCCAAGTAAGTTTTGTTTCCATAGAGGAGTAGTGTCCAATAACTGGCGCTTCTACTTCACCTGCAATGCCCACACCTTTTACAGTTTGAGTCATTACAGATTCACTAGGTAATTCCACTTTGGCAACACCTAAACAGTTGTCAGAGCCTTCTTCGTATACACGGAAGTCATTAAGTACTTCCGGCACTTGATTGATAGATGCCATGATTAATTACCCCTTTCTATACTGTTTGAAATAGCGTTTTGAAATAAGAAACATCGTATTCAGAAATGCTTTCAATTTCTTGCGCTGGAATTGGAGGTGTACGGTATTTATGGAAGCGAATAATACCATTCAACAAATCTGTTGTAGGGTTTTCTGCTTCTTTGAATTCAATACGACCGCCCAAGATAAAGCCACGAGAAGTAAGACCGTTAAGACGGATTGTTTCACTATCAAGAATTGTCTTGATATTACGAGGCAAGATAGGCATATCCACTTTTTGCCAATAGGTTAAGATGAATGTTTGGTCATCCCAATCATTGAACCGGCGTACACAAATGAATGTATCCTTAACATCAGTTGTGCCAGGATATGCACCTGTATAGTTACCCCAAGATACCCAACCATTGATATTAACGGCCGTCATAATACCTTGAGAGTTCAATAAGTTTGCTTGCGAATGCGTAAGCATTACTTCCTTACCATTAGCTAAGCACAAGCCTGTTATATTCATAGACTTATTGGAAGGGGATAACGTAGGAATATCGCTATTGGATGCATCACATTTGCCAATAATGCCCATGATGTGCGTAGACATATGGAACATATAATCGCCATTGCGAACCATCGGCCAACATACAACTTCAGATTCACCTGTATAACTGTTACCTTTCTTCCATTCGTAGGCATCTGTATATTTAACAACTTGTGTAGTATCGATATCAACTAAAGTAGTCGCACCAAACAAATTATTGATAACACGAGATTTTGCTTTCATCACGGAAGCGACTGTAGGATGTTGAGAGAATCCAGGTGCAGCAATAAGACCAGGTACAATACCGAAATGATGATAGATTGTATCAATCAATTCAAAGCCTGTTGCTTTTTCATTACTATCTACACCGCCGATTACGTTTTTATAATCGAAGTTTTCTACATCGAGTTCATCGTATGTGAGGTCCAATGTACTTGCGGAATCGAACTTACCACCTTTGATAACAGAGATGATTAATTGATTTTTGTCATCAAATGCCGCCGTGTAATCTGTGTTGGCCACACCTGTTTGACCGCCACTAGATACTTGCAATGTGTTAAGCAATACTGCAGCTTTTACAATGCATTTCTTTTCTGTCAATGTAGCAGTTGTTGTAGTGGATTTCTTATGTTTAGCAGGATCCAATACGTTAACAAATACGATTGGAGCTACGCCATACAATTTGAATTGTGCGTACATTGCTTCACACAATGTGAAATGTGTCCAATCTTCAGAATAGCCAAGTTGTTGAACAGCTTCTTCCCAGCTATAACAGATGATTGGCTTATTAATTACTGCGCTAGGGTCTTCTGTAAGGTGTACAGGTGCAGTACCGAACACAATTGGAAGCCCGGCAGTAGTTTGGACAGGAGCAATTACAGAGGTAGCTTGCTCACTTGTTTTGACGCCATGATAAAAGGCCATTTACTTCACTCCTTTATAATTCTTCAATGCGTTAACATAGAATACATTTAATTGTGTGCCTTGTGTTCTCACATCAATCATTGCTTGGTTGAGTTCGTCCAGAGGCACGAATAAATGCATAAAAATAGGGTCTTCCGCTTCCGGCAGTGGTGCACCGTCGCTAAATACCATGAATTGATTTAACCGGCTACTGCGGAACGAAGGCCCAACATATACAACAGGGTTCATCGTTGTCTCCTATTCAATTACTTTATTATCCGTAAATATCTTGTTAAGATTTCTACGAATAACTGGAATGTACACTTCAAATTCAAGATATCCAACCCATTGAGGGTATGGTTGATCATCAGGAATTGTTGTATTAACGGTATTCTCCTTAATTTCATATTTAAGTGCTACTGGATTATCAGATAGTAACCGCTCACGCACTACCTCTAAGAGGTGATATAGTCCGACATGACCTTTTGTTAAGGCCTCGTCATAAGTAGTTACCAATACAGTAATACCTACCGTCGAACTATCCGCATCACTAACAGAATACGGATGCACTACTACGGCTGGACATAACTTGCGCTTATCTTCATTCTTATCCACCCTTGGTAAGAACCCGCTCCATACTCGAATAGGGCTCGTGGCAACATCACTTGTTTCATTTAGCTTGCGCAACTCATCCATGAGATAGGCGGCAATGCCGTCTGATACATCTAATGGTGTCATTAGTTACCTCCTAACGCACGCTCTAATTCGTGATATAGGCGCTTTTCATACATTTCCATGCCTTCTTTTTGCATGGCATTCATAACAGTTTCATTACCAAACATTTGCGGTAAGGCTGGTCCATATATCCCTTTTAATGGGTATCGGTCCTTGCCTTGGCGTTTCATGAATATACCAGATGCACTAACAAAGCCATTTGGTACCTTTGTTTCTGTACCTTTTTTAATAGACACAAACACACCTTTTCGTTTAAGCGATTTAATCTTAAAGTACTTTTGAGCGCTAGTATAACCACCTTTGATACGCATTTCTGTGCCATTATTCAATTTATTAATAGATACACCAGACTTTACGACCGATACACCTTTAATGGCGTAGATATTACATAGTGCTTGCGTACCTGCTTTTCTTGCGGTTGTTGCAGCACGCTTAGATGCGGCTTGGCAAACACGTCGAACTCTATCTTCTTTTAATGTTTCCAGTGCTTTTTCAATTGTTTTCACTGCACTTTTATCAAGTTCTAGCTCAACCATCCGTCAACACCGCCTCTAGCTTCTGCTCTAAGTTCGATAGACACGAGCCCATCTTCTTCCGTTGCACTTTGAACGATGTACACATCATCATCTAATCGGAATACGTTTCCCTGTGATGGAATTTCAGGGATGTCCTTTAATTTGCAATGCACAAATACAGACACCCCGTGTAATCCGTCATTTGATACGTGAGAGCCATTCGACAAGAATGACTCCCTCGCCGTTGGCGATTGGATAATCGCTTTAGCTACTGTGCCATTTAGATTATGCCCTTCGGCGAATTCGTCTTCATTAAGGAATACATCGTCAATATCGCTTTCTAGGTAATCTCTAAATCGCATTATTTTTTCACCGTAACTTCCGCATCAACTTCAGGTAATTCCATTTCTTCTTCTGGTTCATCTGGAACGACTTCCAATGGTTCCGGTACTTCGATAGGATCATCTTCAGCAGATTCAAACTTATCAGATTCAAGCAAGGACAACGCAACCGTTTTCTTTTTGATGTCGACTACTTCGCCTTTGCCATACATCTCGCCTTCATGTGCTAAATAACCCTTTAATACTCTGATTTTCATAAGTAGGTTACCCCCTATTTAGTCTTAATAGTAGCCCAATCGTCGATAGTTTCAGGAATCAATACGCAACGGGAGTATACAGACAATGTTAATTCTTGTGTAGCCTTATTAGCATAGTAGTAAGGTACATAAATGCCTGCATATGTTGTGAATTGATTGTCATCGTTGAGCAATGTTACTGCTGCATGTTGTTGACGGCCACGGCCAGGAACACCTAATACTGCTGCATCATCACCAATAAAGGATTTTACTTTACCTTCATCATCTTGATATGTTTCAAGGTATGCGTACACATCAATATTCAAAGACATGATACGGCCAACATATCGAACTTGTGGAGACAAGTATTCAGGAGCAAAACTGAACATAGACATGTTTTCGCGATTAGGAATTGCTAACATTTTGTTGATGGATGCATTATCAAGAATGTATTTTTCAACGTTTTTACCAACGACTAACACAGTTGGAACGATACCTGCGTTTTCTTGAATTTTTTCGGACGCCATTTTCAAGTCGCCATAAATGTCAGCACCCGCTTGGTCCCAAGTAGTAGTAGGTGTAATGTCTTGTTCAAATTCGAAATCAATTTCATCAACTTGAACTGTTTCACCATCGTCAGCATAGCCTTCGATTTTGCATTTACCAGTAGTAAGCAAATCGGCTGCCATTTTATTTTTACGATTAATAATTGTGCCTTGTAAGTAAGACAAATCTTCAGCTTGCATTTGTGCGGCACGTTGTGCAGGTGTCATTGTAGACACAATGTTTTCAGCAAATGCACGTTGATCAAGTTGTTCTGGGTCAATAACTGTACGAGGGCCCATCATAGGTGCTTCGTATAAAGCAATTTTAGATCCTGCACGTTTAACATTAACGCCAGATGCACCACGAGATACGAAAGGTGCTAATGTGCGACCACGTTTACGAGTTTCTACTGCGATTTTTTTAGAAGTTGCAACTGCTGGAACTTGTGGGAAGAAAGTATCAAGCAAGAAACTTGCCGGAGTTTTCATTCGTTCCACAGCTTGCATCAAGGAAAATGTATCTTTGAAATCAATTGCCATTATATAGTTCCCCCTATTTAATGCTAGTTAAGAATAAGTGAGCGTCCTTGAAGTCCGCTTCATGATCATTAATTTTGTAAGCTTGGTCAACTACCAATACTTCACGATTAAAGCGACCGGAAATGTATACAGTTAATACATTGTGGTCAGTAGTTGCAGTAGTATCAGATACTACGATACCCGCAGGCTTACCACTTGCGATTTTTTGGAATGTACCAGAGTTGTTTTCAAGAACTTGGCCACGTTTATAATCACCGGCTACTACTTTTACATTTTGAGTTAATACAGGTACACCGCCACCACCTAATAGGTAATCAGCTGCGACACCATTTACTTGTTCGAAATATGCCATTATTTACCGCCTTTCTTAGCATTCGCAAATGCTACGACTTCATCAATTGCACTAGCTTTTGCTACTGCATCATTGGTTTCTGGTGTAGATGCACCTTGAGGGGCCACTTTATCCGCACCAGATTCCATTTGATCAATAACTAATTGTCGAATTTGGTCAACTACTTTGTTATCACTTGCAGGAATATCAGATACGGCAGAGATGAAAGGTGTTACTTCATTTACTGTTTTACCTTCTTTAACAGCTACATCAACTAAACGATTGACGACTTCATTATCACCTTTTAACGTATTTAATGCTTCAACGCGTTCGCGTTCTGCTGTTACTGCTGCGTTTTCTGCAGGTTCATTTGTAGAAATACCGAGCAAACCTTTTAAGCTTGCCATGAATTGGTTTTCAGTCATAGGTTTCTCCTTACTTGTTAAAAATTGTTTGATTTTGGCTTCATTTTTGGCCGAGTATTTGCAAGATACTTTGTTTACGATAACCATTCCGTTATTCATAACAGCTTTGTCCGTAATCGCCGTATCTACTTCATCAATTAGGCCGTAGGACTTCGCCTCGTCAGCTGTGAGCCACGTTTCATCATCCATAAGTGTATTTACCTGTTCAGATGTCAAAACGTCACTACGGCTCAAATAAACGTTTGCAATTGTCTGTTTAACACTTGCTAAATAGTTTGCCATTTTAGTTAAGCCGTCCGCATCATAGCTATCACCTAGATATACGGATGGATTGTGAATCATATACAAAGCATTGCTTGGCATAATTACCTTATCCGCAGCACATGCAATAATTGTAGCTGCGCTTGCGCACAATCCATCAATATGTGCTGTTACATTACCTGTGTAAGTTTTAATCATATTGTGAATCGCTTGAGCTGCGAACACGTCACCACCGCCAGAGTTGATGCGCATTGTTAAGTCATTACCATTACAACTAGCCAAATCACTAGCAAATTCACGAGGTGTAATTTCATCACCCCACCAAGAGGTATCAGAAATATCACCATACAAAATCAATTCAGATTGACCGGTACCATCTTGATTTACAAAATTCTTAACAGACCAAAATTTATTCATCCTCTTCACCTCCTTTCGTTGTAGATTTAGAGCCAACCGAAGGATTTACCGCATCAGCTAGCCCCATGCCATATTTCTCCATAAGTTGTTTCTCAAATGCAAGTTGAGCAATATTTTCTTCAAGGTCTGTTCCTGTCATTTCGGCAGCTTCGCGTTCACGAGTGGAAACTCCATTCTCAACTCGAAGTGTACTACCATTCATATCCTTAACAGGGTCAAGGATTGACATAGTAGGCCCAAACCAATCAGCATTGCACCATGCTTTTCGAATCAATGGGTCATCAAAGAAACCCGGCGCTTCAATTCGTCCATTAGCTACTGCTTCCATTAACCATACCTCATAGATAGGTTGGCAAAAGTCACGAGCGAACCACTTGCGTCGTAGTTTATATTCTTCCCAAGCCTGCAACATTGCTGCACGGCTTGCAGAATACGAGGAGTTGAAGTTCTTCATCAATACTTCGTAAGGCTGGTTAAGTGCAGCACCTACTTGTTTGATGAGTTGAGTACTAAATACTTCAAAAGTAGACTGAGCATTGGAAGCATCCACGCTCTTTACATCCACACCTTTCGGTAAGGCATTTAATGTGCCAGGCCCTAAGTTGTACTCTGATACATCAACTACTGGTTCTGTTGGATCATCAACGCCATTATCGGCCAATATATCGTTTAATGATCCTGAGTTAGTAACAGCTTCAGTAAAGAATAATGCAAAATACGATTTAATAATTGCAGATGTAAGCTCTGCGTTTGTGTATCGATACACTTGCTTTAGCGTTTCAATAACTGGCGCTAAATAAGGTACCCCTCTATATTGCTCAGGTCTAGTATCGTTACTAATTTGTAGTACATTCGGAATACTAGTACGCTTTCCGTACGCTTCGACTCTTGCCCATGCAGTCAACAAGCTTGTAATTGGCTCACCAGGGACTTGATTGGATACCCAGTAGGCTACAATTGCGCCGTCAGTATCAATTTCCACACCATTCAATATGCGATTTCCGTTATCCGGATTAAGCGCTTCAACGCCAGTTGGGTCCCCTGTAACATATGTGGAACTGGTAAGTGGATTACTTACTCGATTCCCTTCAATTAACTGAAGTCGTAATGTATATGGCATATCTGGTGTACTTGGTTTACGTCTAAATACCGCAAAACTATCGCCATCTGTGAGATATCCTTGATATGATATGCTTTGCATATCATACAAATTGTTTTTTCTGTAAATATCACAGCCTTTTGATTCTGCCCATAAGTCGAACTCAGCTCGAACCTTGCGAGCCCATGCTCTAGCATCCTCTGCACTGATTCCTAAGATTTGAAATTTAGGTTTAGGGAATACATTAAGGCCTGCACCAACTGTATGAGTAGTGCTTGTATTAATTGCAGCTGTACCGACTGGCGTATTAATGGCTAAATCTGCGGATCTATCACGTAAAGTTGATAAATTCGCACCGATATCGGCCTTATAACCTAGTTTTTTAGGGTTATATCCCTTCAAAGATTTGTTATTATGAGAGGCCCCGCCCTCACTGTATCCGCTATTTTTAGCCCTTGGAGTGCTTATTTTAGCGCTAAATTTCTTGTTTTTTCTCGCCATTTTGCTCTCCTAATCTCTAAAAACTACCCGTTTTGACCTGTTTCCACGCCCATTATCAGTATCCATACCTGGTAATTTAGCGCCTCTTGCTACCAAATCATCAATCATTTTTCTTACTTCTGCTAAATTTGCCCTTGTAAGAGTCCGATTTCCGATAGTATAGCTTTGGCCAGTCAATATTGCTTCCTCAGCTTTGACGTACCACTCTAACCGTACGTCAATTAGCCTTGGCTTATTTGAATAACTAGTTGCCATACATCCTCCTAAATATCTGCTGCTTTACTAGCCCTGCGAATACGTTTCCGCATTTGTTTCTTTTTGGGAGTAGTCACTGTTGTAGTAGAATGTCCTCCACCTTTTACTACTTCCGCCAATCTATCCCAATCAGGATGGATTGAATTCATACACGCTAGGTTATATACACGTAAATCCAATGGTTCATTACGAACCCCTGCAGTAGGCTCCCATATTTCATGTATAACGCCCTTACGTTTTACTTTCTGCTTGTGTTCTGAGATAATTCCCTTGAAATATAGCTCGTCGTATCCTCTAGTGCCTAATAATTCTTCATCCAACGGAAAATGAAAGTACTTAGCACCAGGTTCTTCGATGGCCAATCTGTTCATTACCTGCTGTTTTCCATCATCAACACCCAGCATTACAAGTGGAATTTTGCTTCCAGAAGCTTTACCAATCTTATAATTTAAAGGTATGCCAGGTGTTCCAGCCGTACCTTTAATCGCGAATCGTTGCTTACTAAAGTTTTTCTCACAATATTCATACACTTTTGATGTGTAGTGACCGCCAGAATCGATGAAAGCACGTGCTACTTTAAGGCCTGTACCATTTTTAAAGTGATATATCTTATCAAGCACCGCATCAAGTGCATCCCATGTCGCATTATTATCAGGCTCTCCTAAGATTACGCCCTTACATATTCCCCAACACTCTTCACCATATCCCCAACCTGTAATTTCATACTCTAACCGATTATCTTGCGTATCGACGGCACAGGTTAGCAGTAATACACCATCTGGAAGATCTGCTCCATACTTCTCACGGCGTCTAATGAATTGTTGATAATCTTCGAAGGCACCTTGTTGTGCATATGATTCACCGAAGCGTGTATTCATAACTACCTTTTCACGAGTAGGGTCTCCTTTAGCCTCTAGCCATTCCCTCATGATGTCATTCCAAGTTAGCCATGGCGATGTAAATCCATTTACAAAAAAACTGCGTATGCCATTATGCAACGCAGCAGGGTTTTTTGATATATACTTTTGAGAAACTTTTCGCATTTCATCTTCTGAGAATGTAGACCCGCAGTCAGGGCACCGCCATTTTACATCGCTGACTATTACAATCTTCCGACCTTTAGCGTCCTTATGTTCTTCGGTTTCACATTCCATCTCGGTATGTCGTATCAAATGGTATTCTCCACAATTAGGGCACTCATGTTGCCATTCTTCTTGTGTTCCTGTTTGATACTCTACATCGATTCGTGAACTACCTTCATTCGTTGGTGTAGAAAATAAACCCATGACTCTGTTCCAGAACGTTGTCATACGTTTAGCAGCAAGGTCTACTGGGTCACCCTCTGTGCCAGCGCTATCTGGGAATCGGTCTACTTCGTCCGCAAGTAATACACGTACAGGGCGTGATGCCAACCCAGCCGGACTATTTGCACCACACATGATAAGACGTCCACCAGGAAAAAGTTTAGATAAAATTGTGTTCTTACCATCTCGTGTCTTAGTGCCGTCTTCTGATTTTGTTTCGTAAAATACTTGTGATAGTACTTTCGTATCACGAATCATCGGCGAGATACGAGACTTTGAATAATCTTGAGCCAATTCGATAGTAGGTTGAATCATCATGACCGCGCATGGATCAAGATGAGCGTATCGTCCTAGCACATTATTCATTATGTCCGACTTTCCCACCTGACTGGCACTCTTTACTACTACACGATTGATACCAGGTTGCGTAAAGGCATCCATAATATCCTTTTGGTAGGGTGCTCTACTTGTTTTCCATCGCCCCGGTTCAGCAGAAAGGCCTTGTGATAGCATGCGATAATCGTCAGCCCACTGGCTAACACTGGTTTTTGGTAGTGGTTTTAGACCCATTTTAGAGACGTATTGCCACAATTCTTTTGCCGTTTTCATGCTATCACCTCCTTTTTTGCATTAAAAAAGCGCCTAATTTGGCGCTTTATCGTCGTCTAAATCATCGCTATCCATGAATAATGACGGCGTATATTCACTTAATTCTGATAATTTGTCCTCGATTTCTTGAGTTAACAGGTTATATGCTTCCTCTTTTGTTACATTCTGTAATTGTGGAGCCAGTTTTGTTGGCAATCCTAATAATTGTGTACGCAAATTCACAAGCATTTCTGTCATAACCTGTTCTACAGTATCTGCTGAGTACACTTCGCCGTTCATTTTGGCTAGCTTCAACTCAGCAATCTTGCGTTTCGCACGTTCATTCTTGGCCTTTTCAACCTCGAATATCGCATCATCGGAACTGCTTTCCTCTTCAGCAGAAGATTGGCCCTTATATTTGACATAATTGATAACGGATTTGATAACCAGAATTTGGTTCTTTTCATCCGTTGCTAAAACCCCTTCTTGGAGCAGTTGCGAAACACGTTGACGCGAGAGCCCAAGTGCTTTTGCCAAGTTCGACTGAGAGGCTGTTGCTGTTTTCAAATCATCTGTAATTTTCACTTATCAATCAGCCTCCTTTCATTACCTGTATCACTAGCAAGGCCATAAAAAAATTAAAATCTAGGCAAATTTTGGGGTCTCGGCCACCGCATGCTTTTAATTTTTGCTAGAAGGACCCACAAAAAAATTGCTCAAAAATTTAACAAAACTCGGTATAATTTAAATTTATTTTTTTATTTTTACGACGAGACATACGGAGCTCATCTTCGTGACGGTGCCGTGCTACTTTAATACACTCTTATTCTGCTTATATTTACCGCATTCCTTATGTACCTTTGCAGTTTTTATTTTTACTAAAGAATGTGATGGCGCATACGATTTACACATATGATCAATATGAATGCCATTAGCTTTGCACCAACCCTTAACATTGTTTAAGCATCTTCGTTTCTCACAATACACATCAGTCAATCGTATTCACCTCGTTCCATTCTTCTTTTGCATAACTATATACGTTTTTATCATAGATAATATACTATATCTTGTTATTTTAATTTATAAAAACAATATCTTGTATGAAATATTTGTTCTACTTTATATTTTATAAAATAAATTTAAATTTTTCACAATTCTAACTATTGTTTTTTTACATTTAAGTGATATTATGTTGTTGAGATATTTAGACATATATAAGGATGCTCTGAGTTATTAGCTACAACTCATCTTTCTTAAAAACAAGTTAGCTTGTTCCGTCTATCGAAAAAGACCCCAAAAATTGGGGTCTTTTTCATTTTATATATTAATGCTAGTTTAATATATAATTTGCAGTTATAATGTAAATAGTGCGGGCCCGCCATAAATCTCTTCAGAGAAATTTATGAAAGGAGAGCAGATATATGTCTCAAGTATCTCAAACTGGGTCTAAACGCGGCACAAAGAAATTTGTTGCTTATGTAACAGACCCTAAGACAGGCAAGCGTCGTTATGCTCGTGACTACGGTAAACGCGCATTTGTTATTTACGTTTAGTATATAACTTGCCATTAACTTGCATCCTGTTGCGATCGCACTACATTATAGGATTAGCTACCCTATAGCAAAAAGCCCTTGCCGAAGCAGGGGCTTTTTTGCTTTAGTGTTCTAGGTTTTACTGTGTCGTTGAGAGATAGAGTATTTGTTTTCCTATTAACTCACACTATCATTATAAATTGTCAAGAATGACATGTCCATGACAGTTTTATGACAATTTTGTATTGAGCCCTATCACTCCCCAGAGAAGTACAGATAGTTCTTCTATTCCCCTTGCAACGTACCTATGAATAGTACGCACATCTGGTTTTTCAGGGAATGATTCAGCAATTTCTTCTAATGTTTCGCCATCGATATAATAACGTCGCACACATTCACAGTATTTAAACTGTTTCTCGCTGCACTTTTCCGCATAGATATCTAGCATGTTATTAACGTGTCTCATCATAAGCGCCGTTTTCTCTTTGCTCTTAACAATGGCATTTACCCTTACAATGCTATTGTCATCGAACATATCAGCTAGCAGTTCATTGAGCCATATATCTTCGGCTTGTGTCGAATCCGAGATAGCATTGTCTACATAAGACTGCAGCTGACTGTAATGCTTTAATAACTTGATCGTGTTGTGTCGAAGTTTGCGACCGAGTTGAGCATTTTCTTGTTTGGCTAATTCGTAGTAGGTTTTAGTAGCCACCTCTGTGGCCAACTTAGTGATTTTTTCAATATCATATTCATTCAAAGATGTTTTCTCCTTTATCATTTATTTTGTGCTTTAGTCCGAATTTGTTTATACCAGCTTCATAAAAAATAATTAATATAATTAGTATTTACACTACAATAAGCCTGCCATTGCTATCAACAGGATACGGTTTTGTTTCTAAAACCACATGGCCTTTATTCTCATACCCATATTTCTTCTCCCATTCACGGAATACCTTTGTTAAAGCTACGCTTAGCTCATCAAGATGTTCAGCCTTAACATTTGCTAAATACTCGCAAGCCCATTCAGCTATTTCATCATCAATATCATAATTGATAATGTCTTCAATCACTCGTTCGGCATCAACTTTCGGCGTGTAATAATTAGGATGTCCTATTCTCACAACTCGTTCAAACTCATCTGTGAGCCATATCTCTTTTAAATCAGGTTCCCGCTCCATAAGATCATCGATGGTCTCTTGTATCGTATCTTGTGGCTCACCTGCATTTCCATAGTCATCAACCCAACACCATTTATTCTTATCTTCGATTAGCATTAAGTTCACATCCAATCAATAGTTCTACACGTTCTTTGAAGTTGAGTTTTGGTTCATCTAGATTATGCACGACGCCTTCAATTTCAGCCCCACCAAACATTTCATCATACATTATAACTTCAATGTCTTTGTTTTCTACTCTGCTCAAAGCTTCTTCTAATTCTTTAACAGTCATTTTATACCTCCGCTAATTTTATAATCACAAGAATATTCCCATATTCTTAGTAATATGTAAGATTACATAGTCTTCATCATCCTGAATAATCTCATCAGCCATAGTACCGATGAACTTTCGATTGTCATTTTCTAACACGCCAGCAGCTTGTAACCCATCAAGAATAAACTTCTTAGCGAATGCCACATTATCAGGATCATGCCTAGTTGAAGAGTGCCATTCAAATAATAGGTCTATTTTCCCATTAACCGGTTGTATCTGTTGTAAGAGACATTGTTCTTTAACTTGCTCGGTACACTTCTTTTTCATCGCGGCTGCTGCTATAGTAGAACCGCGTTCACAATCAATGTACTCATTCAATGTTGGGAACCGGTCATGTGTTTTCTTTCTAAACCTGAACTGACATCTTAATAAAAGCTTCATCGGTGTGATTCTCCATTGAATATAGCCACCGCATATTCGCCACGTAGTCGGTCATATATCCTTTGACTATAGTTCTCTTCAGTCCAGGTATCACTATAATTCGTTGTAAGAATGATAGGTTTCATTCGGTTGTAGCGATCAATAATGATACTTTCGACTTTAGATGATACCCAGTCAGATTTTGAATACTCAGCACCAAAATCATCGAGTAATAGCAATGGGATATTTCTAAGCTTCTGTTCATATCTTAGATAGGCCACATTATCTCCTTTAGATAATGTAAGCATGTTGTCTAATAAATTAGGCATAGAAATCATTAAACACCCTTTGTCTAACTCCATGGACTGTTTTAGAATGCTAACCGCAATTGATGTCTTACCTGTGCCAGCTGGGCCCCTTAATATGAGGCCCTTTCCGGTATCAAGATTAGCTTTCAGATTATTAGAATATTCTTTGACCACAGCATAAGCTTCGGCGTTCTCTTTAGGAAAACTACCATGCTTGCGTAACCAGTCAAAATCCATATCATAATATCTCTTAGGAATTCCAACTGCAGCATAGGTGGAATTAATATTTGTTTGAATGACTACTGGTTTATCATAGATTGGATAAAAGAACTCATTTTTTACCGTGGACTCTTTCATACTCCGCTTGCCAGTCGACTTGCTCGTCCTTTCTCGAATTTTTTCGAGACACGCTTCTAGCATTACTGTTACATTTGCTTGCTCCAAAATCCTTTTGCACCTCCTGCTTTAGATTCCCTGCCGTGACAGTTTCAACATACTTGATACTATTGCCACCGTTATCCGCTGTGGTATTAATAGCAACAATGACTCGTTCTTTGCCATATGATTCAACTAGATCATCTAACCGCTCTTTAATAGTAGGTGATACAACTCCAATCGATTTCATATACAATTCGTAAATGGGTTTATTTTTTACTTCTTCATTTTCAAACATAGATAGAAGATTTTCATCTTCACGCGCGCGCGTATCTCTCTCTATATTATTTTCTTTTCTTTTCTTTTCTTTTATTAGTTGATTTTGTTGAACATGTGTTAAATTTTGTTGAACATGTGTTAAATTTTGTTTTTTTGCTTTGCGAGACTCCGCACTTTTAAGGCCCGCCAACCTACGTTTTTCGCGGATAGTTTCCTCTTTCACTTTTTTAAACTCAAATCTTCGAATTAAGCTGGGTGACCAAAAATATTCGTCATCACAGTCCAATAATTCGTAGTCATGAATCAACAAATAAATTAACAAAAATGAACAAAATGAACACATTGAATTTTGTTCCAACACGTGTTGATTTTTGTTGAACACTTGTTGAACACTTGTTAAAATTTGTTCATTATTCATCCTTAACTCATTATCCAGAGCAACGAATGTATATTTTTTTAGTGGCAATTTATAGTCATCTGCTGCGGCTAATTTTTCAATCAATATCCACCACCAGGCATATGAAATCATTCCTAATTCTGAAATCATAGCAGCGATTTTAGGATCATTGCTCGCATTGATATCATGACTAAAGTAGTATGATTGGTTTTTCGCCATTTCTATCACTCTTCACTGTCGTTAAATAAATTATCCTGGGCTCGACGTCCCATAATAAACCTTACGCACTCATCGATTAAGTCTTGAACAGAGATAGCAAATGTAGAGTCTCCATATTCAACATTTAACCAGTCCGTTTTAAATTTAAATTCGTTAGGAGTGTTCATGTCAGACACGATACCTTCAACACCAACCTGGTTAATAAGACCTTCAATGTCACCATACTTAAATTTAAATGTATTTACCAAAAATGGAATTTTAAATTCTTCCAAGAATTCAAAGTTCTTTTTCACAATAGACTGCAGTTTACTGAATGCTTGCAGAAGTTCAGGACGTGGATCATCTTTTGATTTAAGTGTAAAAATATCAGTAAGGCCTGTGGCAGATGGTTTCTGATAGGCAATGCTGATATCGTTATCTTTAATTTGGATTGATTTAATAATCATAAGGAGCTCCTTTCTTGTTCTACGATTACTAATTTACCAGTAGCAGCTTGAACAGCTTGTTTAAATATTTCTGCATCTGAGTTGCTGTCAGATAAATGTAGTAGCCGTATGTCTTGACACTTAGTTAGGTCCATCGATTTGAGGAATTTAATAACGTTTTCTAGTGAAAAGTGAGATTGAATTAATCGTTCCATTCGTTTTTCGTCTAAATAACCAGCATCTACTTGTTGGTTTAAGATTTCATAGGAATGGTTACATTCAACCATGATATGATCAACATCTTTGAACGTATATCGGCAGTAATAGGTATCTGTAATGTAGAGGAGTTTTTCCTCGCCATCAGAAATTAAAAAGCCAACATTAGGAACGTCATGTTCTAATTCAAAAGGCAAAATACTGAAATTGCCTATCGTAAATTGAACCTTAGGTGTAATATATATGACTTTATGGTTCCCTGTTACATATAATGCATCTGCAGTATCTTTTAGCATATATACACGATGACCTAGCTTTAATAGATCATTTACGGCCTTGCTATGGTCTCCATGTTGATGTGTGAGCAACGTGCCACATAGGTGTAGAAAGTTAAAGCGACAATACCGTTGAATTTCTTTAAATGATAATCCTGCATCCAGTAGCAGTTCATCACCATTGGTTGAGGTTTTGATTCGGTAGCAGTTCCCTTTCGAGCTACTACCGAATGCTTGAATACTAATCACAATTAATCACCAAACATATTGACTGCTTCGCCAGTTTCAGGATTAACAAACTCACTGGCAGGACCAGGTTCTATGTCAATGGCTTCAGAATTTGCATTATTAGCGATGGTTTCTGCCACATCTGATTGAACATCGATAGTTTCACCTTCGAAATCAGGGGTGAGTTCGCCATTATTATCACGAATGACGGCGCCATCTGCAGAGATTGCATTAGCCATGTTCTGCATTTCGACTGATAGAATTCCATATTTACTTAACAAACGTTTGAGTACTGTTTTGATGGCCATTGCATCAAAGTCAGTTTTCCAAAGACCAAAACCCCTTTTGTATGTTTGGGAATACTTTATAGCGTGTGCTTCAGCATCTTCTTTGGACATATATAAATACTTTTCAAAGCCATTAATGAGTTTGAAATAAGCGATGTAGCCAACTACATTATCACCAGTTCGCTCACCCAATTCGAATTCGCCTGTAAGTTTATTATGGTGTTTAATTTCGCCTTCGTATATTTCACTAGCATTAATGGTCTTATATTGACCTGTGCGCATGGCCAACTGAATATATCCTTTGTAACCCATTTGAAATTGAGCTTCATTAATTTTCTTCTTGCTATTGTAAAAAGGAACAATATAAGCAAACCCAAGGTTTTGGTTAATTGGAAGATCTAAAGTGGCTGCCATCACACCTGCAGTAATAACTGTAGTAGGGTCAGCTTTAGATAAAAGTTCATTATTGTTAGATACAGAAATCAAACTAGATACAAAGGCTGCTGATTTTTTACCCAAGATTTCATTAAAACGTTTCTTTACCGACTCACTAGACACCATAGTTTTAAGCGATGGTGTTTGAGTTTGTGCTTTTGTTACTTCACCCATTATGTACCTCCTATGCCGTTTTATCGGCATCTACTAATTCAATTAACGGAAAAACTCCATTTTGCTTTAACAAATCGTATATAAATAGCCGGCCTTTTTGAGTCCAATATGTATGCATATGTGCTTTTTCTACATCATCAATAAATGTTTTGCTTGATGTATACCCTTTATCTGCATATTTAGCATATAGAAACCAAACACCGCTTTGTTTAAATTGCACTTTTTTATCGGCTAGAAATTTATTAAGCCAAGTTCCGCTTTTCCCATAGTCTTTAGCAATTTGAGTAATGCTTAGCAACTCTTTATTTTGCAAAATAACATCGTAATAATTGGCTTTCGGCTGCAACTCTGCTAATTGTTGATCTTTCATAGAGATAGACAACTTATAGTTCTCTATCGTTCTATTAGCGACTTGCAAGGCTCTTGCCATTACTTTTTCGGGAGAATTCCAATTCCTCTCAACTTGAATAAAATATTCTCGAGCTTGTCGGCCTTTTTCATTTCGAGATAGCATGCATAATTGCTTCGCCATATCAATTGTAAGTTCATGGTCAGTGATAATGCGTTTAACCTCTCGATTGCCTTCAATTTGAACTCGCTCTTTTTTGAGCGGGTTGAAATCTATACCAACTTCAAAACCATATTCACACATTCGAGGGAACCAATCTTTATATTCTGTTCCAATTTCTAAAAACATATGTAAATCTCTACCACTTACATATTGAGCATTTTCTACAACATTGATAGGTACTAATTGCATTCTTCATACTCACTTTCTTTTAAATGGTCATAATATACTGATTTGTTAACTAATTTAATTGCTTTTTTTAGCGAAGATAACGATTCTCCTACAGTTAGCTCGTGCTCAGACAAAATAGTATAAATGTATGCTGCCATTTCATCTGTACTCATAATTACTTTATGATTATTTGCCATACTTACACCTCCTTAACCACAAGTTGTGGCTCTGATTCGTCAACGATCAATTTAATTGTTTGACTATTAACAGGGATAAAGTCAGTAACAGCTTCCGCGTTATCGATAAACACTGGAGCATTAACTTTATAATAGCTAGTTAATGCATTGATAATGTCTAATCCGACATTAATTCTCGCAGCATTATTCATGCTACGGTATGGCACCCCTTTATAGGTTGTTTCGCAACATTCTTCAACGTTTCCATTTAGCATAACGTTGAACATTTTAAAACGAGCCAATTTAAACCTTGCGTTAATGCTTTCTTCTAACATGTTAACTTTGGCTTTTACGAACTCATCCATAAGATATGATGCCTCATCGAGTTCATTCTTTTCGGTAACAAGTTTTTGCTGTTGGTTTTCCAATTCAATAACACGATTTTCAATATCATCAATCAATTTGAATTTATTCAATTCAGTCTCGAGATTTGCTTTTTTAGATTTCAAAGAGGATATTTCGTCCTCAAGTCTTGCAAGTTCTTCGGTATCTGCACCTGGTTCCTCTTCAATCTCAAGCAAGAATAATTGTGCTTTTAAGTCAGCATATGTAGGATCATCTTCGACATTAGGTTCAGAATACGCTTCATATTCTTCACGTTTAATATCTCGCTCCTTGCTTTGTAGGGTAATGTCATCTATTAATCCGTCAGCTTTCAACGCCATCGTTTTCTGCTGCTCTTCATAATTTCCTTTTAACTTAGCAGCACTATCGATAAGGCCTTTCCATTCTTCAAGCTTTTTAGATTTATTAGCATTAAATTCTGCCTCGAGTTTTTCCTGCTTATCCGCCGGCAATTGCTGCCCGCAAGTAGGGCAAGCCTCTTTACTAAACTGCTGAGAGTTAAATGTGTCGAATTCAGATGTTAGAGTTTCGATGCGTTTGGCTTCTCGCCCAATTTCTTTATCAAGCTCGTTGCTTCTATCCATGCATCTATCTCTTTCAGCTTCAGTCGCCTTTAATTTAGATAGTGCCGTTTCGTATTCGCTGCGCAAATGTTGTTTGCGTTTATGGTAATCGGATAGTATGTCTGAACGTCTGACGTCTAATTGACGATTAATGTCACGAATTTTAGACTGTTTTTCTGTAGCGCTAAAACCGTTTTTAATAATGGCCTTTTGTTTTTCAACATCATCAATGCCAGTTGATAAAGTTTTAATATCACTGATTAGTTTATCTTTATCAGCCATAACTTCAGGTTTATTTCGCACAGCTTCATCAATACGAACCGGAATCATATCAAGTTCTTTATTAATAGCTGTTTTCTTGCTAGCGATAACTTTGCGTTGATCATCAACCGTCCGACCATCTAATAACTCAGCTAAACGTTTTAAATCTTCACAACTATTAATTACAGCAGCATCGTCAATATCCCCGCACATTTCCAAGAGTAATTTGCGACGATTTTGCCAGGAATACGTTTCGTTAAAGTACAATGGATTTGTAATCAATTTGAAGATGTTTTCATCAACCAGAGAATTTACAATCTCTTTGTATTCTTTTTCTTTCTTAGGTACACCATCGACAAAATAGTCTGTCGTATGACCTGTTAAGGTAACATCCCCACCACGAGGGGATGAATACTTTTCACGATATACTCGCTGTAATTCAATCGTCCCGCCGTCATCTAATGTAAAGGTCCCAGTTACTTCGTGATTGACTTTATGGATAGGTTCACCCCCATCCAATGTTTTGATTTCGAAATCAGCCCTATCCAGGCTATCTTTGCCGAATAGTAACCAACACACTGAGTCAAATACAGTCGTTTTGCCGGTGGCATTATCACCACGGATTACGACATCGCCATTAAGATTCATTTTAAAGGACTTTAGTCCTTTAAAATTTAGTAATTCTAATTTTGTGAGTTTCATATCATTCTCCTATACAACAGTGGCGTCCACATCGATGGTATGCGGCTCAATCTGTAATTGATTGGCCCATTGCATAACTGTCGAGTGAATTTTATTATTTTGTTTTAGCTGCGTATTCGCAAACAACTTCGCTTGCACTAAATGATTGAATTTGGGTTGTCCTTTTCTTATCTTTCCCCCTGTGGCCAGTTCTAAGCAGGCCACAGGATTCATATCATCATCAGTGACAACTACAATCGCCGTCTGTCCTTGCATGACACGACCACGATAAGAGCCCACACAATTTTTTAATTGTTTTCCAACCGTCATCAAATCAGCTGCAGTCTTAGGAACCATGAAGTGCATTCCGTTCACGTCAGCCTGTAATTGAGGTTGAGCAGGCAATATTACATCTCCGTACTCTTGCTTGTTAAACAAATTGATAAGTTCATCGTGGAACTGTTTTAGCTTGAATCGCTTTTCCCATAAAACATCCTGGTATTTTGGTCCTAGTTTTACGTACATATCAACGCAATCTGCTATATCACGGATATCCTCACCAAGTAACCACCGCAATATAGCAGGTTCATCGAAGCGTTCGATTAGTTTTTGCCACATATCTCTAGAATGAGGTGTATTTAGCTTCATAGCCTTACGAAAATCGTTAGCGTTATGAATCTTGCCAGTATATGGGCAAGCACTTTCATAGCTGCGTTGTAGTGTAAGAATAGTACGTCTGCAGTTTTCGTCGCTGAAAAGATTGAGGATATCAGACATATATACGCTTAACGGATCATCAACCATACACTTTCGTAATGCCCTGCTATTAGGTGATTTATACGACTGTCTAAGCGCCGCTTGAAAGTTCATCCCCTTTCTTGTAGCTGTTAACACATCCTCTTCGAAGGGAATGTGTGTGTATCGATATAAACTATAAGCATTGGTCCAATATACATACTGTCTTATTAGACTCACAATGCTAGGCATATCTGGCGCCGATAATTTCAAAATCATGTTAAGTAACATTGTGAAATGATAGCCGTTTTCTTCAGTGGCACTAGGTGACACATATATATCCTTAGCCCCATAGCCATATGTTTCTTTCAATCGTTTTTCAAACATAACTCTTAAAGCTTTAAATGTTTTATTTAAAAACTTTCGATTAAAGTCTGTCATGGCATATGAATCACCAAAGAATTTAAGCACAGGCATAATCTCGTTCTCACGAATATAATCAACAGTGAGTTCGTGGCGAACTTTAAATCTATCAATGTATGTAGCTTTACGTTTTTTAAAGTCGAATCGCAATGTTTCCGTGCACATTCCGTGGTCATTTTTTCTACCATCAAAGAAAAGCTGTATACCTTGGTACCTAATCTTTAAATCTAAAAAATATTTATAGTTGATAACTTCTACATAGGCTGTCACAGGATATACTTTCTCATCATTAATGGAATAGCAAATCTTATGATCGTAGGGATTGGATGATAGATGGCAGTTTGGACAAGTATAATATTTAGCACCAGTTACATATCCATTGTGATAGGAATACTTACGCTGCCAGCTACCGCCAAATGTAAATCCACAATCGAGATGACAAATAGTTGTATACTCCGCACCGTAAAGGACCTCTAGGATTACGCTATCGAACATTTTGTGAATATAGGTACTGGATACAATCTCCACAGTGAATTCCCCCTTTAATCACCAAACATAGCGAATAGATCTTCTGTTTCCTTCTCTTCAACAGATGCAGGCTCTACTTTTACCGCTGGTGCTGGTTCTTCTTTAGGTTTAGACTTTTTAGTCGTAGCCTTTGTTTTCTTGCTTTTAGTTTCAGCTTTCTCCGCCTCAGGCTCTGCCTTTTGTTTCTTAGTAGGTTCTACGATTTCATAAGCTTTTACAATAGCATTGGACGCTTTCATGACATCCTCTGTATATGTGATACCCTCCTGGTACTCTTCAGCGTTACCCGGGTCCATTTCAATTGCTTTATGTAATATATCTAACGACCTCTTACATATGTCTGCTTGGCTTTTAAATTGTTGCTTAGCCATATTTAAGCCTCCTCTGCCATGATAGATTTCAAGTCAGTGATAAGATCATCTGTCAAAGAGTCACTAGACGGACGAGTAACACCATGTTTACCGAAAACAGCAATCGCCTTTTTAGCCTTTACACCATCCTCGCCCATCCATGCACGGAATTCTTTATAAAAGGCTTTTTTATCTACAGGTTCAGCGGCAACGTCTAACTCTGTATCTACTGGAGCCTGTTCTTCGACTTTTGTTGCTTCAGCAGGTTCAGGTTCTGCTACAGGTTTAATCGTTTCTTCTTTTTCAACTTTTATTGGGTTGCCTTCTAAGTCCGTTACATGAATGTCTTGTTCTACTTTAGCAACTTTGTTTGGTGCTTTTTCTTCTTTGACTTCAGCTTTTTCAGATTTTGTCGTTTTAGTTTCAACTGTAGGTACTACAGTCTCTACATCAATAGTTTCACAAGCGGTTTCAACATGCGTTTTATCGTCATGACAATTGCCACAACATTGATGATTAAGAATATAATGCCATTCCGCAATCTGAAGCGCCAAATCTTCGGTATTATTAAAGTTAATAGTTAATACGTTTTTGTTTTCCATGATAGTTTCTCCTTTAGAATTTAAACAGTAATTCATCATCAACTAATTTCCCTTCAACAATTTTAGGGATTCCAATTTCCTGGAGTTTACGAATTACGCTACGACTTTTGGATATATAAATAGTATTTCTTTCAATTTGTACTGCTGTTGGTTTAATTACATATGGCTCCGTTGCAAGCGCAGGGGCCACACAAATAACTTTATTATTAATATCTATACCAACCTTGAAATATTCCGGCCCTTTTAACTTTCTGTAAGCCGGCATTGAAAGCTTGATATAGCTATTTGTGGTCACTATCGCTACCTTTTGTAAGGACTCGTGCTTGCCTTTGTTGTCTGTAAAGAAATTAAAGTCAAATGCATTTACAGTAGTTTTATGTTTTATTGCTTTTATTTCAGGCATTTTATCTCCTTATCTGGTATAATTTACATAGGATATTTTTTATCTGTGCTCGTTACTCATTGCCGTGAGTGCGAGCATTTTTACTTTTACGGCGAATATGTTCATCGTGGCAATGCTTGCACACCCTAATAGCCTTTCGATTTATCTCGTCATAAATGTAGTTATGAGTGTGTGGAATTAACCTAACTCCACATTTAGTACATGTTCGAACCGGACGTCTCATCGTATTAGCATCCAAATTAACCAACCGTAGAACATAATACTGGCCGCCGTTAATACTAAAATAAATAACGCTCCGATTACATCAATATCTTCCATAATGTTCATCCTCCTTAAATGATTTATAAAGAATAGCTACTGCTGATACAGTGCACAAAAGCAACAGTAGCATAGTCGATGAATGTAACTCATATCCTTGTACATCTGAGCCTTCTAAAATTCCAAAACATGTGCCCAGCATTATGCCTGCTAATTTTTTCATTTTTTTCACTCTCCTATTCTTGCTTGGCATCGTTTCCCTAGCCATGCATTAAACGAATCTAAATGAATCAATCGTTTGCCACCTCGGGCCCCTATCTTCATCGACGGAAAATCAAAGTCAGCTGCCCATTGCCGAATCACATCTTGAGGGACGCTTGCTAGTTCAGCAGCTTCAGCGACTGTTATGCATAATTTATTCCTGTCCACAATAATCCTCCTTTATATCTTTTTATAGATATTCATAAAATTTTCATGAATATTTTGTGTATTCTTAAATAATTGTTTGTATAATCACCTTGAAAGGATGTGAAAATATGGATTTTATTTCTATAATTATTTCATTGGCTGCTTTATTACTTTCTCTACTATCCTATTTACGAGAAAGAAGATTAATAACTGTTGATTTTGATGCCAATTGCTTTGCACTAGATGTTACAAAAATATAGAAGCCCATAATAATGTTTTTGAAAATTCAACTAATCAATATGCAATTTTTACAACCGCAATCATTGTGAATGCCAGCACTACCAATAGTTCTTATTTTGATTTACGAGCCTATAACCCTAAAACAAATGAAAACCTTTTTCTTTGCACTTTATCTAGCGTTCCATGGCTAAGAGACCATCCATCTTTATTAATTAGTCCATTTGGGCCAAAGGCCTTAGAAAATTTTATTATTGATCTTCCTAAATCACGCTGCGGTCCAATTACATCAGGCAGCTGTTTAGAGTTACCTATCTTGGTTATCCTTAATAAAAATATTTCTATTAAAGAGGGAATCTGCATTGAATTTAAAATTCCTCAATATGCTTGGCTACCATGGCATCGCTCTCCTTTATCAACATCTAATAGAAAAAAATTTAAGCTCTATAAAGTCCATTACAATTTATCTAATTTTCATAAAATTTTAAGCGCCCAAAATGCTATGGATACGCCTAATGAAACAGAGGAAACCACTACAGCAATAAATGGTAAGTAGTCCCAAAAATCACCCCCTGTTGGCTCAACTCTTATAAATTTATTTTGATAATTAAATTGTTCTCCATTTTCTTTTGTATAAATCCCCCCTACAGGGTTCTTCATCTCCTCACCTCCTTCATCTGTTTATTAGTATTACTTCCCTCACCTCCGCGTTTGCTATAATGGATATAGAAAGGAGGTGAGTGGAATGAAAAAACGTTATTTTATTACTTATGATTTGAATAAAGCGGGACAAGATTATGAAAATGTTATCCAAGCAATCAAATCGGCAAGTGATGGAGCTTGGTGTACATATTGGAAATCGTCCTATTTAATTAGATCTAATTATCAATCAGCCCAAGAAGTATCTGACAAAATAACCAAATATCTAGATAGCAATGATAGTTTACTGGTCATAGAAGTAATAAATAATACCCAAGGTTGGTTACCAAAGGATGCTTGGAAATATATCAACGAAACTATTTTTTCAGGTTAGGACCACTTGTTGATTTTTCGTAATATTTCCGATTACTGTCTTCAGGAAACCATTGATTACTAGAGCTCTGTTCACAGCAGAGCTCTTTTTGCATTAATGCCTGAATTTCTTCAGCAGTACCTTCTATAATGATTTTCATCGCAATCTCCTTTCTGTGTTAATAAATTGTTCGCATATCGCGCCTTTTGTCGCAAGTAAAGCGCGCTTTACTTTTAAATTAAAAAAATAATGTAGGAACAGGAACATTAAGAGCTTCTGATAGTGCATCCATTGTGTCAGAGCGGATAAACTTAAGCTTTCCGGCTTCAATATTAACAATAGTAGTCCTAGAAATACCAGATATCCTAGAAAGCTCTTCTTGAGTTATATTTTTATTAATCCTACATTCTCTAAGCTTATTCATACGTCCTCCTTTCTTCATTTCAGTTGTCAAGCCCGCTTGACAGATTCAGTATACTTTATCAAAAAACAATTGTCAAGCATGCTTTACAAAAATGTTTTTATAATGTAAACTTTACTTATCAAGAAAGGAGGATTCTACGATGTCATTAGGAGAAGCCATAAAAAAATATAGAGAAGATAATAATTTAACATTAGAAGAACTATCAGCAAAAACCGGTTTGACTAAACAATACTTGTCAATGCTAGAAAATAATAAAAATTCTAGAACAAAGAAACCAATTATTCCTTCTATTAGAACTTTAAACAAATTAGCGGACGGGATGAATATGTCGTTAGATGAATTATTAACTGATCCAGATGAACAAGATCAACTCGGCGAACGTGCACTTGAATTCTTCGCTGATGTAGGCGATAAATCTAGAGCAAATAATAAAACTGAAGAGGAATATTACCTAGATAAAGAAGCTGCTGAATTCGCTGAGTACTTACGCACACGCCCAGGGGCCCGTATGCTATTCTCTGCAGCAAAAGATATTAGTAAGGAGGACATGGAGAAAGCAGTTGAATATATAGAACTATTAAAATTAAAAAATAAATAGCATATAAGGGAGTGTGTTAATTTGGTAGTTAATGTAATTTACTGTGATTTACCACATGCCAACGCTGTGTCGGAGGAATGTGAAGATATAGATACTCATAATATCTATATAAACAAAAACCTCTCTCATGATCGCATGAGGGAGGAAATAAAGCATGAATTAATGCATATTATTAACGATGACTTCTATTTAGACGAACACGTTAATCTAGTAGAACAAATGGTCCGTCGAACATGTATTAACGATGCCGAATTGGAGAATATAGATTTCTACCATCATTATGTATCAGTATTATAAAGGATTATATAAAAGGGAGATTTCAAAATGAAAAAATTGTTAGTATTGTTTTAATCAACTATGTATTTTAAGAATACGGAATTGCGTTTATGTAATTTGAAAATTGCAAATATGCGTGATAATATAATTATAACAGTACCCATCACGCTTAGGGTTGATTATTCAACAACTGCGCACCAGGATGGGTCTTTTTTTTTATACCTAAGAAAGATATTATTTTATGCCTACTAATATAAAGCAGCCTACAACTATCGAACAACAAATAGAACAATTAAAATCTAGAGGCATGCTTATTCATGATGAATTAGACATCCATCAATGGCTAAGTACTGTCGGGTATTATCGGTTGAGCGGATATTGGTGGATGTACGAAGAACGATACCCATCATGTTCTCCTAGAAATCATAAATTTAAAGAAGGCACATCATGGGACCAAGTGAAGCATACCTATATTTTTGACCAAAAATTTAGACGATTGATTTCAACTGGTATAGAAAAAATAGAAGTTGCTGTAAAAGCTTCATGGGCACAGTATTTAGCAACGCATTATAATACTTCTCATCCGCACGAAGATTCTTCTATATTCAAAAGGGACGTCTGTGAAAGATCAGAAGTTCAAGGTGTGAAAACAGCTTTTGATTTACTTGTACAGTCATATAAAAAAAGTAAAGAACCATTCGCTCTCCATTACAAAACGAAATACCCTACCATTAATACACCACCTATCTGGGTATCTTCTTTACTATTAACGTTAGGAGAATTATTAAATTGGATGAAGGGAATAAAAAAAAGACAGGATAAAAAGGCTATATTTGCTAATTTCCCATTTGATTATAAGCCAATGCAATCTGTGTTAAATAATTTAAGATGGGTAAGAAATGTTTGTGCTCATAATGGCAGGCTTTGGAATAAAAGAACTCCATTTGTGTTTGTCCCAATAAAAGATATCGATTCAAGGCTTATAAAATCAAGTTCTAACAATAATGAATTAGATAGTAAGATTTATAATACGATAATTGCTATGGCTGAAATACTAAAAACAATAGACCCTGATTATCCTTTTATATATTTTATAAAGGATTTAATTATTCATAGTAAATACATTAATCCTAAGTTAATGGGTTTTCCTGATGATTGGGAGGTTATACCCGAATGGAAAAATCCTTCCCCATTACCACGACATGTAATAGCAAAAAAAGAAAAAAGAAATAAGCGTCGATCTAAAAGGAAATAAAAATAAGCCCTCACCACAGTGAGGGCTACTAAAAATTGCATACTTTAGAGGTGCTTCATTTTTACTCCAATATCATTATACCACATAAAACCTCTAAGGTTTGTTTTGTTATACCTATTTTAAGCCCAGGAGGTTATTTTTATGGCTAAAAAACGATCCGACGGTCGCTACCAGGTATCAAAGGTGATAAATGGCAAACGCAAATACTTTTACGGCAGTACCAGGAAAGCTGCTACGGAAGCTATGGAGAAATACGTAAATGCTAATCAATCATGTGCCAATTTCGATGATACTATCTCATTAAACACCTGGATTAATATATGGTTGAATCTAAAGGAAAAGACTATAACCCCTGCCACATATCAAAGCTATACAGGAATTATCAATCGCTATATCAGAGATAAAATCGGCGGCGTAAAGTTAGCCGAAATTAAACCTAATACATTACGGTATGTATTTGAATCAATGGATGGATTGTCATCAAGAACTATATCCTACACCATGACAATTCTAGGATCCATATTAGAGCAGGCTGTAAAAGATGACATTATTCCTAAAAACTATATGAAAAACATAGACCGGCCAAAGCAGGTTAAGGTTCGACATATGGTAACGTTATCTGCAGATGAGGTTAAAGACTTCTTATCGAATATATCGAACACAGAACATCATGCACTCTTTAAATTAGCATTTGCAACAGGTATGCGACGGTCTGAATTATTAGGCTTAAGATGGTCAGACATTGACTTCAAAAAATCAACTATATCCATTTCACAAACTGCCCTCAAAATCGGATCTACTGCAGTTATATCCAATACAACTAAGACCACATCCTCAAAACGGATAATTGCCATTGATACGGAAACACTCCATGAGCTTATGAAGCATAAAACGGTCATAGATAAGCGCAGAATCAAGACGATGAACTGGATTAATAATAATTTAGTATTTCCTGGCATTAAAGGTGCTCCTCGCTGCCCTGATGAAGTCAGCAAGTTATGTAAGAAATACGCCAATTTAATCGGTAAGCCAACTTTTACTATGCACGGTACAAGACATACTCACGCCACACTTCTCATTGAAAATGGGGCAAATATGAAAGCCATACAAGAACGCCTAGGCCATGCTTCGTTTCAAGAAACAATGGACACCTATTCACACGTCACTCCTAAAATGGAAGATGACATCGTGGAACGCATCGCTAAAATATTCTGATGTCAAAATGATGTCAAACCCCATAAGACTTTATGATGTCAAACAAAAATAAGGGCTTACAGAATTACCTGTAAGCCCTTATTTTATTAGCTTGGTGCGGTTGGCGGGACTTGAACCCGCACGAGCGTTAGCTCACCACCCCCTCAAGATGGCGTGCGACACACGGATTTTCAGTCCGTTGCTCTACCAACTGAGCTACCGAGGCATGATTTTTTGTAAAAAAAAATGGCGACCCCGATCAGATTTGAACTGACGATCTTCGCCGTGACAGGGCGACATGTTAACCGCTACACCACGGGGCCGCGTATCAACTCGCGTTGACTACTTGTACATAATATCATGGATTTTAGAGCAATGCAACTATTTTTTTTAAAAATATTATTACAAATCTATGAAAATAATTGATTATATTTGATAATCGTTATTTTATAGCTTTTATAAAAGTATCTCTATATTATATTACAGGAATCCACCCTTTATCGTCATAATTCGTCAGTTTTCGCAATAGTACAATTTTCTCTATAAGCTATAATAGGTATACCCTTTACTAGAAATCATCCTATTCTTTACTCAATATGCTACAATATGTATATATTCAATATGAAAATGCCTCTATAGAAACATGAAAGGATTCGCTATGAATAAGTTCAATTCAAAAGGTATTATTATCGCTCTTATCATAGCTATTGTAGGAGCGATGGCCGCAGCATGGTACTTCTTATGGTATGTACCACATACACCAGCCTACACATTAAAAATCATTCACCAAGCAGTACAAGATAAAGATGCAGACGAAGCATTACGCCACGTAGATATAAAATCCATTGTAAAAAACATTGTAGAACGAGAAGGCAATAAATATGTCGATACATCTACCCCACTTGGTAAAGCTACAATAGCAGCTACCAAAACATTTGGACCAGCTCTTATCGAAGACGTAATACGGACATATATCGAAGATCCTGACAGTTTTAAATCTGAATCACCTACCAATAATACCACTACAGCAAATGATGATAATAAGTCTATGGTAGATCGTCTTGTAGAAGGTCGCCTATTTAAGGAACATGATGTAGAGGTTAAAAACCTAAAGTCAGAAGATAATGGTGATAAGGCTACTGTGACTGTAACAATACAAAATAATAAAAAGAATATGACAAAAGATATAAAAGTTTTGATGCGTCATTTAGGAGATGGAACATGGGTTATTTACGATATTCCTGATATTGAAGACCTATATACCATCACCAGAAAATAAATATCTTCGTCTTTTCTAACATTTTAAATTGCAGATCTTAGAAAATATAAAAAAGAGTTATGTCGTTTTTCTAGATAAGCTATTTACATTATAAAACCAACAAAGGACAGTATCTACCGAAAAGTATATACTGTCCTTTTATTATCCTATAATCTTAACAATCGTAAGTTCTCATGTAAGACGAAATTATACATAAATTAATTAGCAAATATAACTAAATCCTTTAAAAATGGGATTTTATCTATCAAAATCTACAATAGCCAAGGTTACCGTCACTTGTGAGATAAGGCGTTGTGCATCATCTATCATATCAAAGCGCCACACATGGGATGTCTTACCTTTTACTAGTAAAGTTCCTAACGCTGTTAAGGATCCTTCACACTTTACAGGGCGTAGATGGTTAGCAGTTACAGATTGTCCTACACCAAATTTATGAGAACCTACCAGTTCATTACTCATCATACCTGCAATAATTTCTGCAAAAGCTAATGTAGCACCACCGTTTAAATAACCTTGTGGTTGTTTGTGAAACTCAGTTAAATTCATTTTTGCAATACATGTGTTATCACTCGTCATACGAGGAGCATCAATTTGTAAGGATTCAATTAAATTCATAGTGTTCGTTTCTCCACACAATACGCCTCTAGTCTATCATCAAAGACTGTTACACCTAGTCCATCTCCATCGGGAACATGCATAACACCATCTTTAAATGTTAAATCTGGGAAAATAAGATCTTGTCCAAAATATCTATTTGAGTCAGATAAATCCCCTGCCATATAGGAATCTCCTAATGCGGATAGCTGGACATGAAGCATTTTAGAAACCCCTGACTCTACCATGCTACCAATCCAATATGGAATATGACGTTCTCTACATAGATTAATAGCCGCTTTTGTTGGAATAAGACCACCCATTCGCCCTACTTTTACATTCAACACATCGATTAAGTCATATTCAATAGCATAGGACAGATCATCATATCCTAAAATGGACTCATCTAAACAAATTGGCGTATAGATTTTCCAATCGTCATCATTAAGACATTCCCACTTCCAATCTCTATAAGATTGAAGGTTTGCCATCGCAAAGGGCTCTTCAATACAAGCTAGACCTAAATCATCATACTGACGCACCTTATCGATTTCTTGATACGAATAGCTTCGATTTGCATCAGCCGCTAAAACTAAATCCGGATAATGTTTGCGAACTAAAGCTACTCGTTCATAACCATCTACAGGATTTACCTTTAATTTAATCCGCTTACAACCACTTGTAACATGGCACTCTACAATATCGAGTAATTTGTCTATTGGTACATCACCGACAACGACACCACTTTCAATAGTATCTTGTAAAGCTTGTCCCATAATATAAGAAACAGAGTTTACACCTATTCGTTCGCAATGAAGATGAATGAGTGCATTTTCTAGAGCCGCAATGGCCATAGGCATATTATCTCGATTGAGCCAAAACTGTAATTGTCGTACATAGGTCATGAGCGGTTTGGGCCGCATCAAGCGCAGATTAAAGATATAATCATCTACTAAGGTTTTCCAACAGGTTTCTACTGTCTCAAATGTATAGAATGGCTCTGTGAAAGCTACGCATTCCCCATACCCTACATAACCTTGTTGATCCTCGATACGGATTACGATGGTTTCCCGCTCTTTTACCTCCCCCTTGGCGGTCTTGAAGTTAAAGTTCAGCGGCAATTTAAGGCGATATGTAGTTATACTTTTAAAGTTTAAAATATCATTCATAAGCGCCTCAGTTTTCTAATTTCAATTCATTGCGCAATATTTTGCCAGTTCCATTTCGAGGCAATGCGGTTAATACTTTTACATATTTCGGAACCTTATATTTCGCTAAAGAATTAGCCATAAAGTCTATAATTTCATCTGTAGTCATGCTTTCACCATCATGAAAGGCTACAAAGAGCGCTGGCACTTCTCCCCATTTAGTATCTGGTATAGGAACAACCGCACATTCTTTCACTGCTGGTAATGTATACACTAAATCCTCTAGTTCCTTAGGGTAAATATTTTCACCCCCAGAAATAATGAGGTCCTTACGGCGGTTCAAAATATACACAAAGCCATCCTCATCAATGTAACCAATATCATCTGTATTAAAGTCTCCATCGATAGCTTCCTTGTTGATATAACCAGACATAACCATCGGGCCAGTCAAATGAATTTCGCCTACCCCATCTGTATCAGGGTTATCAATACGAACCTGCATGCCAGGCAATGGCTTACCTACAGATTCTCGTTTATGAGAATACTCCAATATCGAGAAGGTCACGCTTTGACTAAAGGTTTCCGTCATACCGTAGGTCTTATAGATAGGCAGCGATTTCTTTTCACAAGCTTCGATGAGAGCCATGGGAATGAATTCTCCACCGAGCAATATAACACGTAATGCATGGTGCGTAATATGTGGCTCTAATTGAGTCAAAATAGTGGGCACTAAAGACATCATATTGATTTGCTCAGATTCTATGAGTTTTAGAACTTGAGCTTCATCATATTTAGGCAAAATAGTGACAGCCGTCCCGTTGTAAAGAGACCTCATCAAGATAGATAAACCACTTACATGAAACAGAGGCAGTACCATTAGCCAATTATCCTGCTCCATTTTTCCTAGTACCTCTTGAGAAGCTTGTACATGAGCTTTAATTTGCCCCCATCGAAGCGGTACAGACTTAAATTGCCCCGTAGTAGCGCTCGTACTCATGATAGCAGCTATGTCTGCGTCCGCAAAGATCCAATCAAAGGAATCCTCGCCCGCTAAATCCGATAGAATACTTTCTAAAGTTTCAAACTCAATTGTAACAATTGAATTAGCAGCCTCCGAACCAACGGAATGAGATAACTGATTTTCAATAGAATCTGATGCTATAGGTTCAACTATATTTAATACTTGAGTTTCGATAGTATCGGGCAATTGATTACGTCGTTCTTTACTATGTAATACGGCGGTAACACCTAATTGATCCAATTGGTTCGCTATTTCCTTTGGCTTAAGATGTACATTGAGTAGAAGTACCTCTTTATGAACTAGCATAGCAGCCAACACATACATTGCCATGGTCACAGAGTTATCGGATAAGATAGCCACACGAGATGCATCTAAAGGCACTAAATTACGAGCTACATGGAGTACGCCACGGTATATATCGTTATAGGTGTATTCATTTATGCATATACGATTAGGGTAGTGCTGTGCACCATAACGTAACCACTCCATCGTTTCACCTCGTATCTAAACCTAATCACTAATAAGTAATCACTAATTACCAATAAGTAATAAGCAATAAATAAATAGTAAGTAACAACTAAAAAGTAAGTAATTACTAAAATGTAATAATTGAAATATGATAAGTAAAGAGATATTACAAGAAAGGCGCCTCATGTAGAGGCGCACTTGTCGTTTTAACAGTTAATATAATCCGTAATATAGGACTGTATCGACTCCCGATTAAGGGAATTTAGGGAATTGTTTGAAGTTAGGTTTCCGTTTTTCTTTGAACGCGTCGCGACCTTCTTTTGCTTCATCAATTGTATAGTACATCAATGTAGCGTCCCCTGCGAATTGTTGTAAACCTGCAAGGCCATCTGTGTCGGCATTAAAGGCACCTTTCAACATGCGCAAAGCCATTGGAGATAATTCAAGGATTTCGCTACACCATTGAACTGTTTCTTCTTCCAATTTGTCGAATGGTACCACAGTATTAACCATGCCCATTTCATACGCTTGAGCTGCTGTGTATTGACGGCACAAGAACCATACTTCACGAGCGCGTTTGTGACCGATCATGCGAGCCAAGTAACCTGCACCATAGCCAGCGTCGAAGGAACCTACACGAGGACCAGTTTGACCGAATTTAGCATTTTCAGAAGCGATTGTAAGGTCACATACGATGTGCAACACATGACCACCACCGATAGCATAGCCATTAACCATTGCAATAACAGGTTTAGGGATAACGCGAATCAAGCGTTGTAAATCGAGAACGTTCAAGCGAGGCACATTGTCTTCACCTACATAACCACCGTGACCACGTACGCTTTGGTCACCGCCGGAGCAGAACGCTTCTTTATCTTCGCCTTTGCCGTGGTTAGCACCAGTCAATACGATTACGCCTACTTCGTTATCTTCACGAGCTACTGTGAAAGCATCAATTAACTCCATTACCGTTTTAGGACGAAACGCGTTGCGTACCTCTGGACGGTTAATAGTAATCTTTGCAATGCCATTATATGTTTCGTAAATTACATCTTCATAATTACGATCCAATACTTTCCAATCAATTTTGCTCATGGACTTAACCTTTCTTCTGTAAAAAATCTAATACCGCTTGTTCAAAAATCTGCGGTTTCTCTATATGTACATTATGCCCCGCCCCTTCGACGATGACATGATTAAAACTTGGCAACTTGCCAAATACATCTCTTCCTATTGTAGTATATTTTGTATCTAATGCGCCACTCACATATAAACCATTAACAGAGAATTTTTCTAATTTATCGCCTACATAAGGCATTACGCCCTGCCCTGAGCCACGCAATGTACAGGCTAAGGCGTACGTACTATTATTGGATCGACGTAGATAGATTAATTCCTCTACCCCTTCTGAAAGTTGTTTTTGACTTTCAAAAATAGGAACCTCTGCCCATCGTGTAGCAAACCAAGCACCATCATGTTCTTCGATATGAACTGCTAAGTCTTCATCCGACTTACGGCGTTCTGCTCGCTCAGCATCAGAAGCGATGCCCACCGAGCCACTTTCAAGAATGAGACCTTTGATTTCACTTTCATACTCCAACGCATAGGAAAGTGCAATACGAGCACCCATGGAATAGCCCATGAGGTAATAGCTTTCACCAACCATATGATAGATAACTGTATGCAAGTCCTCTATCATTTGAGGAATGGTATAGGCCTTATCCTCATCAGGAATATCTGAATCACCATGGCCGATCAAATCGATACGGACCACGCGATACCCTGGCAGATTAATAGAATCCCAAGTATAGCTCGATTCAGAAAAACCATGAAAACATACAATGGGTTCACCTTCTCCAACCACAGTCAAACCGTAGCGGTACTCGCCCAAGTCAAAATACATACGCTGAGCTGGATTACATAAAGCATTATCTACAATACTGCAAAAATACTGACTCATAGTAATGCCTCCATATCAACTGAAACTTTTGTATATTTCTTATGTAACTGTCGACTATATTCCCGGTTTGTAGGTATTTCAATGATATGAACACCAGATTCCTTGCCAACTTTAGCTAATACATGACTCAATTCATCAGGACTAGAGATTTTAGTGTGCCCACAGCCATAGAGTTTAGCGACCCCACCATAATCTAAACCTTGTGACGTAGAGAACAAGTAATCAAAATGCTTCGTTCCCTTTTGTGGTAAGTATTCAAAAATGCCGCCTCCATCGTTATTATGCAAAATAATCGTCAAATTTAGATTATGCGTTTTAGCGACCGCTAAGCCGTTTAGATCATGGAATAAAGACAAATCACCCGTTACGAGATATGTAGGCTGACCATTTGCGGCAAGACCTAGTGCAGTTGAAACGGTACCATCAATACCATTAACACCACGATTTCCGTAAAGAACGGCATCGGACTCCCCAGAGAACCAGAAGTAATCAAAGTCGCGAATGGTCATACTATTTGCCACTAGCACTTGGCTATTATCAGGAATATGCTGTTGCAACTCGCGTATCGTGCGACCTTCAAAAGAACTTGGTTCTTCTATGGCTGTACTTAGTTGAGCTTTACCAGCTACGTCTAAACGTTGCCATCTATTAAGATATGCATTAGATTCGTTCTTTACAGCGAACAAATGCGTAAACATATCGATGCTTGCTTGCATATGCATGGTGGTTTTCCCCATTGGATTCATCGAGTCCATCGTGGGATTTATCTCAATATATTCCACATTATCCCAACTTGCCACCATTTGCTGTACCCGTTTCGATACAACGATTTGGCCAAACTGAATCACGCAATCTGGCTTTAGTACAGGCCATAGGTCTTTATCCGCTAAAAACGCATCATACGTAGAAATGACAACATCAGAGAAATGTTTTTTCTGAATCATATCTGTATCATTATTAAGATTGCTAGCAACATCATGATTGGCAACAATAGCACCAGTCTTATGACAGCGTCTTACATTGGACAATGGATCCGCCAAGATAGGAGCTTGTAAATTCTCCGCAAAGGAATGAATAGACTCAACTTCATCTACATTAATTTGTGGACCAGCTAAAATAAGGACTCTCTTATACTGTGCAAGCAATAGACTTCTATTCTGATAGCTAAACACATCACCGTAATTAGGTTTAAATACTTTGTAAGGGCTACGTCCCGCTTCAAAGTGCTTACGGTCCAGTTCAGGCACTAATGGCTCAAAGAGAGGTATATTGATATGCACGGGTCCTTTTTTAGTATCCATAGCTTTCATATACGCCTTGCGCGCTACTTGTCGTGGATATGTGTAATAATGTTCCTTTTGAGGCACCGCTAATTCTTCATAATAGTTTACAGCTGTACCAAAGATTTTTTGTTGATCTACTGTTTGTGGAGCCCCTGTATGTAGCAAGGTATAAGGTCTATCGGCAGACAATACAATAAGAGGTACCCCACTATATTGAGCCTCTAAAATAGCGGGCAAATAATGAGCCACTGCGGAACCGGATGTACAAACTAACACAGTTGGTTCTTTATGAGCCTTTGCAATGCCAAGCGCCATAAAGCTAGCAGAGCGCTCATCTATATTCATATATGTTTCAAAGCCTTCATACTCCGTGAAAAGCATAGCCATCGTCGTAGAACGAGAACCAGGGCTAAACACAGCATGCCGGACTCCGAGTTGGTAAAACTCATCTACCAAGGCAGCAATATATTCGTTCATTATATTCCCTTTCAACAACTTCTAAGGGTTTGGAAATTTATTATAACGCATCCAAAATGGTGCGCATTTTATTATTAGTTTCTGCGTACTCTTCATCCGCATCAGAATCGGCTACGACGCCACATCCTGCATAGGCATAAAGAACCTTATCCATAATGAGGGCAGATCGAATAGCAACGATGACAATGCCGTCCCCCATGTCTTTCATAAAGCCAAAAGGTGCTGCATACATGCCGCGCTCATGAGTTTCGTACTTTTGTAACAATGTCAACGCCTTTTCTCGCGGTTCACCACCGAGAGCCGGTGTAGGATGGAGCAACTTTGCCCATTCCACGAGGGATTTTGTGCTATCCTTTGCAGTAATAATGGTGCGCAAATGATAGAGATGCGCCAGCTCCATGATACCCGTTTCACCTATTATAACCTCCGGAGTAATAGATTTCATGATATCCACAATACGGTCACGGACGATATTATGTTCAAAGAGATTTTTCTTATCCGTTAACAGTTGTTCCTTAGTCCACGCATTTGGTCCATGTTTAGGCGCTGTCCCCGCCAAGGCATAGCTGAGAATTTCACTACCTCGATGGCGAACTAGAATCTCTGGCGATGCACCCACAAAGGTGCGTCCATCCTTTTCGTAACCAAAGATAAAGCAATTTGGATTATTATCTACTAAATTTGCTAAAATACTTGCCACATTATATGATGTTTCGCTAGTGAACTGTACCTCTCGAGAAGAAACGACCTTCGTCATTTCACCGCTACTAATACCATCAGCGATAGCGTTCATCAAACTATCCCAAACCGCCTTATCATCACTGGTTTCCTTGTAGTTATGGCGAACTCGAGGCACCTCGAAATCCGTAATAGGGACGCTTTCACCAGCGTACAAGTAGAAAGACTCCCCATTTTCTACGATGTAGTAATGGGTGAAAGCAATCATTTCATGACCCATGCCAGCCCATTTAGGGTCCTTAGAGTTCTCAAAAAAAGTATCTCCATAAAACACGTAAGCGTAATTATGGCGATCTTCATCATCTTTGACCGTCGCCAAACGTTTAGCTCCTACAACGATGCGGTCACTTTGACGATCCACCCAAAATACGCGTTCTTCGTTTGGAAAATTCAGCCAAAAGGCTACCGGACTATTCAGTTCTAACGGTTCTTTATTATATATCATAGTTGTATATCGCTATTAAGAAATAAAATAGACTATAGTAAAAACACCTAACGTGTAGAAGATTTACTTCTACACGTCAGGCGTCATCAATAAGTTTCCAAATTTTTGAGATGAGCCTAACGCCATCACACGTCGATGGGCCCTCTTTATATCTAATTTATTATATCATAGGTAACAGTTAAAAGGTAGAAAAGAAAACCTCTACACCGCATGCGTCGTGCATGAATGTAGAGGTTTTCTTTATATTCAAAATGTTGTTACTTTATTTAAAAGCCTTAGCCCCAATATCTGTACGATATTGCATGCCTTCAAAGTCGATATGCTCTATACGTCCATAGGCTCTATCAAGTGCCGTTCTAAGGTCTTTGCCAAGTCCGACAACACCGAGCACACGACCGCCATTAGTGACATAATTTTCACCAACAAGCTTTGTACCAGAGTGGAATACAATGGTTGTGTCATATTGTTTAATATCCCCACTGATGACATCGCCCTTTGATGAAGTTTCAGGATAACCCTTAGAAGCAAGGATAACGCAGGCCGCCGAGGAGTCTTTCCATTTCACCATATCAGCTGTTAATGTGCCCGTAGCACAGGCCATCATGATTTGACCTAAATCACTATCTAGTAGAGGCAATACAACTTGCGTTTCAGGGTCTCCAAATCGTGCATTGAACTCTACCACCTTAGGACCTTCGTCAGTAATCATAAGCCCAGCGTAGAGGCAGCCCACATATGGCATACCTTCCTTTTCCATAGCCGCTACCATAGGCTCCAAGATAGTTTTCATCGCTTCGTCCCGCAATGCATCCGTAAGAACTGGTGCCGGTGCATAAGTCCCCATGCCACCAGTATTAGCCCCTTTATCCCCATCAAAGATGCGTTTATGATCTTGAGAGGCAATCATGGGAACAACGGTCTTGCCATCTACAAAGGCTAATAAACTAGCCTCTTCACCTTCCATAAACTCTTCAATAACAACGGTGCTGCCTGCATCTCCGAATCGATTACCGCTGAGCATATCTTCCACAGCTGCATTCGCTTCGTCGACGGTCATAGCTACTACAACACCCTTCCCTGCCGCCAAACCGTCAGCTTTAACAACGATAGGAGCTCCTGTTTGAGCGATAAAAGTTTTCGCTTCATCTACCTTGTGGAATACACCATACGCAGCAGTTGGAATGTTGTATTTTTTCATGAGATTCTTGGCAAACACCTTTGAGCCCTCTAATTGAGCGGCGGCTTTAGATGGACCAAAAACAGGAATACCCACCTTATTGAGTACATCTGCTAAACCTGCTACCAAAGGAGCCTCAGGCCCAACAACAACTAAATCAACTTGATTATCTTTCAAAAAGCTAATTAAATGATCGCTTTGTTGCCAATCGATGCCAACTAGCTCTGCACAATCTGACATAGCCGCGCTACCAGGAATAGCATATACCTTTGTTACGCTAGGGCTGATGGACAATCGCCACGCCAATGCATGTTCACGGCCGCCGCTACCGATTACACATACTTTCATAAGTCCTCCATCGGCGCCTAAACGCCATCAAATTCATAATAATATAAACACATAACGGGCTTACTCCAAACATCAATAATTGTTGACCATACAATAGATATTTTACCCTGATAGTGTTTAACAATCCGCTAAAAGTTCTTAACCAATTAATGCTTAAAGTGACGAATATTTGTAAATACCATGGCAATGCCCGCTTCGTCAGCCGCTTTGATAGATTCTTCATCGCGAATAGAGCCACCTGGTTGAATAATAGCTGCAATGCCATGTTTTGCCGCTGTTTCTACGGTATCGCCAAAGGGGAAGAATGCATCGGATGCCAAAACAGCACCTTTTGCGGCTTCCCCGGCTTGTTCAAGGGCAATTTTTGCAGAGCCTACGCGATTCATTTGACCGGCCCCAACTCCAAGGGTACGCTTTTCATTAGAAATCAAAATAGCATTGGACTTTACATGTTTTACGAGTTTCCATGCAAATTCAAGGGCTTTCCATTGTTCCTCTGTCGGTTGTACCTTCGTAACAACTTTATAATTGGCGCGGTCTTCTACGAGATCGTCTTCTGTTTGCACTAATAAACCACCAGACACCTTTTTCACTGTCACTTGGCCAGATTCCGGCTTAGATAGCTCGATGAGGCGAATATTTTTCTTTGCTTCAAGGATTTCTAATGCTTCTTTTGTGAAAGCAGGTGCCATAATAACTTCTAAGAAAATTTTGCTCATTTCCTCCGCTGTACTTACATCTACTTCACGATTTAAGGCTACGATGCCACCAAAGGCAGATACGGAATCAGCTTCGTACGCATTTACATAGGCATCATGTAATGTAGATGCAGTAGCGGCACCACATGGGTTCGTATGCTTAATTATACATGCAGCTGGATTAGTAAACTCCCATACCATATTCCATGCCGCTTCCATGTCTACAATATTGTTATAGGAAAGCTCTTTGCCATGTAGTTGTTTCAAAGCCCCCATGCCATGAGCTGTACCAATTTCTTTGTAGAACGCTGCTTGTTGATGCGGATTTTCGCCATATCTAAGATTTGTTACCTTTTCATAAGCGCTCAAATACTCAGGAGGTGTAGGACCTTCATGCAAGATTCCACTCATATAATTAGCGATAGCCACATCGTAAGCCGCTGTATGAGCAAAGGCTTCTTTAGCAAGACCAAAGCGATATTCCTTAGTCAATTTTCCTTGGTCTTTGAGCATCTCCAAGATTTCATCGTAATGATTTGGATTTACTACGATACCTACGTACGCATGATTTTTTGCTGCAGAACGAACCATTGTTGGCCCACCGATATCGATATTTTCAATAGCTTCCTCCAAGGATACATTTGGTTTTGCAATGGTTTCACGGAATGGATAAAGATTGACCACCACAAGATCAATTGGCTCAATACCATGATCAGCCATAGCTTGTTTATGTTCCGTATTATCGCGAATAGCTAAAATACCTCCATGTACCTTTGGATGCAACGTTTTTACGCGGCCATCCATCATTTCTGGAAAACCCGTTAAAGACTCAACAGCCTTTGCAGAAATGCCTGCATCGGTAATCGCTTTAAGGGTACCACCTGTAGAATAAATGGTTACACCTAAATTAGCTAAACCTTTTGCAAAGTCTACAATACCCGTTTTATCAGAAACACTTAGTAGTGCATTTTTAATCATGTAACCTCTCCATTTGCTTTCGCATATCAATCTTTTATGTAAACCGTACGACCTTTTATAGTGAGCTTATCCTCACAAAATAGTCGTAACGCCTCTTTATATGTTTTATGTTCTATAGGTAATAATCTATCACTCAGGGTATCCTCTGTATCCTCCGGTAATAAAGGAACCGTATTCTGCATAATGATAGGCCCCGTATCCATTCCGGCATCAACAAAGTGTACCGTACAACCGGTTACCTTTACGCCCGCATCAATAGCTTGTTGATGTCCATGTAGTCCCGGAAAGGATGGCAACAAGGCAGGATGGATATTTAAAATTCTATGCTCATAGTGCTCAATCAATGGAGCCCCTACAATGCGCATATATCCAGCCAAAACGATACCATCTACCTTATAGGGCTCTAACGCATCTAACTGGGCTTGTTCAAAGCTAGCTTTAGAATCATAGTCGCTACGCTCGATGACAATGAGTGGAATATTCCAAGGTTTAGAACGTTCAACAATCCCTGCATCACCGTGATCTGTAATGATAACTACAAACTCACCATTAATATATCCTTCTTGCATGGCTTTATAAAGGGCTTCCCCATTGGAGCCTCTACCACTTGCAAATAGAGCTAGACGCTTTTTAGCTACGGAACTAGTCATTAAATACCGCCCCTTTTACAACAACTGGACCTTCACCGCTAACGATATGACCAATTTCATATACCGCTTCATTACGACTTTCAAGATTTGCCTTTACTCGATCCACATCCGCAGCATCCACTATAAGAATCATGCCGATACCCATGTTAAAAGTACGGTACATTTCATGCCAATCTACATTGCCCCATTCTTGTATTTGTTCGAATACAGGAAGGCGAGGCCATGTGTCACAATCGACCTCTGCCGTTACTCCCGTCGGTAAGACGCGAGGAATATTTTCATAGAAGCCCCCTCCCGTAATATGAACCATACCTTTAATTAGATTTTCTTTAATCAAAGGCAAAACAGCCTTAGGGTATAAGCGCGTTGGTGTTAATAATTCTTCTCCCAGTGTTTTGCCGAATTCAGGAATATTTTGATCAATGGAGAAACCTTTATGATCGAATACAATTTTACGAACTAAAGAGAAGCCGTTGGAATGTACTCCAGAAGATGGCAAGCCCAAAATCACATCACCAGCTTTAATACTTTTACCAGTAATCAATTTAGGACGATCTACGATACCAACGGCAAAACCAGCTACATCATAATCCTCATCATCGTAGAAGCCTGCCATCTCAGCAGTTTCACCGCCTAGTAAAGCGCAGCCTGATTCTTCGCACGCCTCAGCTACACCACGTACGATATCCGCCACTTTTACAGGCTCTAGTTTGCCAACCGCAATATAATCAAGGAAGAATAAAGGTGTAGCACCTTGTACGAGGATATCATTAACACTCATAGCTACACAGTCTTGACCGATAGTATCATGTTTATCCATCATAATAGCGAGACGTAATTTGGTGCCCACCCCATCTGTACCAGATACGAGCATAGGATCAGACATAGCATGACCAGCTAAGGAATAGAGTCCCCCAAAACCACCTAAATCACCAACAACACCCGGTATATACGTGCGTTTAACAGATTCTTTCATCAGTTCTACGGCGCGATTACCTGCATCGATATCAACACCTGCATCACGATAGGTTAAACTAGTTTTATTCGAGCACATATTTGACCCCTTCCTCTTGGTCCGCAGGAACCGCTACACTATAATCACCATTGAAACATGCAAAACATAAATCATCTGGCTTTACATCAGATACAGCACGACATAGGCCTTCACGAGACAAGTAATGTAATTTATCAGCCTTGATAAAATCTTTAATTTCATCCACTGTATGAGTAGCTGCTATAAGTTCTTTACGCACCGATGTATCAATGCCATAGTGACAGGAATACTCAATAGTTGGAGAACTAATACACATATAAATCTCTTTAGCACCAGCCTCTTTTAGCATTTTTACAATGATACCACTCGTAGTACCGCGCACAATAGAATCATCAATAAGGACGATACGCTTACCTCCAACAATATGTGGCAATGCATTTAGCTTCATACGAACAGCTAATTCTCGTTCCTCTTGATTTGGTTTAATAAAGGTACGACCGCTATAACGGTTCTTAACTAAACCTTCTGCAAAAGGGATACCCGATGCACGAGCATAACCTAATGCAGCTGTTGTACCGGAATCCGGAATGGACATTACGATGTCCGCATCATACTTAGTTTCGTTATATAGTTCGCGGCCCATATTTAGCCGAGATTGATATACGGATTGACCATCGATATGACTATCGCCACGTGCAAAATAAATGTATTCAAAGACGCAAAGTTTTTTATCGATTTTTTCTGGTTCCGCATAGATTGTACTACGCACACCAGAGTCATCGATGATAACCATTTCACCAGGATCTATATGACGAATAAACTCTGCCTTAATCGCATCAAAAGCACAGCTTTCACTAGAGAGCACATAACCATTTTCAGTTTTACCTAAACAAAGTGGTCTAAATCCTTGAGGGTCTCGTACACCTACTAAAGAGTCGTTCGTAGTAATGACTAAAGAGAACGCCCCTTCAATTTGACGCGCCGCATCGGCAATCCGTTCCGCTTGTGTTTCTGCTTTAGAACGGGCTATCAAGTTTACGATAACCTCAGAATCCATCGTCGTTTGAAAGATGGAACCATCGGCTTCAAGACGTTTTCGAATAGATAAGGCATTCGTTAAGTTTCCATTGTGAGCCACCGCAATTTGACCGCCTTGGTAGTGAATAACCAAAGGCTGGATATTACGCGGATTATTGGAACCGGTCGTAGAGTACCGCACATGACCAGTCCCCATATAGCTTGGCAAAGATGGTAATTCTTTGATAGCCTCGGTCAACAAGCCCATGCCTTTTTTCAGTTCTACATCATGACCATCGGTAACAGCAATGCCCGCACTTTCTTGACCACGATGTTGGAGAGCAAATAGCCCCCAATATACATAGCGTGCTACATCAACGGTCCTATCATAGATGCCGAACACACCACACTCTTCGTGCCATTTATCAAAAACAGAATCGTAGTTCATCTTCCCCCCTATTAGGCACGCTCACCTGTAAGACGGAATAACATTTCCTTATATGCTTCTTCAATATTACCAAGATCTCGACGGAAACGGTCTTTGTCGAGTTTTTCACCAGTTGTAGCATCCCAGAAACGGCATGTATCAGGAGAAATTTCATCACCCAATAAAACTTCACCATTATGGGTACCAAATTCTACCTTGAAATCTACAAGGGTCACATTTTTAGTAGCCAAAAATTTCTTCAATATATCATTTACCTTTAAAGTAATTGTAGAAATTACATCAAGTTGTTCTTGAGTAGCCCAACCAAGTGCTGTGATTTGGGATTCATTGGCAAATGGATCGCCTAGTTCATCGTTTTTATAGCAGAATTCAAGAATTGGATGTTTAAGTGGTGTACCTTCTTCAATGCCAAAGCGTTTAGCCATAGAGCCAGCCGCAATATTACGAACGATAACTTCAAGAGGAACTATTTTCAATGTAAGTACTGTTTGGTTGCGATCATCTTCACGACGAACGAAATGAGTTGGTACGCCTTCTTTTTTCAACAATTCAAAGAAGAAAGAGGAAATTTTGTTATTCAACACGCCTTTACCAAGGATGGTGTCATGTTTTTCACCATTAAATGCAGTGGCATCATCTTTGTAATGAACGATGTACTCATCTTTGTTATCTGTTGCATATACTTGTTTTGCTTTGCCTTCGTACAATAATGTTAATTTTTCCAAATCGATGTTAGCCATGATCTTTCTCCTTTATCATAAATTAATGATACAAACTATGTAATAGATATCTAAATAAACTGTTTTTCTTAACCAATATTTAATCGCCGATGATTTATATGATTAAATATGAATAGCACCTTGTAATTCTGCATTGTCTGCTAAGACTTTTTCAGCCATATCTTTACGATATTGTTGATATTGTTCTTTCAGGTCTTTATTGAAAGCTGCTCCAATTTGTACTGCAAAGAGCGCTGCATTTTTAGCACCATCTACAGCCATAGTTGCTACAGGCATGCCAGATGGCATTTGTACAATAGCAAGTAGAGAATCAATACCTTTTAATGCGGTTGCATTAAGTGGGATGCCGATAACAGGTAGTGTAGTGAAGCTCGCCACCACACCAGGTAGGTGAGCCGCTGCGCCTGCACCAGCAATAAAAGCAATAGCCCCTTCATCTTCAAGTCGTGTAACAAAATTCTTTACAGCCTCTGGGGTACGATGAGCTGAGGCAATAACCATTTCATAGGGAATGTTAAATTCATCAAGTACGGCAGATGCTTTTTTCATTGTGTCTAGGTCAGACTTGCTGCCCATGATAATACCGACCTTCATAGATCCTCCTAATAAAAAAGCCCAGCCGAAACAGACTGGGACAAATGCGCACAAGTAGCCTCCGTAGACTTGCTTTGAATTTGTTGATTTGCATAGTTCACGGCGCTACCTCCTTCTTGTACTCAAATTGTAACACCTAACATTTACAAAATCAATACTATTTTCGAATATTTTTTTATTAAATATTTTTATCATTCGTTATATTCCGAACTATCACAAAAAGGTAGATTGCATCATATAAATTAAGCTTAAATAAATCTGCAAAATAGAATACTATCTTTGCAATCTTATAACAGCATAAATTTATTCTATCAATCATAATATTTGTATGGTTTTACTTATCCATATAAAAAAGCGGATAACCCGGTTAAAAACAGGTTATCCGCTTTTCATAATTCCGAACATTAGACCACTTAACTTGTATCTATTATTGATTAGTGAGTACCACTTTCAAAGGCAGCTCTCAATTCACCTACAGATTCAGGAATATAATCTACAATAGAAGACATCAACGCATACATCAATGCCGGCTCGAACGCATCATCACCACACATATATACACAATCCAAGTATAAACTAGAATCTTGTTCATCAATATATAGTTTGTAATTTTTATACGTCGCATTATCCCGATTGATCAAGGCATTCAAAGCGTTCATATTTTGTGCCGTTACCTTTTCAGGGCCCAACACTAAACGAATCACGCTATAAATACTGTTATCGAGAATGACAAACAAAGGCATATCCCATAATGGGGATTTGATATAAGAACGATATACTACTGTACCGTCTTCATCATCAAAATCCTTGCGTTCAAAAGATATGATTTCTTCTTCTTTCAAGAACTTATCAAATAATAAGGATTTAGGATTCATAACAACCTCTATTAAGCTAAACCAGCTACTTTAAGAATATCTTTATGTACAGCATCTAAATGCGGTTGAATTACTTCGAGCAAAAGATTTACTACTACGGTAGGATCAAATTGTTCATTTAAACATGGCATAGACACATCCATATAAATATTATTGTCTTCAACGCTCACATAATATTTTGACACTTTATAATCTTGATTTAACGTGTTAAGCTCTTTCAACACGGCAGGAATCACTTTTTCATCAATAGATGTTGTTGTGATAGCAATGCGTGCATAAGTGAACGCGGAGTCGTCTACAACGATGAACACAGGTAGGCTATGATCATGAACATCCAAACGACCATGATATACAACTGTATTAAGATCGTCTGTCATTTCTTCCTTAGTAAACCAAGTGTTACCGCCTTTGTTAAGATCAGCAACGAGTAAGTCGAATTTTTCTGCTTTTTTATTCATAATTCCCTCAAACAATAATCAGACTAATTAGTCTTCGATAAACACACAACCATTATCTTTGAATTCTTTAATGCGAACTAAAGACTCTACACGGTAGCCCGCATTTTCGAGGCGTTCACGACCAGGTTGGAAGGATTTCTCGATAGCAATCGCCATTCCTACCACTTCATCACCTGCGTCTTGAACCAATTTAGCAAGGCCCATAGCAGCCTCGCCAGATGCCAAGAAGTCATCAATAATCAACACTTTTTCACCAGCTGGCAAGAATTTTTTAGAAATAGTGATATCATAATTCTCTTCTTTTGTATAAGAGTACACAACACTATGATATACATCATCTACCATAAGGATGGATTTTTTCTTACGCGCAAATACCAATGGCACGTCTAGTTCAAGCGCGGCCATCAACGCCAACGCAATACCAGATGCTTCGATGGTAACAATACGTTGTACACCTGCATCACGGTAACGATCCGCGATTTCTTTACCAATTGCCTTAAACAATTGTGGATCGATTTGATGGTTTAAGAAACCATCTACTTTTAGCACCCGATTATTGAGGACAATCCCTTCTTCACGAATGCGTTCTTTTAATAATTCCATGTGCTCATACCTCCGCATAACTATCTTTAAATTTTAACGTAAACAACCCCTTAGGGTCAACCTATATCTAGTAAAAGTCTTATAATACAACCCATAAATATCATTGCCAATATGACTTAAATATTTCGTATATGAATTATATAACTCAACTGCTTTATAAGAATATAATATAGCACGGCAAAACTTACACTAATATATAAAAAGACACACTCTAAGAAAGTTTCCTAAAGTATGTCTTTAAACATGCCTTTTTCTTATAAAATTTTATCTCGAGTACTTTCACGATTAACTAGCAAGGAAGTAAATCTCGCAGCCCCTTCAGATTGAGGAACCAAGCGTGAGCGCACAAGCACAATGTCCCGTGTTGGTACCGGAATATCTGTATCGATGCGCACAATCGTCCCTTCTTGCATTTTTTGTTGCACCACATGATTAGGCAACATGGAAATACCCATATTGATTTCTACAAGGTCTAGTAATACATCGACGCTACCTAATTCAAAGCGAGGCTTACGACAAGCGCCATGAGTCACATCGTCAAAGAATGTACGACTAGCAGAGCCTTTATGCAAGAGCAAAATAGGCTCGTTAAGAAGGCGCCCTTGATCAAAGAATCCCGCCCCTTTATAGTCAGGACCGCCAACAAAGACGTCTTGAATTGTAGCTAGCGTAGTTACCTCTAACTGAGGATTATCTCTCAATCCCTCATAATCATTAACCACGGCTAATTGCGCCTCTTTATTGAGTACCAATTCTACACAATCAGGAGACGGACGATTGATAATATGTAAGCCGATTTCACTTTCTTGTAATTGCCATTTATGGAAATAAGGCAATAAGAAATGGCGACACAAAGTATCTGTGGCAGCCAAATTTAAACTTTCATAAGCTTGGCTAACACGTTCTTGTAATTGGGTAACTCCATTATCAAGAATGGAGAAAGCTTTAGCTACCGTATCAAACAACTCTTTGCCTTCTGGCGTGAACCCTACAGATTTTGTAGTACGCACGAAGAGGGGCATATTAAGTTCCCCTTCTAATTGTTTAATACTTTGACTAATGGCGGATTGGGACACGCCTAATTCTTTTGCGGCACGGGAAAAAGATAAATATAAGCCTACCCCTAAAAAGGTTCTATATAAATCTGCAGATACTGCCATTTTATTCACCTCTGTTATATACTAATAGTAACGTCTTACTTTTAAATATACATATCATTACTCTATTATAAGTATAGACTCTCAATATATAATGAATATGTAGAAATCTTCATGAAAGTTAGGTCTTATGACCTTCATGAACCTTTCATATTTATTAGTACTTCTAATCTTTTTATTAGTAAGATTATCTTTACTTATAAGTCTAGACCGACTATACTTAATTTGTCAATATCCCATAGGGAATTATATACATTACAGGAGGCTACAATGGCTATACAACGATTATTCGTAACAAAACGAGAATCTTTCAACCAAGAAGCACAACGCATGTTACATACCTTACAACAGGAATTATCTATTCCTGCTACAAGTGTAACTATCTATGAACGATACGACATCGAACATTTAGATGCAAAAGATTTAGAGTCTGCAAAAAATCTAATTTTCTCTGAACCTCCTGTAGATACAGTATTAGAAGAAGTCCCAAGTGTTCAAGGCTTTATATTTGCTGTTGAATATGTGCCAGGTCAATACGATCAACGTGCTGACAGTGCAGAGCAATGTATTTCTATGCTCACCCTTACATCCGGCCACATCGTACGTTGCGCTCGCGTATACGCTATCGAAGGCACCTTTACAAAAGAACAAGAAAATACTATCAAGGCCTACTACATTAACCCTGTTGATTCACGCGAAGCGAGCCTTGATGTACCAAATACATTAGCTCTCGATTTAGAAGATCCAAAGCCAGTGGCAACAATCGATGGCTTTACTACAATGAGCGATACTGATTTAGAAGCGCTCATCAAAAAATACGGCCTTGCTATGACATTAGCAGACCTTCAAATGATTAGACAACAATACGCAGAGGTAGAACACCGCGATCCTACAATTACAGAAATTCGCCTCTTCGATACATATTGGTCTGACCACTGCCGTCACACTACCTTTATGACGGAATTGACGGATATCACTATTGAAGACAGTCGCTTCACAGGCTCTATAAAGGAAGCCCTCGAAGAATATATGGAAGGCCGTACCGAGCTCTACAAGACTAAGAAAAAAGCTCGCTCCCTCATGGACATGGCTACATTAGCTGTAAAAGAATTACGCCACGCTGGCGGCCTAACAAATCTCGATGAATCCGATGAAATCAATGCATGTACCATCATCGTACCTATCGATGTAAACGGCAAAACCGAAGAATGGTTGTTATTGTTTAAAAACGAAACCCATAACCACCCTACCGAAATCGAACCATTTGGTGGCGCAGCTACCTGTTTAGGTGGCTGTATTCGCGACCCATTGAGTGGCCGCGCTTACGTATACCAAGCTATGCGCATCACAGGCTCTGGCGATCCACATACAAGTCTTGAAGATACATTAGAAGGAAAACTACCACAAAAGAAAATCACCCAAGAAGCGGCTCGAGGCTATTCCTCTTATGGCAACCAAATTGGCCTTGCTACAGGCGAAGTAAAAGAATATTACCATCCTGCCTACGTAGCGAAACGCATGGAAATTGGTGCTGTTATCGGTGCCGCACCTCGCAACCAAGTTCGCCGCGAAGAGCCGACTACCGGTGATGTTGTAGTATTACTGGGCGGTAAAACTGGTCGTGATGGCTGTGGCGGCGCTACAGGTTCCTCTAAAGAACATACTGTTGATTCTCTATCCTCATGCGGTGCAGAGGTTCAAAAAGGCAACGCCCTCACAGAACGAAAAATTCAACGTTTATTCCGTCGTGGCGAAGTAACGACACTTATCAAACGTTGTAATGACTTCGGTGCAGGCGGTGTATCTGTCGCCATCGGTGAATTAACTGACGGTTTATCAATCAATCTTGACTTAGTTCCTAAAAAATACGCTGGCCTCGACGGTACAGAGTTAGCCATTTCTGAATCACAAGAGCGCATGGCCTGTGTCATCGCCGCTTCTGATGTAGAAGCGTTCAAAGCATACTGCGACGAAGAAAACTTGGAATGCACAGTTGTAGCTAAGGTAACTGATACAAATCGCCTTGTTATGAACTGGAATGGCAAAACAATTGTAGATATTAGCCGCGACTTTTTAAATACAAATGGTGCTAGCCAACAACAAGAAGCTATCGTAAAAGCTCCTGCAGATCGCTCCTACTTCTTACGCGGTTCTGCTAATGCAGATAACTTCAAAGAAAAATGGCTCGCAGCTGTATCCGATTTAAATGCAGCCTCCCAACAAGGCTTAGCAGAACGCTTTGACAGCACTGTGGGTGCTAATACGGTGCTCATGCCATTCGGTGGTAAGTTCCAAAAAACACCTACCCAAGGCATGGTGGCTAAATTACCTGTTCTAAACGGTGAAACTACAACAGCTAGTATCATGACTCATGGCTTTGTACCCGAGTTATCTGCATGGAGCCCTTATCATGGTGCACAATATGCAGTGCTTTTATCTGTAGCAAAATTAGTAGCTCTTAGCGGTCGCCGTGAAGATGCATACTTAACATTACAAGAATATTTCGAACGCCTCAACTCTAAAGAATCTTGGGGTAAACCAGTAGCTGCACTTCTCGGTGCTTATAAGGCACAAAAAGAACTTGAAATCGGCGCTATCGGCGGCAAGGACTCTATGAGCGGTACATTTATGGATCTTACCGTTCCGCCTACACTCGTATCCTTTGCGGTTGGTACAGCTCATGTAGATAATATTGTGAGCCAAGACCTTAAAGGCGTAGATCACCGTCTCGTATTCTTCGATGTACCTCGTACATACGATGACACCCCTGATTGGGATCGATTCAAAGAAAACTGCGATACACTACAAGAACAAATTGAAAAAGGTCGCGTTTACTCTGCCTATGTAGTTGATCAATGCGGCATTCCTGAAGCAGTCACTAAAATGGCCCTTGGCAACAATATTGGTGTTAAATTCGATAAATACGCTGAACGTGGTATCTTCCAACCAGCCCTTGGTTCCTTCATCGTTGAAGTAGATATTACGGCTGTTAATTATCTTTTAGAGTTACCTGATGTGAAAGTTATCGGTGTAACCCAAGCCACACCTGTTATCGAATGGGAGGGACAATCTGTTTCTCTCAAAGAAATACAAGCTGCTTATGAAGCACCTCTAAACGATATCTTCCCTATGCATGCACCAAACGGCTTTGGTGAAGCAGTCGCTTATATTCATGATCAACACGCTAAACCTCGCAGCGCCTCCCTAGGTGCCAAACCAAAAGTTCTTATTCCAGTATTCCCTGGCACAAACTGCGAATTTGACTCTGCTCGCGCCTTCGAACGGGCTGGTGCAGAAACAGATATCGTGCTTATCCGCAACCAAACTCCAGAACAATTAAAAGAATCTATCGACGTAATCAAAGCTAAATTAGCAGAGTCTCAAATTCTTATGTTCCCAGGAGGTTTCAGTGCTGGTGATGAGCCAGATGGTTCTGGTAAATTCATAGCCACCCTCTTCCGCAACCCATACCTTGCAGAAGGTTTAGAAAACCTCTTGTACAAACAAGATGGTCTTGTATTAGGTATTTGTAACGGCTTCCAAGCGCTCATCAAGTTAGGCTTATTACCTGGTGGACATATTGAAACGTTAACTGCAGATCATCCTACATTGACATACAATACCATTGGTCGTCACTTATCTCGCATGGTTAATACGAAAGTTATTTCCACTAAATCTCCTTGGATGAGCGATGCCAAGGCAGGTGAAATTTACACGGTACCAATTTCCCACGGCGAAGGTCGCTTTATAGCTTCTCCTCAACAAGTGTTGGAGTTCAATAAAACTGGCCAAATCGCTACACAATATGTAGACTTTGATGGTATCGCCTCCATGGATAGTCGCTTCAATCCAAATCAATCTGTAGCCGCTATCGAAGGTATTTATAGCCCTGATGGTCGCGTATTCGGCAAAATGGCACACTCCGAACGCTGTGGTGCAGGCATTAGCAAAAATATTCCTGGACAACTAGAAATGCCAATTTTTACATCTGGTGTAAAATACTTCAAATAATTGATTACTATGAACTTTTTTGTGAAAGCCTACTTCTTCAAGTAGGCTTTTTCAATATTGATTTTTTTCGAAAATATTAGTATTATAAATTGATACTATATTTACAAACATGAGTTCTCATGTAAAGCTATACATACCTAGTGTGGGTTAAGAAAGGATTTTATTATGCATTGTGCTCAGAAAATGACTCATAATATCTACTGGATTGGTAGTAATGACTGGACAACAGAACGTTTCGAAAACTTATTTCCTATTCCAAATGGTGTTAGCTATAACAGCTATTTCATCGACGATGAAAAGACTTGTGTCGTAGACTCTGTAGATGCTGAAATTCGTGAAGAGTACTTCGACAACTTGACTCACCTCTTAAATGGTCGTGAACTCGATTACATCGTCGTAAACCATATGGAACCTGATCATTGCCAAACATTATTGGAAACATTGGAACGTTATCCAAATTGTAAAATGGTAGGTAATGCTACAACATTCCGCATGTTTGAGCAATTCTATAATACTCCAAAACCAGAACAATACCATCAAATTAAAGAAGGCGATGAAATCTGTTTAGGTAAACATACATTGGTTTCTTACACTATGCCTATGGTTCACTGGCCTGAAGTAACTTGTACATACGAAAAATCTACAGGCACATTGTTCTCTGCAGATGCTTTTGGTACATTCGGTACAGTTAATGGTAATATCTTTGCTGACCAAACCGATTTCGTAGCTACATACGAAGAAGAAGCCCGTCGTTACTATACAAATATTGTTGGTAAATACGGACCTCAAGTACAAAATGCGCTTCGTAAAATTTCTAATCTTGATATCAAACGCATTGCTCCACTTCATGGTCCAATCTGGCGCACCCCTGAATCTATCCAATATATCACGCACAAATACTTACATTGGTCCAGCTATACTGCTGAGAAAAAAGGTGTTGTTATCGCTTTTGGTTCCATGTACGGCAATACTCGTGCTATTGCTCAACAATTAGCTAAACAACTATCCAAACGTGGCGTTACAGATATCAAAATTTACGATGTTTCCAAAACTAATGCTTCTTACATCATCTCCGATGCTTGGAAATATACGAACTTGGTAACTATCGCACCTACATATAACTTGAATCTATACCTTACTATGGAAAACTTTATCCATGAATTAAAAGCCCTTAACTTCCAAAACCATAAAGTATCCATCATCGGTAACCACTCTTGGGCTTCCGCTGCGATGAAAACAATGGTTTCCCATTTCGAAAATGATTTCAAAGACATTGAAATCGTTTCCGAACCACTAGATATCAAATCCTCTTTGAAAGAAGAAGATCTTCCATTAATTGAAAAAATGGCAGACGATATCAAAGCGTCCATTGAAGCTGCTGAAATTAAAGACGTATTCTAATACAAGAGCCGCCTATTTAGGCGGCTTTTCTTTTTATATACCACATTTTATACGCCTAAAACCAAGCTATGATTTTTGGTTTATATCCATTTATTGAGATCAAATACTATATTTTAAAAGCCTTGTAAATATGCAATAATTCTACTATTTTTTTGCTTGACATAAATCTAACTTTTTCATATACTATACAAGTACCTGTTACACAACAGAATACATGGAGAGGTGTCCGAGCGGCTGAAGGAGCATGATTGGAAATCATGTGTGCGGTTATCCCGTACCCAGGGTTCAAATCCCTGTCTCTCCGCCATAGTAAAAGCAGTGCTTTCGCACTGCTTTTTTATTTGCATATAAAGAAAAAGCTATTCGAATTATACTCGAATAGCTTTTTGTATATCACACTATATTAGTTGTGAATTTTCTTTGCAATATCACCGATAATTTCAGGTGTTGTTCTACAACAGCCACCAATGATTTCAGCTCCAGCTTTTCGCCATACCTCAACGTAGTCTACAAATGATGCAGCATCGCCATACCAAGTTTTAGTTTTACTATCATAGCTTTCACCAAGATTAGGATATACAGCAATCGGTTTATCTGTAACAGTACGAATATCTTTTATCAATGATTCTACATATTCCGGTCTGGTACAATTAATGCCAATCCCTGTAATAGGATGTACCTTATCAATCATTTGTGCACATTTAATAATGGTTTCGCCACTAGAAACATGGTGCCCATCTTTACAGGAAAAAGCAATCCATGCAGGAATACCTTTGGATGTAAACGGATCAGACATAGCTCTCGCAATAGCGATCGCTTCAGCATAAGACGGTATGGTTTCAAAGGATAATATATCTGGATTTTCTTCACAGAATAACGCTAATCGAGGAATATGGAATACCTCTAGATATTCTGTTTGTACATCAGGATACCCACGGTATTCAGAACCATCCGCCAAGAAAGCGCCATAAGGACCTACAGAGGCTGCCACCAACGGTTTAGGTAAAGCACCTTCAGAAAAATATTTAACCCCCTCAGGAGTCTCTTCACCGAGCTTAATACCACGCAATGTAAGCGCCCCATTCGCCTTTGCTTCTAAAAACTCATTACGAGCTTGCACGGCTAAATAAACAGATAGTTTAACGAGCTCTATCGCTTCTTCCGTGCCATAACCTAAACCTTTAAATCCTGCTACTGTCGCTTGATAGCCAGAGCTTTGAATGATATCGGCACCCGCAGCTAAATAAGAAATATGTATTTTCTTAATGATATCTGGCTGATCCATGAGAACCTTAGCAGACCACAACTTATGTTGAATATCACAGCCATAACGCTCTAATTCGGTCCCTAAAGCTCCATCTAAGACGAGGGCGCCCTTTTCCTTAATAATATCTAAAAATGCACTTCGTTTAGCCATCATACCACCCATTCTATACATACCTCTTATAACACGAGGCTTACCTAGCATATTATATCAAATAATACATTCTGGTACTATCTACAAACTATCTTAATACCTCTGCTGGAGGCTCCTTACCAAACCATTTCTTATAAATTTCTGCATATTTACCGTTTGCTTTGATCTTAGCCAAACCATCATTGATTTTGTTAAGCAATTCTGTATTGCCTTTTTTCACAGCAATACCTAGTGGTGCCGCATCATAGTCCTCTCCAGTAACCTTTGCGATACCTTTGCCCTTACCATTAACATAATATTCGTTTACTGGTGTATCATTGATAACTACATCGACGCCTTTATTTTGCAATTCTAAGAACGCATCGACAATTATATTAAACTGATGTACATCGGCATTGGGAATCTTGCTAGCAATCTCTGCACCAGTAGAGCCGATGGATACACCAATGCGTTTACCTTCTAGATCCTTAAAGCTATTAATATTGGTGTTATCTATGTTCACAACGAGACCATTACCTGCAATATAGTACGGTTTACTAAAATCAACGGATTTTGCTCGTTCTTCAGAAATAGTCATATCCGAAATAGCGATGTCGATGGTATTACTTTGTAATGCTGGTAAAAGCGCATCAAAGTTTAGATTTTGAATATCTGCTTCTATACCCTCTTCATTTGCAATCGCATTGATAATATCAATATCAAATCCAGCTAATTTACCACTATCTTTGTCTTTAAAACCAAATGGTGCATAGGTCGCATCAGTACCTACGCGCCATGCCTTCTGACTATTCCCCTCCTGACCACAGCCTGCGATTAATAAACTACTAGCAATGGTGAAAGCCCCTAATAGAGCTGCTATTTTCTTAAATTTCATATTATTATCCTTACTTCTCTCTGTTCTATCTAGAAACAGAGTTCTTCTTAATCAACTAATATATCTATACTTACACTTATGAGCATAATAAAAATAATACCTCTAAAGGTATTATAGTTTTATGATAACATTCGATATAGTACGGGTCAATAAATCCAACTATACCAATAGGTATTGAATTGATATAGTTTTTAGCTATATCGAAAATAACATTCCTAAGTATATAAAAAGACCGCCTTTACCAAGCATAGATGAAACTTGATAAAGGCGGTCATCTCCAAAATGGAGGATTCCTGGTTATTTATAGAATAAATAAGCTATTCAATTCATTTAGGATATATAGTATGTAATTTATTTAGCATGTTTAGCTTTTATATACATAGCTACCTTGTACAAGAACGTACAGAGTAATAAATACATTACGATACTGAGATATGTCGCTTCAGGTGTTTCTACCCAAGCTTGAGCAAATACATCAACACCTGCAATACGAAGCACTGCACTAAACAAGGAGCCAATAGCACCACCAGCTACGAGACCAGAGGCAATTGTACTACCTTTGGAGAAGCGAAGATCTGCCAATTCTTTGTCTTTTGTACTATTTTGTACAAGATACGCAATCAAACCTCCGATAAGTAATGGTGTATTAATTTCCATTGGCAAGTATGTGCCCAAGGCAAATGCCAACGGTGGAACTCTTACCATCCACAAGATAATTGCAAATAATGCACCAGCCATGTATAGAGGCCATTGAGCACTACCACCAGTCATCATTGGCTCAATGATGGCAGCCATAGCGTTCGCTTGAGGTGCATTTAATGCGTGATCTCCTACAAATCCATAAGCATCGTTCAAAAGAATCATAACACCTACAGAAAGTACGGCACAAAGAATAGTACCAACGATTTGCCATTGTTCCATTTTCTTAGGTGTAGCACCTGTCATATGTGCCACCTTAAGCTCAGACATGAAGTTACCAGCCATCCCAATAGTAGTACCAATAAAGGATGCCATCATGAGGACTGCTATCATACCGACCTTACCAGTCATACCTGCTGCGGTTAAGCATACAGCGGAGATAATAATCATAAAGATTGTCATACCTGAAACCGGTTCTGTACCTGTATAAGCGATGGAGCTAATCCCCACTACAGACAATAGGAAGGACATAATAAGAACGATTAAGAACGCTACAATTGTTTGTCCGAAGCTTTCAGCATACATAAAATGGAAATATGCTGCAAATAAAACTGTACATAACAAGATACCAGCACCAATCCAAGATGTAGGTACGTCACGTTGTGTACGAAGCAAATTAACATCTACAGTTTTAGAACTAAAGATGTCAAGCACTGCATTTTTAACAACATTTGCTACCACTTTAGACATTGTAATTAGACCGATGATGCCTGCCATAGCGAGCATGCCGATACCAATATGACGAACATAATCAAGGAATACCTTGCGAATTGGGGCCTCCCCTAATGGAACTGCATGGCCGCCAATTTGCATGATATGTTCAGGCGCTAAATAGTACACAATCGGAATACATACAAACCAAGAGAAGAAAGAACCGGCTGCAATAATAGCCGCATAGCGAAGGCCCGTGAAATAACCAAGGCCAAGCAATGCTGCATCAGTATCTACCGCTGCAGTTAGCTTAGTTTGATCTGCAAGAGCTGCCCCCCACTTAAAGGTAGCAGTGCGAATAACCTCTTGCCACCACCCCAAACTATTAAGAATAAAGTCATACACGAGAGCAATTAAACCAGAGCCAAGCATAAGTTTTGCTTTGCTACCTTCATTACTCATCAATACTTCCGCTGCAGCACGACCACTTGGGAACGGATACACATAGTGCATTTCCTCAACGAAATAGCGACGGAACATAACGCATAATAAAACACCTAAAACGCCGCCAAGAATGATAGGAATCGCCATTTGTACAAAGGATACATCTGTTACATTCCAGATGTAAAGGGCTGGCAAAAAGAACATAGCCCCTGCTAATGTGTTCGTACTAGAACTAGCGATAGCTTGAATGTGTACCGTTTCGGCAAAAGCATTTTGTCGCTTTAAAATAACTGCTGTACCCATAGCAAGTACAGATACTGGTGCAAAAGCATCTACTGTTTGACCGATTTTCAAACATAAATAGCCAACAGCCAGTGTGAAAACTGCCGCATAGAACAAGCCCCAGAAGACTACATATGAGTTAATCTCTACGTAATCTTTCTTAGGATCTAACACCGGTTCTATGGGTGGAATGGAACGAACCTCGTCCGACATAGTAAAACCTCCTCACAGAAAAAGTACAAACGTATAACTATTCACCTTTATACTAACACGGTACTACACATGGTTCAATGGTTTTCTATGCACTATGCGAATAAAACAATACACCCCCTATAAATAATTATTTTGCATTTTTGGCGTCCCTGTTCTACAATGAAAGTATATTAAGAATCTCTATTATGTAACGGTATCGTATACTGCCCTGTATAACACGTATGTTTACTTACGAGGAGGCTCATTATGGAATCAATGGTCGAACGTTTTGTACGCTATACGAGCATAAATACACGGTCTAATGAGGAAAGTACAACCATTCCTAGTACTCAAACTCAAGTAGACTTTGCTACGAATGTGCTCGTCCCAGATTTAAAAGCAATAGGATTAGATGAGGTTATTTATAATCGTGAAAATGGTTTTGTCATCGGCACATTAAATGCTAACACTGATGAGAAAACTCCTTCCATCGGCTTCATTGCCCATATGGATACAGCTGATTATAACGCAGAAAATATTAAGCCTCGTATCGTAGAAAACTATGATGGTAGTGATATTTGCCTTAACGAAGAACATCAAATCTTCACCCGTCGTACAGATTTTCCTAACCTAAAAAATTACATTGGCAAGTCCTTAGTTGTAACCGATGGTCTAACACTTCTTGGTGGTGATGACAAGGCTGGCATCTGTGAAATCATGGAAGCCCTCGCCTATCTCGTATCTCACCCAGAAATCAAACATGGTAAAATCATGTGTGCTTTCGGTCCAGATGAAGAAATCGGTACTGGTGCTGACCACTTCGATGTTAAACAATTTCCTGTAGACTATGCTTACACTATCGATGGTGAAAGCCTAGGCCAACTCGAATATGAAACCTTTAATGCAGCTGGCGGTACCGTTACCCTGAAAGGTGTTTCTGTTCACACAGGTACTGCCAAAGGCATTATGATCAACTGTGCTAAACTAGCTATGCAATTTGACGCTTTATTACCAGGAGCAGCTGTTCCTGAGCACACATGTGGTCGCCAAGGTTTCTTTATGCTCATGAGCATGGAAACACAAGTAGATACCGGCAAAATGAACTATATTATCCGCGACCATAATAAGGAATTGTTCGAAGCAAAAAAAGCATTCTTCTTACAAGCAGGTCAAACATTGAATGAAATATATGGGCGTGAAGTATGTGAGGTCTCTGTAAAAGACCAATACTATAACATGTACGATATCATCAAAGACAATATGGAATGCGTAAACGTAGCCAAAGCAGCAATGAAAAAAGCTGGAATTACACCTATTTGTGATCCTATTCGCGGTGGCACAGATGGATCCAAAATCTCCTTCATGGGCATTCCTACACCAAATATTTTTACAGGCGTAGAAAATCTACATGGTCGTCATGAATTCGCATGTATCGATGATATGAAAAAAGCTGTTGAAGTTATCGTTAATATTGTAAATATTGAAAAATAATAATATTAGCAAAGCAGTACTAGATAACCAAAAAGGACTATACGAGCCTAGGCTCGTATAGTCCTTTTATTTTACATTTTACGCAAGCTTACCATTATGTTTGCGATTCCTAATTTCTTCTTCTTCAGCGCGAGCTTTCAACGAGAGGTCTCTCTCAGTCCCCACATAACGGCCATATAATAAATAATAGGCAACCAGCGCAAGGAGCGCAACAACAACAGTTACATGGAACATACTAGCATAACCTACAACCTCTTTAACGGCACCTAAAATATAGGGGCCAAAGCCAAGCCCCATATCCAAGGCAATGAAGTATGTAGATGTGGCAACACCAATACGATGAACAGGTACTATCTTAACAGTAACAGCTTGTCCGTTGGACATAAATGTACCATATCCAAGGCCAACAAACACAGCCGATAAAAGCACAAGCCATGTGGAGTGAGCGATGGATAATAAGAAAATACCAAGTGCTAAGGATACAAAACAAGGATAAAGAACGAAGTTTTCCCCTTTCATATCGAAAACAATGCCAAGCAATGGCCTTGTTATAGTAATAACGACGGCATATACAACAAAGAAGAAAGTGCCCGCCATAATAAGATCTAGATCTTTTGTGTAAGCCGCCATAAAGCCAATAACGCCAGAGTAGGCAAAGCCGACTAAAATGGAAACAAGACTGATTGAATTCATCCGTGGTTCAATATAGTCCGAAATTCTAATGCCCTTATGTCCTTCAGATTCGATACCAAGTTTAGGTTCATTAAATTTCATGATTACAGAGCCAATACCGCAAAGGATGATAAGTACAACACAGAATGCAATGATAAAATCATAACCAAGACTATGAAGCATCAATATACCTAAGAATGGTCCTACTGCAGCGGCAAGAGAAGTAGATAAGCCATAATAGTTAATCCCTTCCCCTCGACGTGACGTAGGAATAATAGCAGCTATGATAGTACTTGTAGCAGTAGATGTAATACCATAAGCAAAACCATTTAAGAAGCGAACACTATCAAGCATTAGTAAATTAGGTGTGTAGAAATACATAGCTGTTGAAATCAAGTAAATCAATAACCCTAAATAGAGCATCTTACGACATCCTAGGATACTGATAAACCGCCCTGCCAACAAACGGGCTACAACGGTGCCAATAATATATATACCAACAGCAAGTCCCGCTTGACTAGCCGTAGCATGAAGATTATCTTTTGCTACAACCGCAATAATAACGATTAATAAATAATAAATCAAAAATACTAAGAAATTAATCAAAGTATCAAGGACAAAGGATTTTGTCCACAAGGCCTCCTTAGCCTTATCCATATTATCAACTCCATTTTTTAAATTATTGTCAACCAGTTTGCGACAACGATTAATTATAAACCTCTCATTATAAAAAACAAGAATTAATATATTATATATCTTATCAATTTTATTTATAACAAACTACATATTCACAATAAACAAGCATTAATCTCCATTTTAATATCTCATATATTTTTACGATATAAAAACACCTTCAATAGCGACAGATGAGACCAAAAGACTCAAAGCCAACTATTAAAGGTGCTACTTTAAATATTTATTTTGTTTTTAGACCACAAGCTTTGAAGAAATTCTTGTACGCTTCAGCCTTTTTCGGTAGACTCAACGGATAGGCACGTGATGTAGATGGCAAACGTGTCAATGTCAATTCCCGACCATTAAATACAAAAGGAATTGTTTCACCAGTTTTAGGTAATTTAACCTTTTCTGGTAAAAGGCTCAATAAAATCTCCGTAGCCTTGCCGCCTGTTGTACCAATATGCTTACAGTCAGGGATTTGCTCCAGTACGTCCGCAAGTGGAACTGGTTCAACGACCTTAAGAAATGCATCAGATGCATTCCCTTTTTCGCGAATAGCTTTCAAAACAGTAGGACAAGATGCAATTCCAGCTTCAGACAAAAAGGCTTTGATCTTCTCAGGATCCATCGCTTTTTCCTCACCATTTCTAAAATGATCTTTTTCATCAAAGAATACGAGGCCAAATACACGCCACATATCATTTTGGAAATTTGGATAATGGAATTCCATAGCACGTTTTGATTGTTCTGGAGGAAATGTGCCCATCATCATGACTGTCGCCTTCTTTGGTAAGAATGGAGGGAATGGTCTTGTTTCAATTGTTTCTGCCATATAGCATCAACTCCTTTCACATTCTAATATGAACTTAATTTTCAATACAATATATGAGATATATCACACATTATAATCCAATTAGCTCCTAGGTGAAAGCAACTAAAGAACTCATTAAAATATATCAATAGACTTACATTATCTATTATTATTGGCCAATTGGTTGAGAAACTAAGGTATTAATATGATCGAAACCAACTGGTGTCGGAGATACGAGATACAAGCAAATTACAGCAGCCACGGCAAAACCGATTGCTAAATAAGAGAAACTGCCATTACGAGGAAATTCATACATACCAAAGAGGCGTATCCCTATAGCAGCACCAATAGCTGTAATCAAAGACGGTATAGAAAAAATGTTATAAAAACCGAATACTACCATAAGGCCTGCATAGCCACCTACTACAGTAACCATAGGCAACATGCGATCCATTGGATTTGGAATAGATCGCGTAAGTGCAGCTGGATAATATGAAGCCTCTATGCCAAACATGCCTAAGAATATATTAAAACCAGCCCAAATGCTATCCCATATGTTTCTAAAAGCATCTCTATGCTTGCCGGCATACCATGCAAAGTCTGTAATGATTAAAATGGCTAAGCCTACACAGACAAAGTAGAATTCACTAGGAATTTTAGGACCTATATAAGCACCTACAGCTGTTACAACAGCACTCAAAATCGATGCTACTATTACGCGCTGTAAACGAGGTCGTTTATTTTCAGGAATGCGTTTATACACAGTAGCCAATAACTCTAAAACAAAGCAAGCCATAAAAACAGCAATGCCTGCAGCAGGAACAAAGAACGCGCTTACCAAACTCAAAATGAAGGGAATGCACAAGCGCCATTTAGGGAATAAGACAAGATCTTTATAATCTAAACGAATATCTTGTGTTTCCATAGTGAAGTTGTTGTACACCACAAAGAGCAACATAAAGGCGATTACGTCAACCGCAGTTGCACCCCAAATCAATAAAGTTGGTACTACAACCATAGATAAGGCTACCCCAGAAAGGCGAGATAAACCAGCAGCCACTAAGCCCAGTAATAAAAACGGTGTTAAAGCAGATATAATTTCGAGCATAATATTCCTCCCATCATTGTATAAATTTAAGTATATAGTATCTACCACACTACATCAAGGAGAGATATATTTTTTCATAGCTAGACGCTTTCGCACAGCAGAGGTAGAGCAACCCATCGCCTGTGCAATCTTTGCAACTCCATAACCTTGAGCACGGAGTTTTTTAATCTTATTTTCGTCTAGATCAAGAGTATTTGCCCTTATTTCTATACCTTGCTCTCGCAAATACATTGCCACTGTAGAACCACGTATCCCATAAGCCAGTCCAATGTCATCTGTACTCATGTGATGATGAATATATAAATAAGCCATCTCCTCTACACGCATAGGCTTTCGAACTTTAGGAAGTAAGCAATTTCCCATATGCCGCAATACATGGTGAACTTTCCATCGCGATATACCATACATACGAGCAATGGCATCTGTACTATTTCCACTTTTATAAGCCCTACATATACGTACTACATCTATAGAGACGTTTTTATTTGATTGCTGACAAGCCAATCCATATTCTTTCAAGCGATTCGCTATCGTCGTAATAGACACATCATAACGCTTTGCTAATGAATGGAGCGACCACTTACCGGTCTCATACAAAGCTTGTACATGGACCATATTGATTTCTTTCTTCAGAGGCCTCCGTTCGATATCGTACGCTTTCATACGGCGCATGATGGTATCAACACTACATTGAAAATAATCCGCCACATCGCGAACGCTCCATTGTTTCTCTATATATAATTGCTGCAACAGCTGTTTTGGTATAACACGCACATTTCGATACATAATTTTGCCCTTCCTTATAAACGAACTCCTTCCCCTATTATTGTGAAAGTTTCACTAAGAAAAAACAATAAAAAAGAGGTTCCTAATAGTCACATAGGTGACCAATAGGAACCTCTTTCAATATGTAATTATATGCCCCACATTATGATATGTGACAGTATGGTTGCTATACCACATCAGTGCACAATCCATTATTATTTATGTTCCAATAAAACCATAATTAGTTTATACACTTATAAATAGATTACTTCATTAACGGTATCTACGTTCAAGAGCTTTAGGTTTACTTAAAATGATGGACCATTTCATGCCCTCTTTTAAAGCATGATTAGATTTACGACCGCGAGTTGAAGTCGCAGCTAGAGCAGTAGGCGCAGTTGTAATGCCTACATTTTCAATAAGAACTTGCCCCTCTTTAGCTGCTTTATCTCGTTTAAACTCAGCTAGTCTTTCACTTAAGGTCGGCCCCGTAACAGCTTCTCTATCTAAGCGAGTCTTACTGGTAGTATAACTCGGATTGCTACTGGAACTTTTCATTGATAAGGCTTCAATATCTCGTTGAGCTGCTGCAGCCTCTTCATTGAAATGTATGTCCTCCATAGTTTTCGATGGTGCTTCTGGTTGCTGATTTACAATCGGTTTATCTTCATAAGAGTCCCGATAAAAGTCATCAACCTTAGACAAATCATCCATAGACGGTTCATCTACCTTGCGTTCTATGGAGATGCCATATTCGCGCTCCATATCTTCCCAAGTTCCGCCACCAGAGCTTTCATACTCATCATACTCTTCAGACTCTTCAGTATTCTTATTTTTTATAATGGAAAAAGCAATGTACGCTATGATACCTAAAACAAAGATTGGATTATGCGAAAAGATGGATAGCACTGAAGACAAAATAGAGTCCATAGCTACTCCTATTCACCATCTGCTAAGTTTTCACGCATTTTAGTGTCTGCAATAATATTGTTCATATTGTAGTAATCCATAACGCCAAGATTACCATTTCTGAAAGCTTCTGCCAATGCTTTAGGGACTTCAGCTTGTGCTTCCACAACCTTAGCTTGCATGTCTTGTGTTTTAGCACGCATTTCTTGTTCTGTAGCAACAGCCATTGCACGACGTTCTTCCGCACGAGCTTGAGCGATTTTCTTATCCGCTTCCGCTTGGTCAGTTTGCAATTGAGCGCCAATGTTACGTCCCACGTCTACGTCAGCGATATCGATGGACAAGATTTCGAATGCAGTACCCGCATCAAGGCCTTTACCCAATACAGTACGGGAAATGTGATCTGGATTTTCCAATACATCTGTATGTTCTTCAGAGGAACCTACAGTCGTTACGATACCTTCACCTACACGGGCAATAATTGTGGCTTCACCAGCACCCCCAACGAGGCGATCGATATTCGCACGTACAGTAACACGAGCACGAACTTTCAATTCAATACCATTTTTTGCTACCGCAGAAATAATTGGAGTTTCAATCACTTTAGGATTAACGGACATTTGAACCGCTTCCAATACATCACGACCGGCGAGGTCGATAGCTGCGGAACGTTCAAAGGTCAACGGAATAGATGCCCGTTCAGCGGCAATCAAAGCATCTACAACGCGGTCAACGTCACCACCTGCGAGGTAATGAGCTTCCAACTGATTTACATTCACATCAAGACCTGCTTTATTAGCTTTAATCAAAGGCATTACGATTTGAGATGGATTTACACGACGTAAGCGCATGCCTACAAGTGTAAAGATACCAACGTTAACGCCCGCTGCTAGAGCAGATACCCAAAGTCCTAATGGCACAACATATAAGAATACCATAATACCAATCAGCAAAATGGGAATCAAAATTAAAATACCTACATCCATAATAACCTCCATTATTTACAACGATGTTGTGAAAGCTTAATCACGCTTTCTAACAATATTGCGGCCACCTACAACGCGAAGCACCACAATAGGTGAACCGGCATCGATGAAGTCACCTTCGGTTACAACATCTACCAAATTACCATTAATTTTAGCAATACCTGCAGGGCGCAGTGTTGTATGAGCTACGCCTTCCTTGCCAGCCAAATCTTCTAATACATCATTAGATACATAACCAGCTTTTGTCGTAGATCGTTGCCCTAAGGTAAACAATTTGCCTATCCAAGTCTTTTCAAAGTGATTAAAGAACACGATGATAATGACAATTAACAAGGCTGTTAATCCTAGCACGGCATACAATGCTACTGTGCCTTCCCCAAGAGCTACATAAACGCCCCACAGGAATGCGCAATAACCGATAAGACCTAAAATACCGCCTGGTACTACGAGTTCTACCGCCATCAAGGCAACGCCGATAGCCATCCATATCAAAAACTCCATAGGGCCTCCTCTCTTAAATTAATTTTATACAACTGATATGTTCATTATACAATATTGAGGATAAATTATAAAGACACTAAATAAAAACGACTACTTGCGCAGGTACAACCTGATTCAGTAGTCGTTTATTATACTGAGTACAAATCAATTTACTTTATGATCTCAAGGTTATATTCCAAGATTTTAAAGAGCCATGATATTATACTTCTGTTTTTTTCAATTGGTCATTGCCAACGCCTGTTTTTTGAAGGATTAACAAGCTAATGCTCATAGCCATACCTACTACAGTGGCAAGACCCATCCCTTTTAATACAACAGGACCAACTGCGAGTTCTGCACCGCTAAGACCTACCACAAGGATAACGGATGTAAGAATCATATTAACAGGATTTGTGTAGTCTACTTTACGTTCTACAAGCATACGCAAGCCAGATGCTGCGATGATACCGAACAATAAAATAGATACACCACCCATAACAGGTACCGGAATAGCATGAATAAGAGCTGCTACTTTACCTACAAAGGACACAATCATCGCTAAAACTGCAGCACCACCGATTACCCATACGCTGAAGCAACGAGTAATTGCAAGTACGCCGATGTTTTCACCATACGTCGTATTTGGTGTCGCACCAAAGAAACCAGAAAGAATATTTGCAAGGCCATCACCAAGCAAGGATCTTTGTAGACCAGGCTCTTTCATCAAGTCTCTGGCAACGATGTTACTAGTTACAACCAAGTGACCAACGTGCTCAGCAAATACTACAAATAGTGCTGGCATAATCATGATAATTGCATTGATATCAAATACAGGCATGCCGTAGAACTGAGGCAATGAAAGCCAAGGAGCAGCTTCTACACCAGAGAAGTCAACAACTCCCATCACAGCAGACAATACATAACCAGAGACAACACCAATAAGAACAGGAATAACAGCTAAGAAACCACGGAACACAACAGTTCCAAGCAAGGTAACAACTAAGGAAAACATGGAGATAATAACAGCTTGGCTATGGCTCATGCCTAAATCTTGATTGCCGATAAGGCCAGACATACTCATCGCTACTGGCGCTAATTCTAAGCCGATAATAGCTACGATAGCACCCATAGCAGCTGGTGGGAATAATTTATCAATCCAACGCGTACCAATATAACGAACGAGAATAGATAAAATAACAAAAGATAGACCAAATACAACGAAGGCCCCTTTTGCAGATTCATAACCAAGACCTGCAGATAACACACCTGCTACAGGCGCAATAAAGGCAAAGCTAGAACCAAGATATGCAGGGATCTTGCCCTTACACACAAATAAGTACAATAATGTACCAATACCATTCATAAACAATGCCGTTGCTGGGTCTACTTTTAATAAATACGGTACTAATACAGTAGAGCCAAACATGGCAAATAAATGTTGAAAACTAAGTGGTAACATTCGGCCCCATGATGGGCGTTCTTGAATATCAATATAATCTTTCATCGTTTCTCCTCACACACAATATAACGATGCTAAGTTCATATAGTACAGTCCTTAAATATACTCTATGAATTTACACAAACAGATTCATCTTATGATACATAAGTTAGATATTAACGTTCAAATTTAGTCTGTCTACGAGTCGACTTTTTAGAAGGCTGTGGTTTAAACGGTCCAGGCATATTTGTCTTATTAGTACGCTTTGGAGCGGCAGGCTTGAAACGACTTTGTGTTTCTTCACGCAAAGATGGTAATGGTTCAGCTGTACCAACTGGTTTTACCCCTTCTACATTGCGACGACCTATGCTCGCTAATAAACCGATAGCCATGAAATTCATCAATAATGAAGAGCCGCCATAACTAACAAACGGTAATGGTACCCCTGTTACAGGCATGATACCACATACCATGGCGATGTTAAACAAGGCCTGACCACTGATAAGCAATGTTATTCCCATTGCTAACCATTTCCCGAATTCATCACGAGCCTTATTAGAAATGCGGAACCCAAAATAGGTAAAAGCTGCAATCAGAACGACAACAAACACTGCACCAATGAAGCCCATTTCTTGCGCCCATACAGCAAAAGCAAAGTCCGTATGTGCTTCTGGTAAGTAAAAATACTTTGATGTACCTTGCATAAAGCCTTCGCCTAAAATGCCACCAGAACCTACAGCCAACAAGCCTTGAACGGTTTGATACCCCATATCCTGTGCATGAGGCCAAGGATCAAACCAAGATTGAATACGTTCCCAACGATATGGCGACATACGAGCTGCAATAAAGCCAAGAAATCCAGCTATCGCAAAAGCTCCGCCGAAGAATTTTCCATCAAAACCCGCTAAATAGATGAGCACAAATGAAAAGCCAAAAATCAATACGGTAGTGCCCATATCTGGTTGCAAGATTGTTAACCCTGCAAATATAGTTGGCCATATTAACATCGGCAACATATAACTTATACGTTCACTAAAATAACCTTGTAAATTAATGAGAGGGTTAATATGCCTTGGTTTTCCCCATTTTCGCATAGTACTCAATTTAGCTGCTGTCCATATCAAGGCCGCTAATTTCGCAAATTCTGAAGGTTGAATCGATACAGGACCAATAACAATCCAACGACGCGCACCATTAATGACAGCACCAATCACAAGAACCAAAATCATACCAATTAATGTAACAATCATAATTCTTTGCAACATGTGAGGCTTCTGTAACTGACGGTAATCATAACGATACAAAATAACGCCTACCGCCATAGACAAAAGCAAGAATGTCATGTGCTTTAAAAAGTAGCCTAATAATCCTGTATTTTCATAGATAGAGCTGATATAAGTAGCACTAAAGATATTTACACTACCTATAATTGTAATGAGAAGAATAGGTAAGAGCATACCTTGTAAGTCATTTTTAAAGAGTGAGCCCCACCGACTATCCCCCTTATTCGGTGTTTCCATGTTAAGCCTCCTTTTGTACTTTTGGCTTAATTGCTTCTAAGCGGAAAATAGGTTGACCTTTTTCACTAAATTTTTCTTCATATTCAGTCTTTACATTTGGAAGATCCGTACTATGTAAATCATACGTTACATTTTTAAGCTCCCAACCGCATTCTTTGAATTCTTCGAGAGAAAACATAAACAATCCTTCATTATCCGTCTTGAAGTGGACTTCACCACCATCTTTCAAAAGACGAGCATAACGGTCGAGGAATGTGTGATATGTAAGGCGGCGTTTTGCATGTTTCGCCTTAGGCCAGGGATCACAGAAGTTAATATAGAAACGATCAACTTCACCTGGTGCTACTATCTCTTCAATACCTGCGATATCAAATAAAGATACCTTTGCATTGTTCCGCTCCCCTTCAAAGATTTTTTGTGCTGCATAATAAATAACCCCCAGCTGCACTTCAAAACCTACGAAGTTAGCATTTGGATACGCTTCAGACATCCCCGCAATAAAGCGACCTTTCCCCGTTCCTAGTTCCATATATAATGGGTACTCAGGATGTTCAAATAATTCACACCACTTGCCTTTATACGCTTCTTGGCCAGACAAAATAATATGAGAGTCATATTCGTGGATAGCTTCATCAATCCATGGTTTTCTACGAAGGCGCATACTTTCTCCTTACATCTATTTTTAATAATATATTTATATTTGTTTATATGTATTATTACAGGTCATATACCTATCTTATTAATTATAGAAAAGGGGACATTAAACGTCAATTACATTCTATGTATTTAATACGAATCACTGCGACTATAAAAGCACTTCTTATAAAAAAAGACCTACTTCCGAAGAAATAGGTCTACATTTTATTGGAAAATCATAGCTTCTAAATTTTCAATTTGATATTGACTTAGGCCAAGTTCAGATAAACTCTTCTCAGCTGCAGTGAAAAGATTATTTTTACCAACTCGAGTACCTAATGCTGCCGCAGCGACCAATTCACGGTCCAATTTACCTAGACGTGAACGATTACGATTTTGAGGTTTTGGTTTTTTCATACGGAACGTATTATATTGAACCCCCTCTTTTGCTTCCTCAGCTTTCGGCTTTGTTAAAGGTGCCCCATTAGTGCCATTCCCCAATAAAGCACTAAGTCCTGTTTGCTTTGGTACCAATTTTTCGTACTCATCGCCAAACTCAGGGCGTTCATCACGTAATTGATCAAATGTAGCTAAAGCAGCATTCATTTGTTTCAAGCCAGCAGCAGAGTAAAGTTGACGAATGGCAATACTCACCTCTTGTGGCGTCAACGTGCCTCGCTCAATAGCAGATGCAATTACACTCTTTAATGCACCTTGATCACCAGACGCAGTATAGCGGCCAATTTCAACCAAGTCTTTCTGACGTGCATTAAGCTCTTTTGGCGTATATATATTTATCTCAGATATAGATGGTGCCTGTTTAGAAGGTTGTTCTCCCGCCCCATTAGCCTCAAACATATAGCCACCGGCAACGATGGCCACGGCTAATGTTAAGGTTAATACTCTTTTCAAAGTCTTACAATCTCCCTTATCATTAATACTAATTGTATAATACTGCAATAGTAGCGTACATTATCAATGGATTTATTTTACTGTTCTACTGTAATACATACTGTAGATATTATTATATAATACTTCATCTAATTTTTATAGTCCTATTCGAAAAAAATCTATAATCTTTTAAGAAATTATATATATTTATCTATAAAAATTATATATTTATAAACCACACTTAACAATGCATCAAAATGCACTTCTACTATTTTATCAAAGAGATTAATGGCTATCGTAATAAACTAAGAAAGAGAATTCGAATCATACCAACTATGCATCAATACTGAACCAAACAGTCTATATAATTTACTCATTTGAGCTTTCAAATATAGTTCTATAACCTTCAACTGTAACAGCCACTATTTGTTCAATTTCCTCTGTAGGATCCTCCATGAAAGTAAAACTTTCATCAGCCTCAAAGGAAGCACTCGTTCCACAGGACGAACTAAGATTCCGTGGTACAGGACGTAGTTCTATATTAGTTACCCCTTCTGGGGCTTCACGCTTGAAGCGAATCGCTCCAAAATGAGAGTAAAAAGTGGCAATATATTTCATAGACACTCAATTCTAGCTATCAATAACGAATAAAATAGTAAAATACATTCATACTATATGTTGATCATACCATACATGATCTAAACATTTCCAAGTTAACCATCTGCAGGCTAAGCATTTGAACGTTTTGTATTAAGTACAGCAATAATGAACGCTACCACAAAGCCAACACCTACAGCAATTTCACCATTTAGTGTAGGACCAGCACCAGAGGCAGCTAAGCCGAAATTATGAGCAAATGCTGCGCCAGCCGCAAGGCCAAGCACTGTAACAGCGGAATCAGAATTACCTTCACCAGTCATGATTAATTGACGTAATGGACAACCCCCAAGCAATACGCTACAGAAACCTGCAAGCGCCATACCTAGGAAGTTCCACAATCCATCTGTATGTGCAATTGGTTGGTTTTCAAAGCCAAGATGGAAATTACCAAAGCTAATATTCACAACGAATACACCAATGAGAACCGCTAAATAACCAAAGATAAGAATGGATTTTTTGAACAAGAATAAATCCCGAAAACCACCAACGGTACAAAGGCGACTAAATTGAGATAAGCCACCTACCACAAGGCCTGCTGCCAATGAAATTAACCAAGGTGCATGCATAGCGCCTGGTCCTTTTTGACTAAATAAGATAAATGCCGGAGCAGTTACTACTAACACTAATAGCCCAACTTGGATGGCAGGCATCATAGCAGACTCTAACTTACTCAATGCGTAAGTTCGTTGTAAAGAATAGCCTTTTTTCAAGAATATTGTACCGACCCCAATACCACCAGCAAAACCAGCAATACCGAACAAAGCATTTAAGTCACCGCCACCAAGTCGCAAAATCATACGAATTGGGCAACCGAGGAACATCAAAGCACCAATCATAACAAAGAAACCAAGAATAAATCGAATAATTGGAGAGGAACCACCTTTACTTTGGTGTTCGCCACGAATCATGGACAATACATAGGCCCCTAAAATAAGACCGATAATTTCTGGACGAATGTACTGTACCGGTGCAGCACGATGTAGACCAAGAGCACCTACGGTGTCACGAACAAAGCAAGCAATACAGAAGCCCATGTTACCTGGATTTCCGGCTAATACGAGAAAACCCGCAATAACACCAATTATAAGGCCTGCAATAATTAAATTTCTTTTTTCATGAGACCCACTCATAATAAACTCCTTTCAAACTACAAGAACTAAAACTATATAAGTATGTGCTCCTACCCGATCAAGCACAATACTCATGATATAATAACCATAAATACATCTTGTTATTCATGGAGATTACCTATGAAGTATATCTATTTAGACAATGCTAGTACCACATTTCCAAAGGCACCAACTGTGGCTAGTGCTATGTCAGACTATATAACAAATAGAGGCATCAATATCAATCGTGGCTCCTATGCCCTCGCCTATGATGTAGAGGATATTATCTATACAACACGGCAGCGATTAAACAGCTTATTTAACGGACACGATCCTTCTCATGTCTTTTTTACTCAAAATGTGACGATGAGTTTAAACATGGTTATCAAGGGGCTATTCAAAGCAGGAGACCATGTACTGATTAGCTCTATGGAGCATAATGCTGTCATGAGACCGCTCACTCAACTACTCAATGAAGATATTACCTTTGATACTATCCCTTGTGATACTACAGGTTCTATCAAATTAGACGCTATTGAGTCACTCATTCGTCCAAATACAGTAGCTATAATTATTAATCACGCGTCCAATGTATGTGGAACCATACAACCCGTTAAAGAAATCGGTATAATCTGCAAAGAGCATAATCTACATTTTATTGTAGACGCGGCACAAACGGCTGGTATCATGCCTATCGATGTAAAAGAATCTCAAATAGATGCCCTCTGCTTTACAGGTCACAAAGGCTTATTAGGCCCTCAAGGTATTGGTGGCATGATTTTAACCAAAGAAATGGCTCAAGCCTTAACCCCTCTTATTGCTGGTGGCACAGGTAGTTTCTCACATTTAGAAACAATGCCTACTAATATGCCTGATGCCTTCGAATCAGGCACATTAAACCTACCAGGCATCATAGGTCTCAACGAAGGTCTCGCCTTTATTGAATCGAAGGGTATGGAAAACATTCATAACCACGAGCTCGCATTGACAGAAGCCTTCCTCAAAGGCTTACGACCGATAGATGGCATTAATATCATTGGCAAGCAAAATGTTCAGGACAGAACTGCTGTCGTATCGATTACAATTGATGGAGCTGATGCTGCGAGCGTTGCTTACGAACTAGAATCAACCTATCACATCATGACGCGCGTTGGACTCCACTGTGCACCACGAGCACACCAAACGCTAGGAACCTATCCAGAAGGAACAGTACGCTTCTCCTTTGGCTATGCCAACACACATAAAGATGTGGAATCTGCATTATCTGCTCTACATAAAATCGTTAAAAATACTAAATAATACATAACCATTAAGGCTATATACTTCGGTATATAGCCTTTTATGCTTCTACGCTTCGCATAAACGACCGATAGCATCAGCTCTACAGCGTTTGCAGTGTGTCATTTGCGGCACATAGTGACCAATAAATTGACGCATGTTATCGATTTCTTCTGAAGTTGGGCCTCGGTGATTTTCAAAGACCGTATCGTGAACTGGAATCATAGCAATACAGTTCATCAAATCGACACCCCAAGCTTCTGCTTGTTTAGCGATTGCTGGCACATGGTCCATATTTACATCAGGCACTACTACAGTATTAATCTTAACAATAATATTCTTTTCCTTTAGTTTTCGGATACTTTCAGCCTGACGCTCTAATAAAATACGGGCCCCATCGATTCCTTTGTAAATATTACCCTCATAGCGAACCATGGAATATACATTTTTTGCAATCTCTGGATCAATAGCATTAGCCGTAATCGTTACATGCGTAATTCCTAAGTCAGCAATGTCATTAACATAATCAGGCACTGCCAAACCATTACTAGATAAACAAAGCATGACATGAGAAAAATCCTTTTTCACGAGGCGGAAGGTTTCAAGTGTCTTGTCTGCATCACACATAGGATCCCCAGGACCTGCAATACCTACTACAGAGATATCCTGACGAGCATCAAACACCTTGCGCACAAAGGCAGCTGCCTCTTGTGGCGTATATACATGTTGCGTCACGCCTGGTCTATTTTCATTCGCACAGTCGTACTTACGATTACAATAATTACATTGAATATTACAATTGGGAGCTACTGGTAAATGTAAATGACCCCAATTAGCAGAAGCGGCCTTGTTGTAACAAGGATGATTTTGTAGGAAACTTTGTCCTTGAATTTCTTTCATAGTTAACCTTTCCGACCAAATCTAATGGCATCTTTATGGCATACATGTAAACAGTCACCGCAGTTTGTACAGTTCATTTCATTTGGTCGTGTCCCCATTTCACAAACGCGTAAACACGCATCACAGTTGTCGCACTCATTCGTTTTATAAATTCTAAAAATAGAAATCTTACGAAGCAATTCCATGATGCCACCGAAAGGACATACAAATCGACACCATGCATTAGCAATAATAAGGGAACCAGCAATGATGGAAACTACAGTTATAGTACGAGCCGCCCAATACCATTCGGAGAACTGCATAGATAAAATAACAGCATTAAAATATTCATCGCTCGTCCGAATTGGGATCATAATGCGAGGATTACCAAATTTAAAATATACTACGAGCCCTAAAATTATAGTTGCTACCATGCCGAGTTGAAGGAAACGCATATAGTTTTTACGATTTCTTAGTGGTCCCATAGATATTTTTCCGAGCATTTGGTTCACCCACCCACTTGGACAGAACCAGCTACAGAAAGCACGTCCAAAGAATACGACCATAATCGGTAAGATAATCCACCACGCATAAAAGTACGTCGTGATGCGCCCCCAGCAAGAAATCATAGAGCAACTTTCACAGTTCACAAACGGAACAATATAAGGACAACGGAATACACCAAAGTACACCCATTTCCCCATAATAAAGAGGAAGATAAACTGTACAAACCGACGCCAAAGCGTTAAATTCTTAGGAGCCTTAGTTCCAGATATACCAGAGCTTGTTTGAGCCCCACAGGTTGTAGATGATGGACATTGATTACACATCTTTTACACCAAACCTTTCTATCAAATCGAGACCTCTCGCACTATGAACGGATGTAAATCCGTGATTTTCTAAGATTTGTTGTCCTTCTTGGGAACGTGTAAATTCAATATAATCGGCAGCCAACGCACGATCTTGTACATATTTCATCGTGTTAATAGTGAAAGTCAGCGGTGCAGGCGGCACAAACTGTGCAGGTATGTCGAAATATTCGATACAATCCTTAAACCGGTCATGTGTGGTAAGGCGTTTTTCAATGATGGACACATCGGCCTTGCCTTCTACGAGGTCACACATCATGGAGATCACACAAGCATTTTCAGCTATCATGTTCTTCATAATGCCATCGGTTAATCCTGACAGTTTCATAATCCCCTTTACAGAGGCACTGCCTGGAGGAGATGCACCCAACGGCAACATGACGCGTACACCGGGCTCCGCCATATCTTTAAGATCACGAATACCGGCAGGATTACCTTTAGGTGTGACTATGACGTAGTCTGTAAAACATAGCGGCTCAAAAGCGATACTTATCCCTTTTTTGCGCATATTTTTTGCTAACTCTAATCCGCGAGCTCCAAAGATTTCGGTGCGACTTTTTTCTGCTAACAAAGATTTACCAATAGCCCCTGCAAAAGCACCGGTGTACTGAATATTGTGACCTGTGTGCATCGTGTAGACTTGGTTTAAATCAAGAAATGCTTCTGACAAGCCTCCACAAGTCCATACTTGTAACGAATCAGATTGTGTTGGCTTATAAGCACCTCGTATAAACGACGGCACTGCTGATGCAGCCGCTAAAGCTAAAGCACCACCAATAAACTGGCGACGGGATATATCCTTTTTCAAAAATCCCATGTACTTACCACCTTTCACTGAACTTTACAGCTATATATGTATATTTGTATTATAGTATAAATATTTCTAATCGTATGCATAAGATTGATTAACTAATCTATATAGATTAGTCATATAAAACCTATTATTTATTAAATTATTCAATTTTTAACTTCAAATAACTATATCTATTTTTATGAATATTTATTACAACAAGTAACTACGATAATTAATGAGAATCAAAGGAAATAGATAGGACCTATGCTCTAAACGCATAGGTCCTATCTATTTTTATTCTATACCTTTATACAACAATCTATACAATAAGCTTCAATCCCTAATATAGCCTTCTAACATCTCCAGTTAAATAAATTCAAAGATATACACTTCCATGTGAATCATGGACCAAACGCAAAAAGGCGGCACAACCAAATGGTTGTACCGCCTTGATTCATCAATTATTCAGCAGTGAATGGCAATAAAGCAATTGCACGTGCACGTTTGATAGATGTAGTCAATTTGCGTTGATGTTTTGCGCAAGTACCGGAAATACGACGAGGTAAGATTTTACCGCGTTCAGTCGTAAAACGACGAAGTTTAGCAACATCTTTATAGTCGATTTGATCGATATGGTCTGCACAGAAAACGCATACTTTTCTTCTTGGCTTTCTGCCTCTATCTCTTCTCATTGCGAATCCTCCTTTTCGAATTAGTAGGAGTCCCTGACACTAGAACGGAATGTTTTCGTCATCGCCGCCTGTACTGAAACTATCAAAATTGGACCCACCTTCGAAAGAATTAGTATTCATATCAAGGGATTGGCCCACAAAGTTCGCTACCACTTCAGTAACGTACCGTTTTTGACCGTCCTGAGTCTCGTAAGAACGAGTTTGCAAACGACCTTCTACAAAGCAACGACTGCCTTTACGAAGATTGCCTGCCGCTTCACCAAGTTTACCCCAAGCAACGCAGTTGATGAAAGCAGTTTGTTCTTTCGTCTCATTTGTTGTGGAATCAATATAGGTGTTTGTGGCAGCTACTGTGAAAGTTGCTACAGCACGACCAGTTTTGGTATAGCGTACTTCAGGATCACGAGCTAAATTACCTAGAATTTGTACAGAGTTCATGTTTTCCTCCAGGCTTTAATTATGCTTCGTGTTTAACAATTAGATGTCTTAGGACTTCATCGTTGATTTTCAATACACGATCGATTTCTTTGATTTCAGCAGGAGCTGCCTCAAAGTTAATCAATACATAGAAACCGTCAGTGAATTTCTTCACCGCGTAAGCAAGACGACGCTTGCCCCAACGATCTACCTTTTCTACTGTGCCGCCTACACGAGCAATTAAAGCTTCTACTTTTTCAATAACAGCGTTAGTTGCTTCCTCTTCAGCTGGTTTCACAATAAACATGACTTCGTATTTGTTCATACAAAATCACCTCCTCTTTCGGACTAATGCCCCTATCGACACATAGGGGTAGGAAGTGCTTACCATCAATAAGCCTTACTATTATAACCTAAAAAAATGATGAAAGCAAGGGCTCAGTTTAAGTCCTTGCTTTCACAAATATTATATACGATTATATTTTTCATCCTCAGGAAAGGCAATAATAGCACAGATAATTACAAATATGGCTATTACCCCCATCATAGGATAGGCCGTATCATTTGGTAAGAAGGTAAGTATCAACGATGACACAATACCACTACCATATTGCATGGCGCCTAATAGTGCCGCCCCAGATCCAGCCATTCTACCTGCTCTATCTAAAGCTAATGCATTAGTTACAGCGGCAATGATACCATTCATGGAGAAGAATAGAAAACAGCCAATAACAATTAACCACAATGAATGGTAACCTAAGAACATCAAGCCCATAACAATGGATACACAAATAGCAGCAAATAGTGTGGCATATTTCAATAGTCTATCGAGGCGTATAGCACTAACAATACGACGATTAATAGCACTTAACAACATAACACCAATAATATTGACAGAAAAGAGATAACCAAAATATTCTTTAGGCACTTCATACACATCTATATATACATAAGGCGATCCCGTTAAAAACGCATAAATGGCAATATAAAATGAGCTAACACATAGGGTATATTTCATAAAACCTTTGTTGCGCAATAAAATCCAATAATTATTATAGGTATGACCTATAGACTTTTTACTACGCTTTTCTAAGGGATGTGTCTCAGGAATCACCAATACGGCAACGAGCATTAAAATACCGATAGCAACAAGCAACCAAAATATGGAATGCCATGTATACCATACGAGTAAATGCCCTGCTAACATTGGCCCTGCTATAGGAGCTATGGCCATGACAATGGCTAATGTAGATAACATTTTAGCCGCCTCAGTCCGACCATATAAATCCCGAATCATAGCCCGCGACAGCATCGGTCCTACACAGGCACCAAATGCCTGAAACACACGCCAAGCCAATAACTCCATCATAGAGGAACTCAAGGCACAGCCTACAGAACCAATAATAAATAAAACTATCCCTATAATAAGTGGCTTCTTACGACCAATTTTATCGCTAACGGCGCCCCAAAAAAGCTGAGCTAGCGCAAAGCCAATTAAGAACCCTGTCAACGTAAGCTCCGCATCACCATTGAGGTCACGCCCCATCTCAGGCATAGCTGGCAAATAAATATCCGTTGACAACGATGTAAACGCCATCAAAGCACTTAATATAGACGTAAAAAGCCATCCCTTATTGCTAATCGTCAGCATAAAGACACCACTTTCATATAAAACCACACTATAATATGTATTTATTTAGATTATATCAAAAACAATGTTAATGCTATATAGTTTTGATATACTTTCATCAAAAAAGCATAGTAAAATACTATGCCCAAAGTAGAGTAAAGATAAAAGCCTAACGCAACAGAGTATTCAAAATACTCGCACGCTAGGCAATCCTAAAAAATGTTTATAAGATGAGCCTAACGCAACCACACGTTGATGGCTCTCTTTTTACTTATTATACAACATAAACAGAATTTCTAAAAGAAATTATAAAACAAATGATATGACTAATAAATTCCTCATAATACGACCTTTTATAGTAATAGACTTAAACAATATTTACATAAATCAGAAATTCTATAGAAAATCCTTGCGTCATTATTCTATATAATTTACTATATATAGAGAAATCTGATTATAAAAAGGAGTCATCATGGCTAATATCAATGAAAACTACTTAAACCTTCAAGGTTCTTATTTATTTGCTAATATTGCTAAAAGGGTAAATGAGTACCAAACTGCTCATCCAGATGCAGATATTATTCGTCTTGGTATCGGCGATGTTACATTACCTCTTGCTCCAGCAATTATCGATGCTATGAGTAAAGCTGTTCAAGAAATGGGAAAAGCGGAAACATTCCGAGGTTATGGCCCTGAACAAGGTTATGATTTCTTACGTCAAGCTATTGTTGATGTCGATTACAAACCATTAGGCGTAGATATCGCTATTGACGAAGTATTCGTTTCCGATGGTGCAAAATCTGACGTTGGTAATATCCAAGAGTTATTCAGCGAAGATAACATCATTGCTATCACAGATCCTGTGTACCCAGTATACTTAGACTCCAACGTTATGGGTGGTCGTACTGGCGAAGCTGTAGATGGCATCTTCCAAAAGGTTGTATACCTCCCTACTTACGCAGAAAATAACTTCTCTCCAGAATTCCCGTCTGAACGCGTAGACATTGTATACCTTTGCTCACCTAACAATCCAACCGGTACTGTTTTGAGCCGTGCTCGTTTAGCAGAATGGATCAAATGGTGTAAAGATAATGATGCCATTTTGATGTTTGACTCCGCTTACGAAGCTTTCATCAGCACAGAAGACACTGTAAAATCTATTTACGAAATCGAAGGCGCTCGCGAAGTGGCTATCGAGTTTCGTTCCTTCTCTAAAACTGCAGGATTCACTGGTACACGTTGTGCTTACGCAGTTGTGCCTAAAGAGGTAACTGGCAAAACTAAATCTGGTGAACGCCAACCGCTAAACCCTATGTGGAACCGTCGTCAATGCACTAAATTCAATGGTGTTCCTTACATCATCCAACGCGGTGCTGAAGCAGTATACACAAAAGAAGGTCGCGAACAAACACGTGCAAACATTGCATACTACAAAGAAAATGCTCGCATCATCAAAGAGGGTCTTGAATCTATCGGCCTTACTGTATATGGCGGTGTGGACGCTCCATATATTTGGCTTAAAACGCCTGGTAATATGACTAGTTGGGAATTATTCGATGTCTTGCTCGAACAAGTTCAAATCGTATCTACACCAGGCTCTGGCTTTGGACCTCACGGCGAAGGGTACCTTCGTTTAACAGCATTCGGTAGCCGTGAAAATACAATTCGTGCCGTTGAAAGAATCAAAACGTTACAATTCTAATTTAGCTATATCTATATTTAGAGTTACTTTTAGACTCATATTTAGATTACAATGAATTTGTAATGTCTAATTAAATAGTGTTTATACATTAGACCAAAAGACCGATTACAGTCCTTCAATAGGAATGTAATCGGTCTTTTTTATATACCCTTACATATATAAATATTTAATTCTAGTATTCCTTAACACCATAGTAGAGACAAATAACATCCCCATATTATTTGTCTCTACTATATTTACTATTACCTAAAAGTTATGCCGAATCCCTGCGTCAATGCGATAGGAATTGTCTACGGTAGCACCAAAGTTTTTAGTGAAAGTCCCATAAATATATGTATTAGGACGTACGCTCCATGAGCCACCTAGTTCAAGATCAAGCCATGTGTCTTTCAAATTCACTTCACTACCTGTGGTTGGCTCACCGGCCATGCTATAAGTAGCTTTCATTTTACCAGAGAATTCATGTGCTAATGCTGCTTTGAGGAAAAGATTGCTGTTCTTACTTTCCTTGCCAATGCCTACACCAATACGACCAATAACGGAATTTACCGCATCAGAGTTAATGTGTACTATGCTGCCCGTATTTGTACGAGCATCAAAGTTTACACCAGACAAGCGACTAAACGTCAATTCTGCGTTAGGATCGATATAAAAACCATTGTCTTTCTTGATTCGTTTACCATATTCAACGCTCAAGGAGGTACCTGTATTGCGGTAATCACCGCTCAAGCTTGTGCTCAAGCTATTACGTACGGTAAAATCATTTTTCAAACGATTTACTTTACCAATAACATCTAAGTAACGACCATCATTATATTGTTTTGCACCGTATAATGCTAAACCTGCGGTTTTACCGGACCCAGAGCCTAGAGCGTAATCACTATTGCTTGTACCATATAGCAAAGCACCACCAATGGTCCAATCTCCACGCAATGTGTCATAGCCAACTTGCGCCATATTGTATGTTTGGTTTACATAGGCGTTGTCTGTAATCTTAGATTTACCGCCGATGTATTTTCCCCATACACCATGCTTATTGGAGTTGAGTCGCACATCACCGAGGCGACGTTGTAAATCATTCGTATCGGCTCTCATTTGCATCACAGAGGAGGCTAACGCACTCTTAACACCAGATACAACTTCGCTTTCACGAGTTGTCACGACCGCTTTATCCGTAACGCTAGCCTTACCGTCAACAGCAAAGTTTTCTGTACCAAGGTTAGTAGAATATGAAGGACTAATGAGTCCGGAATGGACTTCAACATTCACATCTAAATTACGTTCACCCTTAGTAAAGCCAGTGTATGTTAACTTATTAGCCAACTGCTGCAAAGTACTACGTGGGTTGTTTACATTTACATATCCTTTAAGAGCATCTGCCGAACTGCGCATAGTCACAGAAGAACCCTTATCAGCATGGTTGATAACAACTTCGCCTTTACCTTGTGCAGCTGCAGGAGCACCCTTTTCGTAATCAATGGCGGTATGACCTGCATAATTATTAATAGTAATTGGTCGTGCGTCTACCGGTTGAATAATACCTTGACTCGCTATATCCTTACCACCAATAAAATGCTCCACACGACTACCTGTATATAAATAGTTTGCATTATTAGGACGACCTTGTGTAGGATATACGCGCTCAGCGCCTAACCATTCATTGCGCCAGGTCGCACCATTTTGTAAATACAATCGCAAACCACCATGATACGGATTATTATTGCTTTCATCAAATTCATTCAACACACCACCTATTAATTTAGAATTTGGTGTTGTTAAGCCTAAAGAGATTTCAGAGCCATGGTTATGAGGGTTCTTTTCAATACCATAGTTTTTATCTAAAAATCCTATATTACCGTACATCTTCACATCATTAGTTCCCGGATGTAAGCCATCCATACCCGTATTTACATATACAAAGCCTTCTTCAGATAATGCAGAATAGGTATCAGAGGTATTTAAAGGATATGTTTTTACATCGGCTCCACCTAATATGCGAATATATCCATCTTTATTAGCTTGCAAACCAACGCCAACAGCATCGATTTTAGCATTTCCTTTTACGGTGACTCGAGTATCATCGTTATTGCCATCACTAGTAAGTCCACCATAACCAGCATAGATACCGCTCATGTAATAATGTGCCAAATCAGGTCTACGTTTCGCACCACTTTCTGCAGGTGCTGGATTTTTAACTGTTACAGTTACATTTTTATCGATAGCGACTTGTGTCCCATCAAGAGCATAAATACCTGTAACATTATTATGATATTTTGTACCATTTACACCTAAGCCTGATACATTAACAGTTAAGTCATCTGTATAATGTCTCTTTTCCCCCCACAAATTAAGACCAATAGATTTTCCGTCTGTATGACTTTCCACAGTTGTGGCTGATACCATGGTAAAAGCATTAGCACCTGTTACGATTAATGCAGCAATAACAGCAGCTTTTACATTTCTTCTCATATTATACCTCCTCTAACATTTCAACTATGAACATAACTAGCTAACATAACCAATTTAATTGTATCTAGGTTCGGGGTATATGTGTCAATTTATACTCATATGATTTTTTATTTGTCCCCTATAACAACACGCTATGTATCGATATAGTTGTGCACAAATTACTTGTTTAAATTAGATATTAATTATTTTCTATACCATCTAAAAAATTCTATAGAAAAATATTAAAAGCTATTAATTTTATGCTATAATAAATATGTTAATCATTAAATTTCAACTTATATAGGAGGCTAATATGAATATTCGTATTGGTATTGTTGGTTACGGCAACTTAGCTCGTGGCGTAGAAGCATCTGTTCAGTTACAACCTGATATGGAGCTCATCGGCGTATTCTCTCGCCGTCAAGGTATTGAAACTGTATCTGGTGTACCTACTTACACGATGGAAGATATTCCTAACTTTAAAGGCAAAATCGATGTAATGGTTCTTTGTGGTGGTTCTGCAACAGATCTTATCGAACAAACTCCAATGGTAACTAAATACTTCAACTGTATCGATTCCTTCGATACACATGCACGTATTCCTGAGCATTTTGCTAATGTAGACAAAGTAGCTAAAGAAGCTAAAACTGCTACATTAATTTCTTGCGGTTGGGACCCAGGCATGTTCTCTTTACAACGTGTATATGCTGAAAGCATCTTGCCTCAAGGTAAATCTTATACATTCTGGGGCCGTGGCGTTTCCCAAGGTCACTCCGATGCTATTCGTCGTATCGATGGTGTTCTTGATGCCCGTCAATACACTGTTCCTAAAGAACAATACCTTGAAGCGATCCGCAATGGTGAAACTCCAGACGTTGATGGCTACAAAGGTCACCTTCGTGAGTGCTACGTAGTAGCTGCTCCTGATGCAGACAAAGCTAAAATTGAAAATGAAATTAAAACTATGAAAAACTACTTCGTAGGTTACGAAACTGTAGTCAACTTCATTTCCCAAGAAGAACTTGATCGCGACCACAAAGGCATTCCACATGGTGGCTTCGTTCTTCGCTCTGGTGAAAGTACAGAAGGCACTCGTCACGTTATCGAGTACTCCTTGAAACTTGACTCTAACCCTGAATTCACGGGTTCTGCACTTGTTGCTTATGCACGTGGTCTTTACCGCCTTGCTAAACACGGCGGCACAGGTTGCTATACAGTATTCGACATTCCACCAGCTTGGATTTCCACACAATCTGCTGAAGAATTAAGAGCACATTCTCTATAATAGAGCGAGGCCCGCATCGACTTAATAGATGAGGGCCTTTTTCATACACATTAAAAGAGAGACCATATCAGATGGTCTCTTTTTTATCCTATTAACCTTATTTTACGTTTAATTAATACCATCGTGTTAACGGCAATTCGTTCGTAACACCTTTTGTCATCAAAATTTGATGCAAGTCCATATTACCAATGTAGAAACCTGCCGCACATCCACAAAGATACAGATCCCACATGCGTACGAATTCACTCCCCCGTTTCGCCTCTACTTGCTCACGGACGCCTTGGAAATTGTTATACCAATGCATTAAAGTCTTATAATAGTGATACCGTAAACTTTCAACATCGATGACATTCATATCATAGTCATAAGCGAGGCTGACCATTTCGCGAAGGGACGGCAAACATCCGCCCGGGAAGATATATTTACGAATCCAGGCACTTGTTTCCTTTTCAGATGGGTCACTGATGTAGTGGAGCAGGAACAACCCGCCGTCTTTAAGCATTTCCGATGCGTCCTCCATATACAGAGGAAAGTTAGGTCGCCCTACATGTTCAAGCATACCGATGCTGACAATGCGGTCAAAGGTGCGACCAGAAGCCGCTACGTCTCGATAATCTATAAGTTCAATCTCAACTTGTCCTTCAAGGCCATATTCTTTAATGCGTTCCTGTCCTTTTTTCCATTGTTCTTCGGAAAGAGTACACCCATAGCCCTTAACCCCATATTTACGAGCCGCTTCAATGAGAAGGAATCCCCATCCGCAACCGATATCAAGTAAAGTCATCCCTTCTTTTAAATATAATTTATCAAGAATATGATGTACCTTTTGATATTGCGCATCTTTGAGACTATCATTCTCATGCTTAAAATACGCACAGGAATAGCTCATGGTTTCATCGAGCCACAATTTATAGAATTCATTACCTAAATCATAATGGGAAGATACTTGTTGTTTTTGATCTTTCTTTTTAAGACCCGCATTAAAGAGCGAGCTAAGTACCTTACGATTGATAGAGTCCTTACCTACATGACCAAGGACTACACAAAGGGCTTTAAACAAATCCCCTTCAATTTCGATATCTTTACGCATATACGCTTCACCGAGGGCGAGTTCTGCGGATATTAACAAGTCCTTCTTGGGAATACCACGATTAACGATGACGGTAAACTCGGATTCTCCGTCACCGATTGTATATTCATTATCTCCAATTTTTACGGTAAAACAATGATCATTAAAGCGTTCTAAATAATGGACTAAGAAACTATCAAATAGCTTGGAAAACATACTGAACTTCCTTTCCTATTAGCTTTCACTATATAGGTTTAAAAATATATACATTAACATGATTGGATACATTCCATACCCTTATTAATTTATATACCTATAAATTATATCAATATAGTTACGGCGAATAAAAATCTATATTAATCCTATATTTTAATATGAACTTATCACATTATTTAAGTAATATATTTAACTCTATTTATATTATAGCACTTTGAAATAATCTATTTTATATTTATAGACTAACTCCATCCTATTAGTATGGTATAATATTTATTTGATAAGGTTTATAACAAACTATTACTATAAACTTTCACAAAGAACGAAATCAATTTGTTAATAAAAGGTGGTACCATGAGCACAAATTTAGAAGTAGGCATCGTAGGCCTTCCAAATGTTGGTAAAAGTACATTATTCAACGCTATTACAAAAGCAGGCGCTGAAGCTGCCAACTATCCATTCTGTACAATCGAGCCAAACGTAGGTGTCGTTGATGTTCCAGACAATCGTTTAGCTGTATTAGCTGAAATGTTTGGTTCCAAACGCATCCTCCCTGCAGCTATGCGTTTCGTAGATATTGCAGGTCTCGTTGAAGGTGCCTCTAAAGGTGAAGGCTTGGGAAATAAATTTCTTAGCCATATTCGCCAAGTAGATGCGATAGCACAAGTTATTCGTTGTTTCGATGACCCTAACATCACTCACGTAGCAGGTTCTATTGACCCAATTCGCGACATCGAAATCATTAATACTGAGCTCTGCCTTGCTGACCTTGAATCCGTAGAAAAACGAAAACAACGCATCGAAAAAATCGCAAAATCTGGCGATAAAGATGCTCGTGCTGAACTGCCATTATTAGAACGCATCATCGAAGGTTTAGGTGAAGCAAAACCCGTTCGTGCACAAGGTCTTGATGAAGACGAATTAGAAATGATCAAAGAGTTGACATTGCTTACAGCTAAACCATCTCTTTATGTAGCCAATATTTCCGAAGATGAAGTATCTGATTATTCTGCCAACGAATATGTAAAACGCGTAGAGGAATATGCGAAAAACGAAGGCGCTGGTATCGTTGTTGTGTCCGCACGTATCGAGTCCGAAATTGCAGAGTTATCCGAAGAAGAATCCGCTGCATTCCTTGAAGATCTTGGCCTTGAAGAGTCTGGCTTAACTAAACTTATCAAAGCAAGTTATGCACTTTTAGGTCTTATCAATTACTTCACAGCTGGTGAAATGGAAGCTCGTGCTTGGACAATCGTAAATGGCACCAAAGCACCTCAAGCTGCTGGTAAAATTCACTCGGATATTGAAAAAGGCTTTATCCGCGCTGAAATTGTCTCCTTTGATGATCTACAAGCTTGCGGTAGCCAAAACGCGGCTAAAGAAAAAGGCCTTGTACGCCTTGAAGGCAAAGACTACGTTATGAAAGACGGCGATGTAACCCATTTCCGCTTCAATGTATAAACAAACTTATATAACAAAAACCAGTAAATCTCAGGATTTACTGGTTTTTTATTACTAATTATAACCTTTATATAATATTATTTATCGTCTTTATGAAGAACATTTTTGACGCCACTAATCGCACCATCTACAGCATCTTTAACATCTTCAGCTGCTTTTTTGAAATCTTCAGCAACATCATGTGCAGCGTCTTTAACTTTTGCAGCTGTATTTTCTACAGCACCTTCTGCTTCCAATTCTTTGTCACCAGTTAATTTACCGGCATTTTCTTTTAATGCACCTTTAGCTTGATTTAATTTATCTTCTAATGCCATAATTATGAATCCTTTCATATGAAATCATTTTTAGTTATGTTAGCTATATATGTTAGCTATACTTTTAAAAATAGATTACTATCCCTTTTTCCCGAAGAAAAAAGAAACAACAGCAACAACAATTACAGCGCCAAGAACAGAAGGAATTAATGCCATGCCAGCTAAACTAGGACCCCATGTGCCAAATATTGCTTGACCTACAGACGAACCAACTAAACCAGCAACAACATTGGCAATAATGCCCATTGCTCCACCTTTGTTAGTGATTGCTCCTGCAAGAAAACCGATAAAACCACCAACAATAATTGACCATAACATACGATCACTCCTTCCTATTTAATCAATATATTTATAATATCCTACCAAATTATATGGGCTTTATAAATATAATAAATAATATGTATATTTATAATATACCATTCATTTCTAAAGATTAGATGAAGAAATTTGATGTAGTTATAAAAGTCACAATTGATTAAACTACTGTAACAATTTCATTCATTGTACGACGTGTTTTATTTCGATGTGGTTCTTCATCACGATAACCAAAGGCAGCCATCACAGCAATGCCAAAATGCTTTGTATCAAAAAGACCTAATTCATCACCTAAGAGCACTGTCATCTTATCTTGATTAAAGCCTTCCAATGCACAAGAATCAAGACCTTCATAAGCAGCCATGGTCATCATGTTAGCCATTACAATGTACGCTTGCTTAGAAGACCAATCAAAGGCAGCACGATCAGACTCAAATGTTTTATAGTCTTCAGTTGTGAACTGAGCATATTTTTCTTTATAAATAGCATCGACTTCAGCAGGTAATTGTTTCACCTCTTCTTGAATATAGCGTACATAAGGAGAATCAAATTCCAAATCCACTTTTTTACGTGTTAAGAACACCACGAAATGACTCGCTTCAAGACCAGCTTGAATACCCCAACCATAAGATTTCATCTTTTCACGGATTTCAGGATTTTGAATGACTAATAATTGGTAAGCCTCAAAACCTAAGGAGGTTGGAGACAAGCGCGCCGCCGTTAAAATACCTTGCCAATCTTCATCAGAAATCTTTTTAGCGCTATCAAATTTCTTACATGCGTAGCGATATGTCATAGCATATTCTAAATCCTTACGATCAAATTTAGGGGCTGTTAATTTTACATTTTCTATTTCATATTTACTCATATATACCTCCATAATTAATATCTGCAATTGATAAAATATATCATGTTTCTATAGTACCACACTCATCGTTCAAGTTATATGAAGATGAACACTAAAGTAAAAAAGCCTAGACAACGTCTAGACTTTATACGGTACAGCTAGCTCGCCCTTTTCATACCAAAATAAGCCAGATGTACTAATTTTATGTTCTTTTAAAATGGTCTTTACTTGATCCACTATACTTGAGTCTATTGCAATAGATAAACCGCACATATCGTAAAGCTCTGGGGGGGTAGCCATCAACTGATGAGGCACCTCTAATTCTGTTAATACCTTATCCGCCTTATCTCCAAAATAATAAGAGGTAAAAACTACAAGTAATTTTTTTCGTTCCATTACCTCACCCCTCTGATAACTAGCAAGATCAAATTGCTCATACATTAAACATAAAGCTTGGAGATATAAAAAAATCCATCGAAATTGATAAAAAAAGATACTATACTACTAGAAATTATAGCTTAATAATATTATCCCCTACAATAGAGTCTGTAATAGCATACATATTAGTAATACTACCTACGCCCAGCTCATCTTTCACACCGAAATAATCAAGGCAAATGCCGCATGCTGCAATTTCTACACCAAGCTTAGCTAGTTTCTTTATATTTTCCAAATGAACCGAATCATTAACTACCATCTTAACACTACTATTGATGAAATAAATCTTAGAAGGTTTTACATCGGCTTCAAGCAAGCATACCCAGAAGGTTTTCATCAAATTTCGGCCAAGTTCTTCACTACCTTCACCAAGATAATCCTTCGTCATCAAAATAACCCGATTTCCATAGTTCATAGGCTCACAACGGGCTTCAGTAACTGGATTTGCATCAGGGGTCAGTGTAAGATAGAAATCCTTTCCATCTTGGCGAACTTCTACACCATAACCACGAGACTTCCCAAACTTCGCCACATTATCGCGACTCACTTCATTATCTACAATAGTTGTAATAATAGCACTTGGATTCGCATCACTTACCTTCTTGGTCTCGATAACAGGTTTTGGACATAAGCTACCGCGCACATCTACAGTTAATTCCTTTGTATTGCTCATCATACACCTCTACATACATTATATAATTTGTGAAAGTATCAGCTAATAATATTTTATTTAAATAGCTAAATCAATACCATACAGTACTTATCTTTTATGAGTTTATTTTGTTACTCGTACGGCAAGACCGCTAAAGCTTTCAACAGTGCCCACAATAGCAGCACAGTCAATCCCCGCCTTATAAAAGGCCTCGACAAGTGTCTCACTTTCGCTAGCAGGAACAGAAAATAGTAACCCGCCAGAGGTTTGAGGATCAAATACAATATCCGTCCATACAGGATCCAAGTCCTCATCAACTTGTACTTCAGTTATAGCCTTGCGATTACCATAAGATGCAGCCGGAATTAAGCCCATTTGAGCCGCCTCGATAACATCATCAAAAAGAGGGATATCGTAAGCTTTGATATGAATCGTCACATCAGAAGCACTTGCCATTTCTACGGAGTGCCCCATAAGGCTAAAGCCTGTTACATCTGTACAAGCATGAACTGTAAAGTTATGTGCCACCTCAGCCGCTACACGGTTTAAAGTACTCATACTAGTAACGGCCTGTTCCGTACCTACAGGAAATAAACCTGCTTTCAGAGCATTATTCATAATACCTGTGCCAATGCGTTTTGTTAGCACCAACACGTCCCCTACTTGAGCACCTTTATTTTTCCAAATCTGTTTTGGATTTACTTGTCCTGTCACAGACATCCCAAAGATAGGTTCCTTATTTTCAATGCTGTGTCCACCTACGATGGCTGCACCAGCCTCGGCTACAATCGAACCAGCCCCATTTAACACATCCGTCAAAACACCTTGCTCGACAAGAGGAACCGGAAAGCCTACGATATTCATCGCTGTTAAAGGGGTGCCACCCATAGCATATACATCGCTTAATGCATTGGCAGCTGCAATTTTACCAAATAAATCAGGATCATTAACCACAGGGGTAAAGAAATCTAAAGTTTGCACCAGTGCAAAGGTATCAGAGATTTGATATACTCCAGCATCATCGGCACCAGTCATATCAGCGAGAACATGCTTGTTAGTAACGGGTGTTACAGCTTTTAGCACACGGTTCAATATATGAGGCCCAATCTTACACGCGCAGCCTCCACTTGTAACATAATCAGTAAGTCGCACCATAACTCCTCCTTACTCATTTTCCGGCAATCTAGAGACGATTTTCTTAACAGCCTTTTCAAATTTAGGGCGCGGCATCAAGAGTTGATGACCGCAGCCATTACATACGATGAGAAAGTCTGTGCCGATTCGCTTAACTTCCCACTCGTCACTGCCACAAGGATGCGATTTTTTCATCTTCACTACATCTCCTACGTAATATCTAACAAATGCCATAGCGCCTCCTTTAACTTCTGTCAGTATTTATATATTTATTATACATAAAATAGTTACTTCTATAAATATACCCTAATTCTATAGTTCAATCTTCTATTATATATAACCATAAAATTTTCACCATAAATATATAATGTACAATTTTAATATATCTACTGTTCTTATAATTAAACCATAAATCAAGAGAATTATTATTTTATAACCACCAAAAGGTCACAGAAACTTTGCACTTAATCATTATATTTTATGGGAAAATATTAGTGCATACAACGAAATTAACATTAACAACTAAACAATAATGATTTTTCATTTAGTTATCATTCTCAATATCAAAACAGGGATTTTTTATAAACCCCATACTATTCATTCTTTATAAATCCGCATCTTTACTGCATTGATAATATTTATCATTTAGAAAATTTTCGAAATAAATTTTATAAAAAGACTTGCATTTCTCATTTAGTATGTTACAATATAGTCAACAATGATTATTCGTTAAGTATACGGATAACACATTGTATATAAAACTGTTAGGACGGCAAGTGCCGAAACACACAAATAAGTAAGTACTATTTTAAGAGTTAGGCAAGTGTCTATTTGATCTAAGAATAAGTTTTCTTAACTAAGGCGAAGTCGCCCTCGAAATTATAGAATAAGTATTCTATTCCATTGCATTCACAACCAAGTGGTTATGAATATATATGTTAAGTAACAATTTTGAAAATTATCGTAAGTACAAAGGAGTATTAAAATGGCAGAATTAAAAGGTTCTAATACTGAAAAAAATCTTCAAGCAGCATTTGCTGGCGAATCTCAAGCATTCCAAAAATATACATTCTACGCTAGTGCAGCTCGTAAAGCTGGCATGAACGAAATCGCTGACTATTTCGAAGAAACAGCTCACAACGAATCTGCACATGCTAAATTGTGGTTCAAAGCTCTTCATGGTGGCGATATTTCCGCTGATATCGAAGCTAACCTTCGCGATGCAGCAGCTGGTGAAAACTACGAACATACTACAATGTACAAAGAATTCGCTGACGAAGCCGAAAAAGAAGGCTTTGCTAAAATCGCTTTCCAAATGCGCGAAGTTGGTAAAATCGAAGCTCGTCATGAAGCTCGTTACCTTGCATTAGCAGCTCGAGTATCCGGTAACAAAGTATTCACTAACGACCAACCAGTAGCTTGGATCTGTGCTAACTGTGGCTATGTACACATTGGTGAAGAAGCTCCTAAAGTTTGCCCAGTATGTGCTCACCCACAAGCTTTCTTCCAACGTTTGGTTGAATCCTTCTAATCTGTAAGTGCGACACCAACTAGATTAATAACCTGTAAGTACAGATTTTAATGAAACTATACCTGTAAGTACAATCTAAACTTACAGTAAGTACTGACAACTTCCTTAACAAAAAGACGATGACATTTGTTTGTCATCGTCTTTTTTTGCATTCTTTTGCTAGATTTTTATTTTGTCTACTATATTTTATTCTATTCACTATAATATGTTTTTTATTTCCTTTGTATAGTGCTTATTATTTACTATCCTAGAATTATAAAAGACATATCACTTAATATTATCTACCAAGCATTTAAATTGTTGTGTTGCTTCATATGGATTATCTGCATGAGCAATAGCAGATATTACGGCTACTCCACTAGCACCTGCTTCCAAAACAGGCTTTGCGTTATTTAAGGTAATACCCCCGATACCAACGCATGGTAATGTTAAACCTTCTGCTCGTAAATCAGCAATGCGCTCAGGTCCGCACGGCAATTGAGCATCAGGTTTACTACTTGTAGTATACATAGGGCCTACACCAACACAATCCGCATAAACTACAGTGGTCTTATGAAGTTCCTCCACAGAATGAATGGATATACCAACAACCTTATTCCCTACAAGATTACGAACGTCTTCTAAACGCATATCTTCTTGTCCTACGTGAACACCATCAGCGTTAACAGCCACTGCTAAGTCTACATCATCGTTAATAATATAAAGCACATTATACATGGCACAGATTTCTTTTAACTGCTGAGCTAATTCTAATTTTTGTTGTCCTTCTAATGTTCCTATGCCCTTCTCTCTAAATTGAAAGCAGGTCGCACCACCTCGACAAGCAGCTTCAACAATGTCCAGTAAATGGCTTTCATTAAAACCTACATCTTGTGTACCACTAATAAAATATACCTTTAATTGATCGGGCACAACTACAGGCCGTATTCGGTTTTCGGATAAAAGCATCGCATCATCGAATTCATATAAGGCATCCATAAATGCCATACTAAAACTACCAGGTTTTACACCGCTCACATTAACCGCACTTTCACCAGCTAGACCATAGTAAGCCAGTGCATACGCAAGGAACTCACCTATAGACATGTTATACATGAATGGACAATAGGAACTAAAAAATGCAGCTAACACAGCACCTAATAAACAACCAGTCCCAGTTACGACTGTCATGATTGGATGCCCATGAGGAACCGCAAATACACGGGTTCCGTCGGATACATAATCCTCTTCGCCCGTTGCGACAACAGGACAGTTAATTTGGCGTGCAAGACGATACGTTATAATTGCGCTATCCTCAACTTGTTCACCATCTACGCCCTTACCAGAGAGAGAATTATTAACCTTATGATTTGTATTAAGAGCATCATAGATGGCTTTGATTTCACTTTGATTACCTCGTAGCAACGAAATAGCATCAGTTTTAATCAAGTCTAAAACTACAGATAATCGATAAGCCCCAGCATGACAGCCCACTGGATCTAAAACAATAGGAACCTCATGTTTCTTCGCCAGTGCTATGGCATCTTTATAGTAACTAACCTTGTCTGGGGTAAGAGTGCCAATATTGATGAGTAGCGCCGATGCATGGGCGATGAGGTCTTTCAAATCTTCGCTACACTCACTCATCACGGGTGATGCTCCGATGGCTAGTAAACCGTTAGCCGTAAAGGTTCGCACTACATCATTTGTAATACAAATAATAAGCGGATTCCCTTTGCGTAGAGTCTCTAATATATTCAGTTCGGTCCAAGTTGAGCTATTTATATATGGATTTTCATAGGTCATATAACTATCTCCTCTACTCATTTTTCAAAAGTTCATCCATCGTTTGAGGGCCATTTACCAATAAACCATAAGCCATATGATTAACAGGACCGCAACCACTTCCAAGCGCTGGATTATGCTTAATAGCCAATGCAATATAGTTCTTTGCAATACCAATGGCATCCATTACATCACGCCCTTTCGCTAGCTCTGCCGTAATAACCGCCGAGAAGGTACAACCCGTACCGTGAGTATGAACAGTATCATATTTAGGGCTTGTCCACGTATGCATATCTCCATCTTTGGTGAAAGCATAATCCGTTGCATCATCTCCAATATGCCCACCTTTAATGATGACCACTTGAGGTCCTAATTCACGTAAAATACGGTTAGCAGCTGTTGTGATGTCACTTTTACAAGAGATAGACATGTCCGCTAACACCTCTGCCTCGCTACGATTAGGTGTAATGACTGTGGCGACCGGAATGAGTTTAGATTTTAAGAAATCGACAGCCTCATCCGATACAAGTCGATCACCGCTGGTGGCAATCATAACTGGATCCATCACATAAGGGATGTTCTTACTTACATAAGGATAAATGAGATCCATCATCTCTGGTAAAGCAATCATGCCCGTCTTAACGGCTTGTGGTGTAATATCTGAATATACATCGTGTAACTGTTTTTCTATGCTTTCTAGCGATAGGTGTTCTACGTGATGTACACCCGTTGTATTTTGAGCCACCACAGAAGTAACAACGGCCATGCCGTATACATTTCGACTTTGGAAGGATTTTAAATCAGCCATAATGCCAGCGCCACCACTAGGGTCAGTACCGGCAATTGTTAATGCAGTATGTAGTTTCATTATGCCTCCTTGTGTAACAGATTACGTCGAGATAAGATTTGTAATACTACAAAGCCAATGCAAGCACCTCCGATAGAGCTCATGGAAAAGGATGTAATCAAGGTCAACAATGCCAATGGTTTGCCTAGTAGGAAATGAGCAATTGGATAACTTACAAGAGCACCAATAAGTCCAGTGCCAATGATTTCGCCTAAAGCCGCTGCCCAGATGGCGTTGTATTTTTTATATAAATACGCAGATAACCAAGCGCCAATCATACTACCTGGAAAGGCTAATGGAGAGCCTAGTGCTAGTACATTACGTAAGCAAGAAGTACTAAAGGCTGCGCCTACAGAGAATCTCGCCCCAACTATAACGGCTAAGATTACATTTATCATATGTTGAAATGGAAAAATACGAGCAGGGCCAATAGGAATCGACGTAGTCGATAAGACGACACCTAAGGCCACACATATGCTAGCAATAATCATTTTTTTCATAATACCTCCAAGTAAATAAAAATGAGACCACCTCAAATGGAATGGTCTCGTAATAGTTTGGTATCATGTTTCATTCCACTTCCCTACGCCAGTATTATCTGGATCAGGTCTAGGGTTTTGAATGGTCAATCTCAGCAAAAGCACCCCTAGTGGCAATATATTTTTATAATCTAGTTATAACATTATTATACAATCTATGCAACAAAATAATTGACGGTTCCCGTAGCACCTCGTATAATGAAGCCATAATGGGGTGCTCACACAAGTGGGCTGAGAGTAAGCTAAAGCTTTAACCCATAACCTGATTTGGATAATGCCAACGTAGGGAACATAGAGGATTAATGGCCGAGTTCCTGTGAGCTCGGCTTTTTCTATGACTTCCTGGCAAGGAGGACGTATGAAAAATACACACATCACGCAACCACAATTTGCCATGATATGGTTCGGTGCCGCTTTATCGATTGCGGAAATTATGACCGGTACCTATCTGGCCCCCTTAGGACTTATACAAGGTCTCTATGCCATCATCTTAGGTCATATTATCGGCGGCATACTACTCTTTGGGGCTGGCCTCATCGGCGGACGCTTACGGCAAGGTAGTATGAATACAACCGCTTTCAGCTTTGGCCCACTAGGGGCTAAAGGCTTTGCCTTTTTAAATATGCTTCAACTTATCGGCTGGACTAGCATCATGATCTACGATGCTATGCTAGCCTTACAAGAGTTAGCACCCCTATCCCCTATGATTTGGACGATAGCTATCGGAGCGCTTGTCATCCTGTGGCTTTTCATCGGCCTCCACAATACGGGCTATATTCAAGCCATCGTATCTATTCTATTGCTAGGCCTCACCCTCTACATGGGCACGCACATGATATCACAGTGGCCTAGTGAAGGTGGCCTTCTAACTAGCGGAAACATGAGTTTCATCGCTGCTCTTGAGTTATCGATTGCCATGCCACTATCTTGGCTACCTCTCATCAGTGATTATACCCGTGAAAGTAAACATCCTCTCACCGCATCACTTACAAGTGCTACAATCTACACGGTAACGAGTATCGTCATGTATACCTTAGGTCTTAGTGCGGCCATCTTTGGTGGTGGAGACTCTATTATTACCATTATGATGAATGCAGGCCTTGGCCTAGCAGGGCTCCTCGTAATTATCTTCTCTACTGTCACTACAACCTTTATGGACGCTTACTCTGCAGGTGTTTCTAGCACCACAATCTATAATAGTGCATCTAGTAAGGGCATTGCAGTTATTGTTACCATCGTTGGCACTATTGCAGCTATCTTGTATCCGATGGACGATATTACAGACTTCTTATACCTCATCGGATCTGTCTTTACCCCAATGATTGCCATCTTGCTAGCGGACTACTTTATGAATCGTCAACAAGTGCAAACTCTATCGGCTTTTTTAGTACGCGGCACAATTTGGGCTGTATCGGTCGGTTTATATCACTATATGTTACACACTGAAAGCACCGTAGGTGCTACATTACCAGCCTTTACAATGGCCTTTATCATAACTACTATCATTGGTTTCGTAAGTAAAACAGTAAAGGTCTCTACAGAAGTTAAACAACCATAATAGGATATATACAACAAGCATCCAAGATAGGAGACTAACTAAATAGGAACTGCTATATAAACAATAAAACCCCTTTAGGAGCAATAACTCGTATGAAGGGGTTTTGTTATTTAGATTCTTTTATTTACATTATTGTTATTTAGATATTTGAATTTGTCCTTCTTCACAGGTCCAGTGCCGATCTCCAACCATTTCGGCTTCGCTTTCATCATGAGTAACCCATACACAAGGTACATCCCACTCGCGAATAATGGACACCAAATCTTCGCGCACATGCTTTCGCAAGTTCCAATCTAAAGCAGATAAAGGCTCATCGAGAAGCAAGATAGTCGGTTTAGAGTATAGCGCACGCCCCAAAGCAACTCGTTGCTGTTCGCCACCAGACAGGCTGCCAGCCTTCGTTTTTCGGTATTTCTCAAGACCTAAACGCTGCAATAGACTATTGCACATGTCAGGTGTGCCTCGTTTGCTATAGGTAATATTATGTTCCACAGACAAATGAGGGAATACGATGTTGCCTTGTGGCATATACCCTACCTGACGTTTTTGAGCGGGAACCCAAATCTTATTATCTCGATCCACCCACGTTGTTTCATTACAATGAATACTACCTGTAGTGGGTTTTACAAGTCCTGCAATGCATTTAATGAAAGTACTTTTACCACTGCCGGATTGACCTGTCAAAACGGTAATACCAGAAGGAAGTACCCCATCGGCTTTCACAGTCACAGAAGGTCTAGCTACGGTAAAGGAAAATGTAATCATCGGACCTCCTAATTATTATCAATGTGATGGAACAAGGACCCCTTTGTGATGAAGTGAATTCCACTCAACAATGCCAATGTGAGCACACAAATATAGATAACTAATTCAAAAGCATCCATGTACTGCCCTGCCTCTACGTAAGAGTAGATAGCAAGTGGCATGGTGCGCGTTACCTTTGGAATATTGCCTGCAATCAAAATGGTAGCACCGAACTCGCCCATAGCACGACAGAAGGCTAAGATACTGCCCGTCAAAATGCCTTTCCAAGCGAGTGGTACGGAGATAGTAAAAAAGATACGTAACTCTGAAGCACCTAATGTACGCGCTACGTCCTCCATATTATGATCGACGGATTGCAATGCTGAACGCACCGTTTGATAAAACAGCGGAAATGCAATTACAGAGGAGGCTATCACGGCACCGGATGCAGCAAAAACAACACTCATACCATGAGCTTCAAGCCAAGCACCAAACGCATAACCTGGAGTAAATACCATAAGTAACGCAAAACCAACAACTACCGGAGGCAGTACAAGTGGCAAGGTAATAAGTGCATCAAGAATGGCAATACCACCCCACTTGCAACGGTTCATCCAGTAACAAGTCGCTAAGCCACTTAAAATAACTATAATAAGAGCTATACTTGCCACCCATAGCGACAGCCATAATGGACTCATGTCACGCCCCCTTTCTATACACAACAACTCTAAAGTATGTGTTATATCCATTAATTCAAAAATACTTTTCAAACAAATTATATGCCCAAAATCATATCATATGTTAGATTATTAAGCACTCATCACTACAAATGAGTAAAAGAAAAGCATACAGTGAGCAATCATAAGATTAGTAATATCAATAATATCTCTATTGTATCATAAGAAAGCGCTAGCCCTGAAAGCTAGCGCTTTACTCTTATTTAGAAGTAGAGAAACCGTATTTTTCTAATACTTTTTGGCCTTCTGGGCTCATTACGTATTGGTAGAAGTCTTTTGCCAATGCGTTGTCATATTTTTTAATAATACCAATTGGATAGATAACTGGATCATGGGAATCAGCCGGTGTTACTGCAGAGATTTCAACTGCATCGCCCGCTGCGATAGCATCAGTTTTATAGATGAAACCAGCATCTCCAGCACCTTGGCTAATGGAAGCTGTTACAGCTTTTACATCTTTAGCGTATACTACATTAGGTTCTACCTGTTCCCAAACGCCTAGTTTTGTTAATACTTGTTTACCATAGTTACCAGCTGGTACTGTTTCAGGATTGCCCAATACGATACGCTTTACTGTAGCGATTTGATTTAGCTCAACCTTAGGTTGACCTTTTGGAACTACGAGAACGAGTTCATTAGTTACGAATGGTTTTACATCAGTTACCAAATCTTTTTCTTGTAACATTTTCATATTTTTCTCGTCAGCAGAAATAAATAAACTAGCTGGTGCACCTTGTTCGATTTGTTGACGTAATGTACCAGAACCAGCGAAGTTAATAGCGATTTGATCATCCGCTAAGTTATGGCTTTTTTTGTAAGCATCAGCCAATTCTGTAAGAGCACCTTTAAGGCTTGCTGCAGCTTGTACAGTAATCTTTTCAGATGTACTTGGTTTAGCTGACTCAGTTGGTTTACTTGCATCATTACCACAACCTACTAAAAAAGCAAGCATGAAAACGCTTATTAATACTAATAAAATTCGTTTCATAATTCCTCCTGTGCATCCCTTAAAACGCCATACTGTAAACGCCATGGTAATACCTAGAGACACTTCGCGTACTAACAAACTGAAATATACAACATATACAACATATACATATTATACTATAAATCAATGATTGAAATCGTATACTAAAATCACATTCTACATAGATATTTCTGATGATTATGATAAGTAATAATAATCAATAAATTTTTAAGCCCCAAACAATAGATACTATGGTATGATAATACTATAAAGGATAAAAATATTTTAGAAAACTTATTCACTTACAGCTTATATAAAACAACTGTATATTTACTACATATAGTTATACGATAAACTAAAATTATGCCTTATATATTAACTAATATATTAAAGAAAAACTCTAGGTGAGATGATGAATCTATTCGAATTAGTAGGCCATATTTTTATGAATTCTATGGTCCCTATCTTAGTACTTATAGGCGTGGGATTTATATTAGATAGAAAATTTAAACTCGATCTATATACGCTGAGTAAACTAAACTTTTATATATTGTTACCTACCTTTATATTTCGAGCGATGTATGAAGCTAAACTTAACTCAGGTACTTTGGAGATTGTATTCTGTGCGCTCTGTGTACTCATACTAAACTCCATCCTTTCAGATGTGGTAGGTAAGATACAAGGATATGATGTGGCTAAGATTGCAACCTTAAAAAACTGCGTTATGTTTAATAACGTTGGGAATATGGGTGTCGCCCTTGCTATCTTTGTATTTACTAACATTCCATATGTCATCGATGGTGCTACCCCCTATGCTAATCTAGGTTTAGTGAGTGTTGTATCTATCATGATCATACAAACTATTAGCAGTAATACCTACGGTTTCTACCAAGCGGGAGCAGGACGATTAACCCCTCGGGATGCACTAAAAGTCGTATTCCACATGCCTATGGTATATGCCATCCCACTGGCACTACTTTGCCACCTACTCCCTTTCGATTTACACGGTCTCTTCTTCTTTGCACCGCTCAATATATTTGCCAATGCCTTCGTTGGCGTCGCTATGATTGCCTTGGGTGTTCAAATTAATAGAACACCGCTAAACTTCTTTAAGATGGATGTCATGCTTGCTACCACATTACGGCTCGTTGTGAGTCCACTCCTAGCAGCTGGTATTACTATATTATTCATTATGTTCTATGGACCTATGCATCCAATAGCGGCGCAAACTATCATCATAACCTACAGCGTACCTACCGCTATCAATATGTCTCTTATTGCTATTGAAATGAAGAATAATCCAGAATATGCTACACAAATCGTAATGGGCACAACTATTTTATCCGCTATAACAATGCCACTGTTTATTACTATAGCCTATTATCTATTCCCATTATATTAAAATAAAAAATCATAGTTATAAAAAATCACTCATAGCCATATGACTATGAGTGATTTTTTATGCCTTAGCATTTAGCCTTGTTAAACAAGTTACACAAGCTGTAACAATTATAGCACCAATAATTTCATTCAAGGCTAAATTATGATTAAGAATAACTACATCTAAAGCTAAAGTAACTATTGGTCCCATTGCACTAATAACGGCTGCAAGAGATGCATTAATTCTTTTAAGACCAAAAGACATCAAGTATGAAGGAATGATAGAACAAAAAATGGCCAAAAATACTAAATAAATCATAGTATGCGTTTGGAGTGTTGAAAATGTAGTAAAATTTTTGCTATCAATTATAAAGCCGAGAAGTAAAAGTACTGTAGTTATACACATATAAGTACTGGTAAAAATAGTAGAACTAATATTCGAAACAGCCCTCTTACTATAAATAATAAACAACGCCCAAAAGATTGCAGAAAGCAAGACTAGTGAAATGCCTATTAAAGTATCTGTAAGGTGGTTATCAACGGTAGGATTAAACATAATTGCTAATCCTAGCACAGTAGATACAATTAAAACTACTTTTGAAAATGTAATGCGTGATAAATCTGATGATAACAGAAAAACGTAAATTGGAAATGTAAATAGAACAGCACGTTCTAATGAGGCAGATATATATAATAATCCTATGAAGTCCGTTATAGATGAAGATACATAAAGAATAGCCCCCAAAAATGAGTATTTAAAAACCTTACTTTTATTCACGCTATTCCAATCAAAGCGAATCATTGGTATAAGAAAAAAAGGTAATGATAAAACAGCCCTACACACAAGAACATTCAAAGGGCTCAGTGAATCTAAATAAATTAGTTTTGCCCATATAGATTTTGTTGATAAGAATACAGTAGCTAAAAACACCACTAATATTCCTATATTTTTCATTAACAGATTCACTTTATATACTTCTCCATAATCAAATACAACTCAAATAAAATATATAAAATATAAAAACACAATTCATCCTAAGTAGGACGAAATGTGTTCATTATAAAAAATTTAAATTATTGATGAGCTACGTGTTCCATCCCCATGCGAACTAAACATTCAACATGATCATCGTTTAGAGAATAATATGCTGTTTTCCCATCTTTACGATATGTAACAAGACGTGCTTGGCGCAATACACGCAATTGATGAGAAATAGCAGATTGTCCCATCTCCATGGTTTCTGCAATGTGATTAACACACATTTCATTTTCTAGTAATAGCTCTACTATTTTAAGGCGTGTAGGATCACCCAAGATTTTAAACAGTTCTGCTAGCTTCAGCAATGATTCTTGTTTGTCGGTCATATAATCCCCCTTTTTTAATCCTATCCATTCTTTTTTGTAGCTCTTCTATGTCACTAATCGATACGTCTTAACGTATAACACCAATATGTATGGCACACATATAGACATTATATCATTTTTAACATAAAAAAGAGACTTTGAGAAACCAAAGTCTCTTTTTTTATCATATCTATATAAGATATAAATTATTTAATGATTAATACAGGGCAAGTGGAGTGGCTAGTTACATAGCTACTTACGCTACCCATGAATAAGCCTTTCAAAGGGCCAAGACCACGGCTACCCATTACGATGAGATCAGCATTATATTTTTTTGCCACTGCAAGTAGTGCAGGTCCAGGGGAGCCAACTTCAAATACGCTTTTAACTTTTACGCCTGCAGGAATTTCTTTCACTACATCATTAAGAATTTCCTTACCAGTTTCTTCCATATCCTCAGCAATTTGCTCAGATACATATCCACCAGAAATTGGTGTTTGATCAAAATTGGAAATAGCAGACACAATATTTGCAACGTGAACAACAATCAATTCAGCTTGGTTGCGATCCGCTACAGCGAGAGCATGTTCCAACGCACGTTTAGCATTTTCAGAACCATCAGTAGGTACGACAATAGTTTTGTAGGTAACCATAATAACCCCTCCTATTCCTAATCCCTCAAAGGGGATATGATCAAATATCGTTTAGCCTATACTAATATATTCTAGACCATCAAGGAAAACTCCTCTTTTTTCTGAGGATTTATTACATTATAGCACAAATCGTACAGAATTATACAAATAAAAGAATATTATGCGTATATTAAAGAACCTGAGACGATTGGTTTGTATTAAGTGTAGTAGTCAATCTAAAACCATCTAATACATCTATAAGTTCCTGAGTAGCAAGATTACTACCGGATGGACCAATCATTCGAGCTACTGCTACATTACCTTCATTGCCAAGAATAATTGTTGCGCCAAAGGATACTGGTTCCGCTACAGCTGTATCAGACGTATTTGGATTTTTCATATGGCCCGCCAAATAGAACATTACATTACCGTCAATGATATGCGTTTCATAACGAGTAATCGTGGCCTTGTTCACATCAACCAATTGTTTAAGATAATAGTCACCAAGCATTTGCTTGCCCATCATTGTCGGCATACCGGAGCTGACAGCTTGTACTGGGATTGTAAAGGACTCAATGTCGAGGCGTATATTATGTTTAGTGAAAGCAATCTTACCCTTTTCATTAAGACGGGTGAAACCTTTTGGATAGGTAAATTTGATACCTTCTGCAACACTGATATCGCTTGTGCCGGTTAATATTTTTTTTACCCCTTTAATAGCATTAGAACCGCGCTTATTGATCAATTCAAAGGATGGAATTGTATGCTCCATCAAACCTAGCTCCATAAACTCTGCACGAACAGGTGCATACGTACTAGACAAATTGTACCGATGAGTTGGATCTTTCTCCATGATAAATTCTGCTTCAAATACAGACTGAACCGGCTCTGTAGATGTCATATCTGCATAAGATTTTGGTGTACTCTTATCCCAGCGTGCGGAAACTGCACCTTTCTTAGCAAAGAACCCACCAACAATATCATTATGCTCAAAGTTATTGCTATGTTGGCGCCAGATATTTAAATACTCCTCATTAGACATGCCCTTAATAGGTACACCATACCAAGTCGTATTCCATTCTTTTTGAGATATTCCTTCTTGTGGTGTATTATTGCGCTTAGTAAAAGATACTGTATAGGAATCCTCTTGCGTAGGGCCCGCTAAATTGAAGGAATACCCTTGAATATGTTCACTTTCACTACGCACATCCATATCTAACATAACGCCATCAGCTACACGCCAAGGAATCGAGAACATATAACCATTTTTGTAATCCTTCACCACCGTGTTCATCTTAGTAGCATAGGATTTGTATTGTTCTGGCAAAATAGATGCGGAATCCTTCTGAGATTCCACAATAGATAAAGGTGTATCAGGCGTCTTCTGTAAATCTTCTGCCATAATAGAAGTCGTTCCCAAAGCCATGACAGCTAAGGTTGCCGCAAATAAACGTAACTTCATAGAACCTCCTATAACATATTATCCAAGAACGCTTTCGTTCTTTCGTTCTGCGGATGACTAAAAATTTGTTCTGGTGTTCCTTCTTCTTGAATAACACCATCAGCCATAAAGATAACACGATCCGATACTTCACGAGCAAAGTTCATTTCATGAGTTACGATAATCATCGTCATGTGATCGTCCGCTAATTGTTTGATTGTCTTAAGAACCTCACCAGTAAGCTCAGGATCAAGAGCAGATGTGGGTTCATCAAAGAGCATAATTTCTGGATTCATCGCTAGCGCACGGGCAATAGCTACACGCTGTTGCTGACCGCCAGACAAGCGAGATGGATACATATCTCGTTTTTCCCATAATCCTACTTTATTGAGTAATTGCTCTGCAATCGGTGAGATTTCGTCATCTTTCATACCTTTTACCATACGTGGAGCAATCATAATATTATCTAATACCGTCATATGCGGGAACAAATTGAAAGATTGGAATACCATACCCATGCGGAGCAATAATTCATGCTGAGTTTGAGGAGAAGCGTATTTTACAACCCCATTTTCAGTACTAGCAAGAATCGTACCATCAACGGTAATAGAGCCTCCATCAATCGTTTCTAACTGACCTAAGCAGCGCAAAAACGTGGATTTACCAGAACCAGAAGGTCCGATAATAGAAACAATTTCTCCTCTATTCATTTTGAGCGACACATCGCGCAATACGGTTTGATTATTAAAGCGTTTTTCAATACGCTCCATATTTACAAATGTCATAAGTACCTCTTACATCGTCATATTAAGTATATAACTAGCGCCTCAAGTAAAGATATCTCATCTATAAAATCGCATCTATAGACATCAAATAAAAGTATCTCACCTATAAAACTAGCTACATCATTACATATGACAAACTACCATAGAATTAGATTAATCTTCGTATACAGCAAATCTTCGTTCTAAGTAGCTGAAGATATTCGTCAAAATAAAGGTAAAGATTAAGTAGAATAATGCTGCCACGAGGAATGCAGAAATATCAAAATCACGTTGTACGATAGATTTTGTAATACGCAAGATATCATTCATCGCCAATACATACACGAGAGATGTATCTTTCAATAAGTTAATCGTCTCATTCGCAAGAGGAGGCAATACACGTTTAAACATTTGTGGCAAGATGATCTTACGCATAGTTTGTGCATAGGTAAAACCAAGAACCTTTGCCCCTTCATACTGACCACGAGAGATAGATTGAATACCACCGCGGAATATTTCACATAAATACGCTGCGTAGTTTAATACGAAGGTAAGAACTGCTGCCGTCGCATCATCCATTTGAATGGCACCGTCTGTGATGATTGGCAATGCATAATAGACGAATAAAATTTGTAGCATCAACGGTGTGCCCCGCATCAAATACACGAAAGCATCAACAAACTTATCTACTAAAGGCAATTTAGATAGACGTAACATAGCCATTAAAATGCCACCAGGAATAGATAAAATCCATACAATACAGAATAGCGATACGGTTACCTTTAAACCATCAGCGATGGTTGGGATAATCTGCAATAAATAATCTAACATGAAAGACTCCTTCAAAACACGACTAGAGAAGGGCCATCTGGCCGCTTCTCTAGTGTACATTTCGTTCTTTAATTATCAGTTGTACCTACTGACCATAGTACTATTAGTATATCACGAATTGTACTATTTAGCATCGCTCTTATCTAAGTCTGCGCCTGAGCCTAACCATTTTTCAGCAATTTTATCAGCAGTACCGTCTTTTTTCATTTCAGCTAAGATACCATTAATTTTGTCACGCAAAGCAGTATCATCTTTACGGAAACCAACAGCGAAATTATCAACGCCGTAGTCAGTACCTTCTACGATTTTGTATTTACCAGGTTCTTTTGTCATAAGATAACGAGCGATTACACCATCAGCAATAACCGCATCAACACGACCAATACCAAGATCCATAAATGCACTTACAAAATCCGCATAGGATTTTGTTTCTTTAACAGTCTTACCGCTTGGATCGTTTTGCAATGCTGCTTCACCAGTACTAGCTTGTTGCACGCCTACTACCTTACCAGCTAAATCGGCTTTACCTTTAATGGAGTCATCGTCATTACGAACAATGACGTATTGTTTATCCTTCATATATGTATTGGAGAATAAAATATTCTTCTCGCGCTCAGGAGAGACTGTTAAGCCATTCCACAAAGCATCAATTTTTTTAGATTTTAGTTCCGCTTCTTTACTGGACCAGTCAATAGCTTTGAACTCTACATCCATACCAGCACGTTTAGCTGCTTCTTTAGCCATGTCGATATCAAAGCCAACAATTTCGCCTTTTTCATCTTTAAAGCCCATTGGAGGGAAACTATCATCTAAACCGATAACAACTTTCTTAGGCAATTCTGTATTAGCTTTTTTAGTGTCACCACCACAACCTGTTACAAATGCCATCATAGATACAGCTGCAAGGCCCACGGCCATCATCTTTTTCCAATTCATAACTATCCTCCACGGCGATTATCGCCTATTTACCACTTAATAATATGTTCAATATAGATTTAGATTCCGTACTTAATGATTGTATTATACTTTAGTTAATTAAAGTTGTAAATAGTTAATTTGATGAATTTTTGAGTTTCTTATCTTACAGATTCTCCACATATACATTTTATGATTCTAGATTCATTTGCTTTATCTTTCTGTATGCCTATATTATATGACGCTTAGTGCTTATGCTTTATGACTGCGTATGTTTATGAATGGCCTCAATCATCGCCATTTTATCCTTGTACGCCACCTGATGCAGATCAAGTGGTATCACATAAATCCCACCATGACCATTCATTGCTTGCAACTCACGCCATTCCTCAGTGAATCCAATAATATGCTCATAATCAACAAAGACGAAATATTCATCCCCATAGAATAAACTGTGAAAGTATTCTTTCACAGAAAAAGGCCTACGTTTTAACACGAGGCCCTTTTCACAGATAAAAGCTTGACTTTCACCTAATCTATGAAGGGTCCATAATATCACGAGCAACAACAGATAATACCATACACGTTCCGCCCAGTCTGAGGGCATATATTTTACAATCAACGCACACGCAACTAGACCGATGATGCGACCGGTCCACTGTATACCGCGATGTATTTCTAAGCTCTGTTGTACGGCACCTGATGAAAAGCGTTCCATCGCCTCTTGTTTCGTCATGGTTTACCTCACAAATTGAAAGTCTACTATATGATTTTATTTACGGCACAAGCCCATAGCTTGCTCTACCTTACGGTACATTGTACTTGCTTTAGCATGCGCCTTAGCAGCCCCTTCATCGAGGATTACATCCAATTCAGGGCTTGTAATCAATTCGTTGTAACGTTGTTGAATTGGTTCAAGAGTTGCTACTAATAGATCGGCAATATCGGATTTAAATACACCGTAACCTTTGCCAGCGTACATTTCTTCGATAGCTTCGTAGCTGTCTTTCGTAATGGCACGGTATATTCCCATCAAGTTAGAAATGCCAGGTTTATTCTCTTTATCATAACGCACTGCATTATCAGAATCAGTTTGAGCGCGTTTCAATTTTTTCACAATCAAATCTGGAGCATCCAAAAGACGAATTGTAGCATTTTGGTTGTCGTCAGATTTACTCATTTTTTTGGTTGGCTCTTGTAAGCTCATGACACGAGCACCACCTTCGCCGACCTTGATATCAGGTACTACGAAAGTTTCACCGAATCTACGGTTAAAACGCTCTGCTAAATTACGAGTCAACTCAAGGTGTTGCTTTTGGTCTTCACCTACAGGAACATAATTCGTACCATATAGCAGAATATCCGCCGCCATCAATGGTGGATACGTAAGCAACGCTGTAGGAATAGAGTCACCTTGCTTTTGAGACTTATCTTTGTACTGAGTCATACGCTCTAATTCGCCAACATAGCTAATAGATTGCATAACCCAACCGAGCTTAACATGCTCAGGCACTTCGGATTGTACGAACAATGTTACCTTTTTAGGATTGAGACCAACAGCGAGGTACAACGCAGCCAAATTACGAGTATTTTGGAATAACTCTTTTGGATCTTGCGGTACAGTAATCGCATGTTGGTTAACGATGCAATAGTAACACTCATCAGTATCTTGATAGTCTAAAAAATTACGTAAAGCCCCCAAATAGTTACCAAGTGTTAACTCCCCACTTGGTTGGATGCCGGAAAATATAACTGCCATAATAGTCTCCCTATATTGAAATAAACCAACAGTGCCGAAGCACTGTTGGTTATATATATTATTCTACGGTTACAGATTTAGCCAAGTTACGTGGCTTGTCTACGTCTGCACCACGAGTAATCGCTGCGTAGTACGCCAATAATTGCAATGGTACAACCGCTAAGATTGGAGCGATGAATTTATTTGCACGAGGCACATAGATTGTGTGGTCAACGTGTTTAGATAATTCTTCGTCACCTTTCATACCGATGCCGATTACGATAGCTTCACGCGCTTTTACTTCGCGGATGTTGCTGATCATCTTGTCATAAACATCCTCTTGTGTAGCCAATGCGATAACAGGTACGCCCTCTTCAATAAGAGCCAATGTACCATGTTTCAATTCGCCACCTGCATATGCTTCAGCGTGGATGTAAGAAATTTCTTTCAATTTCAAAGCCCCTTCCATCGCTACTGCGTAGTCGATAGCACGACCCAAGAAGAACGCATCAGATTTGAAGCCATAATGTTTTGCAAAGGCTTTCATATCTTCGTCTACTTCAAAGATTTCATGAATCAAGGATGGTAAGTTTTTAACGCCGCTAAGAATTTCTTCGCCTACAGCTGGATTCATTTTGCCGTTTAATTGGCCAAGGTATACAGCGAACAACAAGCCTGCTACTAATTGAGTAGTGTACGCTTTTGTGGACGCTACAGAAATTTCAGGACCAGCCCATGTGTAAACTTTGTTATCCGCTTCACGAGAAATGCTGGAACCAACAACATTGGTAATAGCCAAGGATTTGGCACCAAGGCGTTTAGCTTCCTTCAAGGCCGCCAATGTATCGGATGTTTCACCGGATTGGCTGATAACGATACATAATGTTTTATCATCAGTCAACGGGTTGCTGTAACGATATTCAGATGCGATTTCCACATCAACTGGAATACGCGCCAAGTTTTCAATATATTGTTTTGTTACAAGCCCTGCATGGTATGCAGTACCGCATGCAACGATGAGAATTTTATTGAAAGCTGCCACATCTTCAGCAGTCCAATTCAACTCATCAAAGATAGCTGTCTTACCGTCTTCAGAAATATGTGTACCAAATGTATCACGAACAGCCTTAGGTTGATCATGAATTTCTTTCAACATAAAGTGTTCATAACCGCCTTTTTCTGCTGCTTCCGCATTCCAGTTAACATGGAATACCTCTTTATCAACAGCTTTTCCTTCACGGTCAAATACGGATACATTATCGCGAGTTACGATAGCTAATTCGCCATCGCTTAAAATATATGTGTCACGTGTGTAATTAATAATAGCTGGAATATCGGAAGCAACAAAGTTTTCCCCTTTGCCGAGGCCGATAACCAAAGGGTTTTCTTTCTTTGTACAAATGATTTTATCCGGTTCATCGGCACAGATGATTTCGAGAGCATACGCACCGTCTACACGATTCAGCATACGACGAACAGTACCGACAAAATCGCCATCGTACATGTCCTCCAATAAATGTGCAACCACCTCTGTATCCGTTTCAGATTTGAAATGATATCCTTTTGCGATGAGTTCCTCTTTTAAAGGCATATAGTTTTCAATAATACCGTTATGTACAACGGCAAATTTACCATCTTCAGATGCATGAGGATGCGCATTCATATCGGATGGACGACCATGTGTAGCCCAACGAGTATGTCCAATACCTACAGTTCCTTCATTAGGATCCGCTTTCACGATAGTCTCTAAATTGGAGAGACGGCCTACCTTTTTTTGAATTTTAATAACATTTTCAGGACCGATAACAGCAATACCTGCAGAGTCATAACCACGGTATTCTAACTTTGCCATACCGTCCAACAAGAAATCAGATGCTTGATTAAAGCCAATGTATCCTACGATACCGCACATGAGTATATCCTCCTATAACTGGGGGTATTTCTAGCCCCAGCAAAAACTAAGGCTAACTAATTAATGTTCTAGATTAATATTCTATTTAATGTATTAATTATTAATTCAATACAATTCATTCAGATATACTTTGTCCCCATCGTTACCGATGGGCTTTTTAATACCTGTTACGACTTGAATATGCCGGAAGAGCATCCGCTGATGACTCGATCACTCTTCACCTCGTCTACCCTAACGACTGCCTTCGTGGGTACTTGCGCTATTCGCCTTTACGAATTCGGAATTCCTTTCTGTGATATATGGCAGAATCAGTACAAAATAAAATATGTACTGAGGTATATTATACTAAAAAAATCGATAAAAAGTAAACCACCTCAGATAATTCAAAAGGAATAAAAAAGATTGTTTCTATGCTTCACGTCCTTTTCATTGTAAGAAATTATACTTCTATCATTCTAAATTTTACACAATTAGATTTTGTTGTATTTTCAAAATGTATGTATATAATTTGGGAGATATTAATCATGAATAAAACAACGATTAAAAAGAAACATAAAAATAGAAAAAATAGTTTGTCCTATAGAAAGTTACGCCGTTGGGTATTACCTGCAGTCCTTGGTGCTGCCCTATCAACGTTAGCTATCATTCCAACCTTAGCAGCAGAAACTCAGCCTAACACTAACATCGCAGTTGTAACCACAACAGAGCAAACCAAAACAGTACCATCCGCACAAGGAAGCACATCTCCAAACGGTGCTCCTAATGGTATGGAACCACAATCCGAAGTAGATCCTAATACTTTCAAAGGCACAACTATCGTTACAGAAAACAAATCCATTGCACATGAGTCGATGACAAACACAACGGCCGATCAGAATGCTTTCATCGGTAAAAATAAAGCGGTAATTGATATTGAAAATAGCGTTTTCGATAAAACAGGCGACACTACAAGCGATGACAATAGCAATTTCCGTGGTCAAAATGCAGTAGTCCTCGGTATCGAGGGTAGCCAAATTAACATCAAGGGTAGCAATATTACATCTAACTCTAAAGGTTCTAATGCAGTCTTTGCCACTGGTGAAGGCTCGGTTATCAACGTAGAAAATACTAATATTCACACAAAAAGCGATTCCTCTCGTGGTTTAGATGCTACTTACAAAGGTACTGTAAATGGCAAAAACCTAACTATCACTACTGAAGGGGCTCACTCTGCTACACTTGCTACAGATCGCGGAGAAGGCACTATCACCGCAGAAGCGGCAAAACTTACGACATCTGGCGAAGGCAGTCCTGTTATCTACTCTACGGGTAATATTATGGTAAACAATGTCAACGGCATAGCGAATAACAGTGAAATTGGCGTCGTAGAAGGTAAAAATTCCATAACTCTTACAAACTCCAATGTAACAGGCTACAAAGATAATGGCTTCATGCTATATCAAAGCTTCTCTGGTGATGCTGAAAACGGTATTGCTCGTCTGAAAGCAGAGAATAACACACTCACAACTCACGCTACAGGTGCGTTCCTCTATGTAAACAACACCACTGCTGAAGTAGACCTTTCTAACAATGCAATCTCTATGCCGAACACATCTACCCTAGTGAAAGCAGCTGCTGACTCCCGTTGGGGAAAAACTGGTGAGAACGGCGGTCACCTTACACTCCGCACATCTAACCAAGAGCTAAACGGTAATATTATGGCTGATTCAATCAGTACCATCGCTCTAGACATGACAAATGGATCTAGCCTTGTAGGTGCTATAAACACAGACAACACGGCTAAAGAAGTAACTGTGAAACTCAGCAAAGACTCCAATTGGATACTCACAGGCGACAGCTATGTAAAATCCTTGAGCAACGAAGACACAACCGGCAGTAACATTCAATTGAATGGATATAAACTTGTTGTGGCTGATAAATAATATCAAAAGCACTACTCTGAATTATTCCAATTTAAAGTAGTGCTTTTAATTTGTTAAACTTACTTGTATATCAGTTTAAATATATAAATCATCTTTATATAAATCTACCAATAAGCAGATTAAAAATTATGAGTTAAACAGTCTATTAAATAGCACCCATATATTGGCCATAGTTTTAATTCAACCATAGGCTTGTAGTTTTCATCTTTAATTTTATGTTCCAACAAATTTAGATTCTCTAAATCATCTTCCCAGCTTTTGATATAGTCCTGCTTTTCTTCTTCGCTATCAAAGTCTTCGTCCATTTTTGCATTTTCAATGCATGCCAATATTTCTGTTCGTTGCTTCTCCACTTCACGATGGAACATATCATGTTGCTTCATAATCCAAAGACCAAAGTAATAAGGGCCATCACTTAAATCACAGTGCTCTTTAGCCTTTTCACATTCATCTAAGAATAGGCCATACTCATCTAATATATAATAGGCGTCAATGATATCAAACTCAAAAACTTCATCATTACTTAAATGATATGCTACATCGCCTCCAAGCTTAATTTGCTTCAAACGATCGAGGGCTTGCTTTTTATTACCTAAATGCACATCACAATAAGCAATACAAACTAGTAACTTCATCCTATTAGGATAGCCTTTTAATAACTCTTCAAAAATGGCCCTTGCTTTCTCATATTCCTTAAGCTCAAACAAACACACTGCATAGCCAAAGTTCATGTCATAATCGTTCGATACTATTATTCCCCTTTCAAAAGCACGTAAACTTTTCTTCAACTCCTCTACAGAACCTTTCTCTCTATAAGCTGAAAAATGATATAAAGCCAACCCTCTGTAAGTCTCTATATATGGAGAATTTAGCTTTACAGCTGCAGATAGATAGTCATATTCTTTTATATTTCCCTCATCGTTATAATAAAAAGCCAAATTAGTGTAAATTCTCGCTTTATCAGTATCACTAAGTTCATTAGTATAAGCTTCAAGGAACCCTTCCAATAGTTCTATTGAATTTTTCTCATCCCTCAACACCTGTTCAACAGTTGCTAAAGTACAGGCCACATCCACATCATTAGAATACTCACACATCAAAGTAATTAAATACGTTCTAAAACGCTCTGCGTATTGCTTTAGCACATCATAATCACTAAATATAGACGCATTATATGTAGCTTCATATTCTACTTTAAGATTTTCCCAATACTCTTTTATAGCAAGCTTCATATTACACCTTTTCTATCGAATATATTTCAGACTATATGGCTATAATAACACAAATTACTTCCTATATACGTGCCTATAGTAACTCCTCTCATATAAATTCAAACCATGTTAAAAGATTTCCTTTAGTCTCTAGCTAGTTCTAATTGCATAAAAACAACCCTCTATTAGATATTCTAAAAATGAATAAAAATATCTAATAGAGGGTTATGTTATTTAAACAAAAATAAAAGCTAATTATATTATGCTCTACCAATAGAAATCAACGCCGCATTTTTTGCATGTATCAATGTAGTATCAAATAAAGGTATATCCGTATCATCTTGTTTAATAAGTAGCCCAATTTCAGTACAGCCTAAGATAACACCTTGTACACCAGATTTTACCAAATCACCAATAATATCTAAGTATTGTTGTTTAGATTCATTAGAAATAACACCTAAACACAATTCATTATATATAATATCATTCACAAGTTCGACTTGATCTTCGTTAGGTATAACAACATGAATCCCCCGATTTTCCAAGATACATTTATAAAAATCTTGTTGCATCGTGTACTTGGTACCGAGTAGACCTACCTTTGTAATACCTGATTTTTCCAACTCTACTGCAGTCATTTCCGCAATATGAAGAAGAGGTATGTGAATATGTCTTTTTATTTCATCCGCTACTTTATGCATTGTATTCGTGCATATAACAATATAATCAGCACCAGCCTTTTCTAAAGATTGAGCAGCATCGGATAAAATTTCAGCGCTTCTATCCCAATCTCCATTTGCTTGACACTTTTCTATCTCTTCAAAATCGACACTATATAAAATACATTTTGCTGAATGTAAGCCGCCCAAAACTTGCTTAATAGTTTCATTCAAGACTTGGTAATACGTAATCGTACTTTCCCAGCTCATTCCTCCAATTAAACCTATTGTTTTCATAATTTCACCCTCTAAACTTAGAATAAACCAAAATAAAAAGATTATTCATTATGATTATTCAATTTTAAATATCACTTATCTCTAAACCTCCTATATATGCTCCTGCAGCGACTTTACGTAGGACGGAGCAAAGGGACATATATAGGAGGGTATACTTTTAATATAAAAGTTGTAGAATGGAACCAAACGGAATGGTATCAAACTACTCATCAAGAGTTATTCAGCTAACCCTTGTTCTCTACCGATAATATCAGCGATTTCTTCACATAATGATTGTAATGTTTCTTGGTCTGGACCTTCTGCCATAACGCGAATGAGTGGTTCTGTACCAGAGGCACGTACAAGTACGCGACCTTCGTCACCGAGCTCTCCTTCAGCTGTTACGATAGCAGCTTTGATAAGGTCATTGTCTTCCCAGCCAGTTTTTGTAGCGATCCGAACATTTACAAGAACTTGTGGGTATTTTGTCATAATGCCCGCCAACTCAGAAAGAGGTTTCTTTTTCTCCTTCATAAGAGCCGCCACTTGAACAGCTGTTAACATACCGTCACCAGTGGTGTTGTGATCTAAGAAGATTACGTGACCAGATTGTTCACCACCAATGGAAAGATTATGTTCACGCATGTATTCCAATACATACCGATCACCAACAGCAGTGGAAACCGTTTTCATACCAAGTTCTTCTGCTGCTTTATGGAATCCGATATTACTCATAACGGTACCAACTATGGTATCACCTTTAAGTTTGCCTTCTTCTTTCAACTTAAGAGCGCATAACAACATAATTTGATCGCCATCGAGAACTTGACCTTTTTCATCAACCAATAAACAGCGGTCAGCATCGCCATCATTAGCAATACCAAGGTCTGCATTATATTGTTGCACAGCTACTTGCAATCCTTCGATATGCGTAGAACCACAGTGATGATTGATGTTCAAGCCATCTGGATTCACATTAATATTGATGACTTTAGCCCCTAGTCCAGACAAAATTTCTGGACCTACACTAGACGCGGCACCATTGGCACCATCATAAACGATAGTCAACCCTTCAAGGGACGTATCAATTGTGTGACGTACAAAGTGAGCATATAAATGAGCCAAGTTACTATTAAACTCAATTTTACCTATACCATCCCCTGTAGGACGTGCTAATTCATTATCTGCACTTTGACGAACATATTTTTCCAATTCATCTTCCACTTCATCAGGTAATTTATAGCCATTGCTATCAAAGAATTTAATGCCATTATCTGGATATGGATTGTGAGATGCAGAAATAACAGCACCCGCATCAAACCCTTGTTGACGTACAAGGTACGCTACTGCTGGAGTTGGGATAACGCCTGCAATCACTACATTACCGCCAACAGAACAAATGCCCGCTGCTAATGCACTTTCAAGCATAGAACCAGAAATTCGCGTATCGCGACCAATCAAGAACGTAGGATGTTCCTTTTCCTTACCAAAATGCGTTCCTGCCGCACGACCTAAATGATAGGCTAATTCTGGCGTTAAAAACTCATTAACAACACCACGTACACCATCTGTACCAAATAAACGAGCCATAATTATCCTCCTCTAAGGATTTGTGAAAGTTTCACAAGTCTATATATCTACCGTGTGTATCATTTCAATAATTACTGTTGTGTATTATATCACAATATAGAAAGCATACCTACTATAAAGTCACATCTATATTACATAAATAGTATGAATCTATACTGTAATTCAATTCATCAGTATAATTCCCCACTAATTAGGTTTAGCGTATTTTGCCATACATAAAATGGCTGTTTCCGCGCCATCAAGGGCAGCACTCATAATTCCCCCTGCATAGCCAGCCCCTTCACCCATAGGATAGAAACCTCCTACAGTAGGAGAAATGCGTTCTTCATTGCGTCCCATACGAAGCGGTGCAGAGGTGCGCGTTTCAACGCCTGTCATACACACCGCAGGATTATCGAATCCACGGATACGACGACCCCAGTATGGCAAGGCCCGCTCTAATACGGATGTGACGAACGGTGGCAAGCAATCATGTAAATCGCAATTCACGACACCTGGCTCGTAGCTATATATACTATTTTGTACACTAGGTGCTTGTGAAAGCCCTAAAAACTGCCCTACTGTTTGTGCAGGTGCATGGAAATTAGATCCGCCCAACTCATAGGCCTTTTGTTCCCATTCTCGTTGGAATGCAACGCCATCTAATGGATGAGTACCAAAGTCATCTGGACCTACGTTAACCACGATAGCACTATTAGCAACACCGCTGTTCCGAGCGTATAAGCTCATGCCATTTACGACAACGCCACCTTCTTCAGAGGCAGATGCTACTACTTGACCTCCTGGGCACATACAGAAGCTATACGCAGTACGGCCTGTTTCTTTATCATGGTACACGAGGGAGTATTCTGCTGCACCGAGGCCCAAGCTAGATGGTTCCACGCCATATTGGGACTCATCGATTACAGCTTGATCATGTTCAATACGAACACCGATAGCAAAGGGTTTTGCCGTCATTTCCACATTGCGTTTATGAAGCATCTCGTATGTGTCACGCGCACTATGTCCTACACCAGACAAAACAACAGTCGTATCAATACGCTCACTACCATTAACTTCAACGCCTACGATACGGTCATTTTCAATAAACAAATCCGTTACCTTAGAACCAAAACGGACTTCACCACCCCATTCGATGATGCGCTCACGCATGGCTTTTACCATAGTACGCAATTTATCTGTACCTACGTGAGGTTTATGTTTATATAATATTTCTTCAGGCGCACCAAACTCAACAAAGTATTTAGATATCTCATGTAAACGCGGATGGGTAATGCGAGTTGTCAACTTACCATCGGAAAAAGTTCCTGCGCCACCTTCCCCAAATTGTACGTTGGATTCAGGTTTAAATATGCCCTTTTTCCAAAATGTTTCTACATCATGACTACGTGTATCTACATCTTGACCGCGTTCAAGCACGATTGGGCGATAGCCTTCACGAGCTAGGTAAAAGGCTGCAAGCATCCCCGCAGGGCCAAAGCCCATAACAACAGGACGATGAGCTAATGGTACGGACCCAAAAACAATAGGTTCTGGATCTTCTGCAGCAAATACAGATACATCCTTTTCTTTACCAAGCTTTTTCATGACTTGAGCTTCATTATGAACCTCAATGAATAGAGTATATACAAAAACAATGTTTGGCTTCTTACGAGCATCTACGGCACGTCGAACAACATGAATCGTTTCGATAGCGCCACGTAACGGGGGATATTTCTTTTCTACAATACTTTTGATATCCGACTTAACCGTAACAGCTACGCGGAGATTTATTATTCTAATCATATCTTTCCTATTAAAGCCTCCCTTTTAGGCGAGCCTACTTCTTTAATCTTTGACCAAAATTCTTTACCACTTGATCTGTAAGAAAATAGTTATACATCTTTATTATACAACACTACTATAAAAGCTAATATATAAATCATAAAAAGGCCCTAATAGAGAAATATTCACTCTATTAGGGTCTTCATCGCAAGATTTCAAAGCCTCATAAAAAACTTATCATCCATTAAGTACTTTCTTTTGTATTTCTACTTTCACCCGTACCGTTGTGGTATTGCTATTAACACCATTCGGTAATACTAAATTATAGTTACCCTGTACAGTTTCAGTAGCACCCGACACATCAATAGGTTCTGTTTGTATTTCTGTAACGGAATCAATCATTTCTTCACGACCAGTAACCGTTAGTTGCGTTGGTGTAGCAGACGTAGATTTAACTTCATAACCCTCTGCTACTGTACCAACAGTCGGAACAGTAATAGGAACCGCCTTTTCTTTACGTAATAAGTTAAGTTCATATTGTGCTTGACCTTGGTTTGGATTAATATGTACATCTAGTACATTACCTGCCGTATCCCAAGCTTCTAAGGTACTAACAGCGCTAAAGTTCTTCGTTTGACCAGCCACATTGACTTTCATGACAACCTTGCTCACTGCATTAACTTGTTGCTTACGACCAGAAACAGTTACCTCTTTCGGCACAATCGTTACCGATTTCAAAGCAATATCATCAGAGAACTTACCGATTGGAACTATTTCAACAGGAATCGTTTTCTCTGCATATTCATCAACATTGATGGTGATGGTATCTGGTTTAACCTCCACAAGATTCATTCCTGCCGGAGGAGTAAAATTAATAGTTACATTATTTTGACCTGGTTTTACACCGGATGCATCAATATAAGCTCGTAAATTATCTGATTTCATAGACATAATGGTATCTCGTGGACCAGCCAGAACAACACGGACCACATCTGGTGCATCTTCTATGATATAGCCAGAATTGAGATTTTGAACCTGTACAGGTATTGTGTAGGTTACTTCCATCACAGGGTTCTGATCGCGCATAATAAAGAACCACATGACGATAGCTGCTAACAAGGATAATAATTTAGCAGGCCAATTGCGTTTCAAATGAATCATCATTTATTTGCCCTCCATTTCCACATACTAGTAATGGTTTGACGAGGGCGTTCCATAAAGGTGCGCAATGCCTCTTTAATTTGATCCTCTGGTAAATGGCGATAAATATGACCGCCATATGTATAAGAAATGGTCCCTGTTTCCTCACTGACAACTATTACAACAGCGTCAGTTTGCTCAGACAAGCCAATAGCTGCACGGTGACGTGTACCTAGTTCAGTACTCAATGTGCGGTCCTCAGTCAACGGCAGCAAACAGCCTGCTGCACGAATTCGCCCATCACGAATAATCAAGGCCCCATCATGAAGCGGTGTACTAGGAACAAAGATATTTTTAATCAACTCGCGGCTCAATACAGCATCGATAAGAATACCAGTATCTACAAAGTCATTGAGACCTACTTCACGTTCAAAAACGATAAGTGCCCCCGTATGTTCACGAGACATAACGCGAGCCGCAGCCATTACTTCATTAATGGCCATATCCATTTCTTCTTCGTTTACATTTTGTGCCTTGCTGAAAATTCGTCCACGCCCCAATTGTTCTAGAGCACGACGCAATTCTGGTTGGAATACAACCGGTAACGCAAAGAGAAGAACGGTCATACTTTGTTGCAAAATCCAGTTGATAACGTATAGATTTAATAAATGACTCAATAAATTTAAAATTGCCAACATGACGAGACCTTTTAAAAGAGAAACGGCCCTCGTATCTTTAAGCAATTTATATAAATAGTAAATACCAATGGCAACGATTATGATATCAACAATATCAAGAAGCCTAAAGGTATGTATAAGTGCGTCAATATGCATAAAAATAGCTCCTTATACAAAATAATAAGGTACAATCAATTCTTTGACTGTACCTTATATTTTAACTCATTTTGAGAGTACTGTAAATTTATAAACAAACGCTGAATGAGATTTTATTAGATGTTTTGTGTTTCAATCCATACATCCATTTGGCCACCACAGACCATGCCTTCTTTAACAGCTACGTCATCATCAAGGAGAACATCAATACGACGGTGAGCTTCTTTTTTATTCAAGGAGTCCACAGCACTTAGGCGGATTTCATTTTCTGCACGACCGCCGCCAATAGTGCCAAAAATAGATCCATCAGGAAATACAACCATAGATGTACCAGCTTTACGAGGTGTGGATCCACGAGTATATAAAATAGTCGCTACTGCTAAGGTTTCGTTTTTACGTTCACTAAGATATTCAATAAACTCACGATTCATGGATCACTCTACCTTTCCGCAATGAGCCGCCTTTTTTACCACGTACCACTGCCAAATATTCACTAACGATAGATAATGCAATCTCCTCAGGTGTTTGTGCACCAAGGTCTAGACCAATTGGAGCATAAATCATATCTAACTCATCTTGGGTCCAACCTTGCTCACGCAACACTTCAAAAGCATGATGAATGCGTTTTTGGCTACCCATAACACCCATATACGTAGGCAAGTAACCACGCAATTGTTCTAAACATATATTATCGTACTCATGAGCACGCGTCACAATGATAAAGCCATTATATTCATCAAGAGGTAAATCATTCTTGAAGTTTTCTAAAGGTAAGCACTTACGTGTAACACGTTCATCAAAGAATTCAGGAACTACATATTCTGGACGGTCATCTACAACTGTAACACGACAGCCAATAAACAACAGCAAATCAGTAATAGCTCGGCTAACATGACCTGCGCCTAATACGAGAACTGACGGATCATTTTCTACAGGTTGTACGAAACACTCCATTTCGCCTACCATGCAGAGAGAATTTAGCTTTGCTTTATCTACAGTAAATCCTTCAATAGGAGTTCCGTATAGAACACTTCCATCTTCAGCATAAATAGTCTTATCCCCTTGACGAGGACCGGATAGAACTGTAACCATCACGGTAGTTTCAGTAACCTGTAGACGATTTTTCATCACATCATAAATTGTTTCCATCTAGATTCCTTTCATAATCCCAAGCGGTAACAGCCTCTAATACACCTCCACCGACAGCAAGGGATTTATCTGAAATACTATAACAATGAGACTCTTCACAACGAGCATCCACATCAGCCAACTTAAAATGATCTGATACGATGAGCCCACTTTTTAAAATTCCTCGTAGAATGCCTGTAATTTTAGCTCGGACTGGTTCTTCATCAACATAACCAATCACCTCATTGGCTTGTACAGAATCCCCAATATGCCGTTTTGCTGTAAATAGTCCAGCCTTTGGAGAATGGATAACGCGCTCATGAGTGTAGCCACCTACATTTCCAGGGATACCTGTATTAGGTTGAGCCGGCCCATCATAGATACAGCGACCTAATGAATGGCCACGCATCGTTTCAATGACCACATCTACATCTTCTCCAGCAGTAAATCCAGGGCCAACACCTATAACGAGCTCTGCATCATCTCGTTTTGTTCCAAGATTCTTTTTACTCAAAATAGCATCGACTACAATCTCTGGTTTTAAAGTGTCCAATAATTCCTCATATGAGCTAGTGACAACGGGAATGATTTTCTGTGCCAATGTATCCTTCACTTCACCAATAGACACATGACGAGCAACAAAACGTTCCAAAATCATTTCTCCACGATGAACCGCATTACCGTAACATACTTCGCGGCGAATCATGGTAGGAATCGCTATTTCACTAATTACAACGGGATAGCCCGCCCGTCTCAATCTATATACAGCACCGGAAGCGATGTCTCCACCTCCACGCATAAGTACCAATGGTTTCATAATGCCTCACTTTCACGATGTTTCAAACGCTCAAAATCATCGGGTGTGTCAATATCGTCGCCAACATCATCACTAATCCATAATTTCACGACATGGGCTTGACCCTCACCACGAATAATGGTCTTACCGCCTTGATCCCCTTGAATCTGTTGTAAATAATCAAACCAATGAGAACCAAAGAGAACGGGATTTCCCGAGTGATAATTTGCCCCATAATGTGGAACGACGATAGTTTTCGGATGAAAGTTTTCATTAAACGCACGAATGACCTCGTGTACAACAGCACTCGTCAAAAGTGGTTGATCTCCTACTGAACAGAGAATACCGTCTAGCGATATAGGCGCCGTATTCACCAAATGATGTACTCCCAGCGCTATGGATACGCCTTGCCCCAGTTCAGGATGGTCATTTCGAAGGGCTTCAAAACCATAGCTTGTGACAATAGGTTCTAGTTTCTCATGATCATCACCAGTAACTGCCACAAAAGGTAGCTTACACGATACAGTAGAAGCTACCTGTCCACCCCATCCACCTTGAAGAGCCCCACAGACCGCATCTAGAACAGTCTTGCCACGCCAGGGTAAGAGCTGCTTATTACATCCCATACGCTTGGATTGCCCTCCCACAAGGAGGACAATGCCAATATGCAAAGGATGACGGTCTATGGGGTCTCTCATGGGACTAAAAGCGGTGTTACAATTTGCTTTCACATTAGTCATGAGTACCTACCGACATTGAATAATGCGACGGATTTCACAACTTGCTTTATATCCATCAGCCAAAATGATAGCCGTAATATCACTATCAACAATATGATCAATAAAATCATCGATAATGCGATGTTGCACTGTTTCATAACCAGTACAGAATAATATTTTCTTACCTTTACTGTATTGGAATAAACCTTGCCTATGCAAAACAAGATCAGCCAACATACGAGGAGTTACAATAGCCCCCATATCACGTTTTACAATATCTTGAACAAGCTCGATATTATGTACGTGCTCATCATCTAACGGGGCCCCTAGCATTTGTAGATTCACGAGGCCAATCGTAGTCTTTGTAAGAGATGGAATGATAGGTTCGGTCGTCTTAGGTGCCTTGAGCCATTTTTCCTTCGCCCCATCTGCTTCTACAACAATTTGCCAATTGGGATGTAACTTGGATAAACCATCGATAAGATCACAATCTAAGGAGTCTACTTTTGTTCCTGTAATTCCAGTGAACCACGCACCACAATAGCCATGTAAAAGTCGGTCAGTACAATACTCATCAGCTTCATTAATATTATGAGTATAAATCGGTTCATAATGAGCCACCTGAGACTCATAAAGTCGAGTCGTAGTCGTAACTACGATGGGCTGACCTTTCAGCCGTCCATATTCTACTAGTTTTGAAAGCACAGTCGTTTTACCGCCTGCCCCAACAAGGGCAACGATTCCCGGCTGAATCAATCGATTCCAATAGGATGTTTGTGATGTCATAGAACCAGGCCTCCTTAGAAAGTAAAAGGAACTAGAAATCTCTATACTTTATATTTCTCGTCCATAGCCATAAATACCTTCTCAGATGTCATAGGTAATGTACGAATATCCGCACCAACTGCATTTTTAATGGCATGTTGAATAGCAGGGCACCCCGTATTGATGACAACCTCACCAATAGATTTTGCTCCGAAACCACCTGTAGGCTCGTAAGATTCTACAAAGTCTGTATGTAATTCACCAATATCCTGACGGGTTGGGATTTTATAAGTCATAAGATTGTTTGTTTCCAAACGGCCATTGTTGGAATAGCGTACATCTTCATATAAAGCCATGCCGATAGCTTGTACTACACCACCCTCAACTTGAACGCGAGCCAATTTAGGATTGATAACAGTACCACAATCAACACAAGAATAGAAATGAAGAGGAATAACCTTACCTGTTTGTTTATCTACCTTCACCTCAGCAATAGATGCCATAAATGGAGGTGGGGATGTATGACTCCCCCATGTAGCAAAACCAGACAATTGCTCCGCATTAACACCAACTAATAATTTTGGTGCCAATTGATGGATATCCATTGTTTTAGCACCATCTTTTGTGGTAGCTACAACGCCGTCAAAGTCAACGTTTTCAACGTCAGTTTCAAAGAAATGAGCGAATTTAGCAATAATCTTAGTGCGCAATTCTTCTGCCGCCATCTTAGCAGCAGTACCTGTTACATAGGTTGTACTAGATGCGTAAGACCCTGGATCGAATGGTACGATATCTGTATCTGATTCAATAACAGTCATATATTCCATAGGACAGCCGATTACTTCACAGGCCATTTGAGTCAATACGGTATTAGACCCCATGCCCATATCAGAAGACCCAGTATACAATGTATAATTACCATCGTCACCAAGGCGAATTTCAACAGATGCCACATCTATATTTGCGACACCAGAGCCTTGTAATGCTAAAGCCATGCCCAGTCCACCGCGATAGCGTTCATCGATATCCCAAGAATGAGGGCGTTCATCCCAACGAGCCATTTCTTTTACCCGATTTACAGTATCTTGGAAAAGACCAGAATCAAGATATTCATCTGGAGCATATACTAAGCTTTGTTCACCTTCCGCTATTAAGTTCTTCTGACGTAACTCAGCTGGATCAATCCCCATCTTATCAGCTAACTGGTTTACTGCACATTCTAATGGCCACAATGCTTCTGTTGCACCATACCCACGGAAAGCACCACCCGGAGTTTGATTAGTATACACACCTTCTGTACCATAATGAACAGCAGTCACTTTGTTGTACAAAGGTACAGATTTATGTTCACCAGCCGTTGTAGTAGTGAAGCAATGAGTTGCATGTGCACCAGCGGCTGTGATGGAGTCCATATCAATAACTTTAATAATGCCATCTTTTGTAGCACCAACACGGATTTTCCATTCACGAGCATGACGTGTAGTGGAGCAAGTTTGTGCTTCTGTACGATCGTATAAGAGATAACAAGGTTTTTTCAATGTCCACGATACAAAGGCCGTCATAATTTCTGTACAAGCCGTTTGTTTAGAGCCGAAACCGCCGCCGATACGAGGTTTAATAACACGGACTTTTGTGGCCGGAATACCGAGTGCACGAGCGATGTGACGGCGTACATGGAATACGATTTGTGTAGAGGATACGATAACTACACGACCTAGCGCATCTATATATCCAAAGCTTTGGAATGGTTCCATCGCTGTTTGGCGTGTGGCCTGGTCAAAGTATGTACCTTCTGCCACGTAATCACATTTAGCAAGTTCTGCCTCCACATCTCCTACCCGTTTGTGATAGGATACGCAAATATTGCGTTTGTAATCTTGTCCTACAGGGATATTATTGTGAATATCATCTTCAGGATGTACTATAGTTTCATGGTCGATAGCAGTATGCATATCAAGTACAGGTTTCTGTACTTCGTATTCAACCTTGATAAGCGGCATTGCTTTAAGCGCTGTAGCCTCATCTTTTGCTACGATAAGAGCTACTTCGTCTCCAACATAGCGAACTACAGGGTCCAAGATGAGTGCATCATAAGCGGATGGCTCTGGATATGTTTGACCTGCTAATGTGAATCGCGTATTAGGCACATCTTCATAAGTAAAAATAGCTTCTACGCCAGGAATCAATTTGGCTTTAGATGTATCAATAGATTTGATGCGCGCCTGAGCATGAGGACTACGAAGGGCCTTAATAACGAGCGCATCTTTGGGAACAAAATCGCCAGTATAAGACGGTTTACCAGACAAAATACCTTTTGAGTCAACTTTGTCATAAGATTTACCAATATGCTTGTTCATCATTATAGGCCTCCTTCTAAGAATTTACGAACTCCTCGAAGTTGTGATTCATAACCAGTACAGCGACATAAGTTACCTATGAGGTATTCGCGAATCTCATCATCGCTAGCCTTTGGATTTTTGCGTTTCAAATTAATAGCACTCATCATCATGCCAGTTGTACAAAAGCCACACTGATCTGCGCCTTCACTTGCGATACAAGCCGCTAATAATTCAGCTTCCTCTTGTAAGCCTTCTAATGTAGTAATTTTATGTCCTGGCGCACGAAATGTAGGGTATGCACAGGACAAAATAATTTCGTCATCCACCCATACAGTGCAAAGGCCACAGTTTGTAGTATCACAGCCACAGCGGACACTGTAATAGCCAAGATCACGCAATGTATCTAGCAACATCTCATCAGTTGGCACATTAACAGTTACATTTTTGTTATTAATATTAAGTACGAGTTCCATTATTGTGCCACCTCCTTAGCTAAGCGTTGAACCATTGCTTTTACCATTTCCATGCGATATTCTTTGGACGCATGAGAGTTAGATTGATACACTAGTTCTTCAGATGCCAATTGACCTGCCTCTTTTGCGGCAGATAATCCTTTTTCTGAAAGCAAAGCACTTGCTTTAACAGCTAATTGAGGTACACCAGGTCTTGTACCGATATACAATTCAACCCCTTTTTCATCATGGCGAAGAGCACCTGTCAATAACGGGAAATCACCACGAGAAATGCGAAGGGCTTCAACAGCTACAGGTACATCTACTTTAGGGATGCGAATCTCCACGAGAATATCACGTTCTCTATATGTCATATAATCTTGCATGGACATACGACCGCCTTTGAAGGTAACGATGTCTGCATGCACTGCCAATAGCGCAGGGATGATATCAGAGAAGCCAAACTTACTTGCTACAGAACCGCCCATGGTAGCAGTATTTCTAAATTGAACGCCAAGAATCTCCTTAACGCCTTTAACTACGGCACCGCCGCAGAATTGTTGTAAAGGCTCAAAGCGTTCCACATCTCCTTGTGTCGCCATAGCGCCAATTACAAACTCCTTATCTTCTTCACGAACATAACGCAAATCAAGACTCGCCATATCAATCACTGATGGCCAAGTACGTCGTCCTAGACGCAGCCAACAGCCGCCTGCTAGCATAGGAGCAGTTTTGTTCTTTGTGGCTAATTCATAAGCCTCTTCCACCGTCTTCGGTTGTAATACTTTCATAAATGCTAACATAATCTGTCCTCTCAATGGTATACTAATACTAACAGAATTACGGTGCTAACTATAAAAATACAGTTCTCACCAAACTACAAACTTAACAAAAACTATAGAATCTCGTGCATTTCTTATACTTTTATTTTACCAATTATTTACCACTAAATCTACGATGAATGATATAAATTTACAGGAAATTTGCAAAGAATTACATATTTATGAATTTGGAATTGCCTCATGGCCACTACCTGAACAGGCCAAAACTATTTTATTTGAAAGCAACCCATGCCCCTTTACTACGGCAGATGTGGAGGCAAGACTACTAGGAACGACTCGGTTTATGCCCAAAAGTGCCATCGTTTGTCTATTCCCGTACCATGTACAACACAATGGCCATACCAATCTATCGCGCTATACATGGTCAACAGATTATCACCTGGTCATTAATGAATATTTAGAACGTCTTATTGAAAGATTACAAATAATTGATGACTCGGCTCAGTTCTCCATTCATTGCGACACCTCTCCTTTAGCAGATCGGTACATGGCCTACTTAGCAGGTCTCGGCTTTTACGGAAAGAACAACTGTTTTATCAGCCCTAAATGGGGTTCTTATGTCGTTATTGGTACGATTTTAACAACACTAGAACTCAAACCAAATGCCCCTCTTGAGCAGTCCTGTATAGGATGCAATCGTTGTATTACAGCATGCTTAGGCCAATGTTTGGGCCATGACGAATTTAAATTCGCGACTTGTAAAAGCTACTTAACTCAGAAAAAAGGAGAACTTACCGATGAAGAGGAACAGATTCTCGCTAAAACACCACTCGTATTTGGTTGTGATGTGTGCCAAGAGGTGTGTCCTCACAACAAAGATATTCCAACTACGCCAATCCCAGAATTCCAACAGATAAAACCGTATATCAATATAGACGAACTAGAAACACTAACGAACAAAGAATTCAAAGCAAAATACGGTCATCGAGCCTTCTCGTGGCGAGGTAAAAAAATACTAATGAGAAATCAAGAGATTATAGATAGAAAAAATAAACTATAATATTCAATAAGGCATAATAATTAACAAATACGCTTATAATAATAATTATTATTAAACAAACTAACAAAAATTTGATAAAGCATTAGCAACATAATCTACAAATCTTTAGAATCAAAAGAGACGGCCCAAATGAACTATACCTTCAAAATTGTGTCCAATTTTTGGGGTACAGTTCAAGAAGTCGTCTCTTTTAGTAGTTATTTAATTTCGTAATAGTTCAACTCATCCAAACTTTTACCAAGAGCAGGAATATATATTTCAAGAAACATATCTACCTCAGGCATATTTAGAGTTTTCAACTTGGCTAAGATAGAGTCATGTGCCTCTTTAAACTCATCATTCCCTGCCTTGAGCTCTTTGACGCATTTCATATAGGCTGAAATTGTATCAGCAGCCTTAACAAGAGGCCATTCTGGACTAGTCTCTGCATCAACAAGTATAGGCTTATAAACAGATTGTAACCGGTCTGGCAAGGTTGATAGCATTTTTTCTTGCGCCAAAGTTTCAACCTCACCATACAGTTCACGCAACTTTGGATCAAAATACTTGATTGGTGTCGGCATATCTCCTGTAAAGATTTCACTCACCTCATGATACATGGCTATGACAGCTACCTTATTAATATCTACATTTCCACCGAAGTATTCATTTTTTATAGCTCCCAAATTGTGGGCTACCATAGCCACTTCAAGGCTATGTTCTTGAATATTTTCTATTTCCGTATTTCGCATGAGGCTCCATCGATTGATAAAGCGCATGCGTTTTAAAAATGCAAAAAATGAACTCATATATCCCCCATTACACAATAGGTCCTTAAATTACCCCACGGAGTTTAAAGCCATAATCAAGGAATTGCACCGCTTCATCCCAACGGTTATCATCGTTTAACATGACTACAATCATAGTATGGCCCTTACGTGTGGCAGACGCAATCAAACATTCTCCTGCTGCATTTGTAAAACCTGTTTTCAAACCATTTGCGCCAGGATATTTGTTGCGAATGAAGTGGTTTGTAGTACGAATTGTTTCTGGTGCACGGTTTTGGTACGGCACCTTATAGTAATCATTGGCAACCTTATCACGGAACATTTGGTATTTCATACCGTACGCGGCAATCATCGCTAAATCACGAGCCGTAGAATGGTGACCCTTTTGTGTTAATCCATGAGGATTCAAGAATACACTATTCTTTGCCCCCGCTTTTGCAGCAATGCGAGTCATATCCTTAGCAAATTTATCTACAGAACCACTTACATTTTCGGCTACTACAACAGCCGCATCATTACCACTAGCAACCATCATACCTTCAAGAACACCTTCCAATGTAATCTGATCGCCTACGCGAACCCCAAGGTTTGATTCTTCCATGCTCGTTGCATAGCTACTTATAGTAGCTAATTCATCAAGCTGTGTGCCCTTTAATTCTAAGGCAGTTAACAAGGTGACCATTTTTGTAGTACTAGCTGGATGCATCCACTTATCTGGGTTCTTTGCAAATAAAATTTCTTTTGTATCTGCATCAATGAGGACTACGGCCTCACCAACAGTAGAAGGGGGGGCAATGTATGCAGCTTGAGCAACACTAGCACCTATAAATATGATTCCTATAAAAGTTATGGCCAATACCAATTTCTTATAAAACATATAAATATTCGTCGTTAAAAGTGTCATCACTCTCGTTCTACCTTCCAGTATCTTAACTTTCAAGACTATCATCTATTGCTACATCTGTAGCAGTTGCTTTCTTCTTTGTTCCTTTAATTTCACCTGTCGATGTATCCACATTTTGAATATATACTACACGTTGAGGATATGGAATATCGATGCCATATTTATCAAAGGCATCTTTTACATCAGACATAATGCTATATTGAACATCGAGGAAATCCTTCGACTTAACACGAGCATAAGCAGCAATTCGTACAGAATTATCTCCAAATTCAGAGATACCTATTTCCATATTCTTCGGATTAAGGACACGTTTATCTGCTGCAAAAATATTTTTTAAGATTTTTATTGCTTCATGATGATCATTATTATAACCAATGTCAAATGTAAATGGGATAACACGTTCTGTAGTATAAACAATGTTAGTTACAGCTTGTGATGTAAGAAGAGAGTTAGGTATGTATACATTCTTTTGATCTTTTGTAGTAATAACTGTATACATAAATTGGATTGATTTAACACTGCCGACTACATCACCCACCTGAATAACGTGACCCGCTCTAAAAGGTTTGAAGATAAGAATTAATAAACCAGATGCTAAGTTAGAAAGGTTATTCTGTAAGGCAAGACCAATACCTAAACCAAACGCACCAAAAGCAGCTATAAAGGATGTTGTAGGAATACCGATTTGGTTTAAGCAAATCAATACTAACCCTACTAGCAAAGCATAATTAATAATTTGAGTGATAAAGCTCATCGCTGCTGAGTCATAGGAAGCTTTTGTCATAATGCGCACCGCAAAAGCTTTTACCCATTTAATAGCATATCGCCCTATCCAAAATAAAATTAGTGCTAATAAAATATTTCCAGCTTGTGCAAAAAACCAGTCCCTAATTTGAATTAATATATTAGCGTCTTTAAAAAGAAATTCAGAAACAGCACTTAAGAAATTAGCCATAGTAACCATCCATAATATAAATCTATACAATCACAAATATACGTCTCAACATAATAGCAATATAATAACGGTAAATATATATGCTATAATTTTACATATGCATTTGCAATACGATAATAAAGATATTATATCGTTATATTCCATATATAACAATCATAAAACTAGGGAGACTTACATGTTCAAAAATCTATACGAAGCACCCCAAGAGCTCGCTACTGGAGGCTATGTAACTAGAGAGTTACACTCCGTTACGGTACACTTTGACGATATCCACTATTCTCTTTCGAGCGGACAATTAAATGGTGGCTATCACCATACGCTAGCGGTACGCAACCAACAGCTAACATATCAAATCGAAACAGAAAAAGATTTACCCGGTGGCTCTGTAGCCGATTATTTGGCTCAAGAATTTGAACATATTGATACTCCTGTTCATTTTAGTACAGCACTTCTCACGTCTGCCACAATGCATCTACACGCCTATGCCAAAGTTGAAGAACATGATACTATTGTGGAAACTATCGTGACTGCAGGCTATGAAAAAACGGCACATCGCGCAGGTACAGGCTATTGTTACGAAGAGCGTGATGGAGACTTCATAGTGCCAGGCACAATTAATATTCTCGTATTTACAAATAAAGCTTTAACAGATAGCGCTATGGTAAAAGCTATTATGACGATTACCGAGGCCAAAACAGCAGCCCTACAAGATTGGAATGTTGAAAGTGTACGCCTCCATCCGTTTATTAATGAAGACATTCCTGATGCAATTACAAAAGAACGCAAAACATCTGCCACAGGTACCTCTACAGATGGTATCATCCTCACCATCGATACAAATGGAGATATCTTAACAGATGCTGGTTCCTTCTCATTATTTGGAGACACCTTAGCCAAGGCTGTCTATGTAGGCGTACAAAGAGCACTAGAAAATGCTATCGGCGCTGAATAGACCTATCATGTGATATCCAAAAACATCTAGAATGATACCCCAAAAATTATCATTCAACTCCCAATCATATACGAAAAATATAATACAAATGGAAAACCGCACATCCTAGGCGATCGGAATGTGCGGTTTATTGCATATAAAACTGTTAAATACAGTATAATTCTTGAAAATGAATATCAAATTAAATTTTGAGATATTTTCTCAACTTTTTATTGAATTAATTATTGGATCAAAGAATCATTATGTTCCATGAATATTATGTGCTTTTAATAATCATAGAAGAATTGTTGTAACTTTTTAAGATTTTTAGTTTTTGTAAGCCCTAGCATCAATAAAATACGCGCTTTTTGTGGACTTAAAGTATCACATACTAGATAGTTTGCCAGTGCATCTTGTGGCACTGCAGATACCATGCCACTACCGGTACGAGAAGCACGTACCGTTGGAAACTTTGTATTCTGTGTAATTTGACGTACATTTTGTGGGATTGTACCATGACCAAGACCTGTTAAGATTAAACCGTCAGGATTTGTAGCAACTACACTCATAGGCACCATATCATCCATACCACCATAACAAGTCATTATAACTACACGAGGCAACTCAGACAATTTACTCACATCAAATACAGAGTCTTGAGTATGGCGTCGAGTAGACGTTTTATAATAGTGGGCAACACCATCTTGTACAATACCAAGATGTCCCACTAATGGACTATCAAAAGTCGCTACATTAGTAGTGTTGCATTTAGATACATCCCTTGCCCCATCAATATAGCCATTTAATACGACTACCACACCTTTACCTACAGACGATGGTGTTCTCGCTACTTGGATAGCTTGCAATAAATTAATTGGCCCATCTGCACTAATAGCACCTGCAGGTCTCATAGATCCAGTAATAACAATTGGCTTGTCTGTATGAACTGTCAGATTCAGAAAATACGCTGTCTCCTCCATGCTATCTGTGCCGTGAGTAATGACAACACCACCGATATCATCTCGATTAACCAATTTTTGCACCAACTTAGAAAGTTCTAACCAGTGATTTACGGTAATATCGGAGCTTTCAATATTACTAAACTGAGTATATGTATAAGGACCATACGGTTTTGTGCCAGGTACAGAGGCTAAAATTTCGTCAAGGCCTAACACCCCTGCCGTATAACCTGTTAAATCCGTATTTGAAGTACCTTTTCCAGCAATAGTTCCTCCAGTACCAATCAAAGCGATTTTTGTCTCCATATTGCCTCCACTATAAATCAAGATTTTCCCCCTATCAATTAAAGGTTTGGGTCAAATGACGGCATCAACTCTAATTTATGCTTATTAATTCGATTCAGATGGTCGATTCGCTCTTTTGTTGCTTGATCTTCAATTTCCCCAGTTCTAATATAATGATCCAATACAGCATAGGTAAATCCTAATTTATCCTCATCGGACTGACCGCTGAGACCATCACTTGGCACCTTATCAACTAGGTGCAATGGAATATCAAGAAGTTTTCCTATTTGACGAACTTCTTCTACTACGAGTTGTGCGAGAGGGCTAAAATCACCCGCACTATCTCCGTATTTTGTAGAGTATCCTACGTAGTCTTCAGATCCATTACAAGTATTTGCTACACGAGCACCATTTGGTAAATTTTGTCCTACTGCATAGAGAGTTGCCATCCGGAGACGAGGCGGCGTATTAATGGCAGCATCTTTAGATAAATTGGTTCTCCCCGTTACAGCATCATACCCCTTAGCCTGAACGATAGCATGAGTTAGCGCCTCATAGGCAGCACCAATATTGACCGTCATGTGCGGAATTCCTAAATAATTTACCACTGTCTGAGCATCATCAATATCGGATTGCACTCCATTTGGCATAAGAACACCAACTACGCGATCTGCACCGAGAGCTTCTTTGCAAAGAGCCGCCACGATAGTCGAGTCCTTACCACCTGAAATACCAACTACAGCACTACAGTTAGGACCATTTTTACCAAAATAATCTCGAATCCATTGAATGAGGGCATCCTTTGTAGCTTGTGGATTTTCTAACATAGGCCCTCCTACTTTTTCCGATAAATACGGTTCAATAAATCCATCTTCAATTGATAGTAGCTAGGACTCATATCAAGGTAGTGACGATGTGGATTTTCAAAGCGTTGCTCTTCAGGCCAAATTTCATTAGCTAATTGATCTTGCACATATGCTCGAATTTCCTCTAGGGTTGGTAAGTCCACAACTAATTTACCATCCTTGATAATAAGCTGCTTCATCTCTTTAAAAGTGCAATTTTCAAAATATAATTCACGCCAAGGTTGCTCAGGATCGATATAACGATATGGTTCCTCTGTATCAGGTACCTCTCTCAACAATGTTAATAAATCTGCAATCGCACGTCCTTTATCATTATAAACACGATATACCTTTTTAAGACCTGGATTAGTAATTTTTTCTACACTTTCAGAAATCTTGATACGCGGTTCCCACATACCATCTTTCTCGATGCTAGCAATCTTATATACCGCACCAAATACGGGGTCACTCTTAGAGGTAATGAGGCGCTCCCCTACACCAAAGATATCAATAGGCCCACCTTGTATTAGCAAAGATGTAATTGTATACTCGTCTAGGCTATTTGATGCCATGATTTTACAATCCTCTAAACCTGCATCATCTAGCATACGTCGTGCTTTTTTAGCCAAATACGCAAGGTCACCAGAATCTAGGCGAATTCCTTTTAAGCGTTTCCCCATTGGCTCCAATACATCCTTTGCTACCTTAATAGCATTGGGCACGCCAGAGTTTAACACATCATAAGTATCAACGAGGAATACTGCATTATCTGGATACACTTCGGCATAGGCTTTGAAAGCATCGTATTCAGAACCATAGTACATAACCCAGCTATGTGCCATGGTCCCGCTGACAGGAATGCCAAACTGTTGCCCTGCTAAAACGGTTGCAGTGGACTGAACACCACCAATATAAGCGGCTCTTGCACCATATACAGCAGCGTCTACATTATGTGCACGACGAGCACCAAAGTCAGCCACAATACGCCCATCCGCAGCGCGAACGATGCGATTAGCTTTTGTGGCGATAAGAGATTGATGGTTCATCATAGTAAGTACTGCAGTTTCTATGATTTGTGCATCTATGAGAGACGCCACAATTGTAATTACAGGTTCATTAGGATAGATGATAGAACCTTCTGGGAAGGCATATACATCACCGGTGAAAGAGAAGTCTTCTAGATATTCTAAAAATTCTTCACTAAAAATACCCTGACTCCGTAAATAAGAGATATCACTTTCATCAAAGTGTAAATTTAAAATGTACTCAACGATTTGTTCAAGTCCACCAAAAATAGCAAAACCGCCCTTGTCTGGATTACGTCTAAAAAACACATCAAATGCGACGCGATCCACATTTTTTAATTTTGTAAAGTAGCCATGTGCCATAGTCATCTCATAAAAATCCATAAGCATGCTAATATTGCGGCTTTCATGTTGCATTAGTTCACCAACCTTCTAAGATCTATAGAAATTTAGTTAATTGTTATTCGTTATTCGTATACCCTCATTATACAATATTATTCCTATATAGCTAGCACCTAGCATAAGCTATCCTAATAATCTTTATTGTGATATAACTATATATATACAATAATAATTTATATAGTTCGTATGTATGAAAGGACCTAGTCTAGACTGTAAAACAAGCGACCATTACGCTATAATATTTTATTTTATATTGTTTTAAAAGCTTTCAATAATACATACATGTCTATTCTACATGAGAATGAAAGGTACCATTATGGAAACAATCGTTCAATCAAAACGCGTTTTAGAAATTTTTAAAGAAATGAGCCAAATTCCGCGTGAGTCCGGCAATGAAAAAGGAATCAGCGATTACATCGTGAACTTTGCCAAAAATTTAGGTCTTGAAGTTCAGCAAGACGAAATCTTTAATGTAGTTATAAAAAAAGCTGCATCTCCAGGTTATGAAAACCGTCCATCCATCATTTTACAAGGCCATATTGATATGGTTTGTGTTAAAGACCATGACTCTAACCACGACTTCTCTAAAGATCCAATCGCCAACATCATCGAAGGCGATTGGATGCACGCAGACCATACAACGTTAGGTGCTGATAATGGCATGGGTGCTGCTATGATGCTTGCTCTCCTTGAAGATGAAAACCAACAACATGGTCCAATGCAATTATTATTCACTACCAACGAAGAAACTGGTATGGATGGTGCCTTTGCCATTAAAGAAGGCCAAATAACTGGTGACTACTTACTCAACCTAGATACAGAGGTAGAACATGACTTCACCGTTAGTTGTGCTGGCGGTTGCCACGTACATGTAAAAATTCCATTGTTACGCGATAACAATCAACCAGGCTATGATGCGGGCCTATCCATTACAGTAACCGGCCTCAAAGGGGGGCACTCCGGCATTGAAATCAACGAGCAACGAGCCAATGCAAACCAAGTACTAACCCGTGTGCTCTATGATATTCAACAACAATATCCTATTAGTTTAGCGTTCTTCGAAGGTGGCGTAAAACATAATGCAATCCCGTCTAAGGCAGTAGCTGTATTATCTGTACGTTCTGAAGATGTGGCAGCCATTAAAACATTACTCGCATACCAAGAAAAACAATATCAACACGAATATAGCGTACAGGATCCAGGACTTACATTCGTAGTTGAAGATGTTCCTACTCCTGAAATAGTATATGCAGAAGACACAACAGAAGCACTTATTACATATATCTATCTTGCACAAGATGGGGTTCATTCTGTAAGTAAGTCTATCCCAAACCTTGTAGAAACATCTAATAATATTGCTATCGTACGTGAAAATCAACATACCATTGAAATACTCATTTCTATTCGTAGTTCCAATAGCAATAGTCTTGAATTCTTAACGAAAAAAATGATGCTTCTTGCAAAAGCACTCGGCGTAGCTGCAGAGCGTACAGGTGGATATCCAGCATGGGAATACGACAAAGGCTCAAAATTGGAAGAACAAGCGATTTCCCTGCATAACGAAATGTTCGATACACCAGCTAATGTAAATGCCATTCACGCAGGCCTCGAATGTGGTTTATTAAAAGGCGTATTGCCAAATACACAGATGATTAGCTTTGGGCCTACTATCGTAAGTCCTCATACACCATCAGAACGTGTTCATTTACCTTCTGTTGAAAATGTATATGTGTACCTCAAAGCATTATTAGCAAAATTACAATAAAATAAATAATTACTATATTTTTGATGTATAATTTGCTATACTATAAGCAAATAACACATCAAGTTACGAGACCCATGTAATAGTGACTCTCCAACCCTCCTACAAGTAATTCAGCCATCTCTCCAACTGAATTATCTTGTAGGAGGGATTTTTTTCATAAAAATTCCTCAACTATATAAATAAATATTTATTCATACAGGAGTATCCTTTCATATATGAACAACATGGAATGCATCGTTTTATTTATAAATAATTATGAATATCAACTACATGTGCCAGTATACTCATATATAGTATATAATCTATAAATTTCAAAAAAGGCTGTTAAACTCTGACTCATTCACTAGTCTCCATATACCCCATAGAGTATTTTCTGTGTTATCTTATAGGTGTATACTGTGTTTACATTATGCAGGAGGTATATATGATTCCAATAGTTATCATATCCGGATTTCTAGGTTCTGGAAAAACAACATTCTTACAACATATACTAAAAGAACATACATCGAAAGATAAAATTCTTATTATAGAAAACGATTTTGGTGAAACTAGCCTCGATGCTGCTAATCTTGCAAAAACAGGGGCCACAGTCCGTGAAGTAACATCTGGCTGTATTTGCTGTAGCTTACAAGGAAATTTCCAACAGGCACTACTTGATATTCTCCAAAATTACAAAATCGATATGATCTACATCGAGCCATCAGGTGTTAGCAAGCTTAGTGAAATCATCCATACTTGTAACGACGAGGACATTGCAAAATCTGCTTACGTTCACGCATCGATAACGACTGTCGATGCTATGCAAGCACCAATGTTTATCAAAAATTTTGGACTTTTCTTCAAGGATCAAATCACTCATAGTGATGCGATTTTTTTGAGCCATACAGAAGATATTCAACAAACAAGCATTACGAAACGTATGATTCGCGACCTCGCGCCACATACACCAATCCATGAAGAAGCATGGGATACCATCAGTTTGCGTGATTACATCAAGCGTCTGTATCATTGTCATGATGATCACTGTTTGCACGATGAACATTTATTTATGAGTCATACCTTTAAGGATTTACGTACTCTCAGTCTCGCACAGTGGAAAACCATTTTAGAAGGCATGCCTGATACAGTGCTTCGTGCCAAAGGGATTGTACCTACTACAGAAGGCCCACACGAACTCCAGTACGGCACACATTATTGTTCGCTTTCACCTAGTGAAACTAATGACTATAGTTTAGTCGTTATCGGAACAGATTTTAATGTACCAATGGTACATAACGAAGTGTGTCAATCATGATTCCTGTTTATATCGTTACAGGGTTTATTGGATCCGGTAAAAGCACATTCATAAACAAACAATTACAATACCGAAAAAAGCTAGGCGGTACCGCAATAATCAGCGCCGAAGAAGGCAGTGAGCCTCTTATCAAAGAGCCCTTACAACTCAATGCGGATGAACTCAGTGCTATCGTTCCTAGCGATATCAAGTCTTACGAGTTGATAGCCTGTAAAATCGGGGATTATTTAAAACAAGTACAGCCAAAAGAGCTATGGATTGAGTGGAATGGCATGGTAAGCTTTCATCAACTAGAAGCCTTACTATATAGCGATATGTTAAGACACCTAGTACAAATAGAAAAGGTATTATATATTTGTACCGATCAATTTGTTTCAACCATACTCCCTGGTTTAGGTAATGATGTAATGAGTCAATTATACAGCGCAGATTGTATCATAACAGAGTCCGATACACATCACACTTTATTGCGCACCTACAACGGAGAGGCTAAAATTGTAACCACTCCCACCCCTGAAAAAGTGGAGCAGCTGTGCCGAAATTCTACATGGGGACTCATTCCCAATCTATTAGTTATTGGTGTTACAACTTATATACTGTTGGTCACAGCTTTTCGCCATGACATCCCCTATTCCATCCACCAATGCTTTGCTATAATCACGGGTCTCATCATCGAAGCCATCCCATTCCTATTGCTAGGCACGGTAGGCTCAACGATTATTCGCTATTTCGTACCACAACGAGTGCTACTAAAACTGTTAGGAGACCATTCTTGGAAAAGTTATGGGGCTGCTATGGTCAGTGGCTTTGCCTTGCCAATTTGTGACTGTGCTATCATCCCCTTATTCAAAGCACTAATAGACAGAGGTATCCCTTTATCGGTAGCCCTTTTATTTATGCTCGCTAGTCCGATTATAAACCCTATCACCATTCTTTCTACTTGGTATGCATTTCCAGACAATCCTATACTCTCCGTATGGCGTATCGTTTTAGGGCTAGTTGTGGCCTTGTTAGTAGCCCTATCATTCCGATTCTGGCCTCCAGCCACATCTATATTGAAAGCAAGAGCACCACAGAGTCTTAGCTACGAAGAAATCGTTTTAGAAACAACTAAAACTAAATATATTGATAAAAAAAGATTGTTAATCCATATGGAACAAGAGTTTTCTCAACTCTTATTCTATTTCTCCATGGCGGCAACTGTACTATCTATAGTTCAAGTGTATGGCAAACCTTGGCTTCTCAATGCAGGATTAACCTTGCCAGAATTTACAGCCATTCCAATTTTGCTGATGTTAGCATTCTTCTTCTCAGTCTGCTCTACATCAGATGCTATCATCGGTAAATCCTTAAGCACTTTATTTCCTATTAGCTCCGTAATGGGCTTCCTCATCTTGGGTCCGATGCTAGATATCAAAAATGTATATATATTAAAACAATATATGCCTCCCTCATTTATCGTACGATTAAGTATAACAATTGCCGTTATGTCCTACATAGCAGCATTAGTATTCAAATTTTTTCTTAGCTAGTTTACAAACTTTTATAATCATTATCTCAGTTCTTAATTAATTAAAAGGAGATGATTTCATGACATTAGGACTGAAAGATCGCTTTTCTATCGTGAAAGGTCTATTGTATCTCACCTTAGGTATCTGCTGTATTTACCTCATTGTGACAGGTCGTTATTTGAACTATATTGCACCACGTTATGAACTTTTACTAGGTATTAGTGGCGTTGCCCTTATTTTAGGAGGTCTAGCGACGATCATTTGGGCGCCTTCAAAATACTACAAGCATAACTGGAAGTCTATCGTTCCGATTATTATTCCCATTATGTTGCTCATCATTCCTCCCGTTCTTGTACCATCAACAGGCGTTCATGGTGCCGCTCGCGTAAACGATGATACTAACAATTTCGACTTTACAAACGATGCTATTGGAGAGGTTGTCACCGTTAACAGTGAAAGTAAAGAGCCAGGAATTTCCAAGGACAAAAAAGAAATCGTTTTGAACTCAGACAATTTCTATCAAACCATTGTAAAAGTTGGATCTAATGCGGATCAATATAAAGACTACACAGTTTATATGACAGGCTATGTGAACCGCGAAGATAATACATTAAAATCTAACGAATTTACTATTTCTCGTATGGCTATGGCTTGTTGTATTGCTGACGTTGCCCCTATTGGCATGACAGCCTATAAAACAGATGGTGATAGCTTACAAAATGAACAATGGGTATCGATTGAAGGAAAGGTTTCTACGCGAGACTTCCACGGTCGTAAACAACCATATGTAGAGATTACAAAAATCAAATCTGCAGAACCTATATTAGGCTATGTATACCCTTAAGAATTACATAAAAAACGAGGCTTAACGCCTCGTTTTTAATAGGAATGATTCTGTTAAATAAAATAACCTATATTTTATAATTCAATGTCTATATGAATCTACAACAAATTGATGCCTTATAATAATTATAATAATTATTATACTTATTCTAGTTATTCTAATTATAATAGTTATTAAAACGTTCTATTAGTGCTGTAATTCTTTAATAATTCTCTTGCCAAGAGATGCTGCTACAGCGCACAAGAAAATGTCTGGGCCAACTGGGATTAGGAAGCAAGTAATAATGACAGCTTCCACACCAATCGGCTTACCTAAATACAGATTCATAATAAAGTATAGGTACACCATGCCAAGACCATATACAATAAATAGATTTAATATGGATCCGGCTAGCAAACGTTTGAACGATAGTGTATCCATTGTCTCTGCAATGCGTCCTACTGCATACGCACCAACCATAAAGCCAATTAAATAACCAAAGGTAGGTTGCAAAATATAACTAGGACCTCCACCAGATGTAAAAATAGGAACCCCAACAAGGCCTAGTACAATATAAATGCCAACACTAGCGGCACCTAAACGACTACCTAAAACAATGCCCGCTAATGTAGTAAATAAGATTTGCAATGTAAACGGACAATTCGGTAATGGGACCCGTATGAAAGCACCAACCGCGATTAGCGCCACAAAGAGTGCTGTCATCGTTAACTGACGGGTGGTAATGCGAGTTTGTTTTGATACAGTAGAGCTCATGGTATACCTCCATTCATAACAGACCTAAGCAGGAATTTGTGCTATCAATGGAGAATAAAAGTCCAAGATAACACGGAAACAAACTACTAACTATCTAAATTAAAGCACTTGTATTTTTAATTGTCAACTATAATGGTTGACTTTTAGTTTACTATATAGTCTAATACTATATATACTATGTTTTTAGTACTTTTTAATTTTGACTATAGCTAATAGTTATTATCAATAGTTCATAATAACTAAAAGATATACTCATCTTCATACAAAAACCATCTAATTTCACCTTATTTTCATACAACAAGATTAAATTATACATAAGTAGATTGAGTAAAATCTACTTTCACAAAATCGTAACTAAACGAAAATTATAATTTGGTATCAGGAGGCATTGCTTATGAAAAATGTTAAGAAAGTATCCAAAGTACTATGTGCATTTGGCGTTAGTACAGTATTATTAGCAGGTGTAGTTGGTGCAGCTAGCAACCATGGTTACAACAACCATAGCAACTGGAATGGTGTTGGTAGCGTTGCTCCATCCGCACAAGCTAACTATTCTGTTGACTATATGGGCGCTGTTACAGTATTCCAACAACAATTCCCTGGCGCTACTGTAAAATCTATTTCCTATGATGCAAAACATAATCCTTACTATGAAGTAGAAGGTTATTATGGCAACCGTGAAGTAGAGCTTAAAGTAGACGAAGCATCTGGTCAAATCGTTGGTAAAGAAGTAAAAGGTTACTCCAAAGCTTCTAAAACAATTAACGTTCAAAACATCATCATTCCTGAAGTAGCTGAAACAAAAGCTATGGAAAAAGTTGGTTCTGATTTCCAAACTATGGATTGGACTGTTGAACGTGAAAACGGCAGAGTTGTATATGAATTTGATATGACAACTGGCGGCGGTAAAAATGCTGAAGTTAAAGTAGACGCTACATCCGGCAAAGTTATTAGCGCTAAAGTTAAAAACACAAAATACTAAGATTTTCATTTCATCAAGTGAAACCCTATCCTAACCCACTTAGATGACACACTACACATATAACACACATACTATACACACTGTATCCTTTGGATACACTCTCTAACACACTCTCAGAGAGTCCGTAACACTAACCACGGACTCCCTAAATCCTATCTCACACAATAGGAAAACGGTCTGTGCTCACACACCACAGACCAAACGTTACACACACTATACTCCCTTAAAGGCCTTGGATCATTAAATCCAAGGTCTTTTTATGCCCATTCTATCAAGGTTGTATTACACCTACACAACATTTCATTCTTATAAAGACAACACACACTAATAACAAAAAAGCCTCCCAGTGGGAGGCCTTTTGCATAAGTTTTATAGGTTTGATAGTTATGTGTTCTATTTCTTAAGCAAAATTCAGCTTAAGGATGTCATTTGTAAGTTTTGAAGGTTTGATCTATAGTTTTCCAAACAAGAGGTACGAAAATTATGCTTTATCTAAAGCTTGTGCCAAGTCTTCGATGATATCATCGATATTTTCAAGGCCGATGGATACACGGATCATATCTGGTGTTACGCCAGCAGATTTTTGTTGTTCTTCGTTAAGTTGTGCATGTGTTGTGGATGCAGGATGGATAACAAGAGATTTAGCATCTGCTACATTGGCAAGGTTGGAGAAGATTTCCAAGGAGTCAACAAGTTTAATACCTGCTTCTTTACCACCTTTTACACCGAATGTGAATACTGCACCAACACCTTTAGGGAAGTATTTATCAGCTAATGCTTTGTATTTGCTGTCTTCTAATTCTGGATAGCTTACCCATGCTACTTTAGGATGTTTGCTCAAGAAATCTACTACTTTACGAGCATTTTCTACGTGACGTTCTACGCGCAAGGACAATGTTTCAATACCTTGCAATATTTGCCATGCTGCAAGTGGAGTAATGCATGCACCAGTATCGCGAAGTAATTGAGCACGAATTTTTACAGTGAATGGGATTGGCAAATCACCAAATACTAAACCATTGTAGTGTTCGTCACCTTCGGAGAAGCCAGGGTATTTACCAGAACCTTTATAGTCGAATTTACCAGATTCTACAACTACGCCAGCCAATGTTGTACCGTGACCACCAAGGTATTTAGTAGCAGAGTGTACAACTACGTCAGCACCATGTTCTAATGGACGGAATAAGTATGGAGATGCAAATGTGTTATCTACGATCAAGATGATATTGTGCTTATGTGCAATATCAGCTATAGCTTGTACATCGATAAGATTAATACCAGGGTTACCAATAGATTCGATATAAACGGCTTTAGTCTTTTCATCGATAGCTGCTTCAAATTCTTCCAAATGATCCGGATTTACGAATTTAGTTTGAATCCCCAAGCGAGGCAATGTAGCAGTAAACAAATTATAAGTACCACCATACAATGTGGATGCAGCAACAATATTATCACCAGCATCTGCTACATTTAAAATAGAGTACGTAACCGCTGCAGAACCAGATGCTACTGCAATACCAGCAGCACCGCCTTCAAGTTCTGCCACACGAGCATCCAATACATCGGTTGTAGGATTGCCAAGGCGGGAATAAATGCCACCAGGATTAGTCAACGCAAAACGACCCGCTGCTTCCTCAGCATCTTTAAATACGAAAGATGTAGTTTGATAAATAGGCACTGCGCGAGCACCTGTTGGATCCACCGTATGTCCGGCATGTAATTGTAATGTTTCAAATCTGTATTGCTTACTCATTATGATAACTCCTTTATATTAATTATATTTTAAGTTCATTCTTTATACCTAGTATAGTACTATGCTTTAAAAAATATGTCTACTATTTTTTACATGGTCTTCTCCATAACTTTAAACTATGGTGAACAAAGGATGATGAAAACTTTTACCAAAACCTCTAAAGCAAGCAAAATCATTTTATAAGAAATAAAATCCCCTAATTACTTCCAAAGAACCAGCTCCCTTGAGAGATGTTAGAAGTAATTAGGGGTACATAGTACTAACAATAAATTAGAAATAAGTACCTAAATTTAGATGTAAGCGCCTAAATTTTTATCCCGTTCAAATTTCATTTTTTGTATTTGTTCAATGATATATGGCGTTTCTTGGTATACATAGTAGTTTAACCAGTTTGTAAATAATAGTGTACTTACAGAGCGCCAGCGCACGATGGGACGTTGTTTCGGATCATTATCCGGAAAGTAGTTTTCAGGAACCGCAATATCCATACCTTTTTTGATATCCCGCACGTACTCACGATTAAGTGTATCCCAATCGTATTCGGCATGACCAAATACAAAGATATGTTTATTGTCTAAACTACGAACGATAGCAGCTCCTGTTGGTTCAGACCCAGCCAAGAGTTCCAAGTCACGATTTTCCTTAATTTGTTGCAACGAAACTGTGGTGTGCCGTGAGTGTGGCATCCAAAACTTTTCATCAAATCCACGCATGAGCACTGGTCGATCATTATAAATATCGTGTTCGTAAACACCAAATAATTTCTCATCCATAATGGATTTATTAATGCCAAAGTGATGATATAAGCCAGCTTGAGCACCCCAACAGATATAAAACGTAGAGTAAACATGCTCTTCGCCCCAGTTCATGATTTCTACGAGTTCAGACCAATAGTCTACCTCTTCAAAAGGCATTAACTCTACAGGAGCACCGGTAATAATCATGCCGTCAAAGAACTGGTCTTTTACTTCATCAAAGGTGCGGTAGAAGGTTTCTAAATATTGTTCATCTGTATTTTTAGCCTTACGAGATGCGGTATGTAAAAGCGTCAAATTAACTTGCAATGGGCTATTACTGAGAGCACGCAAAATTTGCGTTTCCGTTACTTCTTTAGTAGGCATCAAATTGACAAGCAAAATTTGCAAAGGTCGGATTTGTTGATTTTCCGCCCGTTCAGTATCCATGACGAAAATATTCTCTTGAGCTAATTTCGTTATGGCCGGTAAATTTTTTATTACTTTAATAGGCATAGTGTCACCTCTACATATTCTACAATTTGATAACCTAATCTAAACAATTTAAATAAGCTAATTAAAAGCCTTTAGCCTCATAGGCACGACGCCAAGCTTCAAGCCCTTCTTCCAAGATTTTGCGAGGACAAGCAACATTAATACGTTCAAAATCCTCTCCATCGACACCAAACATAGAACCCGTATCGAGCCATAGCTTAGCATCATTGATGATCCATTCGTCTCGCTCTTTAGGGCTAAACGGCAATTGAGAGCAGTCCAGCCACATGAGATAGGTCCCTTCAGGACGATATGCACGAATCTTTGGCATATATTTTGCTACATAGTCGATGGTGAATTGAATATTGTCTTGAATATATTCTTTCAATTCATCAAGCCAAGGAGCCCCGACTTTGTAGGCTCCTTCACAGCCCACAATCCCCATCGTGTTCAATTGGCTATAACCAGCACGGTCAATTTCTTTTATAAAACGACGACGTAAGGAGTCATTTGGAATAAAGATATTACTTACTTGTAAGCCTGCAATGTTAAAAGTCTTGCTAGGCGCTGTACATACAATGCAGTGTTCTGCATAACTTTCACCAAGATCGGCAAAGACCTTGTGCGTATGCCCTTCCCAAACAAAGTCAGCATGGATTTCGTCGCTCACGATGAGCACATTGTGTTTAATACAAATGTCGCCGAGGCGTTTCAACTCATCCTCAGTCCACACGCGCCCTACTGGATTGTGCGGATTACACAAGAGGAATAATGTTACATTCTCCTCGATAATAGCGCGTTCGATACCTTCAAAGTCGATAGTGTATTTTTCGTCGCCTTTGATGAGCGGCACATTGATAAGACGACGATTGTTATCGTCAATAACCATACTAAATGGGTAATACACAGGTTGATTAATGAGCACCCCTTCGCCAACCTCGGTAAAAGCACGAACCGCCATCGCTAAAGCAAATACGATACCAGGCGTTTTAACAAGCCATTTTTGTTCTGGCGTCCAGTTAAAACGCGTAGCAAACCAATTCTTCAACACTTCAAAGTATTCATCGTCAGACTCTGTATAGCCGAAAACACCATGCTTAACACGATCTAATAAGATTTGTTTTAACTCAGGGGGAATTTCAAAATCCATATCCGCTACCCAGAATGGCAACACATCCGCAGGTTTACCGCGCTTTACAGCAAAGTCGTATTTCAATGATTTTGTATGAGTTCTATCTAATATTTGATCAAAATTATATTGTCCCATAGGAACTCCTTTATTTGTTAAAAGCCTGTTCCAAGTCCGCAATCAAGTCTTCTGTATCTTCAATACCTACAGATAAACGCAACAAACGACGTGTAATACCTTTGCGTTCTGCATCTTCAGGTTTTAAATCTGGATGTGTTTGCGTCACAGGATACGTCAACAAGGATTCTGTACCACCAAGACTTTCAGCGAATTGAATAAGCTCAATACCTTCTAATACTTGTTTAGCCGTTTCTTCGCTATCTACTTCGAAGGATAACATGCCGCCAAAGCCTGTTGTTTGAGCTTTATTGATTTCATAGCCCGGATGTTCAGGAAGTCCTGGGAACAATACTTTTGTTACCTTAGGTTGTGTCTTTAGCCATTCCGCAAGAGCAATGGCATTCTTTTGGTGTTGCTCCATACGAAGTGCCAATGTTTTTACGCCGCGAATAACGAGCCAGCTATCCATAGCGGATAGGCATGCACCAACTGTTTTGTATGTTAAACGCAATTTTGCAGCGATTTCTTCATCTTTTACAATAGTAAAGCCAGAAATTACATCATGATGACCACCAATGAATTTGGTACCACTATGAACGACAATATCGGCACCCAAAGTCAATGGCTTTTGGAAATATGGACTTAGAAAAGTATTGTCGATGATTACTAGCGCATTACGTGCATGCGCCATTGCACAGAGTGCACGAATATCGGTAATCTCCATCATAGGATTTGTCGGTGTTTCAATATAAACAGCCTTTGTATTCGGTTTAAAAGCAGCTTTCACCGCATCAAGATCAGAGGTGCCTACATAAGTGAACTCAATGCCGTTCTGTTCATAAATATTTGTGAACATACGGATAGAACCACCATATAAATCATCACCTAAGATGATGTGATCTCCAGGAGAAAATAGGTGGAATACTGCGTCCACAGCTGCCATACCGGAGGAAAATGCCAATGCATCTATCCCCTCTTCAAGGCCAGCTATCAATTGTTCTAAGCGGTCACGTGTTGGATTAGACTCACGTGAATATTGGTAACCTGTTGTATCACCCAACTTTGGATGAGAGAACGTACTAGACATATAGATTGCAGGGGAAATCGCACCGGTATCATCCGGTTTACCACTGCCATGAACGCATTTTGTATTAAACTTCATTCCAATCAACTCCTCATATTTGTATACAATATGTTAATTATAAGAGTAGACAATGATTAAGGTCAACAAAAATGGGCACTCATACATCCTGAGTGCCCCTAAAAAGACATATCTATTTTGAATGGGTTGTCATAACTCTAAGTTAAGTTGACCTAATTTTTAGTGCGTTTAGTAATAAGTAATGCCAAAATAATCCCTAATGACGAAGTTACCAATTGCGGCCAACTAGATACGAAAAGCATGGTATTTACAATCTTTGGTGGAAATTGGAACAAGGAGAAAAACAAGGAATACCCGCCAAAGAGTACGCCGGCTTTTACCAAAGCCGCCACAATAATAAGTAAAAGCTTTGGCTTATGTTGTAACCAATGTGCCACAAATACATACGCTGTCGTGCCAAGAGCCGTAATCAAAATGAACGGCGGTAGCGGTAACATACCTTGTAAATGCGCTACTACCGGAGCGATCCAAGCGATAACGAGACCATTCTTCCAACCATAGCGCCACGTCGCTAAAACAAATGTAGCAGATGTAATGGAACCGATGAGGAACATACTCACTTGGTTTGGAATAAATGGAAACATAAGGCGCAAGCTTTGCGCCAATAAGGCAACGGCCAACAAGAGACCTGTACCTGTAATAGATTTTGTAGACATAAGAACCTCCTACTATACGATATAGATTTTTCAAGAGGTACCTACCTCATATATTAAAACTAAGCTTCTACAAATAATAAACGTGCCCGATCATATACCCAATTATAAACATACGTATAACCTAATATGACTAATGTCATCGTTATATCTGTAACAAAGGCCAGCCAAAAGCTCATATGCATCATGTACATAATAATCGGTACTGTGGCAAACATAAATAAACCTTCAAACAATACCGCATGAACTGTACGGATTACAGGCCCTCGTGCTAATCGATCACCTGGTACTAGTTTATCAAATATCCAGTTAAACACAAAATTCCAAGCCATAGCCAGTAAGGAAAAAATAACCATCAAAGCAAGAGGCTGCCCCTCATGAGGAACAAACTGCATCACAGACCAGCCAATCATAACACAGCCCAACTCATATAAAATCGACTGTACAACACGCTCTGTAGCAGACATAATAATAAACCACCTCCATCAGAAACCCCAAAAAAGATATTTACTATCACATCAATATTATATTTATTTTTTTAGATTTGTCGAGCTCTGTCGAGTTTTGCCATTTTCGGATATAAAGGAAGCTACTCGTAGTGTTCTTTAAACTCGACTTGCTTTTCCCAAAGTGAGTATTGCCATTTCAGGATAAAAGAAGCCGCCATATGTCTGTCCAGCGACTTGCCCTCCCGAAGTGAGCTATGCCATTTTCGGATATAAAGGAAGCCCCTCGTAGCGTTCTGTAAGCTCGACTTGCTTTTCCCAAAGTGAGTATTGCCATTTCAGGATAAAAGAAGCCGCCATATGTCTGTCCAGCGACTTGCAGCGAATGGAGCGCAGAGAGACATATGGCGGCGGAAAGCCTATCCTAAAAGTGGCATTACGAACTGAATCCATGGAATACCCACCACAATAAATATCGCAAGGTAGATAATCCCAAAGATAGCACCTAATTTCCAGAATTCAGGGCCTTTATTATAACCACTAGCAAACCAAATTGGGCTATGACCAGTACCATATGGTGTAAGGATACCCATAATACCCATTGGTACTAAAAGAATTAACATAACTTGAGCTGGATCAACACCAGGAATTTGAAGAATTAGAGTAGCAAACAAGCCTACCATAGCTGTTACATAAGCAGTGCCAGAAGCAAAGAAGTAACGAAGTAAGCAAAATGCTAATAACAAGCCAAGAACAGCCATTGTTGGATCTAAAGAAACTAAAGAACCACCTGCAGATTTAGCAAGCCATTCCAAGAAGCCTACATTCTTAAGCCCAGAAGCCATCGGCACAAGTGTGGCAAACCAAGTCAAAACATTCCATGCTGGTTTGTTAGCAAGGAAATCTTGCCAAGTCATAATCTTAGTAAAAATCATCAAGATAATAACAATTAAAGCCGTTGTAGTTGGGTTGATTTTAAATGTAGAAGCACCAATCCACAATACGAGAGCCAATACAGAAATCAAGGCCATGAAGATTTCACTGCGTGTCATGGAGCCTAATTTCTTATATTCATCCTTTGCCCATGCTGCAATTTCAGGGGAACCTTTTACCTCCGGTTTGCAGAATACATACGTCAACAATGGTGTAATGATAAATAGAATAATACCTACTGGCAAGAATGCTAAGAACCATGTACCCCAGTTGGCAGCTACGATACCCGACTTAGCAGACAATTCAAGAGCCAATGGATTTGGCGCCGCACCAGTCAAGAAAATAGAACTAGATACACAAGTTGTTGCCAATGCTACCCAATTTAAATAAGAACCAATTTTACGAGGATTCTTATCTGGATAAGAATCGAACATCGGACAAATACTGGATACGATTGGATAAATCGTACCACCAGAACGAGCCGCATTACTTGGAATAAATGGAGCCAACACAAGGTCAGTAATAGCAATGGCATAACCAAGGCCTAAAGAGGACTTTCCAAGCTTGGCTACGAGGAACAATGCAATACGTCGGCCAAGGCCAGAATTTTCATAACCGATACCGATCATAAATGCTGCGAATATCAACCACACGATGGCATTAGAGAAACCGCTAAGCCCCCAGCTGATAGCTTGAGCATCCGTAATAGCCTTTGCTACACCAGTTGCTTTATCCACAATAGGTGCTGGACCAACCTTAAATAACATAGATACGGTAACAGCAATGATACCGATAAAAGCTGGTGGCATTGGTTCTAAAATCAACCCCACCACGAGGCCTGCAAAAATACTTACATAAATCCAAGAATTTGGACTAAGGCCTTCAGGCGCACCGATGAGCCATACAAGAATAGCTACTACAAGCGGTGCGAATAATTTCCAATTCAACTTCATTAGGAACACTCCTTACTAAAAATAAAACTACAAAATTGCAAATACAGTATAGCAGAATATTTTTAGTGAAAATATAATATTCGTCATAATACTTATTGATTGATACTAAACTTTTAGTAATAGTTTTTACTAGATATTTTTGGTTTTATACAATATAATATAAACATCGAAAATTACTAATATATCGAAAGATATGTCGAAAGGATTGAAATGAAGCTAATTTCTAATTATATAAAACCTTTATGGTTTTCTATTATCATAGTGTCACTTCTTTCGTTACTCAATGTAGCAGGCACTTTATATATACCAACCTTAACGGCTACCATCATCAATGACGGTGTCCTCCATGGTGATTTAGAGATGATTACTAACTCTAGTGCAACGATTCTTATCGTTGCACTATTAACAGTATCGTCTGCCATCCTAGGTGTTGCTATGAGCGCTCATATTTCAGCCTCTATAGGCAAAATATTGCGCGACAATTTAGTGAAAGCTATACAAGCCTTTTCACTACGCGACTTTACACACTTTGGTACAGGCACCATACTCATGCGGACCAGCCGAGACGTTGAGAAAATTCAATCAGTTCTAGGAGAAGGTTTAAATATGATTCTCCCTATGCCTCTCATGATATGTATTGGTCTAGGACTAACCTTCTATAAGAGCTGGCAACTAGGTCTCGTCATCCTCGCTGTTATGGCGTTCATGATACTAACCATAATCTTTATTGAAAGTCGCGCCTTACCTATTATTAAAGCATTACAACTAAAACTAGATACTATTACCGATATGGTACGTGATCATATTGTGGGCATGCCTGTTATACGAGCTTTCAATAGAAGACATTACGAAAATACTAAAGAAATAGAAATTTTTACAGAAACAGCTCAACTTAATAAAAGATTACGCCAAACCTTTGCTATTGGTTTACCGACTATATTAATTCTCTTTAACATGAGTACCGTTGCTATCCTTTGGCTCGGAGGCTATAACGTAAGCATAGGCTCCCTACAAATAGGTGACATTATGGCTGTTATTGAGTACGCTAATCTTATTCTCTTAAGCATGCTCATGGCTATTTTCGTCATCATAGATATACCCGAAGCTATCGTATGTTACACCCGTATTCGAGAATTATTGGAACACGAAAACTCTGATACATTCCCTGAACCATATAATAAAAATACAAATTTAGACACCTATTATATAGTTAACCAAAAAGATAGTAAAAATTTTATAGATTTGGCATCGGCATCGGCATCGGCATCGGCATCGGCATCGGCATCGGCATCGGCAAACGATGATACTCCACTTCTGGAATTTCGCAATGTTACGTTCCGTTACGATAATGCAGAATCGCCGGCTTTAGAAAATATTTCCTTTACCGTTCATCACGGTGAAACATTGGCTATTATGGGTGACATTGGTTCTGGTAAAAGTACGATTACAAACCTAATCCCTCGCCTATTCTCCATTGAGTCTGGAGACATTCTCTTCAAAGGCAAATCCATCTATGAATGGAATGTAGATGACTTACGCTCACGCATCGGTTATGTCCCACAAAAAGCCTACTTATTTACAGGGACTGTAGAAATGAACATCCGTTACGGTGCTGCACCAAGCCAAGATATTTCAGTTCAAGATATAGAAAATGCATGCCAATTATCTAAGGCGGATGAATTTATTAGTCGCCTTGAAGGTGGTTACCAATATATCGTCTCCCAAGGTGGTACTAATCTATCTGGAGGTCAACGCCAACGTCTTGCCATGGCTAGAGCGCTCGTGCGCAAACCTGATTTATTTATATTCGATGATAGTTTCTCTGCTCTCGACGGCACCACAGAGCGTGCCGTTCGCACCGTATTACATGAGGAATTGCAAAAGGACAATCGCCCCGCTCTCATCTCTGTAGAGCAAAAAGTAAGTGCTGCCAAAAAGGCAGACCACATCTTAATCATCAACAGAGGTCAAGTGGCAGGGTATGGCACTCATGATGAGTTAGCTGAAAACTCTACCGTATATAAACAAATTTTAGCATCTCAGGAGTTGACAGCATGAGCCCATTACGTCGTTTCCTGATCGATTCTAAAAGCCAATGGGGTTGGCTAGCACTACTCATCTTAGCCCTTATCACAGCAGCTATGTTTGAGGTATCAGCTCCAGTATTACTTGGCAAGGTCGTAGATGCTATTATCAGTGGATTACAAACAAACCAAGACATTAATACCATATTCGCCTCTATTGATACAATCATCCTCTGGCTTATTGCCATCTATGGAGGTCATGCTTTATTCACATACTTCGGCGAATACATGATGGCCTCCATTGGATCAAAAACAGTGCTCGCCTTGCGTACACGCATGAGTACTCACTTATACTCATTGCCTATCGAATACTTTCACGATCACCAACGTGGTGATCTTCTAAGCCGTCTAACCTCTGATTTGGATGCCGTTGCTGAAACGATAGGTGAAGGTGTGCCTGGTCTCGTGTCCGCCATTATCGGAATCATCGGCGCCACTGCAATGATGCTCTGGATCAGTCCAATTTTGGGAACATCCATCATCGTCATCATACTGATTGGTATCGTATGCTTAACGTGGCTATCTAAACGAGCCCGCCTCGTGTATCTTAGAAATCAGAATGCATTAGGAGCTTTCAACAGTGGCATAGAAGAAATCGTTGTAGGCAAGCCAATTATTCAAACCTTTGGTCTAGAAGAGACTACAACTCGCCAAGTAAATATACTGAATGACAATCTATTTAAAAGTATGCGAAATGCTGCTTTCACCAGTCAGCTTGTAGAGCCTCTCGTAAAATTTTTAAATCAATTTACCTATTGCCTCGTCGCTATTCAAGGCGGTCTCATGGTATTACGTGGGTCCATTTCCATTGGGGATATTCAGGCATTCTTCCTCTATGTAGGTCAGGTATCCGATCCCCTATCTCGTAGTTCCTATATTATGACAAAATTCCAAGAAACCGCTGCCGCCTTAGGCCGTATTTACGAGGTAATTGATGCCCCATCTGAAATTGATGATGGAAAATTGACATTATCCAACAGCTCATCAAAAACTGATAGAGACGCTATTAGTACTAACACATCTATGACGGCCAATCAACCAAGTAATCAAGCTCATACGGGGACAATTGATTTTGAGCATGTTGATTTTGGTTATACACCGTCCAATGTGTTTATGAAGGATATTAATATTCACATTCCAGCTGGCTCTATGGTAGCCATCGTAGGGCCTACCGGAGCTGGCAAATCCACATTAGTGAATCTCATCATGCGCTTCTATGACATTAAAAATGGTCGCATCACCATTGACGGTGTGGATATTCGGGATTTATCTCGTGAAAGCTTACATAATACGGTAGGAATGGTATTGCAAGACGCTTGGATTTTCACGGGTACTATCGCCGATAACATTGGCTACGGCAAGCCAAATGCTACACGTGAAGAAATCGAGTATGTCGCAAGGCTTGCCATGGCAGATCACTTTATCCGTACATTACCCAATGGATATGATACGATGCTCAACCGAGGTGGTGATGATCTCTCCCAAGGTCAACGCCAATTAATTACCATCGCTCGGGCCTTCTTAGCTGATCCTAGCATTCTCATCCTTGACGAAGCAACGGCTAACGTAGATACCCGTACCGAAGTAGAGGTTCAAAAAGCGATGAACACACTCCTCAAAGGTCGAACCAGTATCGTAATCGCCCATCGCTTGTCTACAATAAAAAATGCGGACTTCCTACTAGTGGTAGAAAACGGCACCATTGTAGAACAAGGGACACATGATGAACTCATGACACTTAACGGATACTATAAGAAACTATATGAAAACTATGCTGTAGGAATGACAGTATAGAATAATAATTTTATCAATCTTACACATGGAAATCTCCTGAGATTATTCTGTAAACGGCAAAATAACCGCTGACAAGTAGTAACTTATCAGCGGTTATTTTATTTGTGCACATGTATAGTACGTTTTTCTATCAATTATTCACCTTTTGGTACAAACCATAAACCGTTATTATTTTTTTCCATGTAGTCCTTAAATTCTTGAGAATGATAAGCTGCTACAATATCTTTTGCCCATTGAGCCTCTTTGTTTTTCTCGTTAACTACAAGTTGTAATAACCATTGTGGCAATACATCCTCATTTGCCAATGCAGATTTAGGGTCAATTTTTGCATTATAAATGATAGCTCCTGTAATAACAATATAATCAAAATCAGTACGTACAGAAGGAATTGTAAGGGACTTCATTTCTGTAAATTTAAGATGTTTAGGATTTTCAATAATATCTGCTTGTGTGACTGTCGCTAAGTCTTTATTAGGATCAAGTTTAATCCAACCGATTTTTTGCAACAACGCATAAGCACGAGCCATGTTAGATGCATCATTAGGAACTGCAATAGTATCGCCATCAGCTACTTGATCTAAAGATGTCTTAGAACCACTAAAGATACCAGCTGGCACTGTTGGAATTGGAGTCAATGCTACAAGATGACCATTTTGTTTTTCGTTGAAGTTTTTCATGTATGCTGTATGTTGTTCAACATTAAAATCCACTTCACCATCACTCAATACTTGGTCTGCTTGTACCAAGTCAGACATATCTACACCTTTGAAGGTATAGCCTTGTTTTTCTAAAATTGGTTTTACACCTTTTTCAAACAATTCAGAATAAGGGCCTTGAGATTTACTATAGGTTAATTCTTTTTTAGCACCATTATCACTATTATTAGAACCACAACCTGCGATAAAAGCTACGCTAAATACTAATGCCACACCAAGGGCAAGGATTTTTTTAAATTTCATAGTACATTCTCCTATACTTTCACAATCCATATAACTAAAATCTATTTCATCAAATTAGGAACGACGCGCACGACGTGCAAAGTAGTTACCTATTGTTTGAATAATTTGAACAAAAATAATTAAAATAACAACGGTAAATAACATCAATGGAAAGTTCAACCGTTCATAACCATAAGTAAGGGCCAAATCACCTACACCACCAGCACCAATGGCACCAGCCATAGCAGTAGCACCGATAAGACCTATGGTACCTGTTGTAATAGATAGAATAAGCGAACCCTTTGCCTCTGGTAAAAGGAAATGCCAAATCACCTCAAAATGAGAGGCCCCCATCGACTGTGCAGCCTCAATAATGCCTTTATTGACCTCTAAAATAGAGTTTTCAAAGAGTCGAGCAAGATACGGCGCAATGAATATAACAAGCGGTACGATGGCCGCTGTTGTACCAACACGAGTACCAACAATCATCTTTGTTAATGGCAAGATAAACACCATCAAAATGATAAATGGTACAGAACGCACGATATTAACAATTGTATTTGTTATAGTATAGACCACACTATTTTTAATGATGCCATTAGGATTTGTCACCACTAGTGTAACTGCGATAATTAGACCTAGTACGGTACCAATGAATAAAGACAGGAACACCATATATAATGTCTGTTCTGCAGCTAGTACTAACTGTGAACCTGGAACTCCAAGTTCTTGCATAAAGAAGTCCATTATAGTGTCACCTCCTGCCATTCGATGCCTTGTGTCACAAGATACTCTTTTACCTTGCCCACTTCCAAATCATCACCAATAAACTGAACAATGAAAATACCAAGTACCGTATGCTCTAACTCTGTTACCGTAGCAAACAACACACTCGTTTCTAAATCAAAAGCTTTATTAATATGATATAGCACATTATCAGTTGTATTATTTCCTAAGAAGTGCATTTTAAGTATTGTGTAAGGCCTTTTATCACAAGCCAAGGTATGTTTCACTGTAGATGGGATTTCATCAGGAATAACAGTCCTAACAAATCGTTTTGTTGTTTCATGCTTAGGTTTACTAAACACCTCAAGTACAGAACCTCTCTCGATAAGCTTCCCATGTTCCATAACTACAACGCGATTACATATCTTTTGGATTACATCTATCTCATGAGTTACGATAACGACTGTTACCCCTAGTTCACGATTAACGCGTTCTAATAATTGAAGAATAGACTCTGTTGTATCTGGATCAAGAGCACTTGTTGCTTCATCGCAAAGCAGAATTGATGGATCTGTAGCCAACGCACGAGCAATACCAACGCGCTGCTTTTGACCACCAGATAATTCTCCTGGATAGGCATTTGCTTTATCACCTAAATCAACAAAGTCTAACAAGGTTTTAACCTTGTTATCAATCTCTGATTTAGAAACTTTATTTAGAATTAATGGAATCCCCACATTATCATACACAGATTTAGCATTCAATAAATTGAACTGTTGAAACACCATGCCGATGCGCTTACGAACCTTTCTGAGCGCATTAAAACTTAAGCCATTGATATTCACACCATCTATTTCAACATGACCAGAGGTAGGTACCTCTAAAGCATTAATCATGCGTAACAGTGTAGATTTACCGGCTCCACTAAAGCCAATAATGCCAAATATGTCGCCTTTTTCTATGGTAAAGTTTACATCAGATAATGCAGTAACCTTTTGCTTATTAACATCAAACTCTTTCGTTACATTTCGTATAGCAATCACTGTACCGCCTCTTTTTTCCTTCAATTTAGTAGGAGTTAAATTTAAATTTAAAACATATCTATAAAGTATGATTTAATTATGTACTTAGATTACTACAATTTATAAGGACTGTCAAACCAAAAAGAACCTCACCAATTAAAAGGTTGAGGTTCTTTTATTATATAGCTCTTATCTTATAAGTAAGGGTTTACATCCCTATTCATCTAATTATATATTTTTTACATCAAACCAAAGCGATTCAGACACTAACAAAATAACTTATCTATATTGATTAAAAAGGTATAAAGATCCTAGTATAATAGGCGCCCCTATATAGAGCCCCATATTAGGTATTTCTCCCAATAAAAATGCTGCTACAATAGCTGCCACTATGGGAGAGATATACATAAAGTTGGTTACATCAGAAACCTTTTCAGCATGTTCCAAAGCATAGCTCCAGAATACAAAACCTAATGCACTGGATAGAAATGCTAAATAGGCCATAGCAAACTTTGCGCTAATCGGTGCCACCACAATCAATTCAATAGCATGTTCCGCAAAGGGCAATGCCATAATAGCCCCCGTAAACATAGACCACATGGCGATAGTGATAGGCTTATAGCCTTTTAAACTAAGTCCACGATTAAGGATATTGTAAACCGCAAAGAGTGTCATTCCTAGCAAGGTCCATAATGCACCTGTAGGAATTGTAAGGGCTGAATTCCAAAGAATGATTATGGCTACACCAATAAAAGCCGTTATTGTAAATAACCATCCTATGGGCCGTATTTTATCTTTATAAACAATCATGGCCATCAGTGCTGTCGTCATCGGAGTCAAGGCCATAATAATACTGGATGTGGCCGCTGGAATTGTGCGCAAGCCTTCATTAAAAACAACTTGGTAAAGAAAATTCCCTGTAGCACCTAACAGAATATATAGTCTCCACTCACGCCATGTTGTCGGTATATGTAGCCCTTTTACAACACCGATTACCAGCATAAGTAAAGCGCCACCCATGACCCTTGCCACAGACAATGTCAACGAATCTACTGACTGTAATGCGATTTTACTGAAAGGAAATGCAGTAGCCCACACCGCAATAGTAGCAGAAGCACCTAAAAGTGCTTTCTTTCGATTTGTCATTAACATCCACCTTTCAATAGCATTCGCCTATACAATCTTATAATCCACTTTGATTAACGTATATTCTATCCAAATTATTTCTATCTTGATTCATTCTACCAAGATCATGTTATCTACATGTTTTATAGCTTAATAACACTATCTCAATAGTACCATAATATACCCCTAACACTACAATAAATTAAATCATACTTTTTATTCCTATGAAGGGGATGATTTCTTCCTTATGGGACCTACAAAATGTGTAACAAAGTCGTTGGAACAAGTAATAACGCTTTATGAAAACTATGATATAGGAATCCCCTATAATTAAGGCAACTAGTTACTTAGCTTGACTATCGTGAGTTCACTATTGATTCCATTAATTTCAATTTGATTTTCTGATTCAGCCACGGAAAAATCGTCTACAAGATTTCCATGTTCTTCAAAGAGCAATTTAGTGCGAACACCTTTTTTCACCGCTTTGAAAGCATACTCGTGAGAGACATACAGACGAGATTTCGCCGATATCTGATTCACATCAATTCGCCCCGTATAATCTGCTACATATATCTCCATTGGAGAGTTGTTATCCAGCTCTATATGACTGTTACCGCCGGCAATATGAATTTCTTTAACCGCTCCGTCTAACTCAAACTTTTCACTAATAATATCAAATAGTTCTAGTTTTTCACAATGGGTCGCTAGCTCCGTATCTCCCATATATTTTTCAGGCAAATTTATAAAAATCCACAAATGTTCTTTTACAAGCTCTTCAGATAAGGATTTGGAACGATTTACATCCACATCGATACGCCTTTTTATATCATCGATTTTTACTTTCACCAGTTCCGTCAAATTTTCAATAGTATCACTGACCAGTTGAACCTTTATCTTCTCACCCTCTCCAGCTCTCATTTTTACGTGATTAACAGAACCCAGTTTAATGTCGAAATGTTTTATCTCATCGATATCGTATTCTACGATACTTTCATAAGGATATCGAGGTTTAACCGCTTCTTCTGAAAGCAATTCATCCACAGAGACATTGAATACACCTGAAAGGGCCTTTAAATTTGAAATATCCGGCATTCCATTGCCCGATTCCCACTTTGTTATGGCCTGTCTCGACACATTAAGTGTTTCTGCTAATTTCCCCTGAGATAATCCAGATTGTTTTCTATACTCCCGTAATTTTTCATTAAAATCCATAATGTGACCTCCTATTTTAGGCAATATCAGTTACTCTTCAACAAGAGCTGCTCAGAGTATAGTATATGATGTCAGTGAAGAAAAGAAACGCTTGTTTTCCTGGCTGGCAACGTTCCGTAGCATTCCAATATGCGTGCATTTATAAAGACTTACAGGCTGATTCTGTACAAGATATAAACGACCTCCGAACAGTACACAAATATAAACTATCCGATCATATTATTGAATAATCCGCCTTCATCCTCTTTAATAAAATTTTTATTGCCTTTATTAATATTGATATGCAATTTCATATTATTATGTATACATCAAGTGAGATCACAAAAAGAAAAAACTTATATACTCCTCTATATACAAGTAAACGTCAACAATTCGGTTTATGAAAATTTATAAGATACTTCACAAAATCGCATAGTATGTATTGAAAATCTATATCATTTATTCATTGTAGAATTGTTACAAACATTGTACACTATAGGCATAGAAATCTATAGTTATATCCTTTTATGGAGGTGCAAAATGCAACATACTGCATGGAAAGATTTTAACACAGGTGTGTGGGATAAAGCCGTTGATGTACGCGACTTTATTCAAAGAAACTATATCCCCTATGAAGGGGACGATTCCTTCCTTGCTGGTCCTACAGAACGAACAACAAAATTGTGGGAACAAGTAATGAAGCTTTATGAAGAAGAACGTGAAAAAGGCGGCATGCTCGATGCTGATACTTCCGTGGCCACACACATTACTGCCCATGCGCCAGGATATATCGACAAAGAACTTGAAACAATCGTTGGTTTGCAAACTGACAAACCTTTAAAACGCGCTATGTTCCCATATGGTGGCTTGCGCACAGCAAAATCCGCTATTGAAGAATACGGCTTCAAAATGGATCCGCAAACAGAGGACTTCTTTAAGAAACATCGCAAAACTCATAATGATGGCGTATTTGATGTATATACTCCAGAAATGCGTGCTGCACGTACAGCTCACATTGTAACTGGTTTACCAGATGCGTATAGCCGTGGTCGTATTATCGGTGACTATCGTCGTATCGCTCTTTACGGTGTTGATTATCTTATTGAAGATAAAAAAGAACAATTTAGCATTACAATGGGTGACATGCTAGAAGATGTTATTCGCGACCGTGAGGAAATACAAGATCAAATTCGCTCTTTGAAAGAATTGAAAGAGATGGCAGCATCCTATGGCTATGATATTTCCAAACCAGCTAAGGATGTTCGTGAAGCTATGCAATGGATTTACTTTGGCTATCTTGGTGCCATTAAAGAGCAAAACGGTGCTGCTATGTCCATTGGTCGTAACTCCACATTCCTCGATATCTATGCGGAACGAGACCTTCGCAACGGCATATACACAGAGGAACAAATCCAAGAATTCGTAGACCATTTCATCATGAAATTGCGCATGGTTCGCTTCGCACGTATCCATGAATACAACAATTTGTTCACAGGTGACCCTGTTTGGACCACTGAATCCATCGGTGGTATGGGTACCGATGGCCGTACATTGGTTTCTAAAATGTCCTTCCGTTACCTACATACATTGACCAACCTTGGCCCTGCTCCAGAACCAAACCTCACTGTATTGTGGTCCCCTCGCATGCCGATCGGCTTCCGCCGTTTCTGTGCGAAATTATCCATTGAAACATCTTCCATTCAATACGAAAATGACGAATTGATGCGTCCTAACTCTGGTGATGACTATGCAATCGCATGTTGCGTATCCCCAATGCGTATCGGTAAAGAAATGCAATTCTTTGGTGCTCGTTCCAACTTGGCGAAATGCTTGCTTTACGCTATCAACGGTGGCGTTGACGAAAAGTTGAAGAAACAAATTGGTCCTAAATACCGCCCTATCACTTCCGAGTACTTAGAATTTGACGAAGTATGGGAAAAATTCGACGACATGATGGAATGGTTGGCAGGCGTATATGTAAATGCATTGAACATCATTCACTACATGCACGATAAATATGCTTATGAAAAACTAGAAATGGCATTGCATGACCGCAAGGTAACTCGTTGGTTTGCAACTGGTATCGCTGGTTTATCCGTAGTAGCAGACTCCTTATCCGCTATTAAATATGCTAAGGTAAAACCTATCCGTGACGAAAATGGCATCGCTGTTGATTTCGAAATCGAAGGTGACTTCCCTAAATATGGTAACGATGATGACCGTGTAGATAGCTTGGCAGCAAAGGTTGTTTCCACATTTATGAACAAGATTCGTAAACATCCTACATATCGTCAATCCGTTCCTACTATGAGCTTGTTAACAATTACTTCCAACGTAGTATATGGTACAGCTACAGGTTCTACTCCAGATGGCCGTAAAGCTGGCGAAGCTTTCGCTCCTGGCGCGAACCCAATGCACGGTCGTGATTCTCACGGTGCCGTATCCTCGTTGGCATCCGTAGCTAAAATGCCATGGCGTGATTGCTCCGATGGTATTTCTAATACCTTCTCTATCATTCCGGACGCATTAGGTAAATCTGGTGAAACATTTGTTTCCGTCAGCGATTTTGATATTGAGTTAGATCCATCTCAATTGCCTAACAGCAATACAAACTTCGCATGCAGCGAACCAAATGTTACTATAGAGGAAGATAAGTAAAATCTTCCACAGTATCGAACTGCTTTCACCGGCATCGATACGCGTGTTAGTCTTGGTTGAAAGGAGGTTATACCCATGAGCAACCAACAAGTTGATAACTTGGTAGAGTTATTGGATAGTTATTCCCAAAAGGGCGGCCATCATTTGAACGTTAACGTGTTTACTCGTGAAACATTGTTAGACGCTCAAAAACATCCTGAGTTGTACCCTCAATTGACGATTCGTGTATCCGGTTATGCGGTACACTTCAACAAATTGACAAAACAACAACAGGACGAAGTTATTTCCCGTACATTCCATCAACGTATCTAATCGAGGTTTCCTATGACTGGACGTATTCATTCGGTTGAAACGATGGGTACGGTTGATGGTCCAGGCATGCGCATGGTGGTATTTCTTCAAGGATGCCCCATGCGCTGTGCTTATTGCCATAATCCTGATACATGGGATGAAACTAGCGATAATGCTAAATTCATGACCGTAAAGGAATTATGGGACCAGTACGAACGTAACCGCCAATTTTATACTAATGGTGGTATCACCGTCACAGGTGGGGAAGCTCTTATGCAAATCGACTTTGTTATTGAGCTTTTCACATATTTCCGTGAAAGAAACGTCCATACCTGTTTAGATACAAGTGGAATTTGTTTTGACCCCCACCAAGAGGTGGCATACCGTAAATTACTCAGTGTAACTAGTCTCGTCATCCTAGACATTAAGGAAATCGATCCAGCCAAGCATTTATGGTTAACGGGTAAACCGTTAGAGCCCATTCTCGGGTTTGCTCGATTGACGGCAGACGTGGAAGTTCCGATTTGGGTTCGTCACGTAGTAGTCCCTACGATTACAGATAATGCCGATCGTCACTATCGTCTAGGCTTTTTTCTAGGATCTCTGAAAAATTTACAAGCCGTTGATTGCTTACCTTATCACGTTATGGGTATTGCTAAATATAAGGAGTTAGGTATTCCCTATCGCCTAGAGGGCATCCCGGCTGCAACGAAAGATATTGCAGCTAAAGCGACAAGAACCGTGGTGGAAGGCATCAAGGCCTATAGACGCCATTGGTGGAGTCCCATCAAAACACAACATCAATCATAATCAAGTTTGAGGATAACTACCTCCCTTGATATATATAAATATATATACCAAGACTTGATCTATGATAGCCCTAATCAATAGAGCCGCCCCATACAACCGGGGACGGCTCTTATTGCGTTTAAATAAATTTTCTATCATACAAACGGGCAGCGATGAGGACCACTAAACAAGATCCCACATTATGCACTAATGCACCTGTAGTAGGCGTCAAAACCTCAAGCAATGAGAGAATAATAGCGATACAATTAATGGCCATTGATAAAGCAATACTAAATTTTATAGTTTTAATCGTAGCATCTGATAATCGTTTAATATAAGGAATTTTACTAAGGTCATCACTCATCAAAGCAATGTCTGCTGTTTCTATGGCAATATCACTACCAATAGTCCCCATTGCAATACTCACATCAGCAGTCTTCATAGCCGGAGCATCGTTAATTCCGTCGCCAACCATACAAACCTTGTGATGTTTCCCTTGCAGTGCTTCAATAATACTTACTTTTTCTCCTGGTAAAAGCTCCGCATGTATTTCGGAAACACCAGATTTCTTTCCAATATATGTAGCGGCTGCTTTACTATCACCAGTAAGTAATACTGTTGTCATATCTAAGCTTGAGATAGCAGATATCATATTTATCGCATCATTTCGCATTGTATCAGATAATGTAATGATACCTATAATATGCTCTTTATCTGCAATAATGACAGATACCTTGCCTTCACTTCGATATACATTAATGGCTTTTTGAATAGACTCACATACAATAATATTATGCTCTTCAAGGAATCGTTCATTTCCACAATATAATTCTCGACCTTTTATTACGGCTATAATCCCTTTACCTACGAACATCGTAAACGAAGTAGTATCAAGTATTTCTAAATCTTGCTCTATCGCATGAGAAACGATAGCCTTGCCAATAGGATGTTCGCTCTTAGCCTCTGCAGATGCAGCTAATTGAAGAATATCAATCTCACTATAATCTGTATCAACGGCTAAAATAGATTGAACTGCTAACTGACCACGTGTTAATGTGCCGGTTTTATCAAATGCCATGGTATCTACTTTTCCCATAGTTTCAAGAATTTCACCAGATTTAATAATAACGCCATGTTTAGTAGCTTGACCAATAGCGGCCATAACCGCAGTAGGTGTAGCAAGCACCAATGCACAAGGACAAAACACTACCAACACAGTAACACCGACGATGATATTACCAGTTATTAAATAGCCTATACATGCAATCATCAATGCAATAGGAACCAATCGACTAGCAACAATATCAGCTATACGCTGAATCGGAGCCTGTTTCTGTTCCGCATTTTTAATAAGTTGAATCATTTTTTGAATAGAACTATCTTCGCCCACTTTAGTAGCTATAATATCTATGGCACCAAAACAGTTAATCGTTCCGCCAAATACATCATCATCAATTGTTTTATCAACAGGTATAGACTCTCCTGTCATAATGGATTGATCTACCGTTGTTTCACCGTTAATAATGCGTCCATCTACAGGGATTGTTTCGCCCGGAAGGATTCGTAAATAATCACCGCTTTGTATAGACTCTACAGGAACCATTATTTCCTTATTAGCCTGTATTTTACGGCCCTTAACAGGTGCTAATGAAATTAACTTCTTTAACCCTTTTTTTGCTCGCTCTGTAGTTGCTTCTTCAAGGAGAGCGCCTAAAGCCATAATAAAGGCGACCTCACCAGCCGCAAATATATCTCCAATAGCAATGGCCGCAAACATAGCCATGGAAATCAATAAAGCTGACGAGATTTTACTAATCCCCTTATTATATACAATCCTTCGTATAGATAAATATACAAGAGGAAAACCACAAATAATAACGGTAATCCAGGAAGGTTCAAAAGGGAATATATTTTGAAATGGTCTCTGTCCACCAAACTCCTCTATCAAATGCGGAATCCCATCAAGCAGTAAAAATAGCCCCGCTAAAATCGTCATATATAAACCAGATAATATATCATGTATTCGATGTACCATACAACAATCCCCTTATCAGACTTTCACTACCAATATGAATTGAATTATGACTACACTTACAGTACAATAATTACGATAGCGAACACCTTGTTCACTTTAATTGTATCAACCTATGGTTTTAATACAATATATAAAACATCTCATATGTTCATTACGGAACATATACGCTATTCTGTACTAAAAGAATGACAGGAGTTAATATGGATCGTAGGCAGAAAAAAACTCGTAAAGCCATATTTATAGCTTTTAACGAATTATTATCTAATAAGGCGTATGACAAAATCACCGTTCAAGAAATCATTAGTGCCGCAGACATTGGTCGCACCACCTTTTATGCTCATTTCGACACAAAAGAAGCATTACTAGAAGCACTCTGCGAAGACTTATTTTTACATATAAAAGATAGTATTAATCATTTACCTCATGCTCATGGGCTTTATCAACAAAGTATTTACCCAGTCTCAGTATTTGGTCATTTATTACAACATTTACAGCAAAATGAAAATAAAATCCTGGAGCTACTAGCTAGTGATAATAACGAAATCTTTTTGCGTTATTTCAGGGATCATCTAAATGAGTTAGTACAAGGATATTTTATCAACCAAGACCGTAAAGCAAATACAAATCTACCGGATGACTTTATTATTAATCATATTTCAGGTAGCTTTGTGGAAATGGTGTTATGGTGGGTAAAAAACGGCATGAAAGAATCGCCTACAGAATTAGACAATTACTTCCATGCCGTTATAGAACCTATTATATAATTATTTAAAATTTATCAAGATACAACATTGATTGGTTCACCCTTAAAGAAGGCTTGTACATTATCTCGAATAATGCCTACCAAGCGTTGACGTGTTTCAAGACCTTTCCAACCCATGTGCGGAGTAATGATGACATTATCTAGTGTATAGAGAGGACTATCCTCAGCTGGTGGTTCTACCTCTTGTACATCGAGACCTGCTCCAGCGATACGTTTAGCTGCTAATGCTTCACAAAGGTCTGCTTCATTAATGAGAGGTCCACGACCAGTATTCACAATGACTGCATTAGGTTTCATCTTACCGATTGTTTCCTTATTAATAAGATGTTTAGTTTGTTCATTCAATGGGCAATGCAAAGTAATATAATCACTATTAGCTAGTAATTCATCAAGGCTCACATAACGAATCCCGTCGCCATCAGCCTTTGGTGTGCGTGTATGCACTAAGATGTTCATACCTAGCGCTTTTGCAACTTTGATGACTTCCATACCGATGTGACCAGCTCCGACAACACCTAAGGTTTTACCATTCACTTCTGTATGGCTCACTTGAAGGTATTTCGTGAAATTGCTGCGATCACCTTTAACAAGCATACCAATTTGTTGCTGCATGGTAGATGCAAAATTGAGGATCATCATGATCACCGTATGTGCTACACGCTCTGTGCTATACGCAGGAATATTGCACACAGTGATTCCCTTTTTCTTTGCTGCGTCAAGGTCAATATTATTATAGCCAGTACCTGCTTCTACGATAAGCTCTACAGTATCAGGAAATTGTGAAAGCAGATCGGCACTTACAGGCAATTCTTTTGTAACCACAACACGAGCACCTTGAATCCGTTCAATAAGCTCAGCATTCGTACTATCTTCGTAGACCTGCACATCATTAGATAATATGGAGAAATCCAATGCATGGTCATAATTCATTTTGCCTGCATTTACCACTACTACACGTTCGCTCATGAGAACCTCCTAAATTGAATAGCTTTAAATATATGTAATACTACTTCTATATAAATTATACTATTATTTATATAATTTTATACTAAAATAACTTCTATTATATATCAACTACCTATACCAATTAATATACTTTCACAACTAATTAGTATACTTTCACAATAATTGTATATAATATATGTATAAATCCTATAAAATTCAAAGTAAAACTCATTTTTCTGTATATAACTTTCACAAAAGTATTGTGTAATTCCCCAAAAGTTATAAAATAAAAGTAATGTTATATAGAATTGAGGAATACAATGAGACCTACCTATTTGACCATAAATACAAGTCTCGTTCGCGAGAATTTGCGTAAAATTAAAGATAGTTTACCTGAATGGAGTACGTCTACAGCTGTCATCAAGGCCAATGGCTACGGCCACGGCAGTGTTATGATGGGTCGTATTGCCGTGGAGGAAGGTTACGAATCCTTAGCCGTTGCTATTCCAGAAGAATCCGTACCACTTCGCAATGCAGGTATTATGGTACCTATTTATTTATTAGGACTCACAAGGCCACAATCCTTTGAACTTGTGGCAGACACTAATTCGATTCCTGCCGTTTGTGAATCTACCGACTTGGAATCACTCAATAAAGTAGCCGATAATCACGACATGATTATTCGCGTTGCTGTTGCCGTTGATACAGGCATGCATCGCATCGGTATCAAGCCTGAGGATGCCATTGAGTTTATCAAACGCATTGAGTCCTACGAAAATTTGGAAATAGACGGATTCTTCTCCCACATGAGCAATGCTGATGCGGCGGATCAATCACACGCCCATAGCCAAACGCAAAAATTTCATCGCATGGTAGATGAAATACGAGCATTCCGTCCAGAAGCAGATTACCGTTTCTCCCTCGCCAACAGTGCAGGTCTTTTATCTGTCAAAGATAGTCTATTCACAGATGCTCGTCCTGGTATTATTCAATACGGTATCATGCCATCTCTTGATGTACCAAATCGATTGGGCTTAAAACCAGTTTTATCTTTCCATAGTGAAGTTGTTCATGTACAACATATCCCTGCTGGCGAAGGCATTGGATATGGATCTACCTATATCACAACTGAGCCAATGACAATTGCTACTATCCCTGTAGGCTATGCGGATGGCTACCCTCGTAGTTTATCCAATCGGGGCACCGTACTGATTCATGGCACTCGTTGTCCCGTAGTAGGTCGTATTTGTATGGATCAATTCATGGTTTCTGTTCCAGATACAATCACGGTAAAACCTGGCGATAAGGTGGTACTTCTAGGGTCTCAAGGTCATGAAAGCATTTCTGCTCTAGAAATTGCAGCCCTTGCTTCTACAATTCCTTATGAAATCTTTTGTGGATTCTCAGAGCGCGTACCACGACAATATATTTAACCTATGTAAAATAAAGAAAGCCCGTATCACATGTAGAAGTCTACATGTGATACGGGCTTTCTTGCTCTCCTATACCCAGCGTGCTGTAAAGCAGTTACGTTCTTATTGTGAGAGAGAGTATATATACCAAGTATATAATCTTATGATTCGGAGGGAACCACAATTCATAAGGGGCCCTCTGAACGATAGATGGCATAGGAGAGAGTCAATGTTTATCTATCCAATCCAGAGGGCTGTGTGTAATTGTTTATTGTGTGTGTGTTGTTTATTGTGTGTGTTTTTGTGTGTTTTATGTGTTGTGTATGTGTGTGTAAGTGTATTTATGTTATGTGTGTATAGTTTTGAGTGCTTAGTGTTCGTTTTTGAAAGGGTTTGCTTTACAGCGCTATAGAATAGGAGATCAACTTATTTTGCTACCGTCCCTGTTTTAGCATCCAATACAACGGATATCGGTTTATTTTGTGCATCATGGAATTCTATGGTATATAGTGGTTTACCATTTTGATTAGCAAGAGACCACGCATTAATACCAGTTGCTACCTTGCCAGACTGTACGAAAGCTGCATTAATTGCCACATGTGGAGGTATTACTGTCCCAGCATCAATAGCACTAGCTTCCATAGATGCATCATATGCTTTAGGAGTACCATCCGTTACATTACCAGTAGCCACATCTAGAGTCATAGAATGAGCACCACTAGTATTAAAACCAGCTACTTCATAGATGGCAGTTTTACCTTGAGTTTTGAAGGATACATTAGTGATTTTGGAGTTTCCAAATTTACTTTCGAATTGGTCAATTAAATAATTAGCACCAACTACGAAAATACTATTTTGGTCTACTACGCCTTCTTGCTGATTGGTTGTGCTAGGTTGTGATTTTCTACTTTTAGAGTTTTTTTTTCCTCTTTAGTAGGCTCTTCTTTATCAGCCTTTTTTTCGTCTTTCACAACTTTTACTTTAGGCGCTTTGTCTACTGCAGCTTTTTTAGTATTTTTAACTTCTTTATCATGCTTTGCTACAGATTCTGATTTTTTATCGCCACCGCGTACTACTCTTGTTTCACTAGGAGCTTTAGCTACAGATGCAGTTTCAATAGTAGGAACTGCTGCTGCAGGATTTTCTGTACTAGGTACTATAGTTTCTTGAGCTACTGGTGTTTTAACATCTTGTGTAGCTGTTGGAACTGGTGTAGTATTACGAACTGCTGTACCTACTTGATTACCGTCTGCCACAGGAGCTACCGGAGTTTTAGGTGCAACTGCAGTAGTAGCCACATCTGGAGCCACCGCTGTAGTAGGAACTACTGGATCAGTAACTGGTTGTGCTGGAGTCGCTGCACTCGCTGTTTCTTGTGTAACAGGCATTGGAGTTACTGGTTCAGCTGCGGTTACAGCTACAGTGGCACCAAATACGCCAGCCACTGCTAAAGCAATACTACTTTTTAAAATAGATTTTTTCATATTGTCCTCCTTATTAATTCATTTACATGCAACTTTACGCATGTATATTTCCAGTCAACTCAATGTCATCATGTAAGTTCCAAAACATATATCTAGCATGGACTTGTAGATATATAGCTTGGAAATTTCAGATATACTTGAGTTTGTCTTTCGACTGGTACACATACTATCGACAGTCTATGAAGTCAAAATGTAGAAGCACTGTTAAAAGCTTATTTTATAGTGAGTTTAGAATGAATTTATATATAATTCCTATGAAATCCTATGGGATTTACTTTATACTTAAAAATTCCATGAAAAACATATCAAAAGCCGTTTATCCCATATATAAGGGATAAACGGCTTCAAAATATACGTATCGATATCTAAAATTTCACATTCATGAGCAAACTTTCACAAAAAATGCCTCAATACTAGTTATTTTTTTAAGAAAAATAGTATTAAGGCATTTAATTATTATATTCAGAATAAAATAACTAGGCACTATTAAGATATAATAACTAGTCAATCATATATTAATCGTCAAATTTAACAGATAGCAATTTACCATTCATTGCATCCATACGTACATGTACTTCTTTATTATCTGCTGTACCAAAGCTAACTTTGTAGACAATCTTACCTTTATCATAGCGTACAGCCCATTCATTAAGGCTCACAGCTTTACCTTTTGTTTGGGCATAAGCAAAGTTCACCACAGCTGCAGGCGGTAAGATTTCCCGAGGATCAAACGATTTTTTCTTTAGTGATTTATGGAAGTCCCCTTCGCGCTTTTCAAAGATTTGATTAGTAGCATAGATATACGTTAACTCATACTTACCAGATTCATCAAAACCTTCAACATCATACTTAATTTGACCTCCATCCGCATCAAAGGCGATTTCCGTAATTCCTGCATTTGGATGATTTTGGATAAAGGCATTTAATAAACCATTAGCACCTACAATCGCCGCATGGTTACCATCAACAACTGCCACAGTTGGCTCTACAGCTACTAAAGGGGCTGCACTTGCATTTGGCATGCCAAATGCCGCTGCCAAGGCCAATACAAGGCTACCTTTTACAAAAAATGATCTCATTGGTTCCTCCATATCTCAAACAGTTATCATAACAATATATATACAATTATACACTAAATCAACGTGGTTTATAATCTTTATTTATATAATTAGTGCATGTACCTACGCCCTATGATACAATGCACATAGATTCATTTTTATAACTACATGTGAGCTAACTATGATTTCAATTTACCCCACTATATATCACGCATTTCAATGCAAGGCCGATCAATGCGAAAATACATGTTGTCAGCTGTGGACCATCGATATAGATGAGCCTACGGCTGAACGTTATCATTCCATGACAGGTTCTCTTGGTGAAAGCTTACGCCAAGCCATCACTGTTGATGATGAAGGCAGTCATTTTATCTTTTCTAAAGCACAACCTATGTGTCCCTTACTCAATGAAAAAGGTCTATGCAAGGTAGTTCTTGAATTGGGAGAAGAAGGACTTTGTGACACCTGTCATATGCATCCACGCTTTTATAAATACATTGAAGACTTAGAACTATGTGGCGTTGGATTATCTTGTGAAGCTTCGGTTGAACTATTGGCCCGACAAGAACCAATGGACTTACTCCTCTTTACAATTGAAGATGACCATAAGGAATTCAATTCTGAGGAGCGATTAACACTCCACAATGTTTTTGAATTATTAGCTTTTGATTTAGATCCTAATCTATTTAAATATACGCCAAAGCCCTCAAAGCAGTCTTTCAAAGAACTATTAGACCTATATAAACAAACCGAACCCATCGATGAGAATTGGACAGCACAAGTTAATACATTATCTAGTAAACTAGACCAACTCATCGCATCCGTACAGACCTATATACAGCAAGAGGATATGAGCCTATTTAACAAAGTGTACCAATATATATTGTATCGCCAAATCGATATGCTATCAGATTATTCCTTGGAATCTATCTTAGCCTATGCAAAGGATGGTACTGACTATATACTTATAGCCAGCGCCTTAGAGGGACAACCATTAAAACAAATTGCTAGATGGTCACAACAAATCGAATACGACGAAGATAATGTGGCGCTATTATTACAACACTACGAAGCCCAACTTATTATAGAGTGAACAAAAACCGCAAGAATTTTATCTTGCGGTTTTTTTAAGTCTTATTATAATACATCATTTGAAGAGAGTATGAACAAAGCGAATCCATTGAGGTAATACAGAGACAGATAATAATGCCACAATAAAGATAACAATATAGGTTTTAATGATACCTAATTCAACATAACGTCTCATTAATTGGGCTACAATGAACACGGCATAATACTGGCTGAACATCGTAATAAGATAAGCCATATCCCCTACATATTTTTGAAGAGACAAAGAGAAAAAAATAATCCCTAGTATATGAATTAATACTAAGACAACCGTGCGAAGTGCATTTGTATAAGCTAATCCATATATATAATTGCGCAATACCCCACCATAAGTACCACGACCACCTAATAAAACAAGTAAGCGCCATATAACAAATGAACCGATGATAATTTGAAAAATTAAAAATACAGAACTTGCTAAAATACTAATTACATCAAAATGAGTTAACCCAGTAATCCGTTTAATTCCGAGCATTGGAGATATAACTTTCACCATAAACGGTAAGCTATAGGTCATTATATATAATACAATAGTAGATACGACTAGATTCAGAATGGCTCTTGTATGAGATCCATAATTGATAATATTCTGAAAAGATTGTTCGCTAAGCCTGGTAAATAAATGCAATATATCCTTATTCCATGTCATAAATGCTCCTTTTAGTTTAAAACTAGTAAAAAAGGACGAGCCATGTCTCGTCCTAGATATATCATATGTATTTTATCGAGTCAACATATAAATCCATTCAAACACGTGTGCTACCAAAAGAGCAATCAACATTAGAATCAAACCTTCATAAGGGGTCCCATTAATACATGCTCCCACAATACGTCCCATAGTTTGTAACAATAATACGGTACTTAAAACACATAGCACAATCATACAGAAGCCAATGATTGCTTGCAGTATTAATGGTACCGAAGTTAAAATCAGCATAATCCCTGCTGTAAAAGTAATCAATGCCACAACAAGTTGAGCAAATGACATGATATGCAAAATACCGGTTGTAACAGTTCGAACATAAAATTTACGCTGTTGAGCAACCGCATAAACTATAATGATACATGCCATGAAAATAACTTTTCCGATTACCCATGCAAAGCGACCCATATTCCAAAATTCTCTAGAACTACCCATCTGTTCCAAAAAAAGTTGTATTTCATGTTGACCTACTGGAAGAGATAGCGATTCCCACCTTACTAATAACGAAGAATTGCGTATAAACGCACGTATAGCATCTAAATATACGCCTTCACCTACAATAGTAAATTGATAACATATGAGTGTTAATAGCAGCATTCCTATGAGTTGCCCATAGGCAATATCAAAGTGATACATACGAGGATTATTCTCTTCAATAGGGTTTAATAAACGATAGATAAACTGCATTAAACCCACCATCATAGGTATCACCACCTTTTACACAATATACATACACAACATTTAAGTTTGAATACTATAACATACAACACACAATAAGGAACTATAAAAAATAGTTCCTTTTCATTTTCCGTTCATCATTATAGCACAAAACACATATCTTTTCATACTTTAATTATCCCAATGTAATGGCTCTTTCAAGCCTTTTTCCTTATAAAATACAGAGAAAAGCTATTAGAAGATTATATATAATCAGCTAATAGCTTTTTAGTAGAAAAGGGCTGTTTTATTACAGCCCCTTTCATATTTTTCATGTTATGTAATTATCTGGAACTAGCAAGTACTACCATACCAATCAAGATACCTAAAATGATTACAGGAATTAAACTCGTAATAATAGAAATGCCAAAAGTTGCTAAATGGGATTTATTAATTTGGCGACTCAATAATGTTAAGCATACCCAGAATGTATAGACTGCAAAAGCTATCGTTGCGAATATAATAATAGTTATCCATACAATACTACCTACTGTAGAATCAGGATGAGAGCCTAGTAGCAGCAAAAATGGCAATGATAGTAATAGGAAGCCAATGAAATATACTAAGCCCATAATCTGATTATAAGCTTGTTCGTACCACATGATTTTTAACACAGACTCATATGTAGTATGGGCATCAAATTTATTGGCGACCCAAGAGAAAATCGCAGAATAAATAGCAATACCAATAAAAGCAAATAGCAAGCCAACCGCTAGGCCTAATATACCGGCCCCAGAAAGAGCCGCCGCACCAGTAAGTGCAACACTAAGTTTATCCACAAATATCATACTCAAAAAAGTAGGTAGAATATTTGAAAATACGAATGCCACCAATGCCAAAGCTACTGTAGCATAGAACCCTTTTCGACAAGATCCATGCTCTACAATCTGTGGAATACCGCGTTTAAAGGGAGCTACCACAAGCTGCCAAATATCTGAATACCATTTTGTTTCCATAAAACCTCCAAAACACCTATATTTCTTTAATTGTAACACAAACTATATTTAAACCGTCATGGACAACATTATACCTCCCACACCAAAGATGAAGGATATTATGTAAAAAGAAATTCCCGTTATCCAAAGATTTAGACCAAATTGCTTATAGGTAACTTGCCCCTTCAAAATAATAACTATGGTCAAGCCCTTTCATCAGCAACCCCTGATTTATTAATGATAACCATATCAAGTCTCCTTTTTATTTAATCTGATAATATATTATACTATATAATCTAACTTTGAAGATATTATTTTAGCCTATTATAACGCAAAAAAGCAGCCCACTAGGGGCTGCTCTTTTATTTATCTTATTGCAAAGATGCTGCAATTTTTGTAAGGTTTTCATCCATACGTTCTAAGTATGTTTTATTATCTTCGTTACTTTCGATAGTGTAAATAGTTTCTACCTTAGCGCCTACTTCTTGTGCCAAAGTTTTGGATACTTCTGGACTAGCCATTTCTTCTGCAAAGATAGTAGTGATATGGTTTTCTTTAGCGTATTCGATGAGTTTAGCCAATTGCGCTGCATTTGGTTCGCCTTCAGCAAATACATCTTCCACACTATTTTGTTCTAAACCAAAGTCACGGCATAGGTACGCAAACGCTGCATGGCCTGTAACAAAGTTTTTATGCGGAGCTTTAGCGAATTGCTCTTCATATTTTTTAATCATTGCATCTAATTTAGCAACGTATTCAGTATAATTCTTTTCATAATAATCCTTGTTTGCTGGGTCAACTTTTACAAGGGCATCCTTGATATTTTTCACTTCAATTTTAGCATTTTTCAAAGATAACCATGCATGAGGATCTTCTGCACCATGTTCTTTAATTTCTTCTGGATCAGTATTTTTAATAGCTTCAACGCCTTCAGTAGCTACAACAGATACGAGTTTATCATTCTTAGCTGCTTCGATAGCTTGTTTTGCCCAAGGCTCCATACCAAAACCGTTATACACAAACACTTGAGCTGTTGCCAATTGTTTCATATTTTCAGGTTTCAACTCGAAATCATGTGGTTCTACACCATCTGGTATAATAGTAGATACCTCTACCTTGTCACCACCAATAGCCTTTGTAAACTCAGCCATTGCATTAAAACTTGTTACCACTTGGATTTTTTTACCTGCTTGTTCCTTCTGTGCATTCGGGGCATCATTGCCACAACCTGCAAATAAAGCAGCCATCATAATACCTACAACTAACAAAATCAGTTTCTTGATCATCGTAGTCCTCCTTTGTAAAATCCTGATCGCTATGCCTATACAGAATACACTCTATTCTTTAGTTGCAGTTGCGACTCAGTTGCATTTGTAATATAGTTATAGTATAAACTTACTTAGAATTTTGTCAATCAGAAATGTGGTTTTCATATGTTATCAATAGAACATCTTTATTTTTCCTATCAAGGTCAACCGCCTTATGTGTTAAATGACCTTAATTTACATATTCACAGTGGTGATTATATATCCATCGTTGGGGATAATGGGTGTGGTAAAAGTACCTTGCTCCGTCTCATTTTAGGTTTTCTTACCCCTGTAAAAGGCTCTATCAAGCGAAGCACCAATAATATTCGGTATGTGTCTCAAAAAAATGACTTCTCTCACGCAGGCTTTCCTATTACGGTAAAAGAAATCCTCGATTCCTACCGTAAACTTTTAAAGATTAAGGATAAACAGGAAGTCAATCGCGTATTAGAGCTTACCCATATGACGGAATTTAAAGACCGTCTCATCAGCAAACTTTCAGGTGGACAAGCTCAGCGTGTATCTATCGCCCGCGCCCTCATCGGTAAGCCTGACCTCATCATCCTCGATGAGCCTTCAACAGGTATCGATAGAAAAAGCCAAGAGGGCATCTATGCTCTACTTCGAAATTTGAACCAAGAGCACCATATTACGATTATCTCTGTTGAGCACAATATCGAAATGGCTCTCGCCAACTCTACCAATATCTACCATATTGCAAATGGTCAAGGTCACCTTTGCTCCCCTGAGCAATATGCTAGTGAAATCATGCACAGTACAGGTCGCAATCCAATAGATCACAAAAACTGCTCCTGTTTCACAGATGTAACAATAGAAGCTCAAGCTCAGGCTCAGGCTCAGGCTCAGGCTCAGGCTCAGGCTCAGGCTCAGGCTCAGGCCGATGATACCACAGTTGAGGAGGTGCGCCATGTTTAGTTATGATTTCATGCAAAATGCCTTCTTCGTAGCAATTTGTATTTCTCTTTTATGTCCATGTATTGGTATCTTCATGGTGCTACGCCGTTCCAGTATGATTGGCGATACCATGAGTCACGCATCGCTAGCAGGTATTACACTAGGTTTATTAACGAATACTAATCCAATTTTAGGAGCCTTTATCTTCACTGCCATCTGCGGTGCACTCATCGAGTTCTTGCGAAAATATTTTTCACACCATCTCGATCTTATTCTTACTATCATCTTATCCCTCAGCATCGGTACAGCTATTACACTTATTAGCTCAGGCAAACTAAAGGCTAACGCAAATGTATTCTTCTTTGGTAGCATCCTAACGGTAAACGCAACCGATATGATTAGTATTGCAGTGCTCACCATTTTATCAGTATTAACGCTATACTTTTTGTATAACTCCTTACTCTACATCGCTTACGATGAAGAAGCGGCTCGTGTAGCAGGTGTTAAGGTAGATTTTATCAACTATATCTTTGCTATCTTAATGGCTGCCGCCGTATCCATTTCTATTAAAATCGTTGGTGTTCTCGTATTGAGTGCCATGATTGCATTACCAGTAGCATCTGCATTACAATTAGAAAAAGGATTTAAAATAACTTTATTATGCTCCATTGGATTTAGCTTACTTGCCATGATTATCGGACTTTTTGGATCCTACTTCCTTAACGTAGCACCTGGTGGCTTCGTGTCCCTAACGTCGGTAGGTATTTTATTGGTAGTGTTAGTCATTAAAAATATTCGCACCATCATACGACGCTTTCAGTTTAGTAGATAAGCTAAAACAATAATTTATATATTTAGGCATAAATATTATAGCTAGTTAGAGTAATATAACTAGTTAGAGTCAAATAATACAGCTAGTAGATTAAAAAATATAACTAGTTAAATATAAAAATATATCTAACCAAATGCGATAGCATATTTGATATTCTATTAGCCATATAAGTCATTTAACTATACAGGTGTATAGCATGTTTAGTATTAAAATAGAATCGAAAGAGAGCTATGAATACAACAACTTGGCCAGAAGGCATAAAAAAGACCAAACAGCGCGAAGCCATTTGGTCTGTATTAACAACTACAGATAAACCCATTACAGCCCTTGAAATCGCAGAACACTTAGGTGACGGTAGCACTACTTGGATGTCTACTATCTACCGTACACTTGAACTATTAGAAACTAAGGGTATCGTTACACGTACCACGCTCATGGGTAGTGATATGGCATATTATGAAATCACCCCTCATACACACCGCCACTATGCTGTATGTACGAGCTGTGGTGCTATGATACCACTCCATACCTGTCCTGTCGTAGAAATGCCTAAAGAACTCAGCAAAGCAGGATTTACTGTGACGGAACATCACTTAGAGATTGCTGGAATCTGTAGAAACTGTAAGGATAAAAATAAATAACAAAAAGGACGTAACACTGTAGTTACGTCCTTTAACGTTTTAGCGTATACTTTGGAATTAACCGTATTTAGCTTTCACCAATTACAGCATCAACGGAGCCACTAAGAAACCGAGTGCTACGGAGATGGCAATAGCAAGTACGCCAGGTATGAAGAACGGATGGTTAAATACGAGTTTACCAATTCGTGTAGAGCCCGTATCGTCCATTTGTACAGCCCCCAAAAGTGTTGGATATGTAGGCAATACAAAGAGTGCAGATACAGCTGCAAAGGATGCGATAATAATATAAACGGATCCTGTGTTCTCTGGTGTAATACCGAGAGCTAGAATTACAGCTGGTACCAAAGCTTGCGTAGTTGCCGCTTGACTATACAACAATGTACTTGCAAAGAAGAACGCTACCGCCAATAGGAACGGATATGCTGTTACCATGCTAGAAGCGAGCGCTTTGATTTCAGGGATATGACCTTTTACAAAGGTATCACCCAACCATGCTACGCCTAGTACACAGACACAAGCGGATAAGCCGGATTTGAATGTACTTGTATTAACAAGTTCTGCTGTATCAAGCTTACAGAAGAATGTGATAGCAGCCGCAATAATCATCATAAAGCCGATGATAGCATCATTTCGACCAAAGATAACTGGTTTAATAATACCAATGTTTTTGGAAATTGCTGTTGCGTAGAATACGATACAAATGATACCAATCAAGAAAATCAATACTGAAGTTTTTGCACCAGGTTTTAAGTGGAAATCAGTGCTTTTTTCACGAGGTGGCGCCACGTGACCTGCCGCCAAACGTTCTTGATACACTGGATCAGAAGATAAATCATTATTCGCAAAGGTAGACATGATAAATGCCGTAATCATAACCCCTACAAATGTTGTGGAAATACAGATGGCGAGCAATGTAGGATAGTTAACACCATATGGCTCAAGGAACCCACTCATAGCAACTACTGCTGCCGATACAGGACTCGCTGTGATACCAATTTGGCTTGCTACAACGGCGATAGATAATGGCACAGATGGCTTAATGTTTTCACTTTTCGCCACCTCTACGATTACTGGAATCATAGAGAATGCTGTATGACCAGTACCCGCTAGAATAGTTAAGAAATACGTAACAGTTGGTGCCAAATAGTTGATATGCTTAGGATTTTTACGCAAAATACTTTCAGCAATGCGCACCAAATAATCAAGACCGCCGGCTAACTGTAAGGCACAGATGGCTGCGATAGCAGACATGATAATCAGAATTACATCCCATGGAATCTGTCCCGGAAACATCCCCATACCAAGGCTTAACAACACAACCCCAAGGCCGCCAGCGTAACCGATGCCCATGCCACCTAGGCGAACACCGAGGAAGATGGCACCAAATAAAATAATAACTTGCATAATTACATAAATGTCCATACGATGACCTCCTTTATACATATATAGTATCATAGATATGCTAAATAATCATCGAATTTTGGCAATGTATAGTCTATAGTTTAAAATATGACGAAATTTCGATATGTTATGCAAAAAAACTACACCCCATTGCCTTAAACTACTAACAAAAGACAATAGGTGTAGCTTTTCAATAATTAATTTAGCATTATAAAATAATTGGGCGCATATCTTTAAGTATCCCCTCTTCCTCAGTGGCACGTTGGATACTTTCACCTACAATACGAACCATGTCCTCTAATTGTTCCACAGCGGATGCCAATGGAGGCATGAGGATAACCACGTCGCCAATAGGGCGGCAAATAAGACCTTGTTCACGGGCAAGGATTGCCACCTTAGCACCTACCGCATCATTCGGGCGATACGCTTCGTGGGTGGACACATCTTTTTCAAGTTCAATACCTACGATGAGGCCCCGCTGACGAACCTCTTTAACATGTTTCAAAGATTTAATAGGTTCTAGAGCCTTTGTGAAAGCGTCTACTTTAGCAGGCAATTGTTCAATTACCTTTTCATCACGGAATACTTTCAAAGAAGCCAACGCAACGGCACAGGCCAAGGCATTACCAGTATAGGAGTGACCATGATAGAATGTTTTCTTTTCTTCAAAGGTGCCGAGGAATGCATCGAATACGCGTTTTGTAGTCAATGTTGCCGCTAATGGAAGGTACCCACCAGTGATACCTTTGGATAAGGTCATAAAATCTGGAGATACCCCTTCATGTTCGCAAGCAAAGAATTTGCCAGTTCGACCAAAGCCAGTAGCTACTTCGTCAACGATGAGGAATACATCGTGTTGTTCTGTTAATTCACGAACGCGTTTCAAATAGCCGTGAGGCATTACGAGCATGCCTGCCGCTGCTTGCACCAATGGTTCCATAACAAGAGCTGTGATTTCATCACCTTCTTCGTTAAGGATGCGTTCCAATTCAGTCAACGACTCTTCAAAGGCTTTATCTCGATCTGCCAAATCTCTATACACACCAGGGCTTGGCAATGTTAATGGTTTAAATAATAGATTATGGAATACTTGGTGGAATAATTGAATACCACCTACGGATACAGTACCTAATGTATCCCCATGATATCCTGCATTGAGGGCAATAAACTTAGTCTTTTTCGTTTGCCCTACTTGTTGACGGTATTGGTACGCCATTTTAATAGCCACTTCGATAGCCGTACTGCCATCATCAGAGAGGAATACTTTATCTAAGCCTTCTGGAGCAAGCTCTACAAGCTCTTTACACAATTGTGCAGACGGAGGACTTACGAGGCCTAATAACGTGCTATGCGCGATTTTATCGATTTGATCCTTCAATGCTTGGTTCAATACAGGATGGTTGTGACCATGAATATTAACCCACAAGGAGGATACGCCATCGTAATACTTTTTACCGTTCTCATCGATGAGGTATACCCCCTCACCGCGTTCAATTACTACTGGTTCTTGTGCTAGCCAATCTTGCATTTGTGTAAATGGATGCCATACAAACTCGTGGTCCCATTGTGCTGCTTGTGAAAGCTGTTTCTCTGTCATTTCGTCACCTCATACTTACTAAGTTTACAAACTATAACTCTCTATCACATATACCTTATATAAACTAAATTAAGTTGCCCAATCTAAGGTATGCTAAATTACAAATTTAATACGTCTCAAAATTACTGTTAACATGTACTCAATATCACTTCTAACATATATAAAATTGCTATAGCTAATATAAAATCAGCCAATTATTATTTATAGACCTAATACTGTGTTCCATAATTCCTTAGAATCAATAAAAGATCGAGCCCAACCAAGTTGAACCTTTTGAATATCCGGACCTTGGTATGGCGGCACTACAGCTACTACAGGAACACCTGTGTAACGCTTCATATCTGCCACATTTGTTTTCAACAAAAACAGATCTACAGCTGTTGTATCATTTACGATAATAGCTTTCACCTCGATACCATGCAACTTAGCATATTCGCAAGTCAAAACGGCGCGATTAATAGATCCAAGACGACCATCTGCTACAACAATTGCTGGTAATTTGATATCTTTCATAAAATCTGTGAAAGTTTTATCTCCATAGAGAGGGGTCGTGATACCGCCTGCACCTTCTACAAAGGTTATGTCATAGCGACTCACTACATCTAATGTATGTTCTACAAGGCCATCATAGTCAATCTCGATACCAGCCAATTCCGCTGCAAGGCGAGGTGAAAAATCACCGGCAATAGCATAAGGATTCACTTCATGACGACGAGATTCAGGAATACCTGCCGAGCGCATCAAATGTGTTGCATCTTTACTCTCAAGGCCAATATTATAATTATCCTCATCCATCGTCACACATTCAGGGAAAGGAACTGCACTAGAAGACACAGGTTTCACCATACCAACAGCAAAGCCATCGTCTACAGCCATCGCCCCCAATAACCCTGTCACAAACGTCTTACCTACATCTGTATCTGTACCAATTATAGAAATACCTAACTGCTTCATACAAGGCTCCTCTCAAGCGAATACTTACTGCCGCATAGGTTAACTAATGTATATGATTAAGTTTACAATCTAATTACAATATACAGCGAAAAGGAATATATAGTCAACCTATTATTACTGTTCAAGTTTACGATTCTATGACTCTATGGGGCCCGAATACATCGCTACATTTTAGCTAAAAAGCTGTGTCCCTAACCTCCGCGCTCCATAGTAAACTAAGTCGCACTTCGATTAGGAACACAGCTTTTTATAACATTATCGCAGTATTAGTCCCATAGAGTCACAGACCGCTATTTTGAATACGATAATAATAGGTTGGCTATATGGGAAAAGAGAAAGGGAATGGCTAAGCCATTCCCTTTCTCTTTTGATACAGTGAATTTTGTTTTATTGATTTATGGATAGACTCGATTGGACAAGTTCACAAATACAGTTATAAAAAGAGTAATGACTAACCGATTAGCGACTTAGCTCGCTTTGGAGCGTAGAGGTTAGTTATCGTTCTTTTTCACCTAAATGTACAAATCAACTTGGGCCCCATCAAATCTTAGCCTAGATTTCAAGGTAGCGGAATTCGCCTGTATCAGGATCCATCATGCCCCCATAGAAACCCATCCCTTTTGGAAATAGTGGATGGTGGCGTAGGAAGTTAACTGTATAAATTACATTGTCTTCAGAGATATGGAATCGATCCATCCAGTCGATAAGGCCCGGTTCGATCATGCGAATAGCATCTTCACTGATACCTTTCGCTTTCATAGATTCCATGAATGTAGTAGCAGAAAAATCGATCATACCGCAGTTTTCATGACCGATGATTAGCACATCTTCAATTTCCATACCATAGGTAGCAACGAGCAAGCTTTGCACTATGTTATCGATAGGTTGTGTTACACTATTTCCTGCAGTTTTGATGACAATTATCTCACCTCGATTAAAGCCTAGTGCTTCTTCTAGCATACCTACTAAGCGGGTATCCATACAAGTTACGATGCCTAACTTTTTTGTAGGATGGCTTGTTAGCCCCGCCTTTGGTAGCTCAGGGTGTTGTTTCACATATTCTTTATTGGTTTCAATTATTTTTGTAATATCAATCATAAAGGTCCTCACTTTATATACTCTATTTCCACCTGAAATAGATTCTATTCATTATATACACCTTATTCATCACAAAACAAGTTTAAATTTCAACTTATAAATTATTATTATGAATTTTACGATTATATAAAATCTTTAACTCAATAATATTAACTCCTATCTTATAATTTGTTTTTATTTATATTAATCATATAAAAACTTCAAAAATGCGATGAATATTCTGTATAATTCTGACATATATAGTAGATTTTAAAACCCTTCCTATGGTACTATTAACACTATAGAAAGCAAACGCCACATGATACCGCATATGACGTGAACTGTATGTACAGTAAGGAGGTTTTATAATGGGTATCAATCAAAAAACGTTGCCAGGCATTTTGCTCTGTGCCATTCTCGCTATTCCTTGTTGGCTACTAGGACAGCAATTTCATCTAGTAGGTAGTCCAATCTTTGCCATCATTTTAGGTATAATTATCGGTTCTATCTTCACCTCTTGGAAACGGGAAAAAACAGGTGCTGGCATTGGATTTACATCCAAAAAGATTTTACAGTGGGCCGTTATTTTGTTGGGCTTTGGTCTTAACATTACACAGATTCTACATGTAGGTTGGATTTCTTTACCTGTCATCATTTCTACCATCGCTACATCGTTAATCGTATCCTATGTTATTTATCGATTAACCCATATTGACTCTAACTCAGCTGTTCTCATCGGTGTTGGTTCATCCATTTGTGGTGGTTCCGCTATTGCTGCAGCGGCACCAGTTATTAAAGCAGAGGATCATGATATTGCACAAGCAATCTCTGTTGTATTCTTCTTCAATGTGGTAGCCGCCTTCGTATTCCCTCAATTAGGCGACGCCATTGGGCTCTCTAACATGGGCTTTGGATTGTTCGCTGGTACTGCAGTTAACGATACTTCTTCTGTAACAGCAACAGCTGCTGTATGGGATAGTATGAAAGGTACGGGCACTCAAGTTTTGGAATATGCTACTATCGTAAAGCTAACACGTACCCTAGCTATTATTCCTATATGTTTAGGCCTCGCTAGTTATCAAGTATACAAAGCCAAGAAAAATGCCTCTCAGACAGATGGTGCAAACGTTAGTATTGCTAAGATTTTCCCAAGATTTGTTTTATACTTTGTACTTTGCTCCCTTATTACAACAGCATTATCCTATGCTAATGTAGATATTCAATTCTTGAGTATCTTCAAAACAATTTCCAAATACTTTATTACAATGGCTATGGTAGCAATCGGCCTTAATACAAATATTGTAAAATTATTAAAATCCGGCGGCTCTGCTCTAACCTTAGGTGCTTGTTGCTGGATTGCTATTTCTGCCGTAAGCCTTATGGCACAACATATGATAGGTTTATGGTAGAAAATATACATATATTGTATATTATGTTATAATTATATATGAATAGAATAGTAAGGACCCCTCCAGTAATGGAGGGGTTTCGTGCTACTATTCACCTTATTAGTACTTTATCATACCATAGTCAGGAGGGTTAATATGTACTTCTTACAAGGACTTCTTGTCGGCCTCGCTACGTTTGCCCCTGTTGGCATGCAAAACCTCTTCATTATTAATACGGCCTTGGTGCAACCTGTCCGTCGCATTATATTGACGCTAATCATACTAGCGTTTTTTGACATGAGTTTAAGTGCTGCCGCCTTCTATGGTATTGGTGCCGTTCTTGAAATGTGGCCACTCACAAAGCTCATAGTTCTCCTCTTTGGGGGCCTCCTCATTGTTTATATGGGCTTTAATATATTTAAAACTGAACCAGACATGCGCAATGTGGACACACATATTCCAATTAGAAAAATTATTGTCTCAGCCATTGCGGTATCATGGGGCAATCCTCAAGCCATTCTAGATGCGACAATGATGCTCGGTGCTTTTCAAGCTAATATTCCAAAAGAAAGCATCTACCACTTCTTCGCTGGTTTCTTAGTTATGACACCAATTTGGTTTGGTTCTCTAGCTACTACAATGCATCTACTAGCTAAAAAAATTAAAATTACTCATATGGCATGGATTAACCGTTTCTGTGGTTCGGTTCTCGTCATTTACGGTATCAAACTATGTATTGATGGCTTCATGATGTTAAGAGACTTTTTGTAAGGTTATAGTCATAGATACAAAGAAAAGTCTAAATCACTAATACCATCATAACTATATAAGAAAAATACAAATAGATGATGTACAAAAAAGAAAAAAGTCGTTAGCAAGTTGCTAACGACTTTTTCATTTATAATCTCATTTATAATTCTTCAAGTACCTGCCGGAACATATCTCTAAGAGCTACAATATACGAATTATTTTGATTTCGTTGCGATATAAAGTAGTAGTGGCGTTCCATAGGTTTACTATGATTCGTCAACACCTTACGTTCGATACCTGGCATAGGATCTGTTAAGTATTTAAAACAATCTAATAGTAATAGCCCTTGCTGCCCTGCAACCAGGTATCGTGCTTCTTCTAACGTACGAGCATAAGCGAAGGCACCATTATAACCTATGGCCTTACGATAGTGTTCCTCTTCAGACAAGGTATATTTCCCGCGACACAATAAAATAAGTGGTAAATCATCGATATGCTTTAGTTCTACACAATCTTCATTAGTATATCCTTGTGGTACCTCTATAAATGTAGTGGCTTTATCAATTAAATGACTTTCAAAATCATCAGACAAAATTTGCCATTGATCATTAAATACTACATCTACACGACGATCGCTGAGCATGCCATATAGCTCTTCATGACTGCCGCTGTACATACGAATATCTAAATTTTTATAACGCTTTGCCATGCGAATCACAGTTTGCTGCATAGCAATCCCACTATAACGGTTCAAATAGCCAATGCGCAAACTCACCCGTGCATCTGTACCAATGCGCGTCGTTTCTACCTTAATATCATGGAACCGTTCTAATAACTTCTTACCAGATCGATATAAATATTGTCCTGCTGGTGTTAGATGAAAGCTTCGTTTCTCTCGAACCATTAATTCAACACCAAGGCTATTTTCAAGAGCCTTGATTTGCTGAGATATAGCAGATTGAGATACATATTGCTCTGTTGCAGCTTGTGTAAAACTGTTATTATCTACTACACATACAAAATACTCTAATTGTTTTAATAACATAACGATGCACTCTCATCTCTCTTACGGATTAGACAAATCAATACCTTTGAAACATTTCGCAACATATAGCCCCATATTGGAGTTTGCTATACGTTTTCTCTACATAGTATCTTACATAGAATCTATAGTATCTATCGATTCTCTACATAATACTAAATATATTTAACTATGTCTAAAACGGTGAAAGCAGATCAGCTATGATGATTAACTTTCACTAGGAATAACTAAACTACGATAAATAAACAGGGCCGCTACAAAGAATATAGCTGCTGTAGACCAAAAGACCGCCCCATACCCAAAGGCGCGAGCAATCATACCACTAAGGACAGGCCCCAATACATTTCCCATCATGGCTACACTCGACACCGCACCAAATACGATACCTCGGCGCTCAATAGGAACAGCCTTGGATATGAGCGTATTGGCAATCGGTGTAATAAAGCCCATGAAGAATCCTGCAATGGCACGGAATATGCCAAGGCCCCATATACTAGGCATTATATATTGAAGTATAAACAAAGACCCTACAGCCCATGTAGCAGTAAAAACAATACGAGGCATGGTTAAACGTTCTGTTATCTTGCCAATGGAGATTGAAGCTAAAGCACTAAACAAACCGGCGCCAAAAATAATTATACCAACAATGGTGGCTACAAACTCATCATTCATATGCATATAGTGCTTAATGTATAGTGGTAAAATAGGACCAATACCGGTAATACCAAAATTACATAAGAACAATAGCCCTACCAAGAGGCGAACACGAGGTATGACCAAAAAGGATTTAATTAGAGACAGCTGCGACTCTCTAGCATCTACCTTATGCTCAAACTGTAGATTAGGCATGAATAGATAAATTCCCAACATACAAAGCCCTGTTAAGGCTGAGAACATAACAAATGGCGCGCGATAACCTAACAAGTCCGCTGCCAAACCACCCATAAGCGGTCCAAAAACGAGGCCCATAACCATGGAGGCTTGATATAAGCCCATCGCCCAAGGCACCTTATCCTCAGGGGTTATGAGAATAATAATAGCCAAGCCTATCGGAACATATCCCCCCACCACGCCTTGCAAAATACGTAACATCAATAACTGCCATGGTGTTTGTGTAAAAGCACAGGCACCAACCGTAACCATCAGGGTAAACAAGATAAACATCATTACCTTACGCGGACCAAGCTGATTTGCCTTACGCGACCAATAGGGAGCACTAAGAGCCACCATACAAGGCGTTACACCTGATACAAGGCCTGCCCACATGGCCGCTTCTCCTGGATCATGAAGACCTAGCTCAGCTAAAAATAACGGAAGGAAGGATAATACACCGATAATTGTTATACCCCCACCAACCTGTATAGTACAGATTAGGTATATAATTCGTTTCCAAGAAGAATCCATAATATCCTTCTTTCCTATTTGAAATTACCTATAAAGGTAGTAATATACATATCGATATGAGCTAAAGTATACTATAATACAAAAAAATGTTTATAGAACAGATTTTTACTCTTACCTCAAAAGAATGCAATAGCATATATTTACATAAATCCATAGAATATATACTTATGATTCTATTGTATCGCAAACGACAAAAAAAGACCATCGCTTATACCCATTAGGGCCAGAGATGGTCTCTTTTATCATGTGGTTCCCCTACTTTTACTAAAGAAAGAGATGCCTACGATATATTATTTTTGTTTGAACATCCAATAAATATAGTAAATAACAAGCGCATAAGTTACTACGTCAAATACAGGCAAGAATGGTACCATTTTAGATAAACGGCCAAATCCATGAACATGGATATTTGCCGCAATAATGGCAATTAGATTCAAGCGATGAATCCAGATTGCTTTTTTACGGGATACAGATTTTGCCATATTGCCTACCCAAGGTGTTAAGTATAATACCGCAAAGATAAGAGCAATAAACATAGCCACAAGAGAAATATAGCCGCCCCAGAAGCCTAAGAAGGATTTCAAAGCTTTCAAGAAGTATACATACCAGTGTGCACATACGAGAACAACACTAACAATACCTACGATGCGATGAACTTCAAACATTTCTTTTGGATTATATCGTTTGATAAACCATTTTGGTTTTGTTGCAATGTATGTTAATACAAGCCATGCCACATAAGGAATAAGTCCTAAGTGAACCTTCCAGTTGCCGAATGGTCTACCACCTGTTACATAACCATATTCCACCATACCCATAAATATTAGGGATAAAACTGCAATCCAAATTAAAATATGGTATTTACTCTTAAACTGTTTTTTTACAACTTCTGCCATAATAAACCTCTCTATGTCCTATACGATCTACAAGTATACATCTAGTTTGGCCTAATGTAGCATGCTAATAAAACACTCTCACCCTATAGCATTCTACTTAGAACTAATTACTGATTAAATTAGAATCCAATTATTACATTAGAATTTGAAGTTAAGATCCGCACGATAGTAATCATTTACGCGATTGCCTTCTTGTGTTTTAGCATTGAAACCGTAGTATGCATTAATGCCAATATTTTTCTCTGGTGCATAAGATGCGCCCAACTCCCACGCCTTATAACCTTCAAAACGCGTTGTTTTTTGTAAATCATTAGATTCGTATTTTTGTGTTTTGAAAATCGGTGCATTTTTAGCTTGATCGTAGTAATCTAAGCCTACTGCCCAAGAATTCTTTTTATCAATTTTGTAGTTGCCCCATTTAGCGCCTACATTCCAAATATCAGAATCACTCAAGCCTGATGCTTTAACCCACTCACCGTGAACATCAAGTTTACCTACATTATATTTCGCATTGAAGCCATATACATTATCAAAGTCATTATTTTTCTTGCCATTACCCATGCGTACATTCGCTGTACCTACATGAGCAAGCATACCACCAAAGCTAAAGTGATTATTTACAGCCACATTAGCATTCACAATGCTCACATCACCGTTATTTTCCTTGGAAACTTTTGCAAAACGGCCTGCTGTCATATAACCATAAGCACCATTCAAAGTAACTTTTTTACCAAGTTTAGCTGTAGCACCTACACCATCAAAGTTTGAACTATAAATCAAGCCACCACCAAATTTTTGGGTATAACGACCAGCATCAACTACAACATTTTTACCAAATTTGTGCTCTACATAAGCTAAATCCCAATTAGCTTGTGCTGTTTTAGAGCTATCACCTAACTCGATAGCACCTGTTGTAATACGAGCTTTCACAGATGTATTTTTATTAACCTTTGCATCTAGGCCTAAACGTACACGGGCTGTGATTTTATCTTCGTAATCATAACCATCGCCACCCTCTTTGCCGATGTAGTTGATACGAGCATCACCAGTAACTTTAACATTACCTACACGGTCTTCCAATTTAGCTACACGTACGCCCAATGTATTTAATTCATTGGAAAACTCATCTGCTAAGCGATTCAACATAGCTTGTTGTTCTGCATTGGCACGATCTTGATTAGCCATACCTTTTGCAATCATTTGAGCCATTTCATAACGGGTAATGTTATTTTGACCTTTGAAAGTTCCATCAGGATAACCATTAATAATACCTGCTGTAGCCAATTGATCTACAGCTTGATATGCCCAACTATCAGATGGAACATCAGAAAATGGGTTAACAGCAAAGGCTGTAGCCACACCCATCATGGCTGCTACTGCAAAAGCACTAGTCATTTTACGTTTAATCATAATAAACCTCACACACGAATAATAACAAGAAATAAAATGAATAGATAATGAATATATGACTCTGATTATCATTATCATATTTAACATACAGATAATATCAATTTTCATTAAGGTAGTAAATAGAAAATGTATATCAATCTCACAATCATTTATGCATCAAACTGATAATATAGAATATTGAATTCCTTAGAAACTAAAAATATAACAAAAAAATCCCCTCTGTATAACACAGAAGGGATTTTATCAATTCATATTATTTCTTTTTTAACATCAAGTAAATGCAGTAAAGCACAAGTCCGTATGTAATGATATCAAATACTTGTAAGAATGGTACCATTTTGGAAATGCGATTAAAACCATGAATATGTATATCTGCTGCAACTAATGCTACAAGATTTAAACGGTGTAGCCAAATGCCCATATTACGACCAGAAGCGGTAACTTTTCTAAGTTTTGGCGTTAAGAACGCAAGGCCAGAAATAGTGGCGATACTAAAGGAAGTAAGAGCTACATAACCACCCCACCAACCTAAGATTGATTTAGCAGCTTTACCAAAATAAAGGTATAAATGGAACGCAATAACAGCTACAGTAGCAATACCCAATGCACGGTGCACCTTATACATGTCACCTAAATTATAGCGGCTTGTAAACCATTTAGGGCGAGTCGCTAAATAAGTCATAACAATCCATACACACCATGGCACAAGGCCTGTGTAAACTTTGTAGTTACCAAAAGCACGGCCACCAACCATGTAACCCCACTCTAATAAACCGATCATAATTAAGGAGAATACAGCAATCCATATAAAGATATGGTAAATACTTTTTTGCTGTTTTGTTGTTACTTGATCCATCATATACCTCTCTAAATAACATCTAAAAATTAATCTATACGATATAGTTTATCATTTAAATCGAATTTTGTAGATTACTTATATTAGATAGATAGTATTTATTATAAGAATAATTCTAAAATAAAATATCTATTATGGTAATTCTAAGCTTATTACAACAAACAATATTCTTCTCTACTGAGAGTAAAATACAATCTAATACAGAATAAGTAAATAAAAAGCCCCTTGTAGTTGTGAGCATATGCTTTCACTATTACAAGGGGCTATAGATTGATTAATCCTATTATATCTAGGCGTACAAATCAATCATCATCCTAATTATTTTTGATCACGTTTACGATATACGATGAACGGACGTGTTAAGTAGTTGAGTGGAACACTCAAGCAGTGTACCAAACGGCTGAATGGGAAGATAATAGCCACTACCATCCAAGCCAACATGTGGAATTTAAACATGAATGGTACGCCTTCCATCAAGGATGGATCTGGCATAAAGGATAGCAAGCTACGGAACCAAGGGCCGATGGATACGCGGTAATCAAAGAAACCAGATGCATTAAGCAATGTACCAGCCATACCGCTGAAAATAGCTAATGTTAAGAACAAATATAACCATTTATCGAGGCCAGATGTGTTAACTTTCATAGCAGGCACAGTAAAGCGGCGTTTCATCAAGAGCAAGAAGCCTACGATGAAGATGATACCAGCTACAGCACCCATATATAATGCACCTTCATGGTACATATGGTCATTGATACCAATAGCAGCAGTCCAAGCTTTAGGTACTAATACACCTACTACGTGACCGCCGATAACGCATAGCAAGCCAAAGTGGAACAATGGATTAGCGATGCGCAATTGTTTTTTCTCTAAAAATTCACTCGATTTTGTAGTCCAGTTTCTTTCAAAGTAGAAGAAACGAACCAAAGTACCTACGATTAAGAAGGTGAATGCGATGTAAGGCAAAGCGCCCCAAAGGAATAGATTCATCGTGCACCGTCCTCCAATCCATTTGCAACAGACAAGATAATATCAAACAAGAATGCATAAGGCAGTTTAGCCTCAATGAAGCGTTCTCTAATGTATTCCAATTTTGGCTTACAATAGTCGTAAATTTCTTTTGATTTTTCATCATCGATAACGGCACATAGCTCAAGAAGTGCTGGAATATAATCAGGCATTTCTTTTGGCAAATCATAGTCGTTTTCGAGGAAGAAAGCTTTAAATTTTACGAGTTCTTCCGCTTGTTCCCCTGTACCTTGTAACTCATACGTCGATAAATACATAGTTGTATTTTGACTAAAATCAAAGGTACGAACATATTGGTCTTCAAATTCTTTTTTATCGGATTCCTCTACATAGTCGAAGAATTCTAATAAACCTTGGCGAAGTTGAGGATGCCCAACGGATTGGGCGTCCTCTCTCCATTCAGGTAATTCGTTATACCATTGTTCATCAGGATAGCGTAGAAGAAATGACGCAATAAGAGCGATTTTCTGAGCATCCTTCATTATTGACATCCCCCTGTAGGGCAAGCAAAGCCGCGATTTTGTTGCATTTCTAGGCGACCTTCGCGAGATACTTTAACATCAGATGGGATAACAAAGCGATCATTGTATTTGGACAATGCCAACAATTTATACATAGCGTACATTTGATCTTCTGTTAAATCAACTTTGTGTTCGATAGGACCATCACCTGTTTCACGACGGCGCATGTATTCACGCATGTCGAGAACACGTTGCAATGTACGAGCTAAGATTTCTGTGTTACCTGCTGTAAACAGATTAGCTAAGTACTGTACAGGCACGCGCATTTCGTGTGCATCTGGCAAGTATACATCAGATGTTACACGTTGCAAGATTGGGCTGAGTGGTGGCACATACCAAACCATTGGCAATGTACGGTACTCAGGATGCAATGGCAATGCCACGCCCCATTCTTTTACAAGTTTGTATACAGGAGATTTTTGAGCTGCTTTAATCCATGCTTCGGAGATACCTTCTGCACGAGCTGCTTTGATAACCTCAGGATCATGAGGATCCAAGATTAACTCTACTGTATTTTCGTAAATATCTTGTTCATTTTTTGTAGCTGCCATTTCTTCGACTTTGTCCATGTCGTAGAATACAACACCTACGTAGCGCATACGACCTACGCATGTTTCAGCACAGATTTGAGGCAAGCCATTTTCCAAACGTGGGTAACAGAATACGCATTTTTCAGCTTTATTTGTTTCCCAGTTGTAGAAGATTTTTTTGTATGGGCAAGATGGAACACAATGTCTCCAACCGCGACATACGTCTTGAGATACAAGAACTACACCATCTTCATCGCGTTTGTAGATTGCGCCAGATGGACATGCAGCTACACATGCAGGGTTCAAGCAGTGGTTACAAAGACGTGGCAAGTAACGCATGAATACTTCTTCGTAGTCAAATACGATATCTTCGCCCATCTTAGCCAAGTTCACATCGGAACGAGCATGTTGACCACCTGCTAAATCGTCATCCCAGTTAGGGCCCCAAGTAACTTCCATTTTTTGTTTAGTCACAAGAGAGCGAGGACGAGCAACTGGTTGGTTGTTTTTACGACCACCATGAATCAATGTTTCATAGTCATATGTCCAAGGTTCGAAGTAATCCTTCAATTCTGGTTGTTCAGGATGGAAGAATAATTTCATCAAACGGTTTGTTTTAGAACCTGTAGAAAGAGCCAATTTACCAGAATTATCTAATGTCCAGCCGCCTTTCCATTTTTCTTGGTCTTCCCAATGACGTGGGTAACCTACGCCTGGGCGAGTTTCCACGTTATTGAAGTACATATATTCCGCGCCTTCGCGGTTCGTCCATGTATTTTTACAAGTGATAGAGCATGTATGACAACCCAAACACTTATCCAAATTTAGGACCATAGATACTTGAGCCTTAATCTTCAAGCCAATCTACCTCCTTCATTTTACGAGCCACAATTGTCATATCACGTTGGTTACCAGTTGGGCCATAGTAGTTAAAGCCATAGCTCAATTGGCCATAACCGCCGATCATGTGTGTCGGTTTCATGTGAATATGAGTTGGTGCATTATGCGTACCACCGCGTTGTTTCTTAACCTTCGCGCCAGGAACGTTGATGTGACGGTCTTGGGAATGGTGCATATAGGAAATACCGCGAGGAATACGTGGGGAAACTACAGCACGAGCTGCAACGATACCGTTTTTGTTGAAAGCTTCTACCCAATCATTATCTTTAACGTCAATTTCTGCTGCATCATCTTCGTTGAGCCAAATTGTTTGACCACCACGGAACAATGTCAACATTTGTTGGCTATCGAAATACATACTATGTGTAGACCACTTATGATGTGGTGTTAAGTATTTCAATGTGATTTCAGGGATACCTTCTTGTTTGTAGTCACCTTGTACTGGTTTATAGGACAATACAGGTTTGTACAACGCCATAGCTTCACCGTAATCACGCATCATTTCATGGTCACAATAGAAGGATTGACGACCTGTTACGGTACGGAATGGTACTTTATCTTCTGTAGATGTTGTAAATGGAGAGTAACGACGGTTTTTATCGTTCTTACCAGTACTTGTTACAGAGCTAATGATGAAGCGTGGTTGGCGAACCATATCATCGAAAGTAATTTTTTCTTGTTCGCGACCTTTTGCGTTCTTTTCAAGACCAGAAAGACCTGTTTTTTCTTCCATAGCTTTCCAAGAGCGAACAGCCAATTTACCATTTGTACAAGAAGATAATGTTAATACAACATTACAAGCTTCCTTACATTCGTAAATGCTAGGACGGCCATGAGAAATGAATTCTGGATTATCGATGATACCATTTTGATCATATAATGTCTTGTATTCATCAGATACATCCCACGCCATGCCATGAGCACCCATTTTATTTTCGATATTAGGTCCCAACGCAATGTATTTTTCAAAGATTTTACTGTAATCACGTTTTACATGAACAAGGTTCGGCATTGTTTTACCAGGAATTGGTTCACATTCGCCTTTGCTCCAGTCAAGAACCTTACCTTCTGGTTGTGCCACTTCACCTGGGCTGTCATGACCAAGAGGTAATGCTACGATATCTTCATATTCTGTGAAGCCAGACTCTTTCGCTACGCGAGATACTGTTTCTGCAAGGGTACGGAATGTATCCCAGTCAGATTTAGTTTCCCATGCGCAATCAACAGCTGCTTGGAATACGTGTACATATGGATGCATGTCTGTAGAAGACAAGTCTTCTTTTTCATACCATGTAGCAGCTGGGAATACGATATCAGAGTATAAGCCTGTAGAAGCCATACGGAAGTCGATATCGATTAAGAGGTCAAGCTTACCAGCTTCATCTGCTTCGCGCCATTTGATTTCTTCTGGTTTTACTGGTGCATCATCATCTTCAAGAACACCATGTTTTGTACCAAGTAAATGTTTTAAGAAATATTCATGGCCTTTAGAGGAAGAACCGATAAGGTTTGCACGCCATACAAACAAGTTGCGTGGGTGGTTTTCTTTAGCCGCTGGATCTTCTACGCAGAATTGTAATTCTTTGTTTTTCAATGCTTGCGCCACATATTGATTGATTTCTGCTTCTGTACCAGCACCTGCTGCACGAGCATCGTTAATCAATTCTTGGCTACCTTTATTGAAAGTAGGGTAAGATGGCAACCAACCTAAACGTGCAGCCAATACGTTGTAATCACCAGGGTGACGGTAACGAGGTTTAGCTAATTTAGACACGCGGTCTGCCAAATCGATGCAATCAGAACGATATTGTTCTGTAGCAAAGTAGAACCAAGATGTACCATTTTGCAAACGAGGAGCTTTACTCCAGTCGTTAGCTGTCATGATACCGCCCCAGCCTTCAACAGGACGAAGTTTTTCTTGACCTACGTAGTGAGCCCAGCCACCACCGTTAACACCTTCTGTACCACAGAACATGATGAGGTTCAAGATTGTGCGGTAAATGATATCTGCATGGTACCAGTGGTTAATACCACCACCCATGATAATCATGGAGCGACCTTTAGTTTTTTCTGCATTATCTGCAAATTCACGAGCTGTAGCAATAGCGATATCTGCTTTTACGCCAGTGATTTTTTCTTGCCATGTAGGTGTGTAAGGAGTGTCATCAGTGTAAGCTTTAGCCACTTCACCGCCGATACCACGATCGATACCATAGTTAGCAAGAATGAGGTCATATACAGTAGTTACTTTTACAGGACCATCAACAGTTTGTACTGTAATCGTTGGAATAGCACGTTCAATAACGCCTTCGTGTTCTTCATCGCCAAAGTATGGCAACTTAACAACAGTTACATCTTCACGTTGATCAAATACGGATAAACGAGGGTCAATTTTAGCCCCTGTATCGCGGTTTTCAAGACGCAAATTCCATTTTTGAGGGTTCGTGTGACGTTCACCCATCGTACCATTAGGAACAACGATTTCATTTGTAAGTTCATCGATCAATACCATTTGGAAGTCAGCGCCTTCTTCTTGGCGACCTAAGTCCTTAGCATTCAAGAAACGGCCTGGTTGTACAGTGCCATTGATATCTTCAACGCGTACAAGGAATGGCATATCAGTAAACTCTTTTGCATACTCTTTGAAGTATGGAGTTTCTTTATCGATGTAATATTCTTTTAAGATAACGTGACCCATTGCCATAGCAAGCGCCGCATCAGTGCCGGCTTTTACATTGAGCCATGCGTCGGAAGAAGTTGTAGATTCCGCATAGTCAGGGGATACGGATACAACTTTTGTACCTTTGTAACGAACCTCTGTTAAGAAGTGAGCATCTGGGGTACGAGTCAATGGTACATTGGAACCCCAAGTCATGATGTAACCAGCATTGTACCAGTCACCAGATTCAGGAGTATCTGTTTGTTCACCCCAAACTTGAGGGCTGGAAGGTGGTAAATCGGCATACCAGTCATAGAAGGACAATGGTGTACCACCCATTAAGTTAAGGAAACGTGCACCTGCTGCATAAGACAACATGGACATCGCTGGGATTACAGAGAAGCCTGCGTTGCGGTCAGGGCCGTATGTTTTCGCAGTATATAATAAGGATGCAGCAGTAATTTCTGTTGCTTCATCCCATGTGGAGCGCACAAAGCCACCCATACCACGGGCAGATTTGTATTTTTTCGCTTTTTCAGGATCTTCTACGATAGATTTCCAAGCTTCGATTGGGTTCTTAGCATGCTTTTTCGCTTCTCTCCAAAGCTCAGCCAACTCACCGCGTACATAAGGATATTTTACGCGCAATGGGCTATAGAGATACCAAGAGAATGTCGCACCACGAGGGCACCCACGTGGTTCGTAATCCGGCATATCATCTGGTGTTTCAGGGTAGTCAGTAGCCTGATTTTCCCATGCAACAACACCATTTTTAACGTAAATATTCCAGCTACAAGAACCAGTACAGTTTACGCCATGCGTTGTGCGGACAACTTTATCGTAAGACCAACGGTCACGATAAAAATTTTCCCACTCGCGACCGCCATCTTCAGTTATTTGATGGCCGCTTGGAGATACGTTCTTCTTGCGAAGAAACTTAAACTTTTGAGACAACAAGCTCATCTCGTGTCCTCCTTCAAAACTACAAAAAAATCCCTTATGCTAGCTGAGCTAACACAAGGGAGAGAATCCTGTTATTCGATATTACTAATATTAGGGTCTATATTGTCAACCTCTAAATCAAGCAATCCGATTAAAGCGTCAAAATCACAGATTACTAGATGGTGTTTATCATAGGCTACATAGCCCAACTTACGCAACTCACTTAGCATGCGATTTAAACTTTCTCTTGATGTGGCAGCAAATTCAGCCAACTCTTGATTTGTTAGGGCGATATCGATAAAGATACCATCCTCGCGCTTTACACCATAACTATTGGCTAAGCGCAACAAGGTAGAATAAAATGCTCCCTTCTTGCCATATAATAGCAAGTCTCGGTATTTTGCCTGTTGACGTCGCATATGTAATGTATAGATTTTCATCATTGCAATGGCCAATGAATGGTCTTTTGCAATAGCAGCCTCTAACAAATCATAGCGAATAGAATAAACAGAGCAATCCTCCCGAGCAATGGCGTTGAACACATATGTTTTTGTGTTCTCCTCATACAACGGAACCTCACCAATTACATTATTCGGCCCTACTAGACGCAATGCAAAAATGTGCCCACTAGCTTCGAACTTCTTAATGCTCATTCTACCTTTTACTACTACGTAAAAGTGTTCTGCCTTGTCCCCCTCATGGAAGAGAAAATCACCTTTTTTAAGATGGAGTTCCTCGCCCGGCAAAGCAAGCAATTGGTTAATTAAATTTTTATCCATACCATCACCACTCCATTGTACTTTTAATATAAAATCCATTAGTTATACTAATCTATTTATAGCAAAAGTACATGTATTATATACTTTTTTGTATATACAAGATTATTATAACTTATTAATTTCAGAATATGTGTGTTTTATGTCACATTCACAAAAATTTTTACAATATATAATATATTTGTGATATAAGACATTGCAAATTTTGTTGATACAATAATTATAACTCAGTTCTTTCACTTAATCGAATATTTTCTATAGTTTTTATTATAGATTACAATATTTATATACAAAGAACCCTAGTTGTATCTCCCTTGTCTTCATTGCATGTATAGTTTTTCAGTAAGGAGAAGTTCAAAATGAGCGAACTAAAAATGCCTCAAGTAGGGGCAAGCCGTAGCGAAATTGTAGCTAATTGGCAACCAGAAAATCCAGAATTTTGGGAAAAGTTTGGTAAGAAAATTGCTAAACAAAACTTGGTTATCTCTACAATCGCACTAACACTTTCATTCTGCGTATGGTACTTGTGGGCAACCATTGCAGCACAACTTAACGGCGCAGGCTTTAATTTCACAACAGATCAATTATTTACATTAGCTGCCTTGCCAGGTCTTGTAGGTGCTACATTACGTTTTGTATATACCTATATGCCAGCATTGATTGGTGGTAAAAACTGGACATTTATTTCCACACTTATTTTATTAGTTCCTGTTGTATGGCTTGGCTTTGCCGTTCAAGATACAACAACTTCTTATACGACATTCATGATTTTGACTGTCCTTATCGGTTTAGCGGGCGGCAACTTCTCGTCCTCCATGGCGTACATTGGCAACTTCTTCCCTAAATCCGAAAAAGGTACTGCTCTTGGTATCAACGGCGGCGTTGGTAACCTTGGTGTTTCTGTAATCTACTTCTTGGCTCCATTTGCTATGGGTTCTACTGCACTAGGTAGTGTATTTGGTGTAACACCAGCTATCATCAAAGGTAACGCAGTATACCTTGCCAATGCAGCTTTCATGTGGATCGTACCACTCGTTGTTATCCTTGCACTTATGACACGTTTCATGGATAACTTACCACTAGAAAAACCAAATCCTAAAAATCTTGTACAAATCTTTGGGAACAAACACACTTGGGCGTTTACATTACTTTATACATGTTCCTTCGGTGCTTTCTCTGGTTATGCAGCAGCACTTGGTCTATTAGTAGGTAAAGAATTCCCAGAAGTACCATTTGCTTCTATCGCATTCGTAGGTCCACTTGTAGCAGGTGCACTTCGCCCTGTAGGTGGTTGGTTAGCAGACAAAATTAACAGCGGTACAAAAGTTACCTTTGTAAGCCTTCTCGGTCTATGTGCAACAACAGCGCTAATTGCGGTTGGCGTAGATATGCACAACTTCCCATTCTTCTTTGCTATGTCCGTGTTGACATTCGTATGCTGTGGCTTCGCAACTGGTGCTACATTCCGTATGATTCCTCACGTATTTGGCAATCCATTGCTTTCCTCTTTAATTACAGGTTTCGTTGCTGCCGTAGCTGCATACGGTGCCTTCATTACTCCTAAAATCTTCGGCTTTGTATATTCCATGTTCGGCAATATTCACCCAGCCTTTGCTGTATTACTTGCGTTCAACCTTGTAACTGTATCTGTGTGCTACTGGTTCTATGTGCGTAAAGGTGCAAATATGAACGTATAATTTTCTGGAAACAGAAAATTTACGTTCACTCGACGGTACTACAAAATATAATTCACTTTCATAAACTAAGTGATAAAAGAAACCCCGCATCTTTCCTCCATACTTATCAGGTCTGCGGCCTAGGGCCTTGACCTCGTAAGTCGGATTGATGCGGGGTTCTCTTTTATAAAAATATAGCCATGAATAAGATAATCGAATATAGTGAATTATATTTTACACAGTACAGTACGTATACAAAATTTTCTGTTCAAAATTATAGCCTTCATTTTGAGGGAAAAAAATGGACTGCTAAGCAGTCCATTCATTCTAATTTGACGATATATATCTTTATCTCTATAATATAAATAGATAGTCAGACGAGTAGGAACGTCAGGCGCATCTCAAAAACTAATTATCTAGGAAATGGCCTTTCTGTTTATCTAATTACACTTGGTAACGGAGGGCTATTTGCTTTTTGTGAGGCAAATAAGCGCTATAAGTGCTCCAAAGGAAACGACTAATGTCAATATTCCAATGATAACTGTAATAAGTTCAAAGTCACTCATAAGCTCACCCCCTTCTATAACGAAGAGAGACCCAACCTCGCCGACTACCTTAAGAACATTATAAATCGAACGAATATACGATACAATAAGCAGTTATTTATCGATATATATGAATTAAATAATAACAAAAAGGGACTGCCAAGCAGTCCCTTTTTATTATCCAAAAATTTCTTCTAGTAGTGCATCGTCGATGATGGTACCAACGTAGAAGTCGCTGAAGATGCCGTATTTTGCACTGGCTACTTCGAAGCGCATATCGTATACGATTTTTTTGAATTGAATGTCGTCATTACTAAAGATGGTAATGCCCCATTCCCAGTCGTCTAGGCCACAGCCACCAGTAGTGAATTCAGATAATACATCCAAGTATGTTTTACCAAGTTCACCGTGAGCTTTCATCAAAGCACCGCGCTCTTGCGGTGGTAACATGAACCAATTGTCATCACCTTCGCGTTTTTTACTCATATTATAAAAACAGATATATTTATCGCGAGGTACATGAGGATATAATTTTTGATTAACCTCCTCTGTATCTAACTTGGCCTTAACATAGGTGCTTACTTCTGTTACAGAAGTATAAGAATAAGTTTGCACCAACACACTTGCAATAGCTAAACGACGGAATTTGCGTTCTACTTGAGCCAAGTATTCAAGGGATGGACCGAGAATCCATAAGATTAAATCCCCTTTTGCTCCATTACAATCATAGAATGCATAGCTACCTTCTTTAGCTTGATGTTTAGCTTCAAGGTCGGCTAAGAATGCTTTTAATTCATTGCGCGCTGCTGCTTTTTCATCCTCTGTGAAACAGTTCCATGCGCTGAAATCCATGGCGAATACCATGTGTTGGCTATGCCAACCTTCTACTGTAGGGATTGCTTTTCCCATTATGATCACTCCTATCTATGGTGATTATATCAAAATAATAATGTATATCTATAATTACGGAAATCAAAAGACTCCACTTACTATTATAGCATATAGAGTCTTTTCAATTTAGTTTCTATTGAGATTTTTTATTAGTATATTCTTTAGTTAAGACTAAATTACTGCTTTTAGGCTGAGATAATCCTATGTTGCTTAATACTGTACTAACTCTTTTAAGCAAGTCACTATTTTACTTGTCATTCACAAGTTTTTCTACGAGTTCTTTTGCTTGTTTTACACCGTCAGGGATCCCGATTCCATCAAAAGGTGTGCCGATGAGGTGTAGATTTGGATACTGCTCGGCTACATGTTCACGTACGACTTTAATACCTGCACGATGGCCTACATTATATTGAGGCATGCAGTGAATGAGACGATTGATGCGCACCCACTCTGGCTTGGCAGAAAAATTCATAATATGCTGAATTTCTTTGACTGCCAATTCTGAAAGTTCCGCTTCACTGAGTCGTTCTACTACATCATTACCTGGCTTACCAATAAAGACGCGCAAAACTACCTTATCATCAGGGGTAGTTTGAGGCCATTTTTGATTAAGAATAGTACACGCTGTAAGAGGTGTATCCGTATTACGGGTAATAAGCAGACCAGATCCTTTTAAATCACCATCAAAGGTACTTTTATCAAAAGACATAATAGCAATGGAGCAACTAGATTGCTCCATGGATCGCAAGAAATCAAAACCCGCATCATCCTTGAACCATTGAGTATATGTTGCCGGCGGTGTAGTGATAATCACATGGTCTGCCGTAGATTGACAGCCACAAGAATCGTTACACGACTTCACTACATCGATTGCATATACACCATCAATATATCGAATATCAGAAACTAGCGCACCTGTATGCAAGTGTACATTACTAGGCATAGCCTTGACGATAGCAGTAATCACGCTTTCAAGTCCACCTGTCAATTGACGAAACATGCCGGATTGAGCAGCAGTACCCTTTCGACTTTCCATATCCGCTTGTGTCTTAGCAGACTGATGATTAGAACTAGTCTTTGTCATTTGACTAGAATTGTTTACACTATTACCAGCAGAAGTATCTTGACTAGTCTTAGCTTCGTGACTTTCAAATTGACGGTCCGTCATAGTGCCTTTACCAGCTCGAGGAACATCACCTTCAGTAACAGCCCCTTTGGCGGCCTTAGAGACACCTGCTTTGGAGTGACTCATCTTAGCAGCCATCATACCTTTTACCATGTTCCCATACTTTTGTTCTACTTGAATAAAATGAGGGAATGTCGACAATAGGCTAATTTTATAAATATCGCCACCATAGATACCCGCTAATAGGGGCTCGATGAGTTTATCCATCATTTCTTGTCCTAAGTGGTATTTGAAAAAATGACCAATGGATACATCCCCATTTTTATCGAGTTGGTATGGTTTCTTAAAATAATCTAGGCCAGCACGCAATTTACCAGGCCATGAAATGAGTGTTGCTTTCACAAAGGGCATCATTTCCGTAGGAATGCCCATGATGGAGCCGCCCGGAATTGGGTGGATAGAGCCCTTATCATATACAAAGGCTTGACCTGTTTCATTAGACACAAGGGTATCACCTAGTCCAAGATCATGCACGAGATCTGTCATTTCTGTTTTACGCCCCAAATAGGAGTCAGGACCGAGTTCCACTACGAAGTCATCCACACGTTGCGTTTGTATTTTCCCACCAAATCGTGGTGCTTGTTCGAAAAGAGTAATGGTCCATTCCGGCTTTGCATGGCCTAAATAATAAGCCGCTGTTAGCCCTGTTAAGCCACCGCCCACAATTGTTACATTCACGAATGAATCCTTTCTATTATTGCACTCGCCATTGCTTGTAAAAATGTTTCATTACAATTTGGCATGGGTGCACGCATATATGTTGCGCCCTTTGCTTCAACGAGTTCTTTACACTCCACATCATTATCGTACAGTACCTCAACGTGATTGCTTACAAATCCAAATGGTACAAAAGCAATGCGAGTAGCACCAGTTTGTAAAGCTTCATTGATTGCATCCTCTACGGTAGGTTCCAACCATTGGCCATGAGGAGCCGCACTTTGCCATGCCACAGTCCAGTTCGGTAATTTACAATATTCAGCAATCTCTTTAGCGCTTTCCTCTAAAGCCAACGCATACGAATCGCCATCATGATTATTGATAAGAGGTATACTGTGCGCACTAAAAATAACGAATACATCTTTAGCATTATGCACACACTTTGAAAGTGCTTTTACCCAGTATTCCTTAAAAGTTGGTTGATCCCACCATGAACGGATAAAGTCAAATGTCACATTATCATGGTTTGAAATGGCTGCTTGCACTTGTTTTTCATAAGCTCCAGTACCGAGAGCGGTGAAGAATGGAGCTGTTACAATAGCGATAATATGCTCCACTCCTTGCTGGACTAAGCAGTCAACCGCATCTGCAATGGATGGTTTCATGTGTAAAAAACCAATAGCGGAAGGCATAGTTGGCAACAGAGTAAGCAATGCTTTATATTGGCACTCTGCCATAGTTTGAAGCTCAATATTTTCCCATTGACCGATTGTATCATAACGCTTAGTGAGATTTGTAATCTCTGCTTCCGTTGGTACACGGCCACGACGAATGCTCGTCATATAGGGTACTAAATCATCCTTACTTAAAGGGCTACCATAAGACAGGAATAATAATCCTTTTTTTTCTACTTTCACTAATTTACCTCTCTTGAGCCCAAATCTCACGACTACGCTCATGCACATAGTCCGTTAGCCAATGGAGTTTTTGAGGATCTGCCTCGGGGAATACGCCATGACCTAAATTAAAGATATGGCGACCATAGCGAACTCCTTCGAGCAAAATACGATCTACTTCGTGAGCCAATGTTTTTTCGTCTCCGAACAGATACGCTGGATCTAAGTTACCTTGCACGGTTTGCGTTACACCCCGTTCATTCGCCATAACAATGGAACTACGCCAATCAAGGGCAATGACGTCTAATGGCAAATGAGACCAAATAGACACCAAATGGTCAGTGCCAACGCCATTCATCGCTATAGGTAAATGAGGATATTTAGCTTTTACAGCCTTAATGATTCGTTCCATATGAGGGTAAATCCCTTGTTTATACTGATCTGCATTAACAGCCCCTACCCAAGAGTCGAAGATTTGAAGTGCATTGGCACCCGCTTCGGCTTGCATGGATAAGTACGCAATGGACATGTCCGCCAGTTTAGTCATCAATGCATTCCACACATGAGGAGCACCGATGAGCATGCCACGAGTCTTATTGTAGTTCTTCGTTGGTCCCCCTTCGATAAGGTAGGATGCAATCGTAAACGGCGCACCGCAAAAACCAATGAGTGGCACGTCGAGCATGCCAGATGTTAAGAGTGTAATCGTTTTACCGATATACTCTACCTTGGTAGGATCAAAGGAATCTAGAGCCTCTACATCAGCCATAGAACGGATAGGCGTGCTAAACACAGGACCCACACCGGCCTTGAGCTCAACATTTACATTCATAGCCACCATTGGGCTCATGATATCTTTGTAAAGGATAGCCGCATCAACGCCGTATTCCTTAACAGGTAATTCCGTAACACGAGCACATAACTCGGGCTCTTTTGTAATTTCAAATAATGAATATTTCTCTTTGATTTTGCGATATTCCGCTTGGCTACGACCAGCTTGACGCATATACCACACAGGCGTTACACCAGGGTTCTTCCCTTGGATCATGTCCAAATAAGCTGTGTTCAAGTACTCAACCCCTTTCGTTCTAAATGTATACTAACACACTATGGTAACTAAAACAGTTACTTTAGTTACAATCACACACATTATTTATTCTTTAATAATCCCTAATAATCCCTGTGAAAGCATGTGCCTCCACAGGGATTATTATTTCATTACCACTTTGATTTAACTAAGACTTTAATTCAAGTATGTCGTTAAATTTACTAGTACTGTAATGTAACCACTACTTTAATTTGACTGAGTCTTTAATTCAAGTCCGAAATTCATTTAGCTACGACTTAGTCTATGGCAATCGATGCCCATAATAGATTGAGCCATATCATATACGGAGCGTTGACAGGTAAAAAGCCAAATCTGTTGATTCTTTCCAAGCTCAGCCAACAGTTCCAAGGCACTACGTTGACGATTTTCGTCAAAGCGCACCAAAATATCATCCAAAATAATCGGCAAGGATTCTACTTGATAAGAGAATACCTTTGCTAAGGCAAGACGCAATGCCAAGTATACTTGGTCAGCTAGACCACTAGACCAGAATTTAAGTTCTAGTCGTTCCCCATCGTTGTTGATAAGTGCTACCCCTTTGTTGATACCTAGAATATCAAGTGTATACCTCTCACCAGTTAGGCTTTCAACATAAGAGGATGCAAGTTCTAACATATGAGGTTGTTTTTCTTGTTCATATGATTGTTGAGCCTTATCCATACAATGGCTTATCAATACTTGCGTAGCCCAATCTTCCAGAGCAGACTCTAATTCACTTTGTAAAGCTTCACGTTCTTGCAACATTTGGTGTTGTTCTTGGTCAGATCCAAGTGTACGCATGGCTTCAACGATTTGACCGCGACGCTCGTACAAGGTAGCCAATTTATCTTCAATAGAGGCTATTTCACGCTCAGAGTGAGCCAATTCATCTAACCAGTTATCTTTGTTGCCTTCTCGCAAACGACGATAGAACAGGTCTTTATTCTCCGCATCAGGAGCAAGTAAATCCAGCTGTACCTGACTTTGCTTGTAGATAGTTTGCCACTGTTTATATTGGTCCTCATCGATAAGATGTTGACGATACTCGTTGGAACTTTCCATACCCGCTTTATGGAGCAGTTCTTGTTGACGAAGGAGTAGCTCTTTTTCCTTACGATGCCAATTATCATATTCATTACGGAAGCTTTTACGTTGTGCTTCCTTTTGTTCCCATACAATTTTATTTTGTTGGAAGTTCTTATATTGGTTATAAATGCGTTTTAGCTCTGTTGGAGATACTGGCGCCTCTATCCCAAGGTTATACCACAAAGCCATCGCTTGGTCTTCAATAATACGTAGGCCTTCTTTATGCTCCGCTAAACGCTTTTCATAGCCTTCTATAGTACGTAGTTGCTCATGATATTGATCATATTCATGTTTGAGGCCAAAGAAATCATCTTCATCGAGACTCTTAGCCGCCCCTTGTGGTAACCAGTTTTGCCATGCTGCGAGAGCTTCATCGTAAATACCTTGTAATGTATGACCTTCTTGAATCCAACGTTCAAGATGTGCCACCCCTTCTAAGGATGGTACAGGACTCGCTGTAGGCGTAGCAGCCTTGATCAAAGCCTCTAGCTGATGTTCTACATCAGATTTACGGGAAGATAAAATTTGTAACTCATAGTTTAATTTAGACACATCAGAGTTACCATTATGAAACCTCCAGGTAGCATACCAGAATAGCCCCATAGATAGAATCAAGAAAATAAAACCACCTATAGTATATAATGCAGATTCAAGAACCAACAGGCCTGCTAATACTACCAATACAGCTATAACAGCACCTATACCACTAATGCGTTGTAGCCATTTTGGCAGAATTGTGGGCTGTGCGTCTGAACCATAACTATTCCGTCTAGCCTCTAGTCTAGCCTCTACTTGATCTATATCCATTAAGATACGATCTAATTCACGTTCTAAATATTCTTTTTTAGCTAATTCTTCTTCACTAAAGTTAGGTAAAGTTGCACCTTCAAGGTTCGCCGTCGGCACCTCATCGGTAGCCTCTGCAGGTTTGCGGTCTTGCCAATGTAAAAGTTGTTCTTTTGCGGTGCGCAAACGACTTGCCAAACGTTCTCCATCAAACCAATTGATGTCTTCTGCCATTGGCTCATCGTGACGCCACGCAGAATGTAAGGTGCGTGAAAACTCTAATTGTTCTCTAACCTTACGGATGTACGCATCGCCTTCTTCGCACTCACGGCGTAATTGCTCCCATTTAGCACCTTGTTGAATGAGGTCTTCAATATCTTGGCCGTAAGTTCCAAATGGGCTATCAGGACTAAAGTTAGCGGGCATCAATGCCGCTTCCTTTTCCTGCCATAATTGCATATTGTCACGAGCCCGTTTTATTTCTTCATCAAGACGTAGGAACTCATCACGACTCAAGGCGAGCTCACTATTATACTGCTGCATGTGCATACGCGCCTCTTCACTGCGACGATATGTATCCCACGCACGCAATACTACATCGATACCATCCCGATATTCCTTCCATTCTTTCAACTGATTTTGCAATTCCATTTCGGTTTGCTCCGTACTGTGAAAGACGGTTTGTAATTCCACATATTGCGCTTCATGCTCCGCCAACTGACTCAACTTTTGACGGTTTTCTTTAAGCTCATCCATCAATACATTGATGCGACGTTTACCATTCGAGGATGCTACAAGTAGGTCTGTAGCCCCTTTTTCAACATCCTTAACAGCTCCACCTAAGTGTTCTCCTCCTTCGGCGCCAAAGAATCGAGAACGAACCTCTACCTCTTGTAATACATCAAGGCCTTGTAGATCGTCTAATGTTAACGCAAATATGCGGTTATATGTTTTTTTATCGATGCCATGCCACCAATGTTGAGCCGGCTCTTCATGGATGGCAGGATGACCAGGGCTGTAAAAGTCTAACTGCTTACCCTTACGACCGATATAGTAACTTTCACCATTACGGTCCACATCAAGGGCCCCCGTCATAGGGCCATAAGCCTTATGAGTACCGCCAAATAACAAGGTGCGCATCCCTTCGAGCAAGGATGTTTTACCACTTTCATTAGGGCCATACATGAGTTGAACCCCATTGTCACCCGTGGTGAAAGACCAGTCGCGATATGGGCCAAATTCATCAAATCGTATGCGTTTAATGTTCATCATTAGCCCCCATCAATACAGTAACACCTTCAATTTCACAACGTTTCAAAGCTCGTGCCAATAATTCATCACTCAATAAATCGGCATATGCGCCTAAGCGCTTAAATTCAGGACGATCAGCCATGATTTGACGCGCAATCTGTATCGCATCTCCATCTACCATATCGTCATAAGCACGCAAGTAATCACCTACTACATCTGTTAATAAACGTCGTTCAACTAGATTAATACTAGGTCGTGTATTAGAAATAATACGGTAAGGCATAACGAATATAGATTTGCCTTTCTCTTCATTTTGAGACTCTTGCAACCATAGTTTTCGAATCCCCTCTTGCGTACATAGGCGATGTAGAGGTCCCGTTCCGGACAAAACGAGGGACAACAAGATGTTTTTCTTATGTTGCTTTCGCAAGTTTTCTTTTTTACGCCGCAAAATCTCTAAGAAATCTGTTTCATTTTGCATGCCAGCAATATCGATTTTGATTTCCTCAAATCGAACAGCACAGGTGTCGATAAATCGCAAATCACAATGACCATTATGAGATACGGATACAAGATAACATCCCTTAGGTCCATGTTCTTTACGATGCAATCCTTGCGAATTACCCGCATAAACTACGAGAGGTTCCTCGCTAAGAACTTGAGATTTATGAATATGACCCAATGCCCAATAATCCATGGCAGCCTCTGTTAAATCAGTTAAGTTACAAGGTCCTGTTACATTATGATTTTCAGAGCCTACACTAGAACCTACAGTACCATGCATGACAGCAAGGGAAAACTCATCCCGTTCAAAAGCTCTGTATTGACGAGCATAGTTGTCGCTTTCATTACCATGACCACAACTAATGCCATATACGCCACCAATTTCTATATTATTAACGATGAGCGGGAAACGCTGTACCTGTTCGCTAGAAAATATATGGACATTATCTGGCATCTGCAGTTGCGCTTTCCAGCTTTCAGCAGGATCATGATTACCTTGTACCATATAAACATCAATACGATGCTCAGCCAAGCGATACATGGCGCGCACAAAACGGACTTGAGCCTCTAAATTATGGTCTTCGCTATTATAAATATCTCCAGCTATTACGACAGCATGCACATGTTCTGTAATAGCAGTATCAATAATTTTATCTAAGGCTACATAGGTTGCTTCACTTACGGCGCGATCAACAGCATTGCTAATACCTGTAGCATATTGAAAGGGTGCCCCTAAATGCAGATCACCACAGTGTATAAATCGAAACGGCTGCATCTATATCCACTCCTCCATTAATATTTTTATTATAGTTATATATAGTAATTACAATAGTTTATTATACTACAAAACCTTAAAGATAAGTTAAAAATAACTATCATTTAGCATCAAAAAGATATAGTTAAACTAAACTTCTCTTAACTATTAATAAATATAAATTATAAGATAAGCTCATATTCTCTCATCATAAGATATGAATCATAACATGTTATTATTTTTGTTAACCAATTCATGTATTAAGTTGACAATTTATACATGAACGTTTACAATCAAATTGTCAATATATTATGTTTTTATTAAGTTAACAATTTCCCGGAGGCTATTATGGCTTTGCCTATAGATCAACAACCATCCCAAGTGGGTACATACGAAAAAATTCTTACCATTGCAAACCGCATCATGAACGGCGGCGAAATTACAAAAGAAGAAGCAATCGAGCTGATTCATACTTCAGATGATGATACCATGATTCTACTCGCTATGGCTGATAAAATTCGCCAACATTTCAATGATAATTCTGTGGATGTATGTGCCATTGTTAATGCTCGGTCCGGCAAATGTCCTGAAAACTGTAAATTCTGTGCTCAATCCGCACACCACAACACAGGCGTTCAGGAGTATCCTTTCATGGATGAAGAAAGCATTCTCCAAGCAGCACGTAAAGCTAAAGAGGCTGGTGCAATTCGTTTTTCCATCGTAACAAGTGGTCGTAATACTAATAACCCTGATGAATTTAATCAAATCATCCATGTATTAGGCCGTATCAAAAATGAAATTGGCCTTGAAATCTGCTGTTCTCTTGGGTTGTTAACTTACGAACAAGCACTCAAATTAAAAGAAGTTGGCGTTACTCGATACCACTCCAATATCGAAACGGCACCTAGTCACTTCCCAGATATTTGTACAACACATTCCTACGAAGACAAAATGTTTACCATAGATAATGCACAAAAAGCAGGCATCCGTGTTTGCTCTGGCGGCATTCTTGGTCTTAACGAAACATTAGAACAACGCGTAGAAATGGCGTTCGAACTTAAACGTTTACATATTGACTCCGTACCATTAAACATTTTGAATCCTGTTAAAGGGACTCCATTTGAAAGCAACGAAGCTTTACGTCCATTGGATATCTTACGTACCTTCGCTGTATTCCGTTTCATCTTGCCAAACGCATTGATACGGACTGCAGGTGGCCGCGAAGTAAATCTACGAGACTTACAAGCTTATGCTCTAAAAGGTGGCCTAAACGGTATCATGGTTGGTGGCTACTTAACTACTGGCGGTCGTTCACCTCAAGACGATCTCCAAATGATTCAAGACTTGGAGTTGACTCGCAATACAGCTCAAGTCTAAAAACCTTATATATACCATTCTCTACATCAGTAGAGGATGTAGTATATAAAATATTCCCTAATGCTTTATAAATATTTTACACATAAAAAGAACCATCTAGTTTGCTGTACTAGATGGTTCTTTTATTTCCATAATAAAATATAAATGGCTTGACCATTTGTGTTCCCTGCAATGGGCTCAGGATTCTCATTAAATTCTACATTCTCATACGGCGTCCCGTCTGACATGTACGCATCTACCTTCAATGTTTCCATGGTTCGATTATATCTACTGATATAAACTTTATATCGCAATTCGTCGCCACCCAGTTCATTAACTCGCAGCCACAAAAGCGCATCGTAATCACTCTTCTGTACACTGTCATTGTCAATAAATAATTGGTTTCCTGATGCATCTGGTCCAACATAGTACCAGTCCGTTGCGTTAGTAGTCCCCCCTATACTGAGTAGCCACAAAAGTGTTAATATGGTGAATATTTTACTCATATGACTGCCCCTCTCATGCTATCGAGCTGTATATTTTATAAAAGCTTAATGTGGATAAACCTTTATAAAATATACAACTTCTCCTTTATATAATACCAAAATTGTCCCATATTTATCAACAATAATTAAAATTAATTACCATGTTTTTTACAAATATAAGAATTTTAAAGAAATTTATTAAATTTCTTCATTTTTAACTCATTTACCATTCCTATAATGATAATGTCAAATGATAGATAGAGGTAACAATTCCCTGGTTGCCGTACGTGTATTTATCTCCCGACAAGTAATACTAACCCCAAACCTACTACTTGTTTAAATACATGTTTCATTTGATATTAATACTAACACTCCCCTTACATGAAAAAAGGACTCTATACAGAGTCCTTTTTTCGTTACTTCATAAACTTATACATATTGTTAAGTCTACATACATATTACCATAAGGGTTAATAGTAAAGGGTTTATAAGGACTCACGAATTAACAAGTAATACTATATTCTCTTAAAAAGAAAAACACTCAAAAGCTTAAGGAAATACAATAACCATTACGCTTTTGAGCGTTTTTTATTATAAACTACAATTTACTAATTTCTATCTTACTATTTTACTTCAGCCCAACCTAAAGCAGCGCGTTTTTCATCGATATCTGCCAAAATTTTCTCAGCTACTTTAGCAGGATCCGTATTTACATACATAACAGAGCCTAAGATATCTTTAGTGTCTTCTTTGAGCCATTTTGTAACGGCATCAGAGCCTTGTGTAGGTGGCTCAACACAGTGATAAGAGTTAATCCCCATCAAGCGGAAACCAAGGGATGCATCGATACCTTTTTCGTTAGACCATTCAGGGCTAGACATAGCAAATGGCAATTGAGGTAAGTTAAGGCCAAGTTCTGCAGCAATACCGCCGAAGATACCAGAGGAACGCGCATTATCTACACATTCACCCACATGCCATACTGGTGGTTGATCATCGCCCAAGAACTCTTGCAATGCAGGGCTACATTTCTTGTTAGCATCTGTATTACAATAGCCAAGTTTCATCAATGGGAAAGATGCACAACCGTTTGTAAGGATGATACAGCCATTTTTAATAAGTGTATCAACAATATCTACAGTAGCTTTTTCGTAGATAACGCGAGGGTTAGAACAACCTACTACATTAACGATACCGCGAACTTTACCAGATTTTAAAGCCTCTGCCAATGGTTTGAAGGAACCATAATGTTTAACAGTGGATTCTGGAGAGAAGCCAACTTCTGCTGTGATTTCGTATGGCGGAATGAATACAGGCATACCTTTACGCAATTCATGCGCTTCAAGAGCACGATCCAAAATTTTGCAAGCCAAATCTTTTGTTTCAGCCAAGTTAGTGTGATGATGATCGTAGCCGATGTGTTCAGCACCTGGTAAACGAGCTGCATCAGACGTAGTGATAACCTTTGTGTTGAAGCAACGTGCTACGTCCATGATAGCAGGATACACGTCTTGAACGTCAGCTACCCAGCAATCAAGAGCGCCTGTACCAAGTACAAGCTCAGCACCGATAGCATTACACAATGGAATAACATTTTCATAACGGTACATACTGGACAAACCAGAGCAGCAGATACCGTAGAATTGGATACCTTTAGCGCCGATAGCTTTTGCTTTTTCTAAATATTCTTCAGAGGCGCCAATTTTACAAATTTGGGATACCAATGTTGGTAAATGACCATGAACAGCGATGTTAACATACCCTTTTTTCAAGGCACCGATGTTAACTTTGGAAGTACGACGACCACCTTGTCCGAACAATGCATCTGTAGCAATGTCTGCCGCTACTACGCCTGTGAATGTGAAAGCAAGACCACAACGCAAGAATTGTTTCATATTGCTTTCCCAATCGCCATCTGTACCTACGGTTGTACGATGATATGCATCAAAGGCTTCATTGTATGCGGAAACAGGCAAGATATCCAAGTTTTTCCAAACTTCGCGACGCTCTGCAGGAGCCATAGCTGTAATTGTTTTATATTCACCTGGCAATGCACGGCTCAAATCTTCGAGCAATACATCTGCTAAATCATTAGCCACTTCTTTCAAGGAACGACCTTCTTCAGGGATGTTGAAAGCCTTACATACAGTACGGATTTTTTCTTCCCCTAAAATTGGAATGTCCAATTGGTCATTAGCAGCAGCTTTCAAAGAAATCAAGATTTCACGAGCATGTGCACCATGTTGAGTCAAACCACCTGCAGCAGCACGTGTCATATTACGAGCTACGATGAGGTCAGCATCCGCACCGCAGACACCACGAGGACTCTTAGGTGTAATTTTACAAGGGCCCATGAAACAGATACGACAACATATACCAGCAATACCAAATGTACATTGTGGTTGTTGTTTATCAAAGCGGTCAAATACCGTATCACAACCGATTTGCTCCATACGAAGAATCATTTCACGCACAGCAGGATCTGGTGTTTGTTCAATTACATCTTGTTTTGTAGGCCATGTTTTACGATACTCAGCAACAGCTTTCATGTAGTCATTTACACCATGTTCATGAGGTACCCCTGGTTCATGAGTGTGTGGCACCCATTTATCCGTCGGAAGAGCCTTTGCATGACTATGGTCGTGACCATGATCATCATGACCGCCACAGTGGCAATGATGTTCATGATTATGGTCGTGACCATGTTGTTCACCATGATTGTGTTCATGGGTATTTTTATTTTCCACATCTTTACTCATTTGAAACCTCCTAGGGGCCTACATAGGCCAACCAATAAAAACAAAAAACATATTCTACTTTTAATTCACTTTAAATCCACTACAATGATGGGTTTTAAGTCCTATCTCCTAAATATGTTTTAAATCACTTTAAGTATATTTTCTGAAAAGACATTTGTCAATTAAAATTTGAGAAATTTTTGACGCATCTATATCTAAGAATATGATAATTACTATATTTATTAAATTCGATTTTTTCAGTTTCTTTTCATAAATAAAAAGAGACTAATTCCTAAACTTTACAGGAATTAGTCTCTTTATTTTATTGATTAATTGATTGATTTACGTATTAATTTATGTATTAATTATTAATTTATTAATATGATCCTCCCCTCAGGATATGCCACCTAAATATCTTTATACCTATGCACTACAAAAATTGCTGCATGATATGTGCTACTTCAGATAAATGGAAACGTTTTGCCCGATCAGACCTTGCCACAAGAACTAATTGGCGGAAACAAAGTTTCGATGCAAGAGGATAGAATTTAACCTTATCGTCATCCCCCTTGCTATTGAGCGTGCTCGGCAAGAATGTAATACCATAATCATCTTCTACCAAGGACCGGCATGAATCTAGAGTTTCAGAGCCAATGACGGCTTTGGGCACAAAGCATTCCGCTTGGCATAAACGGTTTACCAACGTCCGTAATTTGAGTCCTTCTCTTAGCAAAATAAACGGAAATGCTCCAAAGGGTGCAATTTCTCGAATTCCATCACCAGTCATGAGAGAATCTGCAATGGCTATAGCCTTCTTATTTTCCACACTAATGGCCAATAAAATCTGCTCATCTAAAACGGGATAACTTTCAAGATCCTGAGAATAAATCGGCGTTGGGAATAACCCTACATCTACTAAACCATCACAAATTTGCTGTTCCAAGAAGTGAGATTCACCCTCTACAACATGGAACTCCCAAGACGGTTCAATCTGTTGAAAGCTTTTCAATGTTTTCCCGAGCATATGATGTCCATAAAATTGAGACAAGCCGATACGCACATGATAGGCTACATCTGTGCCTTGATTAATGATAGATTGCGTTAAAGCCTCCGCCTTTAAAACTAACGGCATGCCCTCTTTTGCAATTTGTAACGCCGCAGCCGTTGGCACGACTTTTGTACGATCACGAACAAACAACGTAACTCCTAGCTCTGCTTCAATGCGACGAATTCCCTGACTCAACGCCGGCTGAGAAATATATAACTTTTTAGATGCCTTAGAAAATGATGCCATCTCAACGATGGTACTAATATATTTAATGTCTTTTATGTCCATATACGAGTCCTTATAACTATGTACATATACAAGTCTTATAATAAAACATTATTTCTATTATAACTATATATTACTAAAATATACGTTACATATACATGGGGAAAATAAAAAAATACCAAGAAATTTAGTGCCTTACAAACCTAAATTTCTTGGTATGTCTTATAAGTTAAACGAACTACATATAGTATGCGGTAAAACCGCATTCTATTACAGCCCTTTTTAATTTTTAGATTACATTAAAGATTTAAGTACATCCAATACTTCTTGAGGTAATTCGTTTTTATGACCTTTAAGTTTTTCTACATAATCATAACGGAATTCGAAAGCTTGGTGTAATTGGTGATGGTATTCACGTACTTCGAATGGAGGTTCAAAACCTGGTACCTCTACATAGGAAAGATTTTCGTATTCACAAAATGGTTTGAATTCCAATGTACCTTCCACCAAACGCTCTAACAAATCAAGAGTAACTTCTTTAGGAATTTTATTTTCCAAGAAGAAGCCTGTGTTCATGATGTAGCATTCAACGCCACATTCGCAGAACAATTTTTTATAGCTTTCATAGTCACGAACCAATGGATATGTACGGAATGGATTTGCGTAAGGTTCGATAACAAGTGCATTTGGATCGACATGAGCATCCAGTTTTTCCGCTGTAGAACGGCGTGTAGCGAGTGTAGCACCCATAGTAGACGCCAATACAGGATCGGAGATTTTAAGGATTGGTGGCAAAGTTTTATCTTTCATAAGCCATACTATGGCATTAACAGGTTCACCAACGTAGTTTACGCGATTATCTGTCCAGAATTGAGATTTGATAGCACGACCATTGCTATTACGCACATCTTCGGCCAATACAACCTTGCGACCATCTTCATCCATTGTTACACCTACGTTTTGTAGCGTCAACAAGAATTCATTAGCAGGATGTTCCACAGGATAATCTTGCATTTTATCGAAGTATGTAGGTTCAAGAGCAATAGAACTCAAATCGTTTGTATTGATAACATACGCATCGTCATGCAAGATAGAAATATCATATCGACCACCATGTTTTTCATGAGTCAATGTGGATTTACCGGAACCGGACAAACCGAATACACCGATAGTATATGTTTTACCACCTTCAAGGTTGTAACGTTTCATACCGCCGTGGCATGCAACATAGTCGAAGCGATTTGCCAAGGACCACGCAAGTGTAAGCGTACCTTTTTTATGCTCCCCGAAGTAACGCATACCAAGAATCATGGCACAGTTATGAGCAGGGTCAAAAATAGCAAGACCACCTGGATGACCTGGCACAACATAGTCAGGATCAGAGTAAATATAGATATCGCCTTCCGGAATGTCCACACTGTCGTTGTAGAACTCTTTTACAGCCGCATCAAAGAACTTAAAGTTCATAAGCCAAGAATACAAAATAGACGCGTGATCTTTTGGAATCATTAAATGAGCACGAGCTGTGAATTTTTTATCAAGACCAACGATAGATTCCGCAGAAATCCACTCTTTATTGCGGCTATCATATACTGCATCGCGTGCAATATTAGCGAGTTCAACTTCATCTATGCCTTCATCGCCAATAATACGGCGAGCTTTAGCATAACGGCCAGTAGTTTTACCATCGTTTGTAACAAGAACTTTTGCATCAGCTGGCAAACCTTGCTCTAACGGTTTAAATACTGGCATATCGAGGACGATAACACCTGGCTCTTCAGAGGCTAATTGATACGCTTGTGCCACAGATGTTACAGGAGTTACATTGTTCCCATAGAATGCAGTTTCAATTGTACTGCGCATCATAGAAAATAATGGGTTTGTTTTGATTTCACTTTGCTTCCAAACGCGTCTTGTAGACATAGTATCTAGATCCTCACCTTTAAATATATTAGTAATTTCTCTTGTAAAAGTAATGTTGTAAATGAAAACACTGCTTAAGCAAATACTTTCATTATTTTCTATTTTACCCTTTTCAATCAAATTTGTATACATAAAACAGATGATTTATAGGAAATTAATGTATGTTTATTTTGAATTAGTGCAACACATTTGGCCAGATAAAAGAGACGAGGTCCAAAGTCCTCGTCTCTTTTCAAGGTTTAAAAGTACAATTATTTCTTATCTTTATTGATAAATGCATCGATTTTGCTAATTAGATCATCTACCTCAAAATCGCCGCGTTCTGCCATCATCTTGATTGTTGCCACCTTAGCCATTACTTTTACCATAGGTGTTTTTAATTTCTCAAATTTAGGATTTAAAGAAATCAAATGATCTACAATATCCGGGCATTGTTTAATTAGATTTGACAATGTTGTTTTTGCATCGATATGGAATCGACCATTTGCATCAGTTGTTAATGGTTCTTCTTCTACCTCTTCTGCTGCCTCTTGAGCCAAGGATTTTTCTTTACCACCATCGCCTACAAAATCAGTTTTATCCCAAGTCAACAATGTACGGGAACCCTCCAGTTCACGGATATGAGTACAGTCTTGCATCATTTCCAATACGCCGCGGAATTTACCATTTTCATCGCGTACTGCGGTGTAGATAACATAGATGAACAAGCCTGGTTTATTGATCCAGAATTCCGCTTGGCTTTGTTCGCCAGAACGGAACTTCTCTACGATTTCTTCTACTATATGAACAGATTTTGCTGGGTGACAATTCTTCACCTCACGGCCGATAACGTTCGCACTGCGAGGGAAAATACGATGTGCCGTATCGCTGTAGAACTTAACTAGTTCATTTTCATCTACATAGGATAAATCTACCGGTAAATGACGGAACAACAAATTAATTTGCTCTAATGTCAATTTACCCGTTGCTACATCGAGGACTGCGTCCTTACCAACGGGCGCACCACCAACAGGACCTACATATTTAGATAGCAAGCCGGCTAAATCATTTAAGAACTCGTTAGATACAGCACCACCTTGAGCTGAATTATTGCCATTCAATTGTGCCGCAGAATCATTGATACCTGGCACTACATATAAGCCTGGCGCATTGATGATAGCATAACCAATTTCATGGTCATTTTTACTCATCCGCACAAACTCTTCGTCACTCAACAATTTATAAGACGTTGGCAATAAGACTTCTAGTTCTTTAGAATTCAAATCCCGTAATTTCGCCAAAGTTTCTGGTACGGACGCTAGGAATTCTTCATACTTATCTTCCCGAAGCAATGCATAGGATGCAGAGATAGCATCGCGCACAGCATCATCAAAGGTCCACATAATGCGCGTTGGACGGTCAAAGCCGTGGTCCTCAAGCATTGGATACAATTGATTTTGCTTACGAGACAGATGTGTTCTCCACTCTGCTAAGGAATCAAAAACACCGAGCCACGGATTTTTGATAAACTTCTCTTGCTTTAATAATTCATCCGCTTCTAGGGCTACCTTCTCAACAGCGTTGATTTCTTCCAAGTACGCCCACAATGGATGATTTTTAGGGTACTCATTTTCGGCACGTACCAAAACGCCATCAAATAATTCTAAGAGATCATCCATTTTCTCTAGGATTTCTTCGTCCTTGTAAACACCTTTCAAGCTTTGCTCTGCGTAAGCAAATTCATCAGGCGTACAAGTACCTAGTTTCTCTTTTAAAATGCGATTGCCCTCTTCTAAGGACAATTTACCATCTAAATAATCTTCTTTAATGGACACAATAATTCTGTAACGTTCATTGTTAATATCTAGCTTTTGTTTTAATGGATTCATATGCTTATACCTCCACGGGCTAATCTATAATTATAGTTTTATTATATCATTTTGAAAGTAATTTTCAGTTGCTACAGATACAATTTTGATTAATTTTTAAGATTTACGAATCCAATATTATGAACATGAATAACCTTACTTTATTTTTTAGAATATTTTGGCATACAAAAACTGCACTTCAAAAATTGTGTCCAATTTTTGGAGTGCAGTTCTGTATGAGTGCCTTTGATTAGTTTTTAAAATCAATATATTCAGTTTTAGAAGATGCTACAGGTTTACCATTAGAATCTGTGGCAGGACTAAATCTCCATTTAGAAATAGTATCAACAATGGCTGCATCAAGAGTACTAGAACCACTAGATGAGACAACTTCAACGTCCCCTACAGAACCATCTTCCTTGATGGTAAAACGTATATCTGCACCATGAGCAGCTTCACCATAGGCCGCGAGCAATGCTCGGTCAATAGGTGGTGTAGCTATAGCTACTGGTGGATCATATGGAGCTGCCAACACAGAAGCTACCATACTCATTACAAACAATGAGCTTAATATAATACAACGCAACACTTTATTCATCGTTTTCTCCTTATTTAGCTTTCACAGCTTGCTTAGGCAGAGTAATTGTCATCCCAATAATGGATTCGTGTGCCTTTTGATCTGTGCCAATAGCAGGGGTAAACTTCCACTGCAAAATTGCTTTTTTTACTGCTTCATCAACAGGAGCATATCCAGAAGAGCGCTCTACGAAAACATTTTTAACATTACCTTTTTTATCAATCAAGAAGCGTACGCGCATATCAGGCGCTACCATAGCGGTTTGAGGGATCTCAGGCAACTCAGGTTTTACAATAGTAACCTCTCTTGGAGATTCTAAAAACTTCGCCGCATCAGCTGTATAATCACTTAACATGCCAAAAGATGCAACGAGTACTGCTGCAGCAGCGTATCGGAATAATTTATTCATAAGAAGCCTCCTTATTAACCTTTTACCTATGCATAATATCATACTAAATAAAGATGAATATTAAAAGAATAAATTCTTATTGATAAAATTTCTCATTTATGATATATTGAATTCAAGATAACTGTCCGGACTCACATATCTAGTTGATATGACAAAAAACTACACAAAGGAGGTTCATCATGAGACGTAGAAAGCGTATTCAAATGAAGGTCATGATGGTACTTGGTATCGTTGCCCTCGTTGGGCCTAGCCATCTACAAGCACTTATTCCCTAGATTATTTTGACCTTAGCAGAAGACTGTATAACTGCCACTAGCCGCTACGTTAGTAGCGGCTATTTTTCCGTTTAAATTCAGAGAGATATTCTCCTTCTTCAAATTATTTCATTATTAGAACAAAATATTTCTCTCAAACAAAGTCATTAATGTTTTTAAATTTAGTATCTATAAAAAAGGAGGCTTATTATGAAATTTAATCGAATTTTATTAGTCGTCGTATCATTAGCACTTATAGTATTTGCCCTTGCAGGCTGCGGAAAGGACACAGCCCAAGATAGTCAGAAAAAACTTAATGTCGTAGCTACTACAACGATGTTAACGGATTTAGTAAAAGAAATCGGCGGTGACCATGTAACCGTTCAAGGTCTCATGGGACCTGGTGTAGACCCTCACTTATATCAAGCGAGTGCAGGCGATGTAACAGCTATGTCTAAGGCGGATGTTGTAGTATACAACGGCATTCACTTGGAAGGTAAAATGGGCTCCATTTTTGATAATCTAACAAAGCAAAATAAAGCGACCATCCGCGTATCTGATGCCATTGATCCAGCTACATTGCTCGACTTTGACGAAGAAGATGGTGTAAAAACAAAAGACCCTCATATTTGGTTTGACGTTGCTAACTGGAAGCTGGCAGCAAAAGCAGTATACGAAGGTCTTGCTAAAGCCGATCCGGCTCATAAAGAAGATTACCAAAAACGCTATGACGCATACCTTACTAAATTAGATGAAACTGATGCGTACGTTAAAGCTCAAGCAGAATCTATTCCAAAAGAATCTCGCGTACTTGTAACAGCTCATGATGCATTCCAATACTTTGCTCGTGCGTACGGTTTTGAAGTAAAAGGTTTGCAAGGTGTAAGCACTGCCACAGAAGCAGGTACACAAGATATGAATAACCTCGTTCAATTCATCGTAGACCACAAGATCAAAGCTATCTTCGTAGAGTCTTCTGTACCTCACAAAACAATTGAAGCCGTTCAAGAAGCTTCTAAAGCTAAAGGTTGGAACGTCTCCATCGGCGGCGAATTATACTCTGACTCTCTCGGCTCTGAAGGCACTGAAGGTGGTACATATATCGGTATGGTGAAAGCTAATATTGATACAATTACCAAAGCACTTAAATAATCATTTATTAGAATTTCTTAATTGAATACAACAAAGTAAATTTACTTATACTAAATTAGATTGACTTAAGTTTACTTTATTATTGTAAGTACATGTGCTACTAGCAATTCACAGCCAGTAGCACGCATTAATACAAGGAGGTTTCCATGGAATGGGCCGTTGAAGTTGAAGATATGACCGTAGCATATACGACAAAACCCGTATTATGGGACGTAGATATGAAGGTACCCATCGGTTCCTTAGCGGCCATTGTCGGCCCTAATGGTGCCGGTAAATCTACATTATTAAAGGCCATGCTCGGCCTACTAACAGTTATCTCAGGAAGTGTAAAATTTTATATAGATCACCACTTAGCGATGGACAAAAACGATTACAAGAAAATCGCCTACGTCCCTCAAAGTGGTAGCGTAGACTGGGACTTCCCTACCACCGTACTAGATGTAGTACTCATGGGTCGTTATGGTCATCTAGGTTGGTTTAAGCGTCCTAGCAAAAAGGATAAGGAACTCGCCCTCTCCATGATAGAAAAAATGGGCATGAGCGACTATGTGGATCGACAAATTCGCCAGCTTTCAGGGGGACAACAACAGCGCGTCTTCCTCGCAAGAGCCCTCGTCCAAGAGGCAGATATTTACCTCATGGACGAACCGTTCAAGGGCGTCGATAAAACCACAGAGCATGCTATTATTTCTCTTTTACAAGAAATGAAAGCTCGCGGCAAAACGGTTATCGTCGTCCACCACGATTTAAATACGGTGCCCCAATATTTCGATTGGGTAACGATGGTGAACAAACAAACTGTCGCCTATGGTCCTGTAGCAGATACGTTTACGGACGAAGCTATTGAGCGCACCTACGGCAAGGGGAGGATTGTATGACCATATTCCAATCCTATACGACGCAGATGGTACTGCTCGGCACGGCGTTATTAGGCCTCGCTAGCGGTATCGCTGGCACCTTTGCGGTACTTCGCAAGGAAAGCCTCATCGGTGACGGCCTATCGCATGCGGCACTGCCCGGTGTGGTCATTGCCTTCTTGCTGACAGGCATCAAGGACATCGAGGTTCTCATCGCCGGTGCCGCACTTTCATCGATAACTGCGGCTTGGCTCATTACCATCACCGTAGAAAACAGCAAAATCAAATTTGATGGCGCTTTAGCCACCATACTCTCCGCCTTCTTTGGGCTCGGTATGGTATTGCTCACCTATGTACAAAGCTTAAACAATGCTGGTCAGGCGGGGCTTTCAAAATTCATATTTGGACAGGCAGCCACCATATTGGCGCGTGACGTGTACATCACATCTGCAGCGGCACTCATCATCATCGTGTTAACCGCATTATTCTGGAAGGAGTTAAAGCTCATCTCCTTCGATGTGGAATACGCCGAAACACTACAAATTCCCGTCACTTTCACCCTTATTTTATATCGTTCACTATTGATCATGACCATCATCATCGGCATTCAATCGGTAGGGGCTATCTTGATTAGCTCCCTCCTCATTGCACCCGCCGTCGGGGCAAGACAGTGGACGAACAAACTGGGCACCATGTGTATATTAGCAGGATGTTTCGGCATGATATCCGCCATCGGCGGTACTATCTGGAGTACAGCGGTCCCCAAATTACCGACAGGTCCAGCTATCATCGTCATTTTATCGATTCTCGTATTATTGAGTCTCATCTTTGCTCCTAACAGAGGTATGCTCTGGCAGTTCCGTAAAAATAGACGGTCAAAGCACGCATTATTGTTAGAAACCACAAGGACTCCCAAATCCAAGGCACAGCAAAGTATTTACATAGCAGAGGACGCACAACCTCGCATAGGAGGTGCCCCATGACAGTTCATACAGAGATATTGCTCATTGCCATTGCGGTGTCCATCGCATGTGCCATCCCTGGGGTCTTCCTCGTATTACGTCGCATGTCCATGATGGCCGATGCCATTACACACACCGTATTCCTCGGCATCGTGCTAGCCTTCTTTATAACGGAAGATTTAAACTCTCCATTTCTACTCGTCGGGGCTACCTTAGTTGGTGTAGGCACCGTATGGCTTACAGAAATGATACATAATACGGGGCTTGTCAACGAAGATGCGTCTATCGGCATCATCTTCCCGCTTCTATTCTCTATCGCCATCATTCTAGTCAGCCTATACAGTGGTAACGCTCATCTCGATGTAGATACCGCATTACTCGGCGAAATAGCCTTTGCCCCCTTTGATCGATGGATTGTGAACGGCACAGACTTGGGGCCTATATCGCTATGGATTTCCCTAGGCGTGGCGCTCATCAATTTAATTTTAGTCATGCTATTCTACAAGGAATTGCAACTCTCCACCTTTGACCCGCTACTAGCGGGGCTCTTCGGCTTTATGCCAGCCCTCATCCACTATGTACTCATGACCATGGTATCCCTCACCGTTGTGGCCTCGTTCCAAGCGGTAGGTGCCATTCTCGTCATCGGTCTCATGATAGGACCTGCAGCCATCGCTTATTTATGGACGGACTCTGTGAAAGCCATGCTTAATAGTAGTATCATCATCGGTATTATCTGTGCTGTCATCGGTACAGAAGTCGCTTTCACCATGGACGTATCCATCGCGGGTTCCATTGCAACTACCATCGGTATCGCACTGATTATCGCTGTTATCGCAACACCGAAGACTGGCTATATCGCCACATACCGCCGTCAACGTCATTTGCGTCGCCATTATCGGGAAACGATGATGCTATGCCATATTTATACTCATATGGATACGCCTATCGCGCACGTTGAAAACGGCATCGGTACCATTCATGAGCATTTGAACTGGAGGCCTGATTATACTCATCAAGCTGCTTCACAGCTAAAGAAACAAGGTCTATTATATGTGACAAATGGACACTACGTGCTTACTGATAAGGGTATAGCACAGGTTAAAGAGATTATTTAAATACAATACCACTACTTTTCCCAACAAAAAGAAGCTGAAATCAATGCTGCTCTGCAAAGATTTCAGCTTCTTTTATTATTAACTAATTATTTTACAGCCTATTAATATAACTGGATTCACGTCAATGACTATCTATAATAAATAGTTCCAACACTATAATAGATCAGTGCAATCACAAAGAATCCTATTAATTAATAATAGCTTCTAATGGAATTACATGAGGTAGCCCATTGTCATCCATATAAATTTTCGTTTTAACACGGTATACATCTTCCATCATGGCTTCTGTAAAGATGTCTTTCGGCGCGCCTTGAGCGTATACTGTACCCTCTTTAAGCACGATGATTTCATCTGCGAACATAGCCGCCAGATCAAGATGATGCAATGTTACGAGCGTTGTAAAATCATTTTCTTGAGTCAGATTTTTTAGCAATGTTAATAAGTCAAATTGCTTGTACAAATCTAAAGCACTTGTCGGTTCATCAAGAATTAAGATTTTAGGTTCTTTTACAAGGGCTTGCGCCATGAACACAAGTTGGCGTTGACCACCGCTGAGCTCCATGATGCTGCGCGATGCAAAGCACTGTAAATTCAACCGTTCCAATACCTCTTGTGTGGCTGCAATATCCTCATCACTTACGCGGAAGGACATGGATCCCATGCGCCCTAGCATAACGACTTCAAAAACAGATAGATTGACTTTACAGTCATTATCTTGAGACAAATAGCTTACTGTACTACTAAAATCCTTTGTAGAATATTGAGATACAGGTTTACCATTAACGGAAATCTCGCCCTTGCCTTTCAAGATACCCATAATTGTTTTTAAAAGTGTAGATTTACCAGCACCGTTAGTACCAATGAGCGCAGTCAATTTACCTGTTTTAGCAGCAAAATCAACGCCCTTTAAGATCTGTCCGTCTTCCGTAGAGGAATAACCAAAGGTTAGATTATGAACTTCAATCATTTAAAATAGCTCCTTTTCCTAGTTAATACCAACGAGAAGAAGAAAGGTACACCGATGATTGCTGTCACAATACCGATTGGGAACATCGCCCCAGGAACGAGCATCTTACTTGCAATAGATGCGAGAGACAAAATCGCCATGCCACACACTGCAGATAACGGTAAGAAATACCGTTGATCTTCACCTACAAGCATACGTGCAATATGTGGTCCTACAATACCGATAAAACCAATGGTTCCAACGAAAGAAACAGCAACGGCTGTAATGATGGAGATGAAAGCAAACACTTTTACTCGTAAGCTTTCAACATTAACACCAAGACCAGAAGCCTTTTCATCGCCTAATTTTAATGCTGTTAAACGCCAAGATTCACGCATCATAAGCGGAAGCATGATTGCTAATACGATAAGAACAATAGAGATATTAATCCAATTAGCTTTCGCTAAGCTACCCATTGTCCAGAATACGATGTTTTGAAGTGCCTCAGGAGATGCCATATATTGCATCAAGGATTGAAGCGCTTGGAACAAGAACATCATGCCGATACCGGCGAGAATCATCGTTTCAGAGGAGAAGTTCTTAATCTTATTAATGGAATAGATAAAGAAGCTCGTCAAACTAGCAAATACGAAGGCGCCGAATGGAACCATAAAGACACCTAAAAACTCTAATGCACTAGCGCCTACAACAACCATGAGAGATGCACCGAAGCCAGCCCCTGCGGATATACCAAGTGTATACGGGCTAGATAACGGGTTATCAAGGATAGTTTGCATACCAGCACCAGCAATGCCCAAAGAAGCACCTACAAGCAATGCCATTATAGCCGTCGGAAGGCGAATCGACCAAATGATGACATATGCGTTTTTGGAAACCTCTGCTGGGTCTGTTAATGCGAGCCATACATCACTTAACGTAAGTGATGCAGGGCCTACAATAATATCGGTAACAAAACTTACCGCACAAATGATCAATCCGATAATAATGAACAATAGTTTTTTATAACTCTGCTTCTTATAATCGTACTGATTGTTAGTATCCGTCACTATACAAAACCCCTTCTTAGTTTAAATGCATAAACCAAACGCCACCGTAAGAGAATGGAAGGAATTTATCATAGAATTCCTTAAGTGTGCCTTCAGGATCTACATCCTTGAATTCCTCAGGATAGAATGTTTTAGCTAAGTATTCAAATACTGCAACGTCATATACTTCACGAGGTAAACCATGGTGAGTAGAGAATACGTTTTTAGATTGAACGGCTTTCAATTCAGGCCAGCCTTGACGTTCTGTGGTGAAAGCTTTCAATAACTCTTGAGATTTAGCTTCATTTGTATCAAAACCTAAACGCATGGATGTAGGTTTCTTAGGCCAGTAAGAACCAATAATCATGATGATATCTGGGTTTCTTTCCAAAATAAATTCTGGGTTAACAGGGCCTGCTTTTTGAACTACATCTTTTGTAATAAGGTCGCCACCTACTTGCGTTGCTAATGCGCCCCAGGCTACATTTGCACTATACGCAAAACCTAAACCTTCTGGGCCTTCGTTACCTGTTTCAATATAAACAGTTGGTTTTGGTTTATTGATTTTGCTAATGCGGTCCATAACTCTTGTTAAACGGTCAGTATAGAACTTGTTGATTTCTGCTGCACGCTCTTCTTTACCCAATGCTTTACCGATAGCTTCGATAGATTTTTGGTGATTTTCAAGCTTTTCCGCATGGTAATCGATGTAGATAGTTGGAATACCAGCTGCATCGATTTTAGGTTTGTAATCAGATTCATATTGATCTTTGAAAAATAATGGCATGAAAATAACATCTGGATTTAAGGAAATAACTTTTTCCACATCAAATGTTTTGTCATTTACGTTACCAATGAGAGGAATTTTTTCCAATTCTGGAACGTCCGCTTTATAGCGATCCCACATATCTGTACGCAATTTGCTCAAATATGGGTCCATGCCAACAATAGTCTTAGCTACATCTTTACCTTGCAATGCAGCCATAGTCAAGAACGCACCGCCAGAGGCACTCAATTGAACTACTACGCGTTCTGCTGGTTTTTTTAACGTAACTTTTTGACCTGTTACGTCGGTAATTTCAATTTGTTTGCCAGATTGTGCCGCATCCTTTTTCGTATCTGCTGGACCACCACAAGCAGTCAAGAGCATACTCACAATCAGTAGAAAAACGGTGGCAATATAAGCCATACATTTCTTTTTCTTAACCATAGAATACCTCGATTCAAAATTCAAAACTCAATACATTCTAATAAATACAATGTACGACAGCATTTATATAGTTTTACTCCATCAACTCCTTCTACACACACTCTTAATTCATATGCATAAACCAGATGCCACTATAAGAGTATGGCAAGAATTTATCATAGAACTCTTTCAGTGTAGCTTCTGGATCTACATCCGCAAACTCTTCAGGATAGAATGTTTTTGCTAAATATTCAAAGACTGCTGCATCAAATACTTCGCGTGGAAGGCCATGATGCGCGGAATAAACTTGTTTATTTTCAACAACTTTCAAATCACTCCAACCTTGACGCTCTGTGGTGAAAGCTTTCAACAACGCCTGAGACGAATCTTCGGTTGCTTCAAAACCTAAACGCATAGAGGTTGGTTTCTTAGGCCAGTAAGAACCCATGATCATGATAATATCTGGATTTTTCTCAAGTATAAACTCTGGATTAATAGGAGACGTTTTCTTAATAACATCCTTGGTGATGACATCAGCACCAGCCATAGTAGCTAATGCCCCCCAAGAATAATTACTACTAAAGGAATTACCAAATTCTTCCGGACCATTCATACCAACTTCAAGGTAAACTGTTGGTTTTGGTTTGTTAATTTTACTAACACGATCGAGAACTCTTGTCACGCGATCCGTATAGAACTTGCTGATTTCTGCGGCACGTTCCTCTTTACCCAAAGCCTTACCTATGGCTTCGATAGATTTTTGATGACTTTCAAGTTTTTCAGCATGGTAATCAATGTAAATCGTTTGTACACCTGCTGCATCTAATTTTGGTTTAGCATCGGACTCATATTGTTCTTTCAAGTCAAGAGGAATGAAAATAACATCTGGGTTCAAGGAAATAACTTGCTCCACATTAAATGTTTTATCACCGATAGTCCCCACTACTGGGATCTTAGCTAACTCAGGCATTTCAGCAGTAAAGTGCTTCCACATATCCGCCCTGTAATCCTGCAAAGATGTATCCATACCGGCAATAACCTTTGGAGTATCTTTACCCATAAGGGCAGAAATCGTAAAAAATGGACCACCAGCACCACTCCACTGTAAGACAACTCGCTCTGCTGGCTTTTTCAGTGTTACCGTACGTCCTGTTACGTCAGTAATCTCAATAGGCTTGCTATTTTGCGCCGTATCTTTCTTTGTCTCACTAGTACCTCCACATGCAGCGATGAGCATACTAACAATTAGGAGGAAAACCGTGGCTAAATACGCCATAAACTTCTTTTGTTTGAACATAAGTACCTCTCTTCTCTCAACTAAAACTATCACTATAAGTGCACATAAAAAGCCCGTCTCCCCACGAAGAGGAAACGGGCTGTCATCTCAGTTAGACTAACTACCACGCCTAATAAGCTAGCATATAGTATGAGCTTTCAACTATGCATAGCTAGTATAAATTCATCTATATCAATCCCCATCCCTGTCTCTCGCAGGTCAATTGGCAATTGTTAATTAGGCAGTTCTCCTGGCTCCAGTTCAACGTTACTTTGCGCCTTCCCAAAAACTTCAGTGACCGAGAGCATTTCACCCTCTATGCAAAGTACCTCGCTGTTACAGTGGCGTGACCGCTTTGGCTTATACCAAATTCTCTATTAAGTCAATAGACACCTAACCCAATCATATGTGATTTTTCTCATCGTAGCATGAGGGATATACAGTGTCAATAAACATATAGGGGTACAGCTATTCTTGTAAAATCTATACTTTTCAGCAAAAAAGAAGCTAAAACTCAACCACTAAGCAGAGTTTTAATTTCTCATTAGGACAGTCTGTAAAAATGTCCGTCAAATTCTATAATTTATTTTTATCGATTAATAACTTTTCCTCTACAATTCAAGGCGCATTTGATACCATTTGGCACCGCCGTGATCAGACTCAGACTCACCTTCATTTACAAAACCAAACTTAGCATAATAAGGTATCTTTTCTTTCTTACAGGTTAGAATAACACCCTTACGTTTTTCCTCTCTCGCAAGGTCGATAAACGCCCCAATTAACTTACCACCTACACCGCGATTCCGATACTCTGGCAATGTATTTAAGCCAAATATCATCTGCCAAGCACCGTTTGGATTATGTAAGGAAGCATCGGCGAACATCTCATCCGTCAAGACTTCATCATCCGTTACAAAACCATCGATAAAACCAATCGGCGTAGCTCCATCAAAGGCAATTAAAAACTGACCTGCATAATGGTCTAATCGTTCCTTAAAAGCCTCACGAGGCGCCGCCTCTGCAGGAGGGAAACAAGTTGCTTCTATATGTGTCACTAAATCTAAATCAGCGGTTGTCGCTTTTTGTATTAATATATCCATATCCTTCTCCATCGTATCTACATATCGGTTTTAGTATATACCGTTTACATAACAAAGACTACACGTAACTCTATGTACGTGTAGCCTTTTATTAACAATTTGACCAGTTATTTACTATACAGATTATCCGACCAATCATCTTTTCGTATATTTAGGCACATTCCGATATTGCATCGGTAAGGAATTTTCTTTTACTTTAAAACCATGCTTCTCGTAAAAGGTTGCATTCTTGCTTTCACCAATCATAACATTAATGTACAAGTAAGACTTGTAAGCCTCTTTCACCATTTCTAGCAAATGACCAGCAATACCTTGGCCATGATACTCAGGATGAACCAACACATAATTGATGAAGCATACTAACTCGCTATCATCCATGACACGAATAAGACCGACTAAACGGTCACCGTCCCAAGCAGTAATCACGCGCGACGAATTCATCAAAGCCTTATACAATCGATCAGGATATTTACCTACCACCCAACGAACAGACAGAAATAACGCTGCTACTTGCTGGGGCGTAAAATTTCGCTCCTCAGTATATGTAATCTCCATAAAAGCTCCTCCACATTATCAAAAAATCCAAGGTTTTTCCAAAGTAGCCGCTTTATTAAAGGTTAATGTACAGAGTGTAGGATTTTCTTTATCTAAGTAAGCAATAAAAACTATTTTATTAATCAATTTCTCTTTTACCATCATCGCTTTTTCAGCATCGTGATACATATATTCACGAAGCAATTCCGGAAGAGTAAACCGAATACTAAGGCTGTAAATCTCATCGTTATTAACTATTGGTACTATAATCCATTCATCAGGTTTATCTGGATCAAAATGTATTGATACTTGTTGGTGCGGATTAGCTTTCAATAACTCATTAAATTCTGAATTAGCTAATAGAGGAATCATATATACACTATTTATTGTAGCCAAATATATAAATTGATTTTCAATATTATTCTTTAAATCCATTATCAGCTTTTTTAAATCAATATCAAATAAATATTCATCCCAACAATAAGAAGATCTCCTATAATATGCCACTTCATCACGAATTAATTCTGAAAATGTCCTTTTGAAACTATTAAATTCAGTATCATCTATACCTGAATCATCCATCAATTCATCTATTATTTGTTGAATAAGGTTTATGATATCTTTATATACATCACTAGATAAATCAATTAAATGTATTTTATGAGCAATTGCATAACGTTGTGCAGGCTTTGAAAAACCAGATGTAGAAAAGATAGCATAATGATATTGATAACGTTTGACAGATAATTGCTCCGTACTCAAATTTACAGTAGCGTAGTTAGTATTAATATCATTTAAAATACCAACACCCATTCTAACTCTATCAATACCAACTTTTGTGCTTGCATAACACTTTGCTTCTACAAATAAGCGCAAAGGATATACAAAGGGAGGCGTTATTTTAAAAGTCCCCAATGTGTCAAACTGATGATAACCTCCACGCCCTCGAACATTTAAACCATTATGTTTACTTTCTATTTCTTTTTCGCCATGTGGTACACCAGGTTCACAAGGAATATTGCTCTCTGTAATTACTTCATAACCATTCACTTCAATAAGTTTTGATAATACTATCTCTAAAAGGTATCCTTTTGCTTGCTGTTTATTCATGTTACTGCGCTCCTAAGTTATAAGTGCCAAACGTATTTTTCTACAACCTCTTGCTCATATATATAACATCGACCATAGGGTTATGATAATACGGCTCGCATTCAACAAAGCCATGCTTCTCATACAAATGGATCGCAGCTTGCAACGGTTCAATTGTATCTAGCACCATTTCTTTATATCCAGAGGCTTTAGCATGGTCCATAATACTTTCAATCAGACGATCACCGAGAGCATGTCCGTGCCCTTCGGGACGCACATAGAGGCGTTTCATTTCACAACGGGTATCGCTATGCTGATAATACACCACCATGCCAAGCACTACATCATTATCATCGATAGCAACCAATAATTCACCATTGGGCGCCGTATATTTCTCACCGATATCTGCTAGTTCCTTATCTAAATTCTGAAAGGACAAATCGCGACCAAGCCATTGTCTCTGTAATCAACTCTTTTACTTGATCTAAATACGGTTTTCCATCAACAATCTTAATCATTTAAACTCCAATAATAGTGATTACTTTAACTTTCGCATCTCACGAATAAACGCCTCTGCCTCTTGTAGATTCTTAGGGAATTCAAAATAAATACATTGCTCATGTCCACAATAAGGATTTCGGAAGTCATAGCCGCTCAACAACAAATACTCGATAATCTTCCATTCTTTATCATTAGATTTTTTAGGAGCCTTGAACTTCTCGTTCACAAAGTACATTTTACCTTTACATGTAGGGCAAGTTTTATTTCTGTTAAACAACTCATAGTTTGTGCCCTCCGACAAGGAGATCCGGCAGGTTACACATACATTTTTATAGCCCATAGTTATTTACTCCCATATGGTTTATGTTGAAAGATTTCTTTTACAATCCCTTCACCAACAATATTTCCGCCTTCCATGATAAAGAACTCAGTACCTGCTTGTAGAGCAGAGTAATCTACAGTTTCATAAAGTGGCAGCGCATTAGCTTCTATTTGTTTATTAAAGATGACATCCTCACCATCAATAAAGTTAATACCAAGATATTCCTCAGTACCTTTTATAACTATATGAGGATAGTACATTCCATTATTTAAATTAGGTGGAGTTCTCCTCTTCTTGCTAAAGAAAGTAACTGTACAGCCAATAGTAAAATCTAAATTACTCATTTCGAGCCTCATTCAACTACATATACCATATCACCTTTAAAGTATATCCGAGGAAAAACTAAATTACTCTATGTTAAGATTATCTAATCAATCTAAAACCTTTTTTAAAATTCCTTATTTTCTAAAACTATATTATATATTTTAACCAAAAAGACTTTTATAAAGCCCTTTAATTTCTTGTGCGTATTTCACTGCACCATGAAGATGCATTCGTTTATAGTAATCTCCTAAAATTTCTGTATGATTTTTCAAAATATCAAATTCAATCATATACATAGCAATACTCGTTATAGAATATTTTCCTATCTCAAGTATAGTTGATTTATCTTCTATATCTAATTCCTCGCCTTTTGGAAATTCACCATCAGAATATTCTTCCCAAGTTTCATCACTGTATTGCCAAAAGGCATTACTCCAAAGAATCAGTTCTTTACGATTGTATTCTATTAATTGCTCGAAAAACTGCACTAACTCTTTCTCAGAATATAACTTGCAATTAAACCCTTCTAATAAGAATTGCCTTTGATTCAATCGATTTCTTAGTTCTTGAATTTCTATACTTTGTAGTTCTTTATTAAAGTTATCAGGTCCTAATTCCTCTATAATATCTAAATATATAGGGCTATCTAAAAATTCTTTTAAAGTTTTCATATTCTTACGTCCTTACAGAATTAACACCTTCCATAATAAAGAACTCCGTACCTGCTTTTAGAACAAAATAATTTACAATTTCAAAAACTAACAACATATTATCTCATATTTGTTTATCAAAGATGACATCTTTACTACTATAAAGTTTATACCAAGACTCGGTACCTTTTATAATGATATGAGGATAGTACATTCCATAATTTAAATTCGGTAGACTTGTTCTCTTCTTGCTGAAGAATGTAACTATGCAGCTAATAGTAAAATCTAAATTGCTCATCTCAGCTCTCATTCAACTACATATACCATATCACCTTTAAAGTATATGTTCATTATACAGTGTACGGGATTCCCTTCGGTCCATAACCAACCTTGGAATACAGCGTGACCCCAATTATAGGTCTCTGTAATGATTTCAAATTCACTTTCACTATAATCCTGCTGATACTGAGATAACTCAATTCTTTTACCTGTGAAAGTATCTAGAATTGTATTGTTAAATACGAGAATTTCAAAAAAATCTATATCGCACGTCTCAAACACGACTTGAGCCTTATGAGTTTGCTCAATACCGTTCTCATAAGAGAAAATGTACTCAAAAGTAAGAATCAAATTATCATCTGCGTATTCTATTTTCTGTACCCTTGCATCGTGGAGAGAATATTTGGAATGATTGCCAAAAGATTTTGTTGTTTTCATGGATCCTCATTACACAATTAACAATACTATAATCTAAAACTTAATTAATTTGAGCCTATTTTATTAATCCTTTTCATCTAATATTGTATCATAATAATAAATGATTATTTATCATTCACTAATTAAATATTAAAATACAAAAAAGTACATAATAATGAAAAATGCCCCCTTTACTAGACAAGCAGTAAAAGGGGTATTTTTCATGAGATATAATTATAAATATAAAAGGAAGGCAATTGATTTATTTTATTAAGGTGAATAACCTAAGACACCAAACGGAGTATTAACACATACTTTTCATAAACAAATAAAGAAACAGAGTAAACAAAAGGAGCTTCATAATCCGAAAATTATTAACCTTTATGGAGATAATAAAAAGTTACTCTCTAAAGTATAAATATGAATTAGTGTGTCAAGTATTATCTGGAAAATCTATAAATGCAATAACAGTTCAGGCTAAAATTAATACCAAACACCTTTATCAATAAGCCTGAAGGACAACAATAAAAGGGTCCTAAAATGAAAACAACTAAGAATATCTTACCTAGAAAACTCAAACCAAACAAATATGAGGAGCTAATTCGCTTACGAGCTGAAAATACTTATATTAAAGCTGAGAGTGAAGTCATAAAAAAATTGACTTGAAAGAAGAAAAAGAAGCTACACATCTTAAGGCGAAAAAACACGACATTATTCAGTCTGTGTCCATGAAAATGACTACATATCATAACGAAGAACTTTTAAAATAATATCATTATGTATAAATAGTATAGAATCAATATTTTTATTATCAAATTTACATCTATTTCTGCTCACTCAATTACTTACAAACATAAAATAGTCATATTCTATCATGAGCTAAAAACAATAAATAAGAGTAAAGTAAATTAAAAATCAGTTGATCATTTTTATAAAATTCTTCATTAACAATACGCGTCAATCCATGAGTTGAATAGTTATATTTATCTACAAAAGCACCATTTATTAAACTTGATTCATATATATTATATATACTAGTTATCGCTTTCTTATCTCTATCATCCTTTACTTTAGAGAATAAATTAGCTTCAATGCTCTTTTTGGAAAAAATCTTTTTAAAATTTTCTTTTAAATATTCATTCTTATTTTCTTTCAATAAATCCAAAATTGCACAACAAATTACTTCTAACAATGTTCTTACAGACGCTACTCTCAACAACTTACAAGTATCATTATCATAAACTTTATTAAATTCTTTTATAAAATTCACTAAATCATGATCCAGTTCAATACTTTCACTTAAAGAAATTAATGGATGTATAAATCCCATCTTATTAGTTTTAATATCAACCTCTTTTTTTGTACAAGAAATCCTTTGATTAAAACTAAATTCTCTATTTGAAATCTTATCAATAAATCGAATGTTAAAAGTAACATCTGATGGACTCATTACAATAAACTTCTCATTTTTTCTATCAAAAAAAATATTCTTTTCTGGCAGAATATCTATATGTTCTAGTCTTATTTTTTTAGTTCCTTTACAATCTGTTACTTCTAAAACTTCATCTAGCATGTACTCTTTGGCAAGCTCTAACTCACTTAGTAGAAAACGCATTTTGGCACTTGGATAATCTATAATACTTATATTCGTCACATCTCCATTATTATGCAAAACTCTCCAACTACCAAGTTTCATTGAATCAAAATTTTTTTCAAGGTTATCAGCATAATATATTTTTTCTATATTATACTCATCAATTCCACTACCTTTTAAAGAATCACCTTTGATCATTTTAACGTCTCTAGTCTTAGGTTTTTGTTGTTTTTCCGATTCTTCAATTTCTTTTATCTTATTTTGAGAAGAAGAAGATATAAAATTCAATAGCTCTTGCAATAAAAGTTGATTTCTAGATTCAATTAACATAGTTCTATCTGAATTAAAATCTAAAATCCCTTTTTTCATTAAATAAATATTAATAATACCCGCTTGTTGTCGTATGACTTTTTTTGAGCTACTAGATACATTAATTTCAACATCATATAAATCATTACTAAAATATACATTATTAAAATAGACTAGAGGTGTAATTTTTTTCAATTTCTGATCTTTATAATAGTCAGAAACTTTTTTTAACTCACCACTGTTAAATTTAAAATAATCTATCTCCAGTTTTATTTCAAAATCATTATTAGCTAATAAACTATTATACTTTTGATCAATATCTATATCATACGATAAGCCATTTATATAGATCCTATAATAAAATATATCTTTTTCTCTATACGTTTTGCTTTGAAAACATGTTTTTGCAATGATTTTATCTTTAACCAATGAATTGCTGATATCAGATGGTATCTCTTTAGCATCTTTATATAATTTATTGATTTTAACTTTAAAATTATCATCAATAATCGAATTCTGTAATTTTAAAAAATCTGAGGAATTATCTAATACTTTCCTAAAAAGTTCTATGGCTTCCGAATTTAAATTTTCTATAACTATTCTTGTTCCATTTTTTTTTAAATCGATACTTGAACTTTCAGAAATATCAACATTAGAATCATGGATATCCTCTAACCCCTCAATTTCATTCATATCTATAGTAAAACTATAATTAGTCCCCTGCTTTGAAGTTTTTACAGTAACCTTACTACCAAATTTAAAAACAGAAAAAAATCCCAATCCTTTTTCACCTGAAATTATTCTGCCATTTTTGACAACACCGTATTCTTTATTACTATGACTAACAATAAGTAACGAATGAATATCATCTAAGTCCATTCCATCTCCATCATCAAAAATTTCAATGTTATTATCACAAACGTTAATTTCTATGGTATTAGCCATAGCTTCATATGAATTTTTTATCAATTCAACTATTGCATAAATTGTATTCGGAATCTTTTCTGAAATTTCCTTAATTATTTTTCCAGATACTGATAATCTCATCATTATCTCCTACTTTGTGAATATTAAAATCGTTTCTTCAGATATAGACTTTACAACCTTTTCATTTTTTCCTGAAGAAAGTGTAAGAGGCGTCTTTTTGTATAGTATATTTCTATTAAATTTAGAAATTATTTTTAATCCTAGATTTTCTGCTATTTCTATCGTTATTTTATCTAACGGTTGCCGAATTGCATCTATACTCCTATTTCCTACCGTCATTATTAAGTACCCATCTTTAGATAAACAACTTTCTATAGATTTCAACACAACACAATAATCTTCAAAAAAATTAATTACTTTTTCTTTCTTATTCACAGATATTTTATTTAAATATTCACTAAGTGACTGTATATTATTTGTATTACAAATCGTTCTTCTTTTTCCTCCAATACTAATTTTATCTATTGTAGAATATTTATCCAATATACAGGGTTTACATGGCAAGTCCTTAGTATCAATCCATTTAAGATATAAAATTGAAGATTGACCATATGTAACTGTAGTAGAATTATCACCATACGGAGGAGAAGTACAAATAATTTCAAACTTCCCCTTTAGTTTATGTTGCATAACATCACAACAATCACCATAAATAATCTTTACTTTATTTTTTTCTTCATAATTTAAGAAACTAGCATTTTCTTTAACTTTACCAATAAAATAATCAATGCAATTATTTTGTATAAGATTTATTTTATCCTTAGGCAAAATATGTAGCTTAAAAGTACTTGTCCTATCGTTACTATATTTAAATATTGTTTCCGACAAACAAACCCAAAAAAATTTTCTAATACTTGCATCTTCCTCAGCAATTATACATTGCCTAATTTTACTTAGTGACTGAATTATATCGTTTCTAAACCATTTTTCTATATTATAAAAATAATGATTCTTAAAACTTATTTCTTGATTCAATTCAGTGTTTATTCTTTCAATTGCATATAACAGCTTATTACGATTATACAGATTTGTTTTTACATATGATAATAAAGTAGCATAAGGATTAATATCTATACCTATTGAATTAATCCCTAAATCTTGTGCAATTGCCAAAATAGTTCCTGAGCCACAAAAGGGATCTAACAACTTAATATTATTACCTTTAATTTGTTTTATAATTATATTTAATAACTCATATTGCATATCTGGAACCATTGTAGCTGGATACTTTCCTATACTATGTATTCCTGTTTTAATTTTCCCTTTAAAATCCCAATATCCTTCCGGATATTTATCTAATTCTCCAATAATATATTGCATCATAGCCCCCTACGTCCATCTACACCTATTAAAATAATAGTTGCATACCTGATTGTGGTTAATCATCAATATTTTCTATGATCAGAGTTAGTTAAATTCATAATTATTTCTCTACGAAAATCTCTTACTTGTATTTTTATAATATTATGACATATGAATTTATTCACAATCTAATATAAAAAAGCATTCTCTTTTAACTTTGGTATCTTCAAAAATTAGTATGTGCAGAAAATCTAATAAAACTCCAGACATTGTTTTATATAGATAATTTTATCTGTCCAAACAATTATCAGTGCTTCAAAAAAGCTAGGAAATTTATTAAATCATTCATCTATCTTTACTTATTTTTAACTCTACAGATTCTCCATAAATAGCTTTCCGATATATTAGCTAATCACAACCTTCTCCTTTTTATTTTAAATATATCCAAATCATAGACAATCTAACTTTATATATTTCCAATCCAATTTTATAATGCAACACATATAAAATATTAATTTATTCCCACTCAATTGTAGCAGGTGGTTTAGATGTAATGTCGTACACGATACGGTTGATATGTTGTACTTCGTTTACGATACGACGGGAGATTGTGTCCAATACGTCGTAAGGGATGCGTGCCCAGTCAGCAGTCATAAAGTCTGTTGTTGTTACGCCACGCAATGCCAATGTGTAGTCGTATGTACGGAAGTCACCCATAACGCCTACAGTACGTGTAGATGTTAATACTGCAAAGTATTGGTTGATGCTGCGATCAAGACCAGCTTTTGCAATTTCGTCACGGAAGATGTAGTCCGCATCACGCAAGATGTCGAGTTTATCTTTAGTAATTTCGCCCATTACACGGATAGCAAGACCAGGGCCTGGGAATGGTTGACGCCATACGAGGTAATCCGCCAAACCTAATTCAGAACCAAGTTCACGTACTTCGTCTTTAAAAAGATTGCGCAATGGTTCGATAAGACCTTTAAAGTCTACAACTGCAGGCAAGCCTCCAACGTTGTGGTGAGATTTAATAACTTCCGCTTCGCCAGTACCGGACTCGATAACGTCAGGGTAGATTGTACCTTGTGCTAAGAAATCAACGGAACCGATTTTACGGCCTTCGTCTTCGAATACGCGGATAAATTCTTCACCAATAGCTTTGCGTTTCGCTTCTGGATCTTCAAGACCAGCCAATTTATCTAAGAAACGTTTTTCTGCATCGACACGGATGAAATGCATACCAGAATCTTTGAAAGCTGCTTCTACTTCGTCGCCTTCGTTTTTACGCATTAAACCATGGTCAACGAAGATACAAGTCAATTGGTCTCCTACAGCTTTAGAAATAAGAGCTGCTGCAACGGAGCTATCTACACCGCCAGACAATGCCAATAATACTTTGCCATCGCCTACAGTGTTACGGATGTCTTCAATCGCAGTTTTTGCATAGTTTGCCATTGTCCATGTGCCTGTGAAGCCACATACTTCGTACAAGAAGTTGTGAAGCATTTCTTTGCCATGTTCAGTGTGCAACACTTCTGCATGATATTGCATAGCATAGAGTTTACGTTCTTTATTTTGCATGGATGCAACAGGACAATCCTTAGTGTGTGCTACGATTTCAAAGCCTTCAGGAACTTTTGCTACATAGTCAACGTGAGACATCCAAACAACTTGGTCTTCTTCCAAGCCTTTAAACAATGGAGATGTAGTATCCACTTTAGTAGGTGTTTTACCAAATTCACGGTTGTCCGCAGATTTAACTTCGCCACCCAATGTATGCGCCATAAATTGCATACCATAGCACATGCCAAGAATAGGAATCCCAAGTTCAAAAATCTCTTTCTCAATTTTTGGAGAGTTTTCTTCATACACGCTGTTAGGACCGCCTGTGAAGATGATACCTTGCGGTTTTAATTCCTTAATTTTGTCCAGCGCTTTGTTGTATGGATATACTTCGCAGTATACGTGATTTTCACGAACACGGCGCGCGATCAATTGGTTATATTGACCACCAAAGTCAACAACAATTACAAATTCCTTGTTTTCCATGCCTTCCTCCATATGCATCTATTTGTGAAAGTATATTCACTATTTATTATGCCCATACATATCTGTACTGGGACGCGTTTTTCCGAGCTAAACGCTAATTTTTCATTACATTTTATTATACCATAGGAAGTATAACGACTCCATATATTCCGTATGTAAATTATAAATAACTTTATAATGTTCGGATTTCTATCTATCACGCTTTAGGAGCTTTCCGTATATAAGTCAATTTGCTAACAATACTGAAAGATATCTAGCTATCACTTTTTAGGGGCCTCTCGTTTATACATTTTTACGGCCCCCACGGGACAGATGGAATAGCAGTCGCCACAACCGATACAGCCTTTCCCGATGATAAATCGAATCTTCCCTTCGGTAATGCATTGAACAGGACAATCCTCAGCGCAAGCACCACATTTAACACAAGTGTCATCAATATTAAATTTTAGATTTCCCATTATACATCACCTCCTATGTACTGTTTATCTATGCCAAACTTAACATTATCTACTTTGACTTTTTCTTATTTAACTCATTATTATATGCAATAGCCGAGTAAATAGCCTTTGCCACGCCTTGGTGGTTATTGTCTGTTGTTTCGTATCGTGCCGCTTCTTTAATGTTCGGTTTGCTATTACCCATCGCTACGCCTGCACCCGCAAAGCGTAACATAGATAGATCATTTTCGCTATCCCCTAGTGTCATCACCTCATCGGGACTTAAGCCCCAATGTTTCGCCAAGGCTTCTACAGCAGTGCCTTTTGTAGTATGAGGCAATACAAATTCTAGATTGCCTTCACTAGAGAGCAATACATCATAAAAACGTTCACGGCCTGTACCATCGTGGGACAGACCTTGGTATTCATCTCGTAAGTCTTGCAAGATGCGCTGACGCATCGGCTCGTCACCGTAGAAGATTTGAATCTTCTCAGGCCCTTCGTCTAAGGCTTCCATATGAGCTAACAAATCACAGACCATAGTGCGCGTCACCAAGATAAATGGACGAATATTAGGTCTAAAGAAGAAATTAGACTGCTCTATTTCACATTCAGACATGTTTATTTTTACTGCTTCGTTGCCTTCCGCTAATGCATAGTGAGCATAAGTTGCTCCTGGCAGACGAGTGTCCCCTATACTAGAAATCTGATTTTTAGTATTAGACAGATGATTATCCATTATGCCATGTAACGTCTTTTTATTACTGTTACTTCGTTCACAAGCGCACGCCCCTAAACGTTCAGGTGTAATACATCTAGACGGCGGATACATACCAAAGATTTGGTCTTTCACATAGGCCTCTACATACACGCCGTAGGTTAATAGTTTGCGCAACAAATGTAGTGCTTGTTCTTTATCAAAATTTACGTGGAATAGACTGCGGTTTTCATCCTTGTCCATCACGTAAGCACCATTGGTGCACATAAAATAGCGCAAGCAAGGCAGTTTTTCGATGACATCATTCATCTCATTCCAAGCACGGCCAGAAGCAATGGCTACCCGAATCCCACTTTCACGAGCTGCACGAATCGCCTCAATGGCATCCTCAGGAATCGCCTTTGCATCGTTTACCAATGTGCCGTCTACATCAGATGCGATGAATCGAATGCGCTTATCTCCAACTAGACCTATATAATTTTTTATAGTTAATGTTTCTTTTGAGGTCATACTGCCTCCCTTATGGTATCTAACAAATCAATAAGCTCAAGCATTACCCTATGGATGCGTTAAATTCGGCTACAATTTCTTCTAAGACTGTTGGGTCCTCAACTAATCGCAATAAGGAGCCCCCTATAATAGTAGCACCATCAATGATAGTTTGTTCAATGGTAGGCTCTAACATGGCAGCGGCAAATTCTTTAGAATGGCACACCTTTGGCTCGCCAGCGAGGCGCAATTTAGGATGGAGTGCCGCACATTGATAGCTTACATTACCAATATCTGAACTACCTCCGAGGGCTGCCGGACCAGGTTCAAAATCGAGACCCATGTCGGCCATTACCTCTTCGATAAGCTTTGTGCCACGGTGGTTTTGGTTCATATCATCATACGGATTGCCATAAAACTCTACATCCACAGTTGTACCTGTACAAAGGGCAGCCCCTTCAAAGATTTTTTTGATCTGCTCAGATAAACGATTTAAGTAATCCCGCTCTGTGTGACGCACGGTGACCTCTAATTCACCGAAGGCAGGAATCACATTGGATGCGGTACCTCCAGCAATGATCCACGTGCCTATGCGCGTTTCAGGGCGTACTTGTTGACGCATCATATCCATAGCATGGATAGCGAGTTGCACACCATTTACCGCGTTGATGCCATTCCAAGGCTCGCCGGCTGCATGAGCCGGTTTACCGTAATACTTAGCACGGAAACAATCGAGTGCCAAGAATTGTGAGTTAGGGCGTGTTTCCTCGCCGTCGAGATGAACCATTATGGCAAAATCGTATTCTTTGAATACCCCTGTATTGCACATATCTACCTTGCACCCCATCGCTTCTTCGTCTGGTGTGCCGATAATATCGATGTCCATGTTGAAAGCTACGCCCTCTTCTTGCATTTTATGCAGTGTCAATGCAGCCAATACACTCATAGAACCACTGGCGGAATGACCACACGCATGGCCTACCTCAGGGAGTGCATCATATTCACAAAGTATCGCTAAGCGACCTTTTGGATGATCTACTTTTACGGCAGACGCCTTGAAGGCAGTCGGCAAATTACAGAATTCATAGGTTACGTCCATACCATATTTTTCGAGAACAGCACCAATGGTTTTGACAGACTCGAATTCTTGACTGGAAATCTCAGGGTTTTTAGCTAATGTATAATTCACCGCAAAAGCATCTGGGGCGAAGCTTTTACAAAGATCGGAAAATGTATGCATAAGGTTCATAGCGCCTCCAATAGATATAATCAAAAATGTGTGCAAATCGATGGATTTAAACAATGTTAAATGAAATCCATTTTTAAATATGAAACTCATGTACTCTTAATTATACAATGTTATTGCCTATTGGTGTAAAATTCCGTACAATATAAACAGAAATGTATAAATCATGTATATGGATGTTTGAGGAGGACACTATGTTTAAGTTCAAAAAATTGACAGCCATCGCCCTCGTAGCGGTAGCAGCAATGGGTTTATTGGCTGGTTGTGGCAACGACAAGCCTAAAATGACACAACAAGAAGGCGTATTGCGTGTAGGTTCTGAAACTACATTCCCACCGTTCGAATTCACTGAAGGCGACAAATATGTTGGTTTCGACGTTGATTTGTCCGAAGCAATTTCCAAAAAAATCGGCCTAAAAATGGAATTCAAATCCATGGGCTTCGACGCTTTGATTCCAGCGGTTCAATCTGGCGATATCGACATGATCGCTGCAGGCATCAACGCTACTCCAGAACGTGAAAAAGTATTGGACTTCTCCGATGTGTACTTTGATCAAGGCGGTTTCATCACAGTTGTGCGTAAAGACAACACTACCATCCACAACATGGACGAGTTAGCAGGTAAAACTGTAGGTGTTCAAATCGGTACAATCCCTGTTGAAATGGCTCAAAAAATTCCTAATACAACTGTAAAACAAATCGATTCCAACGCTAATATCTTCATGGAATTGAAAGCCGGTACAATTGATGGCGCTATCATCGATAACGCTGTAGCTATGTACTACCTCAAACAAGGTGCTGACCAAGACCTTAAACTCGTAGGCGAACCTACACAATCCCCTGGCACAGTGCTTGGTGTAAAAAAAGGCAACAAAGCTCTTCAAGAAGCTGTTAATAAAGCTCTTAAAGAACTTAAAGAAGACGGCACTTACCAAAAAATCTACAACAAATGGTTTGGCGATTACAACAAAAAATAATATGTATTCCTACGAACTAGGATACATAATAACCCCTCTGAAAGATTTCAGACATCACATAAAATTTGTGACAACAGATCTTCTTCAGAGGGGATTTTTTGCGCTTTAATACAACACATACTAAAGCTTCCGTATTAAATTGTATTACATACGGGCATATTAGAAATAAGCTAGTATATTGTGAGAACAGTTAAACGATATCAATATGATATCAATAGAAGACATACAGTTATACTAGCATTGCCTCTTTTACGGTACCTAGCGTTCGTTATATAATAAATATGTATTTTATAGTATAAAAGGAGGCCTAATGGCACAGTATTTTACGGAACGCCTGCAAAAGGTCTTCCACATGATTTTTACATCCTATAATCAAAAAATGGCTCAAGAAGGATTACGTCAGTTAGAACTCATCGTCAATAATCAGCAAGGGACAGTACAAACTGATCATCTTGCCTTGCGAAACGATATGACCACCCTTCTTGAAAGTGATATAGATACTAAAGAAGATGCTCTCAAAATAGCCAACGATCCAGAGAGCCGAGAGCTAGGTGATGCCTATGCCCTCTTGGCACGTGTCTATGCAGGGCCTCGCTTTACCTGGGAAGAGTCTAACTTCCCAGAGGACAATATGCGTACTTATCAGTGCTTACACGATAGCATTCGCCGTTGTAGCCCTATCGGTACATTACAAGCCTTGCGTATCAAAGGCTCCATCACGCCTACCGTTGAAAAGGATATGCAAATCTCCTTCGACGATGCCTTTCGCATTGTCTATGACCATGCGAATCGAGGCGATGCCTATTGCCAATATGTTATAGGCAATGTCTTTTTCTGGCGCGATGATAATCGCATCGACTCCGCTGAAGCTATGCTAACACCACCGCCCATGAGCTGGACTAAACGCATTCAAAGAAGCCTTACAGCAAACTCTGTACAGGATCGTATCGCCGCCTTACAAGGCACCGTGCCAGACGAAAAATTGCAAAAAAATGCATCTAACCTGGCGAAAGAATGGTTTAATAAGGCTCTCGACAACGGTCTTGCCATGTTCCAAGGAAACTTGCGCAATATCTATATCGACGAAGCTGACTTTTCCAATGCGCGCCGCGTCGCCAAGACTGCGGCCGAGCTTGGCAACCCGTCCATGATGCTATATACAGGCCTCGACTGCCATGAAAGCGGTAAATTCGAGGATGCTTTCACGTGGTTCACTAAAGGTGCCGCCTTAGGTCAATCTGAAAGCATCGCAGAATTAGCAGATTATTACTATCATTTCTATGATGCCAAAGAGTTACGTTCTACGATTCCCTACGATCCGGTAAAGGCTATCGGTCTCTACCGCCGTGCAGCAACAAAAGAGTTTAGTGATGCGGGGTACACCGCCTTACAGGCAGCCTTTGGCTACATCTTTCACATAGGCCACCTCCCTCTTGACTGGGGACTAATTGCAGACTTAACACATATGGCGGCTACAAAAGATCGCTTCATATTCGCCTTGCCCTATATCGGATACATGCGAATCCACGGTTTAGGGGTAACGAAAAATATACGCTTTGGTGTGCAATCATTACTACGTGTCTTAGACGAGGAACAACGAGCCTTTGAAGCGGAGAATCGCGTTCTTTTCTACGATATCACACGCGCTTTAACACGTGTTGCCTTAGGCTATGCCTACGAAAAAGGCTATGTAACAGGCAAGCCAGATTTAGATCAAGCCGTATCCTATTACGAGCAATCTCATCAATATATCTTGTCTCATAAAGCCAATTTGGATCCGGAGCTAAAGGATATTCCTATCGATGACGAAGCAGAAGAACGCTTAGCAGCCTTTGAGGAGGTCGATGGTCATTGGCAATACAAAGAAGGCGTTGCCGAATCCACTACTACGGTACGTCCTGCGCCTACCACCTGGCCTCAAAATGCGGCCCGCTTATCTGTAACTATGGACGACTTCCTATGGGATACGACCTTGTACGACTGGCAAACCATTGAAACCGCCATAGAGTCACAGGAGGAAATGAAGCTCAGCTTTTACAATCATTTCCTATCCGTCCCAGATACATTGCGCAATATCTTTAAGGTCGATGTAAAACGGATGCTACGAGATCACTATCAAATAAGGCTACATGGTTATGATCCATCAGAAGGACACGAAATTATCTACAAGTCCATTTACGACAAAGAAAATACCATAAACCTATTGAAAGAGCTTTACGATAATCATCAATTGCCTAGCCTCGAGGATAATTGGACTATCGAGAAGAACGAAGAAAAGCCGACCTGGCATTACGTGCTCGATGTGGATCAACAACCGTTCTTGCTAGAGGAATACGATGATGCAAATGCTATGATTCAGGCTGCCTTGCAAGGATTAAAAGAGAAAAAGTACGAACAAATTAATATTCGCACCCATGACTTTGTAGGCCCATCCTATTTCATTTTTAAAGGCAAGACATCGACCCCATTTAGAGTACAGCTCTATCTGAAAGAGTCCGCCCGTCATACCATCGATGATGATGGAAACCAACAAGACACGCCTGGTAAGACCTACTTATTTGAACAATATGTGGGAAACGAAGTGTCCTTAAATTATTGGATTCAAAAAACGATAAATACCTTGGAAATCCCTGAACTAGATAATTGGAAACAATTAACAGTGCCAAAGGATTTACAAACATAAAAAAGACCATCCCCAGTGAACTGTACCCCCAAATTTGGACACAATTTTTGGAAGTGAAGTTCAACAGGATGGTCTTTTTTGATAATCCCTATAATCTTAATAATAGGATTATTTTGATTCTAGATTTTTACTACAGCGTTTCTATTATAGTAGTCTTATTACAGCACTTTTATTATAGTGTTTTTACAACATCGGCACAACGTGCACAAAGTGTAGGATGTGCGCTATCTTGACCTACTGTATCGCGGTGGATCCAGCAGCGTTCACATTTTTCGAGACCAGAGGCAACAACAACTGTAGCAACGCCAGTTTCTTCGTCTTTAACAGCCTCTGCTGGTGCAGCGCCGTTTACGATGTGCGCTTCGGATACGATAACAAGTTTAGCCAAGCCTTCTTCACCAAGGGCATTCAATGCATCGAATGCAGCACCTTCAGCATATACTGTAACGGATGCATCCAATGGATGACCGATTGTTTTATCTTGACGAGCAAGTTCCAATGCTTTTTGTACGGATGTACGCAAGTCTAACAATTGGTTCCATTTGTCAGCCAATTCTTGGTTGAAGTGTTCTGGATGACCTTGTGGCCAATCTTGAAGCATAACGGATTCGCGCATGCCCTCTTCTTTAGGCATATATTTCCAAACTTCTTCCGCTGTGAAAGAAAGTACTGGAGATACCATGGCTACCAATGTTTTCAAGATTTCGTACATCGCTGTTTGAGCAGAACGACGAGCTACGTTGTTTTTGCTTTCAGCATACATAGTATCTTTCATTACATCAAGGTAGATGGAACTCAAGTCTACTGTACAGAAGTTATGAATTGCATGGTATAACATGTGGAATTCATAGTTTTCGTACGCATCAGTAACCTTTTGACGTACTTCTTCTAAGCGCAATAATGCCCATTTATCAAATTCGGACATATCTGCGTAAGCCACTTTATCGGTATTTGGATTGAAGTCATCCAAGTTGCCGAGTAAGAAGCGGAATGTATTGCGGATCTTACGGTATACTTCGGATAATTGTTTTACGATGTCTTTGGACAAACGTACGTCTGCTTGGTAATCCGCAGAAGATACCCACAAACGCATTACATCGGCACCGTATACATCGATGATGTCGCTTGGAGCCACTGTATTACCTACAGATTTAGACATTTTGCGACCTTCGCCGTCCACAACGAAGCCGTGAGTCAATACGGAGTTGTATGGTGCTTTACCTGTTGTGGCTACTGCAGTCAACAAGGAAGAGTTAAACCAACCGCGATGTTGGTCAGAACCTTCAAGGTACATAGCACATGGTACATCAAGATCATTTACTTCGAGCACGCCAGCCCAAGAGGAACCAGAGTCGAACCATACGTCCATGATGTCTGTTTCTTTTTTGAACTCATCATGACCGCAATGAGGGCATTTGAAGCCTTCTGGTAACAATTCTTTTGCACTATGAGCCCACCAAGCATCAGAGCCCTCTACGGCTACTTTTTCTTGTAATGCTTTGATAGTATCATCGTTGATGATGTGCTCGCCACAGCTTTCACAATAGTAAATAGGAATTGGCACGCCCCAAATACGTTGACGAGAAATTACCCAGTCACCACGGTCGCGCACCATGTTGAAGATACGGTCATGACCCCATTTAGGAATCCATTGCACTTGGTTATCGATTGCATCAAGCGCTTGTTGACGGTACCCATCTACAGAGGAGAACCATTGTTCTGTAGCGCGATAGATGACAGGATTTTTACAACGCCAGCAGTGAGCGTATTGGTGGCGCAAACTAGATTTGTGAAGTAATGCATTATTGTGCGCTAAGATTTTAATAACAGGCACCTCTGCATCGTGAATTTCTACGCCAGCCAATGGGAATTCAGTATCGCCATAACGGTTGTCATCTACTTGTTTAGTGTAGTTACCAGTTTCGTTAACAAGGGAAATGATAGGAAGCTCAGTTTTACCTTCCTTGTTATAACGCATAACGATGTTAAAGTCGTCTTCACCGTGTGCAGGAGCTGTATGTACGCAACCAGTACCTGCTTCAAGTGTTACATGGTCACCACACAATACAGTGGATGTACGTTCTACGAAAGGATGCTTAAACTCAGCTAATTCTAAGTCTGCCCCAGAGAAGCGGTTTACGATTTCGTAATCTTCGATACCGATATCTTTCATAGCTGCGTCAACAAGTTCAGTAGCCATCAAGTAGTATTCGTCGCCAGCTTTCACCCAGCCATATTCTAGATCAGGGTTAACGGAAATAGCTACGTTGGCAGGCATTGTCCAAGGAGTAGTTGTCCAAATAACAGCATATGCTTGTTTAGGATCTACGCCAGCTGGCAATGTTACCTTTTTCTCGGATACGTAAGGGAATTTTACGTAAATGGAGAAGGATTTTTTCTCAGCATATTCGATTTCTGCCTCTGCCAATGCAGTTTCGCAGTGCGTACACCAGTATACAGTTTTAAGACCTTTGTAGATATGTCCGCGTTTTGCCATTTCGCCAAAGATGCCGAGTTGTTTTACTTCGAACTCAGGACGCAATGTCAAGTACGGACGGTCCCATTCGCCTAATACACCAAAACGAATGAAGTCTTGTTTTTGTGTTTCTACGCACTCCAATGCATATTCCTTACATTTATTGCGCAAGTCCAATGGAGCCATTTCATGACGGTTAAGACCAGTGTTCTTAATAACCGCATGCTCGATTGGCAAGCCGTGCGTATCCCAACCAGGAATGTAGCGAGTATAATGACCAGTCATTGTTTTGTATTTCATGATGATGTCCTTCAACGTTTTGTTGAGGGTATGACCGATATGCAATTTACCGTTTGCATATGGAGGGCCATCATGCAAAATGAATGGCTTTGCATCTTTACGCAACTCCAAACGTTTTTGATAAATCTTGTTATCTTCCCAGAATTTTAAGATTTCTGGTTCGCGCTTAGGCAAATTGCCGCGCATTGGGAATTCTGTTTCAGGCAAATGTAACGTCTTACCGTAATCCATGCTGTGCTCCTTTTACATAAAAAAATCGCCCGCCCCCGAAGGGACGGACGTAATATCCGTGGTACCACCCTACTGACTTTCGTTACTTGTGAAAGCTAGCGCCACCGCATTTCTGCAATTGTCACACCATGCTAGCACATGTTTGTAACACATAAGACGCAACTCATCTCTCATATTGTGAAAGCCACTTAAACATATAACGGTGTTCACCGGCGGCGTTGCCGCTTGCTCCAAAGTGATCCGCAAATCTCTAGATTTCCAAACCTTTCAGCCCATGAGTTTGGTCTCTACTAAATCCGTCTGAGACATGCCGTCTTTTTCAACGCAATATTCATATAATAGATAATTATAGGACTCAAACGGGGAAATTGTCAAATATTTCATTTCTAAATTTAACAGAACCTACATCCCCTATTAAGCAAAAGAAAAAGCCTACTTACGTAGGCTTTATTGTATATACAATTATTAAATAGCACTCATGAGAATTAGTTCAAGAATAATAATTGCAATGCACACGTACATGAATTTACGATCCATGTCGTCAGTTGGAGTTTCTTTAAGACCAGTGCGAGCAGCTTCTTCAGCAGTAATTACTTCATAGCTCATTGGAGATCCATATTGGTTATCACCTTCATCACCCTTTTGAGCGAGTAGATAAATAATATAGATAATACCAAATGGAATCAAGCTAATCAAAAGCATCCAACCACTTTTACCAATGTCATGTAAACGACGAGCAGCAAGACCAATGGAAGGCAATAGAATTGCAAGATTATATACTATAGAAATAAGACCTACAACACTTGCTAGCGCAGTATCCATTACAAGAGCACTCAATACATTGAAGATACCAGCAATAACAATTGTGATACCATAGAAACGCCAATATTCACTGCGGCTTGCACGACCTTTAAAATTAGCATAATTACCCATAATCGTATGTTTAAAATTATCTACATACGAAAGATTTTTGATAGACAAATCAGTCATAATCTTCTCTCCTCTAGAAATAACAAATAAATTCTTCTTGAAAATATTATATCATTACTGTTGACGATTTTGAAAATGAATGTCTATATGTTTTGGGAATAACTTATGCTTTATATTTCATTATAGGATACATCATAAACTACATCGCACTAGTCATAAGTAGTTTGTCCACCAAGAACCAGAGCACAAAGATAGCGCAGAATAGTCCTGCAGTTAGTCCCATAGATGGCGTAGTATCAATAAGACCTAATTCACGGGCCATTTGTTTTGTTACAACTACTTGACCTGTAGGGGAACCAAAGCGATTTGGTTGGCTTTCACCAGGCAGAGCCATAAGGATCAACAGGATAATAGTCCCTATCACAGGGATGAATCCAATAAATACGAGGCCCCCTGAGCGGCCTTGATCGTGTAGACGTCGTACTGAAACGGCCACACCAGGAATAACCATAATCACGGACAAAAGAACAAGAATGACCAAGCCAAAACCTACGCCTACTACGCTAGATAGTGGGCTAATATAGCTCAAAAAAGCACAAGTAAATAGAATGGCCACAAACAACAATTGATAGACTAACAAGAAATGCCAATATTCACTACGACTTGCACGACCATCAAAATCAGCATATTTATAAACCAAACATTGTTTAAAGTTTTCAATCAAGCCTAGATTATATTTATCTAACGAGATTTGTGGCCTACTAACATGCCCACATTCTGGACAGTAACACTCTGTTTTTAACACTTCATGTCCACAATAGGGACAAGATTTCATAATAAACTCCTTCTAGTTACAAACAGGAATCAGCAAAGATTACGAAGTCCTGCGGTACTTAACACATATAAGAACTTAGATATTTTTTATTTATTAATATCTATATTTTTGAATTCATCTGAAATTCATTTTACTACAAAGTGTTATATTGTCTATAAAGGAGATGTTAAACTTTTATAAAATAAAATAATGAGATTGTTAATAAATGCAGATCTTTATTACATATATCCATTTCCATTAATACCATACCATAATATCTCTCTAATGATATCAGCAATAATAATAGATTGGATAATAAAGATAGCAATCCCCATCGCCCAATCTTGGCGACGGGATGGAGTTTCTTCTAGACCAGTAGCTTTGCTAACCTCAGGAGTAATAGGTGTATATCCGGTTCTTTCACCATATGAATTCTCTCTTTGATCGCCACGACGCAATTCGTAAATGAGAAATATAAAGAATCCTATAACAGGAATAAATGAGATTAACTGCGTCCAACCACTCCGGCCAATATCATGCATACGCCGTGTTGTGATAGCTATATTGGGAACTATAAAGAAAAGGGATACCCCTACAGTAACATTATCGATAAGCGCTTCATAATTAGGAAAGCCCAAGTTACTACATAGTAAAGCCAAAATCCCAAGTAATCCTTGTATCAACGTAACGCCTGCCACGAATCGCCAATATTCACTACGACTAGCACGACCATTAAAATTAGCATAGTTTCTAATGCCTAATTTGAAGGCATCGGTATAATTCAAATCATATATATTTATGGTTGACATAACCTAATCCTCCTCCGCGGCTTCAATAGCAACAATGCCCCAGCCTTTGCCTTCATTATGCAAACGAACTAATACGGGCTCTAGATTATCTTCAAAGGTAATGGTAAAGCCCATATAGTTTACAACAATATCATCATCTTGGTCTTGGGAAACATAGTCAAGCTGTATCGCTTTCACCTTAGGAACCTCTTCCTTAGTCATGGCTTGTTCCCATAGTTCAAAGGTACCATATCGCTCCATAGCACGAGCACTCAAATAACGATATGCACCATGATAATCCTTTTTGTTGAGGGCTTCATAATAATTACTTACCACAGTACGCCCCTCTGTTGTAGCCGTTTCACTTTGTAAAAGACGATTTGCTTGTTTCGTTAACGAACTAGGTTCCAAATTGCCATAAGCAGTCTCTTCTACCATAAAATTATGATTAATCATTGTACTACCTGCACTAGTGGCTAGGCATCCTAATACTAATATGGACACAATAAAGAGGCCCGAAACGGAACGTTTTTCCTCTAATTCATTAGATACAGGCGATGTGCGCTTACAGAATAGATACAATAATGCAAGCCAGCCTAAAATAGGAACCAATAGTAAAATCATCAACGTTGGATCATTATTAGAATCTCGTAACCGTCTTGCCATTAACATAATCTTCGGCAAGCATAACAGGATGGACAATACAACTAATACGCCGCCACCGATAGAGACAGCATAAAGAAATCCGTACGGTATGTAGGTTGCAAGACCTGTAATACATATAATTAAGCCATATACAAAGGATATAGCACTTATGGTGAGCCAAAAATCGGCTGTATTTGTACGTCCTTTACTGTTTGCATAGTTTTCCACTAGCTCACGATAGAGGATTTCGTATACTCTCTGTTTCATAAAACTCCTACCATAATCTTAGATAATAAATATATATAGATATTCCTATTATACTATGATTTATCAACTTAGTTGATTCATTTTTTGTTCATGAAATATGCCTATACTACAGATATATTTCTTACAACTAAAATTCGTACAATCAATTATACAGGAGATAATTATGAAAGCTAAATTAATGAAAGCAATAGCCTTGGCCAGCTTAGGTGCCTTCTTAACAGTTGGTATTGGTGCCAATGTAACCCAAGCCAAAGATTACCACTTCAAAATCGGTGAAAATCATCGCATGGTAAAAAATGATGATGGCACAGTAGATAGCAGCGCTCATCCATGGTACAAAGTAAATGATAAAAAGAAAAAGCACAGAAAGCATAGAATATCTGAACGTGAAAAGCATGATAAAAATGCAACAGCAAAACGCAGTGAACAACATCAACGTTCTGAATCCTCCAATGACTAAGCCTTGTGCATAATACATATTACTAGCCCTAAAAACACAAAACTAAATTAACCAACCAATGAAAAGGACGTTATACATTGTATAACGTCCTTTTGTGTTATCCCCTATATAATTTTTCCCAAGCCTATATGAGTTATTATATTATGCGCCAGCCTTTAGAACAGCTTGTTTCATGGATTGTACATAGTCAAACAACGCTTGGTCCGCATGTTCGCCATGTTCTGCTACAATTTTAACGATGGCAGAGCCTACGATGGCTCCATCGGATACGCGCGCCATGGCTTCTGCTTGTTCTGGCTTGGAAATACCGAAACCAACAGCTACAGGGATATCCGTATATTTACGAATCATTTCAACAATGGATTTAATATCCGTCTTAATTTCACTGCGCATGCCTGTAACGCCAAGGGAAGATACACAGTATACAAAACCTTCTGCATCTTTGGCGATCATTTCGATGCGGTTTTCAGATGTTGGCGCAATTAAGGATACCACTTCAACATCATGCTTATGAGCCACACTAGCGAGCTCACCTTTTTCTTCAAACGGCATATCTGGCACGATAACACCAGAGATTCCCACCTCTTCACAGAGGGTAAAGAATTTTTCACGACCGAATACGTAAATGGGATTCAAATAGGTCATGAATACGAGCGGTATAGTCACCGCATCATCACCAGTACGTAAACGACGTACCATATCGAAGATGTCATTGATTTTTACGCCTGTAGAGAGAGCACGCGTGCTCGCCTCTTGAATAACTGGGCCTTCCGCTGTTGGGTCAGAGAAGGGAATACCAATTTCTACGATGTCCGCACCGGCTTTCACCATAATACGAATATAACGTTCTGTATTCTCAATACCGTGGTCACCAGCGCTAATGAACGGGATGAATGCCTTGCCCTTTGTGAAAGCGTCTTTAATTTTACTCATGAAGATCCACCCCTCTGTATTTCGCCATAGCCGCCACGTCTTTATCACCGCGACCAGATAAACAAATAATAATGATATCGTCCTTGCTCATAGTAGGAGCAATTTTACGTGCATGTGCCACCGCATGAGCACTTTCAATCGCAGGAATAATACCTTCCAAGCGAGATAAGTATTCAAAGGCATCGACTGCTTCGTCATCTGTAACCGGCACGTATTCAGCACGACCGCTATCGTGCAAGTACGCATGTTCAGGACCGATACCAGGATAATCAAGACCTGCAGAGATAGAATATACTGGCGCAATTTGGCCGTCTTCATCTTGGCAGAAGTACGATTTCATGCCGTGGAAGATACCAACGGACCCCTTTGCGATTGTCGCCGCATGTTCTTCTGTATCAATACCACGACCTGCCGCTTCACAACCGATGAGACGAACACCTTCATCTGGAATGAAGTGATAGAACATGCCCATCGCATTAGAGCCGCCACCTACACAAGCCATAACAGCTGTTGGCAATTTTCCTTCTGCTTCGAGGATTTGCTCATGCGCTTCACGGCTGATAATGGATTGGAAATCGCGTACGATCATAGGAAATGGGTGAGCACCCATCACAGATCCCAATACGTAATGCGTATCAGACATGCGGTTTGTCCATTCGCGCAATGCTTCGGAAACCGCATCTTTCAATGTACTAGTCCCCGTTGTTACAGGATGCACCTTAGCGCCTAGCAATTCCATACGGTAAACGTTAAGTGCTTGACGTTCACAGTCCTCTGCACCCATGTATACTTCACATTCCATACCCATCAACGCAGCGATGGTAGCCGTTGCCACGCCGTGTTGACCTGCGCCAGTTTCAGCAATAACACGAGTTTTACCCATCCGTTTTGCCAATAACATTTGGCCGATTACGTTATTCAACTTGTGAGAACCAGTATGATTTAAGTCCTCACGTTTTAAATAGATTTTGGCGCCCCCAAGGTCCTTTGTCATGCGATCTGCATAGTATAACAGGGATGGACGACCTGTATATTTTTTATGTAAATCCTCAAGTTCGTGTACGAAATCAGGATCATCTTTGTACTTGTTGTACGCCTCTTCCAATTCGATGACTGCATTCATCAATGTTTCTGGCATAAATTGGCCACCAAAGGAGCCAAAATAGCCATGTCTTTGTTCGCTCATATAACTTACCTTTCTATATACCATTCCTACTAGCACGCCATATTATGGCATTGCTATTGTTCTCACAATGTTGGCGAAAGCTTTAATCTTTTCATCGTCCTTCACGCCATCTGTTTCAATACCGCTACTGATATCGATGCCGTACGGACGAACCGTACGAATGGCACGTGCCACATTGGTGCTATCGATACCACCAGCGAGCATAAATGGTCGTTCAAACTCATCTAAGCAAGACCAGTCGAATACTTCGCCTGTACCGCCGCGCTCATCTTTGTGGTACGCATCAAATAATAGCATATCCGCACTGCTATCAATCCACGCCTCTGCATCTGCAGCGCTACGGATTTGAACAGCCTTCCAAACCTCTACATTAGTACGTTCTTTTAAGGATTGGATGAAAGCTTCATCTTCATCACCGTGCAATTGCACCACATCAAGATTGGCTTCTGTAGCAATGCTAACGAGATTATCTAGCGTTTCATTGACGAAAACGCCGACAGTTTTAATAGCTTCTTGATGTATAAGCGTCGGACTTGCATTTTCTGTACTAGTCAGCATCCCTTCATGCGCATCACCAGTTGTTGTTCCTTCTTGCAATGCGTCAGTTATGGTTCCAACTTGTATTACATCATTACTCCATTGGACAGCGTCTCTGTTATATCGATTTGCATATTGTTTGTGTAGCTCACTTACTAAAATCTTAGCTTGGTCTACAGTGACTTGTCGTTTACTTGGTGCAAATACAAGGCCCATGTAGTCTGGTTTTGCTTCTACTACAGCAGGGATTGTTTCCACTTTGGAGATGCCGCACATTTTAACCTTTGGTGTGTAGTAGGTTGGACCATAGAGATATGCCAATTTCTTCACCTTGTTAGGAGAACGCATAAAGGTTTCTCCCATCAAGGCTACGCCGATATTGTTATCGCGCAACACTTGAATATCCTCTGGTGTTTCAAGGCCGCTTTCAGATACGAAGATCACATCGTCTTGAACGAGATTCCGCAAGCGTACACTGTTTTGTACATCTACAGTAAAGTCTTTCAAATTGCGGTTGTTAACGCCGATAATACGCGCACCGCAATCGATGGCCATTTGTACTTCGTGCTCATCATGAGCCTCTACCAAAGAGGACAATCCAAGCGAATCAGCTAGCTCACGGAACTTTGTTAATGTTGGCACATCGAGGCATGCACAGATTAATAAGATGGCACTAGCGCCCCAAACCTTCGCTTGGTAGATTTGGTATTCATCGATGATAAAGTCCTTGCGAAGCACGGGAATTTTTACGGTGCTTGCAATTTCTTGCAAATATTTTTTATCGCCTTTAAAGAAGTCTGGCTCCGTCAATACAGAGATAGCCGCTGCACCAGCAACCTCATATTCTTTAGCGATGTCTAAATATGGGAAGTCCTCAGCAATGATTCCCTTAGATGGAGATGCCTTCTTTACTTCGCAAATAAAGTTGAAGTCTTGCTGACGAAGGGCTGCTTCAAAAGGAAATCCTGTATCAGATGGTAACGCTAAAGCCGCTGCTTTTACAGCCTCAGGAGACTCCACCTGTTTTTCTTGGGCTACCCGAATTTTGGTAGCCTCTATAATCTTATCTAAAATCAATGATTACACCTCTTGGGTTGCTTTCACAAACTGTTCCATTGTCGCAAGCGCCTTACCAGAATCGATTATATGTTTCGCCTCTTCGATGCCCTCTGCTAGTGTAAGGTCCTCTTTTGCAAGGTAAATCGCCATGCCTGCGTTAAGAAGAACGGCAGTGCGTTTGCCACCTTGCTCACCACCGAGAACGCGGCGAGTAATCTCAGCATTCACTGTAGCATCGCCACCTTCAAGCTCGGTTTTATCAGCATATTCAAAACCATATTCTTTAGGATCGAATTCGTAACTTGTGAAAGTACCATTATTAATTTCGCACACATAGGTTTTATTGGTAGCCGTAATCTCATCAAGGCCGTCAAAACCGTGTACCACAGCACCGCGTTTAACCCCAAGATTAGCCAATACACGAGCCAATGGTTCTACTAAGGATTTGTCGTAAACGCCCATCAACTCCACAGTAGCCCCTGCTGGGTTTGCCAAAGGTCCAAGAATATTAAACACAGTGCGTACGCCCAAAGCCTTACGTACAGGACCTGCATATTTCATAGCTTGGTGATACACAGGAGCAAACATAAAGCACATATTCGCTTTGTTCAACACCGCCTCGTTTTGCTCGCCGTTAAGCTCTAATTTAGCGCCCAACGCTTCGATTAAGTCAGCAGCACCACATTTACTAGATACACTGCGGTTACCATGTTTTGCTACAGGAATGCCTGCGGCGGAAATGATAAAGCCAGATGTGGTAGAAATATTAAACGTATTCGCTTCGTCGCCGCCAGTACCTACAATTTCTACAACTGTACCTTCATGAGGTACAGAACCAGCCTTCTCGCGCATAACCTCAGCAAAGGCCGTAACCTCATCTACAGTAGGGCCCTTCGCAGCCAATGCGCACAAGAAACCAGCCATAGGAACCTCGGGTACCTCGCCGCTCATAATTTTGTTCATTGTATCTTTAGCAAGGTCGTAGGATAAATCTTGACCATGCGTTACTGCATATAATGCGTCTTTAATCATTTTAAATCTCCTTTTGAGGATATCTATTAAATTGATACCCTATCTACCTAGTCGGTAACGATTGGGTCATGCCCTCAGCCTCCAAGTGGCCACCCCCCGCTATGCGGGGCGCCAAGTCGGCTTCGCACATAACCCAATCGCACCTATCAATAAAATCATACCAATTTAATAGATATCCCTCAAACAAACTATTATCAAATGATCCTGCGCATTATATGAAGTAATGCACAGGTCATTTCTTTATATGGGGTGGGAACGGTGGTGCTACGCACCACCACTTCTTACATAAGGGGTTCTGGTTCGCATATTTCTTTAGAAAAATATATCTACAGTTCATGTTATGTATTGTAGAGGGGCTATTATTAGATATTGTCAAAATTGAGTTGGCAGGAAATAAGGTCTTAAGGAACGACTTGGCGGCCCCACGTAGTGGGGTTGGTGTCCATCGGAGTTCCGAGAGCTCTTATTTTTGCCTCAACGTGTTAATGCTTAAGAATAGCCCCTCGAATACCTAAATTAGACAGTAGCTATTTTTCTAAGAAATTACGAATCATTTGTTCCCCGTCCGGTGTCATGATGGATTCCGGATGGAATTGAACGCCATATATCGGATAGTCTTTGTGTTCCACGCTCATTACTTCGCCGTCGTCTGTAATGGATGTGACGATGAGTTCACTTGGCATAGTTTCGTCGATAATCGCCAAGGAGTGGTATCTAGCGACTTCGAATTGTTCAGGCAAACCTTTAAGAATTTTGGATGGGTTCACTTGTTTGGCTACACTTTGTTTGCCGTGCATTACTTGTTTAGCGTAGGAAACGGTGCCACCGAATACTTCGCCGATGGCTTGGTGTCCCAGGCATACGCCGAGGATTGGGAATTCCCCTTTACATTCACGCAAGAGGTCTTCGTATACACCCGCATCAGCTGGTCTGCCAGGTCCTGGTGAAAGTATCACATAGTCTGGTTTCAAAGTGCGGATTTCTTCAACTGTTAGTTCATCGCTACGGATGACTTTTATATCTGGATCGATAGAGCCTACTAATTGGTATAAATTAAAGGAGAAGCTATCGTAATTATCTATAAGGAGTACCATTATTCTACCTCCTGTGCATTTGTAATTGCGGAAATCATGGATTGACCTTTTATCAAGGTCTCGTTGTATTCACTTTCAGGAACACTATCTCGAACGATACCTGCACCAGCGCGAACATAGACCTTGCCGCCTTTATTCATGGCCATGCGGATACCGATACATACATCCATGTTACCGGAGAAATCGATGTAACCTACGGCGCCGCCGTATACGCCACGTGGGCTTTTTTCAAGTTCCTGTAAAATCTCGATAGCGCGAATCTTAGGAGCCCCAGACAATGTGCCTGCCGGCAAGGTAGCCCCGATAGCATCGAGTGCATCTTTGCCGTCTTGAATATCACCACTTACAGTAGATGTAATATGGATAACATGCGAGAAACGTTGCAACATATGTAAGGCCTCTACTTTTACGGAACCAAATTTAGAAATTTTACCTAAATCGTTACGGCCAAGGTCAACAAGCATGTTATGTTCAGCCAATTCTTTTTCGTCGTTGATGAGTTTTTCCTCTATGGCAAGGTCCTCTGCTTCGTTTTTACCACGGCGCATAGTGCCTGCAATTGGAAAGGTGTACATCTTACCGTCCGTCAATTTTACCAATGTCTCTGGAGAAGCACCTGTAAGCTCTACATCGCCACCAGATAGGTAGAACATGTATGGAGATGGGTTCAACGTACGCAATACGCGGTACGCATTTAACAAGCTGCCTTCGAACTCAGCTTCGCGACGATTAGATACAACACATTGGAAGATATCCCCTTCCTTGATGTAGTACTGCGTCTTTTTAACAACTGCTTCGAACTCGTCCTTTGTAAATTCAGAGGTAAACTCTGTTTTAAGAACGCCTTTTGGCACATCCGCCTCTTTGCCGTTTACAACGAGATCAGCAAGAGTTTTCAATTCGAGCTCAGCCTTGTTGTAGTTGCGTTCTAAGTCATTTGTGCTGATGTTGGCAATCAAGTAAATTTTATTTTTATAGTGATCAAAAGCGATAACCTTATCAAAGAGCATAAGGTCTACATCATTTACCATGGCAGAGTCATCATCCGGCGTTGGAAAGTCCAATGTTGGCTCGATGTAGCGAATATATTCACATGCGAAGTACCCTACAAATCCACCTGTAAAAGTTGGCAACTCTTCTAAACGAGGACTTTTATATTGGCTTAAAATATTGCGAATCTCTGCGGCAGGATCAGCGCACTCAAAGGTACGTGTCGTACCGTCTTTGATGGTCATTTTATGATTTTTGCAGAATAGCTCAATCTTAGGATCGTAGCCCAAGAAGGAATAACGGCCCCAATGATTACTGTTATCCGCACTTTCAAGCAAGTACGTATGACTGCTCACTTGTTTTAACGCTTTCAACACGCTAATCGGTGTGCGTACGTCGGATAAAATTTCCATATATACAGGCACGATATCGTAGCCCGGTGCGATAGCTTTCACACGGTCAAAACTAGGAAAAATCATGAGAACCTCCATCTGGCATTTGCCAATAAAAAAACTCGCCCATGACAATATAACGTCAAGGACGAGTTTATAGTTCTATTATTACAATATGATTGTATGTGCTATAAATCGCGGTACCACCTTGTTTGAATGCAGTGCATTCCCCTTTCGCAGGATACTAACATATCCCTCACGACTAACGCTCGTGTGACGTCGCACCATACTAGGAATGACTGTGAAAGTTCATTCTTTTCCATGCGCCCTCGGTGGTCCATTTAATAAGCTGCGTACTACGGGTTCTCAGCTAATCCCGCTCTCTGTGAGTGCATTTCCTATTTTTATCTCCACCTCATCGGTTTCTTTCAGGCGAGTATAAAATTATAATCTGATTATAATGTTTCTATAGAATGAAAGTCAAGAAGTTTTAATTTCTGATTGTTGTTCAGCCATAGAAAGATCTTTAACATACAATCTTATATATCATATTTTATGTATCATAATGCATAATAAAAAATACTATTACTTTCTTTATCATATAACGCAGAGGTTTTATTATACAACAGATACAATACATATATATTGATGATAGGAACAAACAAAACAACAATCCAAAATATACTACTATTACTATCTTTCAAACGTCTACAGATCATTACAATAATAGTATATATAAGATAAAAGTATAGAACATATCGCAAAGCATAGTTTTCGATATTATAATTTAATATCATATTGTATATTATAAACGCTAAATATACATTGAACAGATTCCATTGACGAACTGTGCTTCGTCCATTAAGCCAAAGACTATCAATTAATATGCTTTTATAAAGATTTGTTAAAAGAGACCTTTTATCTTGGCGACTATAAAAAGAGCTTATAGCTTTAATTTGAGAGGTAGTTAAATCATTACGCTCACCCCAGAGTACATCTATAACCTTATTATCAAAAATTATTCCCTTAAGTTCAACAGTATTATCTCTTAACCAAAACTTCCTAGGTACTACAGAAAACAACAACATTGAACACAAAAGACATGGATAGAATAAATCTGGTACATCAACACCCCATAATATAATATTGTTGGACTCAAAAATAGCTTTTCCATAAGAAAGGTCAAAATGCTTTCCACCCAATAATATCAATAGTAAAAGCACAGTAATTATGATATTTAACCAATTAAATCGTTCTTTTTTATAATATTTCAAGCTAGCATAATTTGTAAAAGCTACAAAAAGAACATAAATAACTGTGCCCACATAATATATAATGTCATAAATTCCTTGAGTATATACTATCTCCGGAAGAGTGGATAAAATAAAGATATTTATTCCTATACCAATAAACACCAATAAGTTTATAGAAAGGTATGTCTGTATATTGATTGTAAATAATTTGATCGTCTCTAACCGTTGAATTATTGCTAATAATTCAAACTTAAAATTTATTAATTCAGAATATAAAAGCTGTCTCATCATTCTTCATCCACTCTATTATTTCTATAAATATCATCAAAAACCTTAGTTGGAAGAACATGCCAATGTTCATCGCTATCAAGAATTTCATATTTATGAGTGACACTATCAACTTTTTTTATTAAACTTTTTGTTTTTCTATTTTCATCGTAGTAAAAATTACCTTCCTTTGGATGAGCATTATGATATGCCATGGCAACTAACTCTTCCGCTTTAGCATTATTAGTCTTTTCTCTAACTGCAGATATAGCCTCTTTTGTTGCAACAGATTCGATTTCTGTTCTATAAGCAATAGGTACATCAACTTCTATAAGAGTATCTCCACCAGGAAATCTTTTCAAAATCGGTTTATCTATCTTAAAACCAGATTGCCAATAATCATTTCTTTTCCGTCCCATAACAGGTACAAGTGGTGCCTTTAGAATTGATTTAGCCGTTACTTTCTCTCCAGTTATCATTTCTTTAGGTTGGAAAAGGTTGACAATATCTCGTGCAGTGACGCTCCCTTTTAATCTTAATTCTCCCCCAATAAAAATTCGATTATCTTGATTCATCCCCTCAATTAAAGACAAATCAACTTCTCCTTTACCATGTTTTACTCCAAGACCAAAATATCCTTCTTGATTAGCGCCCAACTTTGTCATTTTTTCAAGTTCTCTATAATAATCACTAGTACCAATAATTCTATAAGCTTGTTCTTTAGTTAACGCTAACTTATAATTAGGAGATTTAGTCGATTGCAAAATAAAGTTATTATTTTGGAAGTTAACCTTATAATCATTAGCAAACTTTTGTGAAATACGACCTTCATCTTTTAAACGCATCAAAATATAACTAGGATAAGTATGTCTTAAGTCAATTCTATCTATATTAGCATCAACAGCCGCTCCCTGTAATTTACGTGCAAATGAAGGCCTAACCTTTTCATAGAAATTACCTTCAAAAATATTTCCATTATAATCACCTAGATTATATCTAATAACAGCACCAGATTGAACATTAGCTGCTAAGGATTGCTTAATCAAATATTCATCCGTTTTTTTTATTGGTATATCCGTTCCACTACCAGCTACAATTCCTTTATTGACAGTAAATAAATTATTTGTATTTATCACATTAGTAAAATAATCATTTTCAAATCGATCAAAATGTTTAATATCATAACTTTCACCTTGTTTATTGATTGCAACGTATCTATATTCATGAGTTATAGGATCAATTCCATATAGTGCCAACCATTCATTTTCTCGAAGACTCTCTAGCTTTATGTCACGGTCATAAACTTTTACACTTTTACCTGCCTTTAATTCCTCTATTTGTTCTTTTATATTCTTTATGGTTTGATACTCATTCCACTTCGTCCCATACTGTGCTTCGGCCGCTCCGGTAATAACAGGTTTTCCTAATCCAGCATTAACGACAGCTCCTACCCCGGCACTGAGCCATTGCGCCACAGCAGGATTTGTCTTAGCCACCTTTTGAATTTCACCAATTAGTGCCTCATTGGTAACTCCGGCATAAAACCCGCTACCCGGCTTATTACCGGCAACTCGAGCGGATATTTCCGCCACTACACCATGAGCAATCGCTTTCGCCACTTTCTCTTCTTTAGTTTTCGGTTCCCAATAATGCAATTGTTCAAATGCATCTTTAGCAAAGAGTCGAGCTAATTCCTGTCGTTCCTCTACTTTCTTCTTATCAAAGATCTTGTCCAGTTTATTAAGACTATTAGCAGTATCTCTAGAGATCGAACGTATATCTACAGATTCATCATGTACAGTTATTGTACCATCAGCAATAGCAGATTTGGTAGTGCTATGTGCGGACTCCTTAGATTCCGGTAATAATTTTGGTAAAAGTCCTAACGAATTATATACCGCATCTTGTCCCGCTTGGCTCAGCGACTTAAAGTTTCCTATATGGTTATAACTCACACCTGTATTCTTCGAGGAGTACTCAGCCGTATTTTCTATATCTTTCATCACTAAGCGACCGGTAGATACTGTATTCTTTTCTGCAGCAGCTTTACTGTCAATAACAGCCCCTTCTAATGTGGTAGTGCCTTTTGTAGTAATTGTATAACCATTCTTACCTGCAAAGATACCGGCTTGCTCCGTTACACCGGCATAGTTACTACGCGTATCTCCTTTAGAGTGCTCGCCGGAGATACTACCTAATTGAGTCCCATTTGTAGAAACACTAAATCCTGTATTTTTCTGTTTTCCGACATAGGTCTCTTTATCTTGTAAACTTTGAACATATAAATTACCGCCTACGCTGGCAACAACTCTATCACCTTTGACTGTAGAGCCGATTACATTCGTATCGTTACCGGAATTCATCTTAACCGTATTAGCTGTTATTCGAGAAGGTGCGTATGATACTTTCTCGGTATTTTCTCGTTGCATACCTTTATTATAGTTAGCATCAAATCCTAACACACCGCCACCATTCACACTTATATTAGCTCCGACGGACCAGCTTTTCGTATCATTATTTTCTGTTTTACGACTTGTATTAGTTGCCGCTTGTAGATTAATCGTATTATCAGCTATTACATCAACCGTCTTACCTTGTATCGTTTCACCTATAGCGGTTATCGTTCCGGTATCCGGTGCATTAGATTTAGCCAGCAAGGAAGTAGTATTATTGGATATAATCTTACCACCTGCATAGTCTCGATCGTGTAATTCAGTAACACTCTTGCTGTAACTGGAGCCAATGCCGACATGAATATTAGCCAACCCATCCTTCTTAGCACGCTTTTGTGCTTTATATTGAGACTGATCCCCCTGTATATCAGCCATTTCATTAAAACCTGTCTGATACTCCTGGGCACCTTCTACAGCGAACCGGTCACGCATTCCTGTTACGGTCTTTAGTTGTTTTTCAGTTAACTGTCCGGATGATGCCAACCGATCGAGTCTCGCACTGAAATCCATTTTTTGCAGTCCGGAATCCATTAAACTATCTGCATGATTAACAACATTAGCCGGCGTATACGCCCTATATTCGTTAATATTAGTAAGACCTTTACGTAGTTCTTTACCGGCCTCTACATATTCTAAGGCTGCCAATCGTTTATCATGTCGATCTTTTCCTTTTTGTTGCAACGCATAGGCACCATTAAGTGCCGATGCAATAGAGCCCCCTAGGCTTACAGTTAAACCGGAAGTTTTAACTTCATGTGTCTGTTTTATATCAGCCGTATTATGTTTGCCGTCAAGGACCATATCCGGCGCCTGTACCGTTGCATCTGTACCTGCTAATATAGAAGCGCTTGTTAAATGAGCGGCCTCATTCGCATGAATGGCAACTTTTCCTTTAGCTGCCCCAATTAACGTTTCCACCTGATTCGTATACTTTCCATCCAGTGTATCCGTTACTTTTTTACTGCCTATGGTAAAGCCTATCCCAGCGCTCATGATACCTGTTTTCTTGCTGTGTTCATAGATATCATCGCGCTGTCTTTCTTCACCGGAATCCGTGTGCACATCATGTCCTGCAGTAATGTTCACATCCTTCGTACCCAATACATTGGCCCCTGTTAAGTACACATCATGGTTGGCTTTCATATCGACAGCATTGCCACCGATAGTCGAAGATAGCACACCCGTATGTTCATGGTCAGTACGTAGCGTACGCACTGTTTTAGATAATAAGCTTTTTTCCTTATATTTAATACCATATTCATCACGGCTATAGCTTTCACCGGCTGTCACATTCACATCATGTCCGGCCGCCATTGTCGTTGTGCCTTGCTCACTATTCACGACACCATTGCGAACAGATACATCATGTCCGGCACGAATCGCCACATCACCGTCACCTAGAATGGTTGTCCCCAATTCAGTACGACGTTCCGTACGGTTATAATTATCGCTGTTGACGGTCATATCTTTTTTCGCAGCCAGCTGTTCCGTACCGAGATTCACATCATGTCCGGCCGTAATATCCATCGTTGTAAGAGAGCCACCATGAACCAAGGCGCCTTTGAGATGTATATCACGATTCGCGGCGATAGATAATTGTCCTCCCGGTTCAGATACGCCGACCGTACCTTGACGACGAACTACATCCTGATTCGACAAAGCCTTGACACGAGCGCCCACATTCACATCTCTGCCTGCACGAACTGCTACATTGGTATCCCCATGAATAGCTCCGGTAGTATTTACATCCTGCTTCGCTGCAACCACCACAGTACGTCCGTCAATCGTACCGGTATTATGGATATTCTGTCCATTCAATACAATGGTATCGGCGGTCATCACACCTTGATTGTGTATATCCGCATCTGTATCGCTTACAATCGCGTGACCGCTGATGAGACCGCCCATAGCATCCAGACTCTTGGCGGATTGTTTTGCTAAATATACCTTTGGATAGAGAACTTGCTGTTCTTTACCATTGACAACCATCGTTTTCGTTTCAAGCCATACTATGTCCGTCGTTATGGCCTGCATTTGTGCATCAGACAAGGTAATCCCCGGCGTTAAATTAAACTGTTTACCATAGGCAATGCCCGCCTCAAGAAGCGCTTTATACTCCGCTTCATTATCTGTATAACCGGTCAAATATTGACGGCCGGTAGCAGCTAGAATCTGCTGATTCACCAATTGTTGTTCATAGAAACCGTCACCTAAACGCTTAAGACGACGGTCAGGGTCCTGATTAAGGGCATCAATCATATATTGAGAGGATAAAAATTGTTTGCGGTCTGTGAAAGCCGGATCTGTCTCTACCAGGGCATTGGCGGTAATCTCCGGATGAATTCTATAGAGTGATTCCGTAGGTAATGATAAACCATCGATTATACCGCTACGCTTACCATTTCCTTTTCCTAAACCATACGGATCTAAACTATCATTCACCTTAGCAATAGTTGAAGTCGACAATGCATCCTCCGCATGGTCTTTGATAACACCAATAGGTTTAACATTTTGTTCGGTAATAGACGGAGTCATAAACACTTCGGCATTCCAAGCGCGACGACGTTTATGTCCTATACCATGCGACTTTCTGACCCGCCTAGTATAACTTTCCTGCGTTGTACCTGTAGAAATCGTTTTTTCACTGACTTCATCAGATTGATTATCTATCTTACCGCTAGTACGTACAGTCCCACCTGCTACGATACGGCTATTTGTATTATAGATAGCTCCGGATACAGTCATATCACCTCCACTGCTGATGACTCCGGGATCATCATGGGTAATGTCTGTATGCGTATGTTCAGCTTGACTACGAATAATGGTGAACTTATGAACACGATTTTCCCCTTTATTCATTTCTTTGTTATACGCTTCATCCTTTTCACTATGTACCGGTATAACACGAGGCGTACCGTATCCACTACTATCATCGGCATATGGGAACTCCGATTTGTCAAATACTTGCCCTTCCAGTTTATGATTTGGATCATTCACTTTAAGCTTATCCGGATTCTTAGTCACACCGTCAGAAACTCGTTTAGCCCCAAATGCCGCATTCTCATTCTTTACCTCAGGCACATCAATTGTCATAGCCCCTGCAGACTTAATGGTAGCACCGGTATTCGTCAGGTCCTCTTTAGCTGTTACACGCATGGAGCCACCGCTATATATAAGACCTCGGCCTTCATTTGTTACATGCTTCGCTTCAACATCGACCGTGTTACGTCCTGCTATAGTAGCTGACTTATGTGTTGCAAACTCTGTTTCGATAGTGTTCAGCTTTGTTTGTGCCTCATCATATGCTTTTGTGAGATTTTGAATGCGTTGTTTGTGAGCCTCTAACTCTTCTTGCGTTTTGTACCCGGTTATATCCGCATTCCATTCATCATCAAGCGCTTTCTTTGCCGCTTGTAATGCGTCTCCGGCTGCATGATAGCGTACTTCTAATTCGCGATTTGTATGGTTATTCACCTGATTCGCTTTAATAGATACACCATCCCCATACACACGTCCACCATCATGATTATCTACCGTACTCGCTTGCACACGTGTAGTATCTCCGGAGTTAATAAGACCTGCATTATCTACCGTCGTTTGACTCTCTACGGTAGCGCTTGCATCACCTTGTACAATTCCGGATGCCCCTACTGTAACAGCTTGTCCTGATATAGCCGTATTACCGTTACTCGTCACGCCACCACTAACAACAATACGACCATCACTGGTAATATTCGTAGCTTTTGCAGCACTGACGACACCTTTCACATTCACACCCAGTCCGGTATTACTACCCTTCATGGTAATCGCATTGGCATACATGCCACCGATAGCCGCCACATCCAAGCCAACTTGATTGGATGTGCCTATACGTTTTGTATCTAACGTATTCGCATCCACAACATTCTTACCGGTACGGATATCCGCCTCATTGGCCCATACACCGGCATTAATGTGTGCCGCTTCCGTTAGAATTTGTAATGCATTAGCCCCTTTGGCGTTTAACCCTTTTCCATTAACCGATACGGTACCTTGTTCTACACGATAGGTTTGAATAGTACCATCCGCAGTAAGCTCCGGTTTCCCCGTCGTCAATACAGCACGATCGGTATTAATAAAACCGCCGCCATCAACACTGATGCCATTCGGATTCGCCACCACAACAGATGCCTTTTGTCCTGCCACCTCGATGAAACCTTTCATAGCAGTTGGATTCGAAGAGGTTACCTCATTAAGAATCACACGTGCCGCACCACGAGCCATATTAGCATTACCCGGTATATAACCGGCGAGCGTAGTATTGGACATACCATATGAATTATTTAAAATAGTCCCTGACTCAGGCACATTAAACTTCGTATAATCGTTGCGAGATACACCACCGGCCGTAGGACCTGTTACATTAACTAACGTCACCCCATTGCCGGCCTGAGTGACTTGAGCCTGCCGATCTTGAGGGGCCTGACGGTCCACTTCAATCGGGTTTCCCGCATACGCAAAAGGCATCACAACAGGATCCACAACCAACAATCCCATCGTGAGCCAAATAGCAATTTTATATTGTAATGATTTCTGTTTCATACAGCTCTCTTCTCCACACATAATAACACACTATACGTTGTATATATCATGGCGGCATACACTATAGCATACCGCCAGTTCAATACACATAACGACTACTGAACAGTACAATTGCATCATGCTTGCATTCACGCATATACAACTGTATTGTCAATGCTTAGAATCGAATACCGGCTTGGAACCCGGTCGTTACATGATCAGTTACATATCCGCTCGGTTTATATAAAGGAGCACCGACAAAAGCATCATAAAACAAACCAGACTTAAATTGACCGCGTATACCTAATGCCGTACCGGCTATAATTCGTCCTGTTAATATATCCGTACTAGGTCCATATACTGCACCGACATCTAAATTAACATATACACTGGAATGAAGCCGAGGAATATAGCTAGCCACTTCATTCCGTACATACCAGCCGCTTTCACCTAAAAGCGTCCGTTCCCCATCAAAACCTTGTACCGTATAACGATTTCCAATACTCATCATATCTCGAGAAAATAGCCGCTTACCGCCTAAGGTCCATTGACCGTGAAATGATGTAGTGATGCTGGCCGGCCGATGTCCCCACCGACGTGGTATTTGATAATCTACATCGGCAAGAAGTTGGGTAAATCGAGTGCTAGGTGCACCACCGCCAAAATCAGGCTGGGAACCGAACCAACCTACCCCCTGCTTTACGCCTACACGAGAATATAACGTATTTTGCTTTATATAGCGCCGTTCCGACACCCCCACTTCCAAAGCGGCCGTATCAGCCCGCTGTACAGCAATATCCACATCATTAATATAATTATGTGAGTTACGTTTGCTGATACTCACGTCCCAACTGCGTTTGGTAGTTCGATCACGATGGAACACATGTTGCCAGGTGCCTCTAACGGATTTCACTCGACTGGAACTGATCACAGGTCCCACTATAGACTGAATCGATTGATGATATGATAAATGACTATATCCAATGCTAAAGGTATCCTTACCGAGCGGAATAGAATAACTAATACTATGGTTTTTAGTTCCCTTTACATACCCTTCATTAGCACCATCATGATTGGCACTGATACGCAATACATCGTTCGCATTGAAAAGACGATCAATACCAATAGACGCATTCCATTGCAGTTTACCCGTATCCTTCATTCCCGAGTCATCCACGGAAATAACACCATGAATCGGTGGGCGTTTTGTTGTTTGTAAAACAATACGGGAGGATAGCGGTCTGGTTCCCGGCTCCAGCTCAATCGACACATCTTGGGAGCCGATTCGTTTCATCTGTTCCAGACCTTGTTCAATATCCCGAATATTCAATATATCTCCTGGACGTAATGGAAACGCATTTTCCCATGGTAAATGGGAACTCTTTTCTTTATATACGACAGATTCAATACGACCTACCTGCAAATTAAACTGTAACTGCCCTGATGCTAACGACTGTGCAGGAATACCAATTCGTGACGTGATATACCCATGAGAAACTAATGCCATATTTAACCGTTCTGCTAATGTATTAATATCCTCAACAGTCATTTCCCGATTGACAAATGGATGTGCCGTTTTACTTAAAAATGAAAACTCCTTAGGTACATCCATGACTAACGATGTACGCTGCGCGTCATAAAATAAAGGGCCTTTAATCATGCGCGTACTTGCCGGCACACTATTATCCAGGAAAGTTGTGGTCTCCATTGTGGAGGACGTAATAAAATCACGGGATATAACGGTTTCCTCATGTATCGGCTCCTCCACAATGCGAATATGAGACACAAAAAAAGATGGTCCTACCTGTACTGGCTGCTCTGCCGGTATAGTATGACCATCTAATGATGTACTTGAAGATGCTATAGTATGCATAGCATCTTCTTGTACATGTATACGTTCTTCTCCTAGCCGCGCCTCTCTCGCTATCTGTTCTTCTTTTGCCCGTTCCAACGGTTCCATTTGATCCATAGTTTGTGCTTGTATGGATAATGGAAAACTCATTATAGCTGTAATTCCCATCAATAGTTGTCTATATTTCATAAACACGCTCTTTCTATAACTACTGTATACACATTCTGTACTTATTATATGGTGATTATTTCATGAAATCAAATGAGATATACATGAAGTTACATTCATATAAATCTCATCGATTGATATTGTTTTCTCTTAAAAGATAGTAGTATACTGACAATAAATATATCATGAAGATATCTCAATACATCCACACATATTTACCATTCAATACTAAAGGAGGATTCGCATGGAAACGTGGAAACGTACGGTATATATAAGTTTAATATGTGTATTCTGTACATCCTTTGGAGTAAGCCAATTAGCACCTATTCTCCCTCTATATTTTCATGATTTAGGAGTTCAAACGCCATCGGCTATGTCTCTCTGGTCAGGTTTAGCAACTGGTGCAACCTATTTAATCGTATGTTTAGTGGCACCCTTTTGGGGGCGTGTAGCCGATAAGAAAGGTCGTAAAATCACATTAATACGATCTAGCTTTGGTATGGCTTTATGTAATTTATTGCTCGCCTTTCAAACAACACCTGAAGGGGTTGTAATCATTCGTCTCATACAAGGTTTAGTGAGTGGTTTTTATTCTGCAACCATTACATTAATAGCGTCAGAGTCCCCCATCGAACGAACTGGATGGGCACTTGGCCTATTAGCTTCGGCCAATCTAGCGGGTTCTCTAATCGGCCCTTTATTAGGTGGATATATTGCAGATACTATAGGTATTCGCAATGACTTCATCTTGGTTGGTATACTCATGGGTTTAGCTGGATTATTAGCCACTATATTTATCCATGAAAATTATGTACCAAAGCCTAATGTTGAAAAACTGTCTTTTAGCAAGCTAAAAGAACAAATTCCTGAATTTAATAGTATTGTAGCATTGTGTATAGCATCATTTATTTATGCTATATGCATCATGTCCTTACAACCTGTTATCTCCGTATATATCAAAGGTATTGTTCCGAGCAACACTGAAAATCTAGCATTTATTGCAGGCACTGTCTTCTCAGCTATGGGTATTGCTCAATTGATAAGTAGTTCACCGCTCGGTAAATTAGTTGATAAAATTGGGCCTCGCAAGGTATTAGTCGTATCTCTTATTTATGTAGGCTTATTCAACATCCCTCAAGCCTATGTTACTGATGTTTACCAATTAGCACTTATTCGATTTTTACAGGGCTTCGGCCTAGGTGGTATGTTACCGGCATTAAACACCTATCTCTCTTCAAAAACGCCTCGTGAGTTTACGGGACAAGTATTCTCCTACAACCAATCAAGTTTATTTCTTGGTTATTTCTTAGGTGCTGTCGGTGGTGCAAGCCTAATGGCTTGGCTAGGTTTTACTACCTTGTTCTGGGTAAGCGGTGGTCTCTTTATAATCTCTGCCCTTTGGATTGGTTTAAAGCTTAAATAAAACGTATATAAAACAAAAGAAAACCCTTCTTATGTATCTGAGTAGTAACAGTTATATATTCAAACATATAACAAAATCTAATCAGTACTAGAAGGGTTTTCTTTTACAATATAGTTTTATTGAACTAGAGTAACAATAGCATAATGACTACAGTCGCAATAATACAAGGCACAGCATTGCGCTTTGCCATTTCCATAGGGTTAATACCTGCAAGTCCCGCAATGATGATACCTGCTCCTGCTACAGGACTCATACTTCGACCGATACCAGCACCGATTTGAGCCATGGATCCAAGTTGCATAATACCATAACCAAAGTCTGCTGCATGCGGTGTGACAGCACCGTTAAAGGCAAGAGCTGCCGCATTACCAGAACCAGAAATAACCGCCAATAAGAACGGACCAAAGGCTGCCCCGATTTGGGCGATTTGTTGAGAGTTCTTCATTCCATCAATAAGGGCACTTGTAAGTCCAATGAGTTGCATCCCTGCTGTAAAGCATGCTGCTGCAGCCATAAGGCCCACTACATCACACATACCATCTCCAGTACCGCGGAAGAACTTCTTAACAGCTTCTGCCACATTAGGACGCACGGCAATGATACCAATAGCAGTACCGATGAGCATAGATACAGGAACGGAGATTTCTGGAATCACCGCTACCTGTTTACTACCTAATACAAGTAATACAAGAGGAATAATTGGAATGATTGCATAGAAATAATTTACTTTGAACTCTTTGCCTTCCTCTACAGTATCGTTTTTCATTACATACCCTGTATGCTCCTTCTTAACGATAGCTACAATATTAAGCAAAATAGCGGCTACTACGATACCGATAATTGCTTGCATGGAGAAGCTGGCAATAACTGTCATTACGTCTACCCCCGCCAGTTGTGCCACTTGAGGGTTAAACATAAGGCCTGGACTCAAGGAGCTGCCCCATGTACCTAAGAAGATAGCAGAACCAGCCATCGCTGGATGTACTCCAGAACGAATGAGGGCAGGAATTAAGAGTGCACCTACAGCCGCAGCACAACCTGCCGCTGTAGGCAATGCAATATTAATTAAAAATGTAATAATAACCGCACCTGGGATGATGATTTTAGTCATCTTTTTGAGGCCTGCAGAAATGAAATACACCATATGCTCCGTACATTTTGTATATTCCATAACATAGCTAAAACCTAACACCGTACAGATTGTAGGCACAAGGCCTGGATTTGTAAGTTCTTTCACAAAGGCCGTCGTACCAGCGCCAAGCTGCCCACCAATAAAGCACATTAATAAGCCTGATAATAATAAAACGAGCCGCGTTTCAAACTGTTTAATAATAGCGATAAACGTCGCTACTACGATAACAATACCTGTAATAACCATAACTCTCCTATCCGTGTACATAGGATGCAAGATAGCTATATCCCCTCTATAAACACTTTACATCCAATACACAACTAACAATACTAAATACAATAGTCCTATCTATGTCTTACACCTAAGAGGCCTAACTGTAATAAAAATAATCACTCAAATATATACAGTATAATCATATATCTATATAACTACTTATCTATATAGAAAAAAGTATATTAAACAAGCTTCGTTTCTTCCAAACTAAGTTTCCTAAGCACCTTGTCAAGCACCTCTGCACCCGTTACGATATCATCCATTTCAGCAAATTCTGCAGGATTATGACTGATGCCATCGCGACATGGAATAAAGATCATTCCCGTAGGAACTGCCTCCGCCCAATGCATCGCATCATGACCGGCACCGCTCGGCATTGTCATGTACTCTATACCGACAGACTTAACAGCCTCTTCGATTTCTCGAATCATCGCCGGGTGCATCTCCACTGGATGGTCCTGTGCAATTGTTTCAATTGTATACGATAATCCACGTTTCTCGGCAGTAATGTCGATAAATTCCTTAACGAGAGTAACTACAGAATTGCGAGCTACCTTAGAAATGCTACGAATATCTACCCCTAGCTTTACAGCACCAGGAATGACATTCATCGCGCCAGGCATAACCTCTACAACACCAACAGTACCCACCACGGGTGGCTCCTCTTGCATGGATGCAATCTCCTCGATACCGAGGATGATTTTTGAAGCCCCACATAGAGCATCATGACGCAAGTTCATCGGCGTAGCGCCACTATGATCGGCATTGCCCCGAATGGTCACATAGAATCGCTCTGGCGCTGCAATACCAGTTACAATGCCAATCGTTTTCTGTTCGTGCTCCAGCACCTTGCCCTGCTCGATATGAATTTCTGTGAAAGACTTTACAGGTCGTTTATATTCCATTTCTTCAATCCCATCGGGATTTAAGTTGCGACCTTTCAATGCTTCGTACAAGGAAATTCCTTGTTTATCTACCAATCGGTGTAAGTCTTGTAATCTTAATTCACCACGCATGGCCTTACTACCTAGTGTAGCATTCCCAAAACGACCGGACTCTTCGCACATGAAGGATACCACAGCGATGGTATGGTCATGTTCATAACTATCGTCAGTCATGCTACGAATTACTTCAATGGCAGATAACACGCCCACCACACCATCGTAATTACCTCCATTGGGTACGCTATCTGTATGAGACCCTACCATGACAACTGGTAAATCTGGTTTCTTACCAATCTTATAGCCAATGACATTACCAAAATCATCTATTTCAACGGATAAACCCGCATCAGTCATGCAATCTATAATATATTGACGCCCCTCCCAGTCTGCATCGGTGAAAGCAAGGCGATTAATGCCCTCACCATGAGCCGTCAATTGGGCCATAGCCTCAAAATCCTTAACTAATCGCTCTCGTTGAATCATGTAACACCTCACAATCTATTACATCAATTACTGACAAACCATATGATGCTAGTACATAAAGCTTATTTTAAATAGTGAGCAGCAATGGTACCTAATGCAACGATACCATTTAGCATATCTTCTTCATCGATATCAAAGAGCGGATTGTGATGCGGTGCTTTAATGGCAGATCCCACAACCATATAGGTCGCTCTACCACCGTGATCGATGACACGGTTCAAGAAGTACGCACAGTCTTCACTGCCGCCACCGCTGTAATCGAAGGGAACCTCTTTAAAGATCCCAAGTGGTTCCACGATAGCTTGTACTTCACGAGCTAAATCATCGCTGATGCGACCTGCCGGAGTTTCTCCTTGTTTTGTGATCTCAAAGGTACAATCATGCATTTCTGCAGCACCTTTAATAATAGTCTTCGACCGTTCAATCATGTAATCATTGATTTCTGTCGTAGCACCACGAGTTTCTAGTTTAAGCACCGCCACATCAGGCGTCACATTGCGACCTGTACCGCTTTCAAAAACACCTACATTCATGCGAGAAGCGCCTTGACTATGACGAGCGATGGCTTGTAAGTTAAGAACCGCTGTACAGCCGGCGAGCATTGCATTTTGCGCCTTTTCAGGGGAGCCACCAGCATGAGCAGAATAACCGTGGAATACCGCGTCAAGTTTTGTAGTGGCTAAGAAGCCATGATCACTACATGCAAAGCAATTGGATAATTTTTCATTAAACCCAATATGCATACCGAACATCAAATCTACATCATCTACTACGCCTGCTTCCGCCATCGCTTTAGCACCGCGCACGCCTTCCTCTGCTGGTTGGAAGATAAGTTTAATAGTGCCTTTGAATTCATCCTTGTGAGTAGCCAAGTATTCGGCAAGACCTAACCCCATTGTCATATGTGCATCATGACCACAAGCGTGCATTGCCTTATCGTGACAAGAACGAAATCCTTTCTTTGTAGGCACATGGCTATCCTCTTTAGCTTCGATGACATCGTTAGAGTCCATATCTACACGAAATGCTACTACAGGGCCTTCACCACCGAAGTTCATAGTTGCAACAATGGCCGTTTTACCATAGCTCATCTTTTCTACAAGCTCAGGATTTGCACCTTCTTTGATGGCTCGATCCATAGCAGCTTTCATGACCTCATCACTAGGCAAACCCATGCGAGAGTCTAAATCGAGTACATTTGCGCCTAACGCCACATCATAGCCCAAAGAAATAAGCCTATCCGCTACCTTCGCAGCAGAGCGATACTCAAGCCAAGCAGGCTCAGGGTACATATGAAAGTCGCTACGCATAGCGATTAACGCATCGCGCCGTTGTTGCACGAAATCTTTTACAGACATAAATACCTCCGTAACAAACTAATAATCACGTATACATTTACTATATGAATAGATAGGTAAATAGTCAACTAAATGGCGCATGTATACAGTATCTAAAATATACTGTATGTTATAACAAAAAACACATATACCACGAAACGATTTCTGTGATATATGTGTGCTTATCAATTTATTCTAATATTGTTTTATTCAATTTTGTCAGTACTTCTCGTTTAATAGTTCGTTGTCTATCCCAAGCAATGATAACAACGGTAGCAATAATCATAGCCATACCAATTAGCCCTAATAGACTAAATTCATTTCCTAAAAAAGCCCATCCAAAGAAAGCCGCCGAAATAGGTTCAATAGATGACAAAATAGATCCTTGTACGGCCCCAATTCGTTTAACCCCTTCTAAATAGGCATTGAAAGATACTATCGTCCCGAGGAATATGACATTGAAACAACCAATAACAGTCCATGCGTCCCACACTGCATATGAATTCGGTTGATGGAATAATATAGCGGCTACAATACCACTAATGAACATCCCGAATCCAACAATGGGCAACGTGCCATATTTGTAGAGTAAATCAACAGGAGAAATACTATATACGGCTACACCCACAGCAGATAAAAGCCCCCATACGAGAACCGCTATCGGGAAGCTTTCAATAGAAAGGCCATCATCATTGCCCATTAAACAAATGGTCCCCACTAAGGCAAGTATAACAGAAACCATTTCCCCCTTGGATGGTCGTTTACCATAGCGTACTAGCAGGTAAATAATAATCATAGACGGCGCCAGATATTGTAATACCGTTGCAATGCCAGCTCCAGCTAAAGCAATGGATCTGAAGTATGTATATTGGCATAATGCCATTCCAAATACGCCAAAAACAATGAGTCCTAGCGTATCCTTTACACTATGAAATACATTAAAGATAGAGTTTCCAAATCTAAACCATGCATAAATAACAGTTAGTAAACCTGCTGTAATTAATCGCATAGTTACTAGCCATTCCAAATTCATATCTCTAAAATTGCTTAAAAACTGTACGGATGCACCTGATACACCCCATAAAACAGCCCCTAATAGAGTTATAATAACACCAATAACTTCATATTGTTTCATGCTAGTCACCGAGCAAAGATATGTGAACTTTCACAACCACCTTACGAATTTTAATAGGTTTATCGTTTACAGCAAGCAAGGGCCGATGAACATCAGAGGGAAAGAATACGGTGTAATACCCTTCTGGACAATGGATTTGCCCTTCATCAACAGCTTCGTTAGGATAAAAATAGCAATCTCGATCCGGATAGGACTCCACAGGTTTAATAAGATTTTTATCTACGAAAAAGCCCATGTTTTCCTCGCCGCGCACCATAAATTGGATATCTACATAATTACGATGCGATTCCGGTTTTGTAGCTTCAAATAGCTTTGTTTCTACATCGTCTACGTTGGCATACATCATGTCGCCCTCAATGGCATGACGCCCTCCAGGCAACACTTTCAAATCTGTATTTTTCAAGAAATCCAAAGCACGCACAATGGCTTTAGGATAGCCCATTTTTGTATAATCTGCGGTAATACTAGAGAAAAACATACACAATCCTTTCACAATATCTATGGATATGGCACCACAATAAACCAATTATATTACCTTTTATGTTAGCACATATATACATAAAGAACTAGCTATTCTCTTATGTAAAAGCCCTCCATACGCTACATATATGGAGGGCCTCAGTAAAATACTATTCAAATTTATGACTTTCGTCAATTATTACACTATGAAATTGTTACAGTATTAAATTGTTACATTATGCAATTGTCTATTCAGTTGTAATGATTCAAACTGTATTAGGTACAGCATGTGGGCCATTACCTTAGTCTTGGGTTTTATGAGCAGCGATAATTTCTTCCGCTTGCTTATGGGGAACCTCCTCATAGTTATAGAACTGACGGTTAAATACACCTTGACCTTGGGTAATGGAGCGCAATGCAGTCACATAATCGGACATTTCAGCCAATGGCACTTGTGCTTTAACAACAGAAATACCTGTTCTTTCACTTTGTTCCATGCCTAATACACGACCTCGACGGCTATTCAAATCACCCATGATGTCGCCCATGAAAGCATCTGGTGCAAACACGTTGACTTCATAGATTGGTTCTAATAGGACTGGTTTCGCCTTAGGAATCACATCCTTGATAGCCTGTGACGTAGCTACTTTAAATGCTAACTCTGAGGAGTCTACACTGTGGTAAGATCCATCCAGGAGTGTCACTTGCACGCCAATCATAGGATATCCTGCAATTAGGCCTTTATCTAGGGTTTCTTTGGCACCCTTTTCCACTGCTGGTATATATTGTTTAGGTACAGCACCACCAAAAATTTTGTCTACGAATGCAAATTCGCTACCATCATATAATGGATCCACTTGAATCTTAACGTGACCATATTGACCATGACCGCCACTTTGTTTCTTATACTTAGACTCGGTTTCAGCAGAGCCTTTAATGGTTTCGCGGTATGGAATATATGGAGCCACAAGTTTAGCTTGTACGCCGTATTTACGGTCCATTTTATTGAGAATATGCTCAAGATGTACTTCGCCCATACAATCAATTTGTAATTGGCGAGCTTCAGCATTTTTCACTACTACGCAAGTAGGATCTTCTTCCGCCACTTTAAGAACAGCACTAGCTAATTTTTCCTCCTCACCTTTTTTCACTGGCTCCATAGCCACTGTATATAAAGGTTGAGGGAAACGAATAGCATCGTATGTTACTTTAAAGTCAGGAGCCGTTAATGTATCGCCGGTCTTAGCATTGGCCAATTTCGGTATCACTACGATATCGCCAGCTTTAGCAGCAGATACAGGGATTTGTTGCTTCCCGATAAGGGTAACCATCTTGCCCCATTTTTCTTCTACACCTTGGTTTACATCAAAGAGGCGATCCCCTTCTTTCAGTTCACCAGAGAAGATACGTACAAAGCTTTGTTTGCCTGCGAATGGGTCTAACAATGTTTTAAATACGAATGCAGTTAATGGTTTATCTACATGTACAACACATTGTTCGCCGGTTTCCGCCTCAGTTGCGGTCATCACTTTTTTAGTTGCATCCGGCATGTAACGGATCATACGATCCAATACTTGATCTAAGCCAATACGAGATGTGGCACTGCCACACATGATTGGGCACACACGGCCACTAATCATCCCTTCACGCAAGCCTTGGCGGATTTCCTCTAAGGATAATTCTTCGCCTTCTAAATATTTTTCCAACAACTCATCGCTACCTTCAGCCGCGGCTTCTACGGTCATTTCCCGAATTTCTTGAGCCTTTTCGATAAGGTGAGCTGGTACAGCGACCTCTGTTGGTTGGCCGTCCTTATAAGTAAACGCAGTCATTTTCGCTACGTCTACAACGCCTTCAAAATCGGCACCTTCACCGATAGGAATCTGCAATGGCATAATGCCTTTGCCAAATAATTCCCGCATTCTTTCAATAGTGCCAAAGAAATCAGCACCATCAACATCCATTTTATTGATAAATGCCATACGAGGCATTTGTAATTCCACTGCATAATCCCATGCGCGAACTGTGTCAGTTTCTACACCAGATGTGGAGGATAGCACCATCAACATGCCATCACAAGCACGCAAAGCGGCACGAACTTCGCCATGGAATTCGTTATAGCCTGGAGTGTCTATGAAGTTAACCTTATGGTCATGCCACTCACATGGCGCCATGCCCAATTGAATAGTTACATTACGTTTAATTTCTTCCGGTTCAAAGTCCATAATATGTTTATTATCTTGACCTTTACCTACGAAATCAACCGCACCAGAAGTTAACAACAAGGATTCAACAAGAGCTGTTTTGCCCGCACCATCGTGGGAAACAACAGCAACGTTTCTAATTTTATCACTACTGTACTCTTTCATTGGAATCGCCTCCTTACTGGCAAATTACGGCTTTGCTAATACATTTCGACACTACAATAAAAAAATCCTCTTTTTCTAAGAATTTTTTTCTTAGAAAAGAGGATTATGTAATAATATGAAATTAGCTACTTACCAAATAAGCAAATCTATCAATAAGTAATATAAAAATAACACAAATAATAAAGAAAATAATTGATGTAATAATCCCTATAAGAAATACTTCCCATCTTCCCTAAAGAAAATTTTAGTATTCCTATGTAGATCCTAAACTTAATTAAATTATTAATAAGACTTTATCGGTATATCCTATATATAGATGGGACTAGTGCCCTCACAAAGTTATAAAAAGACGGTCTGTACTTGTGCCGCGACATCAGGAACGAGGAGCAAACAAGTATAGGCCGTCTTTTTTAATTAAGTTGTCGTTATGTAACGGGGCCCCATCTATATATAGGCAATACTAAGGGCAAAGATATAGTCAACTAAATAATTTAATTAGAACATAGAATACTAAAATTCCCCCGTCCGTTTGCCGTAGTGTTTAGAATCACCATTTTGTTTCCACCCTACGGTGTCACCGATGGACATTACGCGGCGCGTCAAGCAGTCTTTACATTGTTCTGCATTGTCGTCCACGCAAGGTTTATTATCGTATAGCAAATATTTCGCACGGTGTTCAGGAATGGTAATAATAGGCATTAGGATATTTGCACCTGCGGCTAAACCTTTTTCACGGCCTAGTTTATCTAGTGCTTGTAAGGCAGTAGTTGCCGCAATGTTTACGTCTTTCAAAAATAGACGTGTTAAGGCAATCATCTTAAGCCCTAGTTGAACGCGACGCAATTTACCTGCTTCGTCATCGATACCCATCGCCAAAGCTTCTTGGCCTAGAGGCGTATCATGATGCACCACATAAGGGCCCATACCGATCATGTCGATATCCATATCGCGATAGAACAAGATATCATTTACGAGATCATCTTCGGTTTGCCCAGGTAGGCCAATCATAACACCTGTGCCAACTTGGAAGCCCACGCGGCGCAAACGACGTAAGCATTCTACGCGCGTCTCAAAGGAATGTAATTCATCACGAGGATGAATCTTATGGTATAAATCTGTATTGGTTGTTTCAATGCGTAATAAATAACGACTCGCACCGGCTTCACGCATACGGCGGTACGCCTCTTCGCTTTGTTCCCCTACGCACATCGTAATGCCAAGGGAACCATCTCCGATGGCTTTAATATCGCGAATTAAATCTACAACATAGTCCACAAAGGCATCATCACAGCGTTCACCAGATTGGAGTGTAATGGAACCATATTCATGATCGTACGCCCACTGTGCCATCTTGATGATATCTTCACGATTCATATCAAAGCGTTCCGTCTTGTCATTTTCACGGCGGATACCGCAATAATTACAATTCTTAATGCATCGGTTTGAGAACTCAATGAGGCCGCGATAATACGCTACAGGCTTTACATATTTTGCCTTTACTTCGTAGGCCTTTTTATATATCAACTGCAACTGTTCTTCATCAGTTACAGACATAAGAAATCGCAATTCCTCCTCTGTCAGCCATTCATCGCCGACGAGGTCTTTTGCAAGAATATCTTGCACTTGCAAACAATCACTTCCTTTCGTAACGAACCGTCATCGATTCGCTTGGTATGGTAATGGATTCAATGTCAGAGACACAAGTAAATCCATTAACTTCGCGCGGCAAGTCCCGCACATGTTTCACTTGTTGAGTTAAACATTCGTGAGCCATCACACCGCGACTCATTTTGGAGGACGTACTCATCTGCTTAAACGTATCGCCCCGTAATTCCCAAAATTCAATGGTTACCACCTTTGGATGGTTCACCATTTTTGCATATTCTTTAGATGCTAGGTTTAGGATCCAATCTTCCTTGTGAAAGTATGCGTCCACCGCTTCACGCCATGTATCGTATAGATTAATGCCCACCTTATCGACCATATCGAGTCGATAGTCGCGCACCCCCATATTAGGTTCAACGACGCCATACAATGCAGACAACACAACGAGATGGCTTTCACCAAAGGCCTTGGCTTCGTCAGATAAGTTCGACCAGTCCAAATATTTGAAAGCAATGCCATCATAACTTTCACAGGCACGACCTACGGGATGAGCCTCAAAGGACTGATAAAAATCAAAGAGAGCCTGTGCCTTATCATCCTTTAATTTCAAAGCCTTTCCAAGAGTTACAACATCGAGAGATTGTACATGAGTTATAATCTTTTTCGTGATATTCGGCTGAAATTGGCCGTCTCGGACTGCATGATGTACTGCCTCAGCGTTGCTAGCAACATCGGCAATTGTTTTTGTCTTACTAGGAGAGAGGACGATTTTCATGAGATAATTCCGCCTTAATAGATTCCTCTGTCAAATTGTCGATCAATTCAGGGTTCCACAACATGAGAGGCACAGCCACTACGTGGCTTGCTTTCAATTCTTTACATAATTTAATGCATTCTTTAAGATAATTAGAATCTTCATCTACAAGATCGCATACGATAACCACGTGACGACCTTTAAGATTTACACCTTCATAATCAATGCTTTCAGCAGATACTGTAAGCATGCCTGTTTCCAAGCGACCTTCGCTCATATCGTTCAAACGAGACATCAATACATGCTCAAGCATAGTAGATACAGGTGTCACTACGCGGCCAATGCCGATAAGAGCCTCAGGTTGTGCATGAACGATAACTGTTTTCTTCCGTTTATCCGTTCTGAACTCAATAAGAGCTTTTTCTAAAGCACCAAAAAATACGAATAACTGCCAAGGATCAAAAGAGCCTGTTTGGAACATATCGATAACAGAACCATCCTCATCCATATTGAGGCGCGTTAATAACTCTTCAGCAATGTCGTTAACCACAACACTAAAATCAGATTGTATTGTCTCTTGTACGTTGATTTCCTTTGCCATTAGGACCTCCTAGTTTTCCATATATCACACTGCTAAGGAATACTCCCAACAGATATTATATTATCCTTAAAAATATTATTCTTATATAATACTATTCTTAATTGTACCATATTTTATACCCCTCTTGGGTATTCAAAGATACGCGTTTTACATAATAGATACGTTAGCAACATGACAAAAGGACCGCCGTAGCGGTCCTTTGTATTCTAATGTTGTACTCTAATCTTGTATTCTAATGTTGATTTTATAATAAACCTTTTGGTAACTAAAAAAGAATATGCTCTTAGCCTACAATCAATAAGTAGATATTCATGATCGTAACGATGATACCTATGCCCCATAAGAGAATATTTGTAAATTTACGGTTCGCGTATTCTCCCATGACCTTGCGGCTACTTGTCATGTAAAGTTGCAAGAAGATGGTGATTGGTAATTGCAAGCTCAAGAACATTTGAGAGAACAATAATGCTTGGAAGGAATCTGTAATAAACACGATCATTAATAATGCTGGAACATATGTTAGTGCCAAGCCTAATCGCGTATGGAAGTCTTTCATATCATAAGACTCGCCAAACATTCCTGCAAAGATACTTGCCCCCGCCATACCTGCCGTAGCAGATGAGGCAAAACCTGCAAATAACAATGCTATCGCAAAAATAATACCCGCTGCCGGTCCAATGAGTGGTCGCAACAACTCCTCAGCCTGTTCAAGCTCTGTTACTTCAATACCATGAGCAAAGAAAACAGCCGCCGCCAATATAATCATGGCGGAGTTAATCATCCACCCAATCCCCATAGATAACAAAGTATCGAGGAATTCATAGCGTAACTGCCGTTTCATAATCGCTGGATCTTGTGTATTGAACTGGCGACTTTGGATGATTTCAGAGTGCAAAAACAAGTTGTGAGGCATAATTACGGCCCCTAATATACTCAAAATAACGAGCATCGATGTATTAGGAATATTAGGATCCACCCAACCGATACCAGCCGCTACCCAATCCACATTGACCATATTTACCTCAACAAGGTACGCCAATGCGATAAGGGATACAAAGCCAGCAATGATTCGCTCTAATTTACGATAGGAGTTCGTAATGAGCATGACCGTACAGATAAGAGCCGTCAAAATGCTGCCTATCAAGATAGGAATACCAAAGAGCATCTTCAAGGCGATAGCGGCGCCAATAAACTCAGCCAAGGCCGTCGCTGCCGCCGCAATTCCTGCCGTGCTAAGCACAAAGCGAGATGCATAACGTGGTAAAAACTCATAAGCACATTCCGACAAGCATTGACCGCGTACAATGCCTAAATGCGCCACATTATGCTGTAATAAAATGAGCATAATCGTAGATAGTGTGACTACCCACAATAATTCGTAACCGTAACTAGCACCAGCTGCCAAATTAGCAGCCCAGTTGCCCGGATCGATAAATCCAACGGTTACGATTATACCAGGTCCTATATATTTAAAGACCTCACTTACCTGCTGCTTACCGTTTTGATGGACAGTAAACAATTGTTTCTTTAAAAAATCAATCATTATAACCCCTTACTAAGAGTTATAGAGTGAACGTCATCTCCGTCTGCATACGAGCATCTGTTTTGGACTTTTTATCCTTGGAGTCCGCATAACGAATACGCACTTCATTATTTACCTTAACGCGAGAATCATCAATTTTGAATTTCTTCATTTTTTCTTTGATTTGTTCATCTGTTAAAGCCCGTTCTTCCGGTTTTGCTACTTCATCGCCAGCTTTATCAAGGGCTTCTTGTTGATCCTTGGATATTTGATAGGTCTTACCAGATTTTTTAGCCCTTTCAGCACGCTTTTCATCTAGTTTTTGACGGCGCTCGTTAGTAGCTTTTTTATCGCGAGCAATACGGTAATCCATTACATCACGCATATTTTCTTGGTAAATACGCAGTGCATACTCTCGATCATTGTCGTTCATTTGCTCACGTTTTGTGACTACCTCATCGATAAGCGGCATAAGCTCATCCTTTGTATAGCTAGCACCATCAAAAGTAAATCCGTGAGTATCTGTAATAGCACCATGTTTAATGAGCCTTTGTAACGCTGTATATGTCCAATCATTAGGCGTAATAACATCTGAGTTTATATGCTGTTGTCCTTTACTAGAACTATTAACAGTCTCTACATCAGCACTTACGCCATCCACCATAGGCCGTGCACTTGGGATGGCAATACTTTCAGCATGACTAAAGCCAACAGACGCAACGAGGCACAATGCACTAATGCCTAACGCTCGACGGATACGATTCATTTGACGTGTATGTTTTGTATTCATAAGAGTCTCCTTAAAATTACATTTTATACAATCTATTATATGAAACCCCTAGACATACGTCAACTCTATACCCTTACACACCTGTGTCATTCAATACTAATAAGGCCTCGGACTCACTCGAATCCTCACAAATAAGGCCTATATAAATAATATAATAAATCACTATATTATACAAAAAGACCCCACATCAAGTGATGTGAGGTCTTTACATGGCGGAGGATTAGGGATTCGAACCCTAGCGACGGTAACCCGCCCTAACGATTTAGCAAACCGTCCTCTTCAGCCTCTTGAGTAATCCTCCATGCTTTACTGGGTAATCATATCATACCCAATAAGGCATTGTCAATCGTCTTATTTCAGCATAGATTCGATGAACCAGATTTGTTTTACATAGTATGCAACGTGATCTTCCATCATGCTTACGAGCAAGAAATCACCTTCTTCATCAGCTGCTGCACGAATTGCTACAGCTTGATCATTCATGTATTTAAAATCCTTAAGAAGGATATCAATTACCTTTGCTTGAGGGATGTCTTCTTGTCCCAATTCTTCGATTTTAGTCAATTTTGCGTATTCTCCGGAATTTACCAATGGAAATTGACCTTGCATTTTCACATGTTCTGCTACGGCATCAAAGTATTCAAAGGCTTCATCATAAATGGATTCCAAGTATTCATGAATAGATTTGAATTGCGGACCAGTTACATTGAAGTGTAGGTTATGTAATTTTACATTCCATACGGAAAGATCTGCTAAATATTGATTTACTTGTTGTACGTTTTTCATAATAAAACTCCTTTTTCCACTTAATTCTCAATTATAGTTTATTCTAAAAGCAGAACAAACACAGTTGGCTTCTATGCCATCAATTCGTTTATTTAATTCATAATCAATATTGATTATATTTATATTCTACCAATAATGATTTTCCATGTCAATATATGAACAAATATTTTCATATAAAATTTCGATGAAATGTATCAGTCTTGTACAAAACATAACTCACAATAACAATAAACCAAAGATCTTACAACAATAGAGCCTTTTATCAATCAAAAAACCTCTAACTACTAGTTACCTTATAGTTAGAGGTTCATATCAATCTATAGTATATATTCTTTTATAGTATTTATATTGGCCTATATTAAATATAGTATTCTATGTAATTATCAGGGATTTTCTTCTCCTCTGCTTGTGCAGCAGTTGCATTGCGACTAGGTTTACGAACATACATATTTTCTGGGTCTGTTTCAAAAATTACCATATCCTTAGGAATATCATGTTTAATAACGAGATTACAGCCAATCTTCGTGCGCGCCCCAATCGTAATGTCCCCAAGAATCTTTGTACCTGTACCGATAAGTACTTCATCTTCAATGGTCGGATGACGTTTAACCTTTTTAGAGGACATACCACCTAAAGTCACTTGATGGAACAAGGTTACATTATCCCCTACAATAGCCGTTTCACCAATAACAACGCCCATACCGTGGTCGATAAATAAACCACGACCGATTGTTGCACCTGGATGGATTTCGATACCCGTCACATGACGAGAATGTAGTGCTACACGGCGAGCCAAGGTCGGCCACCCCGTCTTATAAAGGCGATGGGCAAAAAAATGCCAGAACAGCGCCGTAATATGCGGATATGTCCATATAACCATCCACACACTTGTGGCAGCTGGGTCAGAATCCATTACGCGCTTAATATTATATTGAATTTTGCCCCATAATTCACGCAAACCTTGCATCATAGTGACTCCATCTCAAATTACTCTACTCTCATTCTACTCATATAATAGATATATATAGTATACAACATGTTTGGTCTATATTCCTATATATAAGGCATTTTATCGATATAAAACTATTAGTTCATCTATTCGAAATCGATTACTTCACGTATTCATTATTGCCGAAGTCCAAAAGGGATAAATATTTCTCTACTCCATCTGGGGCAATCACGACGATATTCGCCTTAGGTAATTCACGAGCCATGCGTTTTGCCGCTACAATGGCCGCCCCCGCGGAAAGACCAATAGAGATACCACTTTCACGCATAAAGGTTTGCACCTCACTAAAGGCTTCTTCATCACTTACAGTTTGCACGCCGTCCATCAAGCTTTGGTCAAAGTTTTCAGGAATGAAACCAGCCCCAATACCTTGTATTTTGTGAGGGCCGCCCTTACCTTCGGTAATAGCAGGAGATCCCGCTGGCTCTACAGCAATGGCTTTTAGATTAGGATTATGTTCTTTCAATCGTCTTGTAACGCCTGTGAAAGTACCACCCGTGCCAATACCCGCTATAAATACATCGACATTTGGCACTTGTTCTACAATTTCATTACCCGTCGTGCGGTAATGCATATCTGGATTTGCAGGATTTACGAATTGGCCCAAGGTGAAAGCACTTGGATACTTCTCTAAAATTTCGTTTGCTCGTTCAAGAGCCCCCTTCATGCCAGTTTCTTTTGGAGTTAAGATGAGTTGTGCCCCGTAAGCCTTAATCAGTTCACGACGTTCTTTACTCATGCTTTCAGGCATGATAATCACTGTTTTAATATGTAGAATAGCGCCTACCATAGCAAGAGCAATCCCCGTATTTCCACTCGTCGCTTCTACGATAATACTATTTTCGTGAATGCGACCTTGCGCCTTTGCAGCCTGCAACATGCCGAGTACGGCACGGTCTTTTACAGATCCACCTACATTATATTTCTCAAGTTTTACATAGATATTAGTATTTGGTAATTGATATACCGGTGTTTTACCGATAAGTTCAGTTGTTTGGTTTGTTACTATGCTCATCTAATCCTCCATCTAGCGATAGATGATAAAAATCGCCCTTAGGAAAATCCCAAGGACGATATTATATTTCACCTTGTTATTCACTATACACGGGATATAACCGTTTATGTATTCTAATTAATACAACCATACTCTATCATCTGTATTAATCCATTGTCAAGAGAATGAGAATAGCTTTTAAAACCCCCAAAATACAGGAAATAACTAGGTTCATCTATTTACTTGTAAGAATGTCCACCACGATATCCCAAGTGATAGGCACCAATATGATGGCTAGAGCCAAAGCAATAAAAAGAACGGCTCCCACCAATACACTTAGACGAGGAACTAAGGATATGGCAACGCTCTTAGCCAAACCAGATAGTTTACTAAAATCATGATGCAACGCTACATGGCCCCATAAGAAGCCTGCTACTACATAGGAAATTATATAAGGATCTAGCAGTAGATGCGTAGACAGCTCATTATTTTCATGCATAATGCAATTGATAACGGGTGAGACTAGTACATTCACTAGCATAGCTAAAACCTTGAACCACACAACGCAGACAATATATGTCCACATGCTCCTCTTGGTCATCCAGAGCATGTATAGGAGTCCTATTATACTTGCTCCCAGCGATCCTTTCTCACCTTCCATGTATCGCTCCATCCAAGATGGCTGATCCTTGCCTGACTCTACTTGGCTGTAGTAAAAGGATAGATTTCTTTCACCATGTGCTACATCGACAAGCCCCAAAACTTGGAATAACACAAGCAAAAACATGATAGCTACAATGACTTGGAAACTTTCACTAAAGAAAATATCCATAAAATCAACATCAAGATGACCTATGTTCATAAGGTTGCCGTATATATCGTAAAAGGCTAGATATACAGCATTTGTTAGGAACAGGTCCATAACAAATAGGAGCAACACAAAAATAATATAGCCATTCCATCGAGTCCATTTGCTTTGTGATTCTATATAGGTATTTGACCCTACCATAATCGACGCAGGGTGTATAGACAAGGTCACACCGATCATAAAAAACATTATAAACGATGTGACCATTGTTAAATATTCGTATGCCATATTAACGGTATGCTACACGCTCTGGCTGCATATCGTGGAAGTGAAGGCGCTCTTTTGCAGTCTTTTCCCACTCGGTACCTGGCTTGCCATAGTTTGCGTATGGATCGATAGATAAACCACCACGAGGCGTAAACTTGCCCCAAACCTCGATATATTTTGGTTCCATCAACTTTACGAGATCTTTCATGATGATGTTGATGCAGTCCTCGTGAAAGTCCCCGTGATTGCGGAAACTAAATAGATATAACTTCAAAGACTTGGACTCTACCATTTTCTTATCTGGAACATAAGAAATATAGATTGTCGCAAAGTCTGGTTGACCTGTCATAGGACACAAGCTGGTGAACTCAGGACAATTAAACTTAACGAAGTATTCATTATCTGGGTGCTTGTTATCAAACGCCTCTAACACCTGTGGCGCATAATCAATAGGATAATCGGTCTTGTGACCTAACATCGTTACCCCTTGTAACTCTTTTTCAGATCTGCCGGATGCCATAAGGAACCTCTTTCTATAAAATATAAATTCTGCAAAATCATTCAATATAAATAAATTATATCATACGTAGTGCTAAAAAAGTCCTCCCTCAGATCTAGTTAAACTGTTAGTAACAACTAATGCATCTAATAACATGCTCTCAAACATCAAATCCATAAAAACTAAAAGGACACTATGGCTCCAACCCATTCAGTAATACCGCTCACTGAAGATTAGACTATAGCGTCCTTTTTTAGATTCATATACCTTATATTAGCATTATACATTAATCAATAGATCTTGCTATATGTACGGTCAGAGTATCTAATAATAGGTCAAAATATATAAATATATGTATAAAGCTGCTAGAAATAACCAAACATATACGCCAGCTTTAAAATTAAACTGATATTTTTCTACTTTATCACTTTCAAACTCATTATTTTTAAGCATAAAGTACATTCCAACTAAAGAAATCCCCATACAAAATATCCACCAAAACAACATAGTAAATGGAGATATTAAATTACGTATGAAAAATATTCCAAACCCGAGTACTAAGCTAAAAGTATAGATAATTCGAGCTAAACTAAGCTTACCTTTATGCGTAATAAGTTTGTATATGAGGATTATAATACCAAGTATTATAATCAGATCTTGATACATTACTTATCTACATCCCTTTTCAAATTAAATTTAATTTCATCTTTAATGCGATCGCCAAATGTTGCACCAGCAACACCAACAGCAAAAGCCCCTACAGGGCCAGCACCACTTCCTACAAGTCCGCCACCTAATCCAGTAGCTACAGGAATTAAATCAGCTTCCCATGCCTTTGCTAGTTCACGCCCACTGTACATTTGGTAATCTTATAGTATTCCTCATTATGCTCCTTATTACTATTCTCCAAAAATGTATTGATATTTTGCTCCATAGTCTTATTTCTTACTCGTTTAGTTGTCTCTGTAAGCTTAAAGCGATCAATATTACCGTTATTATCTTCACCATAAATTACATTTGAAACTGAATGTAGCTTCATCCCTGCTTTTATAAGACTTTCTCTTGCCGATTGGTCGAGTTTCGAGTATACAACACTGTTATCTCGTGTATCATATTTTAAATTGAAATGTCCTTCTACAGAATGTAATTCCCCATTATATTTTATGAATGTTTCACCTATATCAGTCCCATCCCCAATAAAATTATCTCCATAATAATACCAAACAATTGCGCCTCGAGGTAGATCCGACTCTTTAACTTCAACGACATTAGTCATATCATCAATAGCTTTATAGAAACGATTACTACCATCCTTTTGTTTAATTGCCTGATATTTGGCCTCTGGTACAATCTTTCCAGTAATCTTCATCGCGCCTTGATAATTCCATTTAATCCCATATTGTGCTTCAGCTGCACCTGTTACAGGTGAATAACCTAAGCTACCATTTACAGCAGCGACTACACCATGGGCTATCGCTTTTACAGCTTTACCTTCTTTAGAGGTTGGATTCCAATTATGTAATTGACCAAAAGCTTCTTTTGCAAATAATTTAGATAATTCTTGACGTTCTTCAATTTTCTTTTTATCAAAGATTTCATCAAGCTTATTTAAACTTTCTTTTGTATTTCGAGACAGTGTTTGAATATTAAAGTCAGCGTCTTGTACTTCTATTGTACCATTTGAAATAGCAGATTTTGTAGTGGAAGAAGTAGATTTACTAGAATCTGGCAACAGATTAGGTAGTTTACCCAATGTATTCCACACAGCATCTTGCCCTGCTTTACTAAGATTCTTAAAATCACCTACGTGATTATAACTCACACCTACATTACGAGATCTATATTCTGCCGTATTTTCAATGTTTTTAACAACTAATGATCCAGTAGAAAGTTTATTTTTATTAGAGTCTACTGCACTATCTATAACAGCCCCTGCTAATGATGTTGTTTCGGCCGTGTTAATTACAAATCCACCATCACCTGCATATATACCCGCTTGATCAGTAACACTTGTATAATCACTTTTCATTTTACCTTTGCTTGAACTCATAGATACATTACTTAGAGAACCCGCATTTGTAGATACACTAAACCCTTTATTAGAGCTTTCACCTACATATGTCTTTGTATCTTGTAAGCTTTCAATGGAAAGGTTTCCACCTACGTTGGCTGTTACAGATTTACCAATTACCTTGGAACCACTGATATGGGTGTCCTTTCCAGATGTAATAGCAACAGCATCCGAACCTACAACAATAGTACCAGTATGTGTTGTTACCTTTGTATTACTCTTTTATTTTGCAGCATTAGCACTAGCATCAAAACCTAGTATACCGCCACCAGCAACACTAATATTAGCCCCAACAGACCAGCCTTTACTCTTAGCATTTTCAAGCTTTTCACTTGTATTTGTTGCCGCTTGTAAAGATACATCATTAGAAGCCACTAATTTGACTGTTTTACCGGAAATTGTTTCACCAACAGCTTTAATATTTCCTTTGATAGAGTCTGCACTATTAGCCTCAATTGTAATATCACCATTACTTTCAATAGAGCCCCCCATCAAATGTATTTGCTTCATAGGAAGACTCACTTCGACTACTACTAGAGCCAATACTTACACGAATATTTACAAGATTACCTGCTTTAGCACGTTTCTTAGCCTTATATCCAGCTTTATCATTTTCTAAATCAGCTAACTCTGCATTTCCCTTACTTATATTAGCTTCGCCTACTTTGGTTTTATAATCAGCAACATTTGCTGTTGCTGTATTCGCATATCGATTCATAAGAAATACATTATATTAGACTATAATCCATATCTACGATAGTTTTTTACATTAAAAGTAATCCACAATCTCTCGCCTCTATAATATCCTTCAAACTGCTACCATTTATTAATGGATTTTCTAATAAAGGTAAAAAATCATTACATTCAACCAAAAGCTCTTTATCTTTCCATAATTGCCATAATTCCCCATAAGTAACAATCCCATATGTAAAATCATTATAATATATTTCTAATTCCCTGTTATACGTCAAGCCTTCAATAATTTTTGCATACAAAGAAATATCCAAGTTACTCATTTATGTTTACTCCTTCCTAAATTTTCTAACCAAATATACTTATGTGGGAAATCGTGATTATCACCAGAATGTGTGTACTCGATATCTACAATTAGATTGCCTCCATTATCATAGTATCTTTGTTGCTTCGAATTACCATTTATGATAAATGCTGTTTTTATAAATGTATATATCTAACATCATACAGTGGCTACGACAAGAGTGCTCAAGTGATAAAGGAAGCTTACAAACTCAGTTACTCTATCAAAGAAATCATCTTGGAAGAAAAACTCATGACCGAATACGAATTTGCTGAAGCAGTTCGCATGAAATAAAACCGCTCTCATCTCTATGACATATATGTAACATCCTCTCATACCTCAAATGAACGGAATATAAAAGGACGCTATAGTTCTAAATCACTCAGTATAAACCACTGAAGATTAAATTATAGCGTCCTTTTGGAGTTTATGCACCTGATATTAGCATTAAACTTAGTTAATAGATCTACTATTATCAATAACAAATACTATCTAATAGTAGGTTAAAACATATACATATATATAATCATTAGAAATAACCAAACATATACGCCTGCTTTAAAATTAAACTGATAGAACTTTACTTTATCACTTTCAAACTCATCATTTTTAAGCATAAAGTACATTTCAACCAAAGAAATTCCCATACAAACTATAATCAATAAAAAAATACAAACCCAGATTTTAACTCAGAGACTAAATCAGGAAGTAAAGCTATCCCCCCCAATATTATAATCAAATCTTGAGATGTCACTTATCTACCTCTTTCCAAATCGTAGCCTAAATTATCATCAACCGACTATATATAGGAAACCATTACATTAAGCTTTTATCAATTCCTGTTATATTTCTTAGTACTTGAAGCCATTTGGGCTCTCGATTTACATCTACATAAGTAGGAAGACGCTTATCAACTCTATCAAGTAACTTTTGATAGAGTTTTTTCTCTTTATCACTTAACAATTGATTGTCCTCAAGCACTACAACCTGTCGCTCCTTTGCTTTGTCTTTATAAGAAGCAATTTCTTTTAAAAGAGATGCTCTATCATCGATCTCAACAAGATATCGAATACGTCCTTCATTACCATTCACAAAAATGCCACCAAAGGATGTTAAACACGCAATTTCATAGTCATTATAAACTTCAACAGTCAGTATTTCGCCTGGAACACGTAAATCATAATCCATATCATCAAGATAACCAGCATCCCTACCGAGAGCAGAATCATAATTAGAAGAAGCTAAAAAAGTTGTTGTAGACGCAGCATAGGTCATTATATATATAGCTACAATACTAATAAATATAATTACAAAATAACCCACCCTCTTCAGTAAAGATTTTAGTATTATCATTTAGTATATACCTTTCCAGTAGCCTTATTGAAGTAAAAATTAGAAGTTACCTCAAAAGAAAACGGAGTAATTAAACCTTGTTGTTGTAAATCATAAAAGAAATTATTGGCCCATCTAATCCACTTATTACTTATATCACTAGCATCTTCTTTATATTCATAATTAGACCTATCGAAACCTAAAAGTCTGACATCATAATAATCACCATGCCTTATAACCTTTAATCTAATAGCCATTCTTCCTACCGACGCACCTAAATCGGACCATCCGCCACCCTTCTCAGTCTTAGCAAAATTAATATCAATACGTTTTAAAACACTATTTGTATCCTTATCAAAATTCTCATCACGCAAAGAAACTAAAATATCATTAATGCCTTTAGACTGAGCAATTGTTTTTGCTAAAATACTTTTCGAGTTATACTTTTCCATACTGCCATTCCCAGTTCTCATTTTTTCAAAAAAAACTGTTAACACAGGGAATTCAGATTTAAGTACATTACGTTCAAAAGCCATACCAGCTTCCTTTGCTGTGTAGTGAATTATATTCTGACGTTTATTAACATCTCTTTCTTTATTAACATCAATAGCCTTTTCCTTCTCTAATCTTATTGCTTCATCCAAGGCTCTTCTATCTTCATCAACATAAATATCTTTAGCCGTTACAACATCAGTAAACTCATATCCTTGTTTGACTAACTCTTTTTGTAGTCTAATTTTCTCATTCTTCAATAAACTATAATGATGTTCAAAGTCAGAGATACTTTGATAGGATAAATTGCCATATGAAATAAGAAAATTCTCCCAATGAGATAAATCCCAATATGATTCTGACATTATCTTCCAGGATTTAGCTTTATCACTATCTTTTTCAGCTATATTCCTTAAAACCCCCAAAAGGAATATTACTTCACTCTCACTTAAACTTTCTCCGTTCTTTTTCTTTAAATATTTTTTTGCCAAATATATTGTATCTGGATTTGTTGTTAAATATTGATTCCATTTAGTCCCATATTGTGCTTCAGCTGCACCTGTTACAGAGGAATAGCCTAAGCTACCATTTACAGCAGCACCGAGTAAAGCACTTAATGTTTGAGCTACATCAGGTTTTTCTTTAGCAATTTTTTGAATTTCTCCAATTAATGCCTCATTGGTGGCACCCGCATAAAAACCACTACCCGGTTTATTTCCTGCCATACGAGCAGATATTTCCGCCACTACACCATGGGCTATTGCTTTTGCCGCTTTACCTTCTTTTGAGGTCGGATTCCAATTATGTAATTGACCAAAGGCTTCTTTTGCAAATACCTTAGATAATTCTTGACGTTCTTCAATTTTCTTTTTATCAAAGATTTCATCAAGCTTATTTAAACTAGTATTTGTATCTCGAGACAGTGTTTGCATATTAAAGTTAGCGTCTCGTACTTCTATTGTACCATTTGAAATAGCAGATTTTGTAGTGGAAGAACTAGATTTACTAGAATCTGGTAACAGATTAGGTAATGTGCCCAATGTGTTCCACACAGCATCTTTTCCTGCTTTACTAAGATTCTTAAAATTACCTACGTGATTATAACTCATACCTAAATTACGAGACGTATATTCTGCCGTATTTTCAACATCTTTAACATCCAATGATTTAGTGGATAATTTATTTTTATTAGTGTCTACTGTACTATCTATAACAGCCCCTGGTATAAATATATTTTTAAATCAAGCCTAGGTATAAAATCGATAAATTTATTCCTTTGCTTTTATTAGTTTTATAAAATTAAAATTTATAATATAATATTCATATATCCATGTTATAGTACCCATTATGATTTATCGTTACGTTTTATACACAATGGAGGTTACCATGAAATTAAAACAACTGATTTTATCCGGTATAGCCGTTGGAGCGCTAGCTTTCACAAGCGGAATGGTGCAACCTGCCCAGGCAGCAGTCGGAACGGAGACAGCTACAACGACACGGAGTTTAAAAAAACCTGCATCAGTAACGACACAGCATTATATCAATGTAGATGGCATATTATTAGAGCCCATAGATAATAAACCAAATGTTATCTATGTTGACGGACAACCACTCGTAGCATTGCGTCAAGTATCAGAAGCATTAGGTTACAAAGTATCTTGGGATGCCCCTACTAAAACAGCATTGATCGACATGAACATTGCTACATTAGCGGTACAACCGGACTCTAAACAAGTCGTGCGCAAGGGTAAATTACAAATCATCAACCTTGATACATCCGAATCTTTACTGCCTGCAGCACGTATGGTAGACGGAATTCTGTATGTAAGTCCGAACGCATTCAAACTCTTGTTAAATGATGTAACCATCAATAAAGACGAAATTTACATCGTTCCACAACAAAGTCAATTGGCCGCTGACACTAACACGCAAAAAGGCAAACGAAACGGTATCGAAACATTCTTACCGGATCAAGGAGATAAAGTAATTCCATACGAAGAAGAGGAAACCAAAGAAAAGAAACCTCTTATTACGGTAAAACGAACTAACACCAAAACAGATACCAAAGACACAGAAAATACCGAATATGTACGCTCTAATGGATTAAACAGATAATAAAATCTTTCGTATAGCTACATATAATTTAGCACCTTATAACTAAAAGAAGGCAACTCATCACCATGATGAATTTCCTTCTTTTTTGATTTCTGCTAGTTTATTATTTCCGTTACTTTATATTATTACTTTATTGTTTCTTCTCACCCTTTACGGCTCAATACAGTTTATTGCTTACTGTTTTTTGACAGATTATCTAAGCTATCTTTTGCCGTATCCATACTCCGCTTCAAATCCTTCATGGATTCTTTTATGTCCGGTGCTGTAAGGCCAGATTTGTCGATGCCTTTTGCAGAGTCAGAAGCACGCCTACTATTTTCCTTAGCTTGTTTCATATCATCTTTAATGCGAGTCATATTTTCATCAATTTCATCAAATGACTCATCATACAGAATGAAATTACTGCCTCCGTGAGAAGTAATATTAAGCGGCCCCATCGTGAGCTGTCCATCATCGATACGCAGAGCATCCGTAGTGATAGTGGTGATTTTCGTATTTACTTTCACATCGCTAAAGGATAAATGTCGCCCTTTATTGTGAAAGTTTCCCGTAATGCTTTGAATCGGAATCAGCATATAGTGCCCTTCACCAGACCAGAAGTTCCCCCATACCTCCATGTCTCGAGGTTGGCCTTCACTTTTAAAGTTCAAATTTGCCGATACGGGCACGAGAAACTCAGGCGCTTTAAGGGCTACACTACTATCTAAATCCTTTGCTACGCCTGTAATCGTATAGGCTCGAGTGTCCAAATTATATACACCCTTAGCCTCCAATTTACCGCTGTATACATTGGCACTAACGTTTTCAAAATTCAAAATACCATCTTGGTACGTCACATCTCCTACTACATTCTCAAAAGTAAGTGCAGGAATGCGTAAAATAGGCATCGTCACACGCCCTTTAGCAAAAGGACGGTTAAAATCACCTGTTACCTTTGTAAGCAAGGTCATGGCATCATGAATATTTTCACCAAAGCCTAGTGATGATGGATCCACCCCTTTCACATCAAATTGTAGATCCAGTTGAGGCATGCGATGCTTTAAAACATCCTTTAAATCTACACGACCTTTTAATACGAGACCATCCCCTATGGCGGTACCACCAAATTTGCCCGTCTCCATATCGATACGAATGGCCCTCTTACTATCAAGATCAATTTTTGAGTTTACATTCTTTATCACATAATGGCGATTTCTATTAAAAACCTCTAACTGACTATTTCTAAGTGTAATCTTAAGATCTAAATGTTGACCTTGCCAATTAAAGTTACGTACTTTCTTACCTAGTTCCTCTTGCCGTTCTTGTGTGGTCTTTCTAGGTGCTTTCGGACGGGGTTCTATCTCGTTAATTGGTTTATGTACATCTGGAGATATGGGCGCGAAATCCAATCGATTATTATCGTCCAAGTCAATGACTATAACCGCATCATCTAATTCAATGCCCTTGATAGCGGAGGACTTAAAATTACGTGTCACCACATCCCACATATTGACGCGGACTTTCCCACTTGGTGCATTGAGCAACTCATGCCCTTCTGGGTCCTTCCAAACAAGGCCTGTAAAAGTCAAAGTTCCCCACGGTGTAGCAGATAAACTTTCAACAGTAACCGTACCGCGCATCATAGTTTGTCGAGCCATAACCTCATTAAAAATAACGCCCATTCCACGACTAGCAATGGTTGCTAGTACAAAGACTATAATCGCTCCAATGGCAAGAAAGGCAGCAATGCCTTTTAGGCCTTTCTTATACAATTGTTTATATTTTGTCCAATAAGAACGTATATAATGTTTCATAGCCCTATTATAACATGTTCAAATCACAATACCCATGTGGTGTTGCCTGTATCAATCATATTGACCATAAGAAACTCTTTTCCATACAAAAAGCGCCTTGCTCACAGAAAACTCTGCATGCAAGGCGCCATTACCTAACTATTTTATAAAAAAGACAGCAAATTTATAGATTAAAAGTGCACCCACAAATGTGAGTGCACTTTATATATTGCAATAATCAATCTTATGCTTTTACTTCTTTACCGTATTTTACAAGGCTTTCAGCTTCGATTTCAGCTTGAGTCCGATAGTCTTGAGGAATACTGGACAAGCGAATCCAGCTACGTACAGCTTCAATTAATACGATAAGAATCATGAGAAACATAGCGGCACTAAATGCTACTAGAATCCATTTACCAGCAGGAATATAGCTGTAGAATACATTTTCATAGTCTGCAGCGATAGCCACGATAGCCATTAAGATACAAGGAATACCTGTTACCCAAGCATAGCGTTTGCGGCCAAGTCTCATAATAACTGTAGTACCTACGGCCAATGTCATGGTACCTAATAATTGGTTAGATACGCCGAATAGAGGCCAGATAATACCGATATTACCTTGTAGAACTAGGTAGCCCCACAAGATACAAATTAAAGCGGCACAACCATACACACCAGGAGCCCAGTGTTGGTCGTTGAATTTAGGATGGAAATGACCTAATAATTCTTGAAGTAAGTAACGACCTACACGAGTACCAGCATCGATTAATGTCATGATGAACAATGCTTCAAACATGATACAGAAGTGATACCAGTAACCCATCAAGTGAGCCATGTTAGGCAATCTGGAGAAGATATGAGCCATACCTACTGCAAGGGATACGGCGCCACCAGGACGGTGCATCAAGTCTTCACCAACCATTGCAGACAATGCTGGCAATTCATGGACTTGAAGGCCTAAAGCTTTGAAAGACTCAACTGTGGAGTTAATCGCAAAGTAATCATCTGGATGCAATGCAGTGGCAGCAATCAACGCCATCATAGCGATGAAGCCTTCTGTTAACATCGCACCATAACCGATAGGTAAAATTTCTTTTTCATTAGTAAGCATTTTAGGTGTTGTACCTGTAGCAATAACAGTATGGAAGCCAGATAACGCACCACATGCGATAGTAATGAAGATGTAAGGGAATACGGAACCTTTCAATACAGGACCGCCGCCCCAGATGTAAGGAGTTACAGCTGGCATTTGAATTTCAGGCATTACGATAATAATACCAAGAGCCAATGCACCGATTGTACCGATTTTAAGGTATGTGGACAAATAGTCACGAGGAGCAAGTAACAACCATACTGGCAATGCAGCTGCAAAGAAACCATACACAGCAAGCATAATTTCAATGGTTTGCAAGTCGTATGTGAACCAAGATGCATATTCGCTAGCCGCTACATTTGGACCGTAGATGATAGCTGCGAAGATTAAGGCTACCCCAATAATAGTCGCCTCTTGGATTTTACCAGGACGCAACCATTTCAAATAAATACCAATAAAAATAGCGATTGGAATGGTAGCAAATACGGAGAAGAATCCCCAAGGAGAGTTATGCAATGCGTTAGCTACTACTACAGCCATACCAGCAAGGGTAATAATCAATAGGAATAAGGTAGCGAGCATAGCACCAAAACCAGCAAGTTTACTGATTTCTTCGCGAGCAATATCCGCAATCGATTTACCATCGTAACGAACGGAAGCAAACAAGATAACCATATCATGTACAGCACCGGCTAATACGGAACCAATTAGGATCCATAATGCCCCAGGCAAATACCCAAACTGTGCTGCGATAACAGGACCTACAAGTGGACCTGCACCAGCAATTGCTGCAAAGTGATGACCAAAGGTTACCCATTTGTTGGTTGGCACGTAATCGTGACCATCATTGTGAACCATGGCTGGCGTTGGACGATATTGATCCAATGTCAGTACCTTAGCCGCTATAAAAGCCCCATAAAAGCGGTACGCTAAAATTAGAATACACGCGGAGGCAATAACTAAGTAAATACCATTCATAACCATATAAACACCTCCAATAATCACGTGACATGGAGTATATGAATATTACTGATAAAACTTATGTATCGTATCCATGCCACAATGGCTTCCTAAAATGTTAGTACTTACAACATTATTGTATAACTAATCAACAAGGTGTCAATTATTAATTTCTCATTTTGAAAGTTAAGTATAACTATAAAGCATAATAACGGCATTCTCTACCTATGAGATGCCGTTATTATCCTAGATATATTGGTTACTGAATGACTCATTCTTATCTGTAATAAAAGATAGCTATATCCCTATTCTCCTGCTTTCCTATAAGTTTTTGTAATAGTCCCAAATGTACGCAACAAATTTAGACCTACGACACCGCTTTTTTCAGGGTGGAATTGCATTCCATATACTCTACCTCGTTCTACAATGCCAGGTACATCGATACCATAATTTGCAGTAGATATGATATATTCAGGATCTGTATCCACATAATAGGAATGAACGAAATATGTATATTGATCATCTACATTGCTAAAAGCACTATGAGGCTGGTGTACTACATTTTTATTCCAACCCATATGAGGCACGCTAAGGCCAAGGTTGCGAGGAATTTCTTTTACCTTACCGGGAATAAGGCCTAAACCGGGCGTTGGGCCGTATTCTTCAGATTCTTCAAATAAAAGTTGCATGCCTAAACAAATACCTAATAAAGGTATTTCACGTTTTACTACTTCATAGATGACATCGACTAAACCACGTTCTTTTAGAACTGCCATCGCCGGTGCATATGCGCCTACACCTGGCAAGAGAACACCATCAGCATTTAGTATGGTCTCAGGATCTGCCGTTAGCACTGCATCAAGACCGATATAAGCTAATGCTTTCTGAACATTGAAGGTATTCCCTGCATCATAATCTATAATGGCAATCATAATAAACTCCATTCTATAGGGTAAAACACGATAAGATTAAACAAAACGTATTACGAATTGTATGTTATTCTGTACGAATTAATTCATGAAATCTCTTAATATCCTGCGCATAACATCCCCATCTTGAGACATAGGAATCGTAAGACGCAACCACCCTTCACGTTGACCTCGGCGCACTTGGTAACCTGATTTGAGCCAAGCATCTGCAAGACCTTCCGCATCAGGCGCTGCAAAAAAAATAAAATTAGCCTCACTCTTATAGTAGTGAATACCTAGCTCGTCAAAAAGGATTTCCCATTTTGCCCGTTCCTCTGCATTTTGAGAGACCGTTCTCGACACGAATTCTTGATCACCGAAAGCGGCTTCTGCAGCCACTTGAGATAAAGTATTCAGATTGTACGGCAAGCGAATAGTTTGCATATAATTTGCCAATTCTATAGGTGTCATCATGTAACCTACACGGTAGTTAGCAAGGCCATAAGCCTTCGAGAAGGTACGCATGATAGCTACATTAGGGAACTCATCCAAGAGCGCACGTGCCGTAGGAACTGCTACAGAGGTAACAAAATCGATATACGCCTCGTCTATGATGACCAAGGTTTCCTTTGGTATAGCTGCTACAAATTTACGAATATCTTCAACAGACTCATAGGTACCCGTTGGATTATTAGGATTGCAAATCCACACGACACGTGTCGTTTCATCTACAGCTTTCACGAGAGCAGAAAAATCATACTGTCCCGTTTCAAAATCAGCTGGCACCTCGCGGATCTCAGCACCTTCCACGAGGCCACTCAAGGCATATTCCGAGAAGGCTGGCACGCTTACTACGATGGAGTCACCCGTAGTAATCAATGTTTTATTGACCATGGCGATGACTTCATCGAGACCTACTCCGATGATGAGTTGCTCAGGTTGTACCTGCCAGTAGTCAGCGAGTTTCATACGCAAATCGGAGGCGTTGCCATCTGGATAGTAGTTAGCATCATTATGAGTTACATAGCTAAGAATAGCCTCCCGTACCAATGGCGATGTACCGTAGGGATTTTCATTCGCCGACAAGCGCACCAATCGCTCTACACCAAGGCGCTCTTTCACCGCTTCAGCCGGCTCCTCAGGTATATAAGGTTTCAATGTGCGAATTATCTCTTTCATAGGCTATCCTTTCTATCTATTCCTTAACTCATATAACACATATGAACTCCACCAGAGCTTATATGTCCGAGCTCATAACAGGATATACATTATAAGTTTGTAATTTCTGGGCGCTCCGTAGTCTTGCTAACGACCCCTTCGCGGCTCGCTAGCTCAGCTTCAATGGCTTCGTATGGAATATTTTTCTCTACTAATAACACAAGCAAGTGATATAACACATCTGCCGTCTCGTAAATCAGCTCTTGAGGATCATCATTTTTTGCGGCGATTACTACCTCTGTAGCCTCTTCACCAACTTTTTTCAAGATTTTATCAAGTCCTTTGTCGAATAAATAATTCGTATAAGAACCTTCCTTTGGCTGTGCCTTGCGATTTTTAATAATTTCGTATAATTCGTTCAGTGTTTGCTGTGCCATAATTTACTCCGTTATACCTCTTATAATATGCATTCTATTATACTTCTCTTATTCATTGCCATTGTGCTTATCTTATCGAATACTATGACTCTACTTCATTAAAGAAACAGCTTGTACGCCCGGTATGACAGGCAGGACCTTCAGGCTTAACTTGAATGAGCAAGGTGTCGCCATCACAATCTAGGGCCATACTCACCACATGTTGCACATTGCCGCTGGTGCTACCCTTATGCCATAACTCCTCACGAGATCGAGACCAAAACCACGTTTCCTTTGTTTCTAGTGTCTTGTGAAAGCTTTCTTCGTTCATCCACGCCACCATGAGGACATTTTTAGTCTCCGCATCCTGCACAACCGTCGGCAACAAGCCATTTCCTTTTTCAAAATCCGGTTTCATATTCTATCCTTTATTAAAAGTAATCACCAATCTGTTATCCTATATTAGCTTGTATCTCTATCTATTGCTATTTCTATTTTCTATTTATCTATAAACAAACTATTTAACTAACTCTGAACATATAGACTAGTAAAGAACTTGCGAGAGATAATAATTTTTTTAAATCTGTTTTAGCGTACCGTAATTCCGTGAGCTCGTAGTTCTTGTTTAAGTTCAGGAATTTTAACTTCTCCGAAGTGGAATATAGATGCCGCCAGTGCACCGGTAACGCTAGTTTGCTTAAAGAGATCTACAAAATCCTCAACCTTACCTGCCCCTCCAGAGGCGATGATAGGTACATTTACGACGGACTCTAGAGCCTTATATAGTTCAATATCAAAGCCGGATTTCGTGCCATCTTTGTCCATACTTGTCACTAATAACTCTCCTGCTCCACGAGCTACGGCCTCTTTAGCCCAGTCGAGAGCTTTCCATTCTGTACGGTTGCGCCCACCATGAGTGTAAGCATACCATTCACCAGTTTTTTCATCGGTTTTCACGTCAATGGCTACAACCATGCATTGATTGCCAAATTTTTGAGCCCCTTCTGTGATGAGCTCAGGGTTAGCGAGAGCCGCGGAGTTCAAAGATACCTTGTCCGCACCAGCTTTCAACAAAGCCGTCATATCATCAACGCTCTTGATACCGCCCCCCACGGTAAGTGGCATAAATACTTGTGTGGAGATTTCTTGAACCACATCGCGCATAGTGGTCCGCGCATCAACGGTGGCCGTAATGTCTAAAAATACGAGCTCATCAGCTTGTTGCTGCTCATAGGAGCCCGCAATGTCTACGGGACTGCCTACGTCTATGAGATTAACAAAATTAACCCCCTTTTTTACGCGCCCATCATCTACATCTAGGCAAGGAATAATCCGTTTCGCTAACATAAAGCTCCTTTCCATCGAGTGTCACTCAATATATTCCATTGGTTGCGGTCAATAATTAATTTGAGAGCATCACGATCATTTCTATTATTTCTGCTGATTGTACTCGGCGATTTCCTCTAGTGTAATCGTGCCCTCGTACAGAGCCTTACCCACGATACTATCCTTAACGCCTTTTTGTTCTAGGGATTTAATATCCGCCAAATTACGAACACCCCCAGAGGCAACGATACGTGCTGTAGGGAATTCTTTTTGCAAATTTCCAAGTAACTCTTCATTGGCCCCCTGCATCGTACCATCCCTGTCTACATCGGTAACGATGAAATACTTTGCCCCACCTTCAACCATGGCACCGATTAAATCGGTCATCGGCACGTCGGATTGGTCGAGCCAACCTTCAGCGGCGACCTTGCCATTTTTCCCATCTACACCGATAACGATGCGCTCCGCACCGTATTCAGCGATAACCTGCTTTGTAAGCTCCGGATTTTTAAGCGCTACAGATCCTAAGATAACGCGGTCTACGCCCAAGCTTAAATAGAGGTCAACGGCATCTTTATCTCGAATGCCACCTCCAATTTCAAGGATGCCTGTGAAAGCTGCACGCACTGCTTTTACAATGTCTATATTTACAGGCTTGCCCACCTTGGCGCCATCTAAATCGACAAGGTGCAAGGCTCCAACCTTAGCTGCTTCATATTGTTTTGCTTGATTTACTGGATCAGGATTGATGACCGTTTCCTGTGTGAAATCACCTTTATAGAGGCGAACACTGCGCCCATCTTGTAAATCTATAGCTGGAAAAATCATAGGTTCTCCTTTATTAAATGACTGTATTAAATAACGCCCTTTGTAGAATTTACGCCTTGAATATCTGGGTTAATAGTAACTGCTTTGCGCAACGCACGACCCGTTGCCTTAAACATGCTTTCAATAATGTGGTGTGTATTGCGACCATATAAATTGCGCACATGCAAATTCATAGCAGCGCTCATCGCAAAAGCTTGGAAGAAGTCCTCCACTAGCTCTGTTTCAAAGTTACCACCTAAAACGGGCGTACTCCATTCCCCTTGGAAAACGAGGTACGGACGACCACTCAAGTCGATGACAACTTGCGTCAATGCTTCATCCATAGGAACCCAGGCGTCGCCGTAGCGCTCGATGCCAGCTTTATCGCCAAGGGCTTTCACCAAAGCCTGACCTAATGCAAGTCCAACGTCCTCAACCGTATGATGAGCATCTACATATGTATCGCCCTTTGCCTCTACCACAAGGCCAAAACGGCCGTGCTTCGCCAATAGCGTCAACATGTGGTCAAAGAAGCCTATTCCGATCGAGACGGAGCTCGTTTGCGCCCCATCAAGGGTAATTTTTACTGTAATATCTGTTTCTTGAGTGGTGCGTTGCACCGTACCTGTGCGTATCATAACGACCTCTATACTTCAAATTTATTTTTATAATCTATATTTCTAATCTATATTTTCACTGTATATTTTAAATACACATATAAATATAGATGCCAAATCTATTTTCTAATATTTTTTATAAGCTATTTTTCAAATCGTACTTCGATGGCACGAGCATGCGCTTCGAGGCCTTCCGTACGAGCCAATGTAGTAATGTGTTTTGCCACTTCTTCTAGACGTTCTTTTGTAAATTGTGTGAAAGACGTACGTTTCACAAAGTCATATACGCCTAACGGAGATGAGAATCGCGCCGTACCACTAGTAGGCAATACGTGGTTCGTACCACCTACATAATCGCCCAATGGCTCAGACGCATAAGCGCCGAGGAATACGGAGCCTGCATTTTGAACGAGGCTCATATAGTTCATTGGATCTGGCAATTGGATTTCCAAGTGTTCTGGAGCCACTTCGTTCATCACCGTGAACATGTCTTCAATGCTGTCCATAATGGCAATATAACTATTGTTTTCAATAGCTGGACAAGCGATGCTTTCACGAGGTAACAATTTAAGTTGACGTTCTACCTCATCGGATACGGCATTTGCTAAGCTTTCACTGGTAGTCACCATAATGGCGCGCGCACGAGGGTCATGTTCCGCTTGGGATAAGAGATCTGCTGCGAGATGCACTGGATTTGCGCTGTCATCGGCGATAACACCAATTTCACTTGGGCCCGCAATCATGTCGATATCGACTTGACCAAACACTTGACGTTTTGCCGTTGCCACGTAAATATTGCCAGGACCTACGATTTTATCTACCTTTGGAATCGTTTCCGTACCATAAGCAAGGGCCGCCACACCTTGGGCACCGCCCACTTGATATACCGCATCAACGCCGGCAAGCTTTGCAGCACCTAATACGGCAGGATTAATGCCATCCTTTTGAGGGGGCGTAACCATAACGATTTCTTTTACCCCTGCGATTTTTGCAGGCAAAGCAGTCATGATAATGGTCGAAGGGTACGCGGCTGTACCACCAGGAACGTAGAGACCAACACGAGCCAAGGGGATCACCTTTTGACCGCGGATGATGCCCGGTGTGTCCATATCCACAAAACCTTGCTCGATTTCACGGCTGTGGAATTCTGTAATGTTTGCCTTTGCCTTTAATAATGCGGCTTTCAAATCATCAGATAGAGACTCATAGGCTGCATCGATTTCCTCTTGAGGTACCTTGAAATCTTCGATGGATACGCCATCAAATTTTTCAGAATACGCTTTGAGAGCCGCATCACCGTTAGTCCGGACATCAGCAATGATATCGTACACGCGACGTTCAATTTCCATATCTGTAGTTTGCTGTGTATAATCACGTACGATACCGAGCATCGCCTCTAGTGATTCCTTATATATTTTCATCTGTCGTCCTTCTTCCTACTCGAGCTATCAGTATCGCTAGTTAGATCTATTATTCATTCCATATATTAATAGTTTTATCTGCTATTAATCCTAAATCTTACTAGCCAAATATATGATTCACTCTACATCTTATTTATTAATTGCTTCTGAAAGCTGATCAATGAGTTTAAAAATAGTATTTCTCTTTTGTTTTAAAGCTAATGGATTGGCTACGAGACGTGTAGAAATTGGTTGCAACCAGTCGAAAATTTCTAAACTATTCTCACGCAAAGTTGTACCCGTTTCCGTAATATCTACGATAGCATCAGCTAGCCCTACGAGTGGAGCCAGCTCAACGGAGCCTTCAATTTTGATGATTTCTACATCTTGAGCTCCAAAGTATTGTTTTGTAACAGTTGGATATTTCGTACCAATTCGTTGTCGACGACCTTCTTTAGGGTCATAGCCTGCCAAGGACGCCAAAATAAATTGGCATTTACCCGTTTGTAAATCAAGCATTTCATAGCTCGTATCGTCTTGTTCATCTAGAACATCACTACCGACGATACCGAGGTCCACAACGCCATTTTTCAAATACGTCGTTACATCCGGCCCCTTTGCGAGGATGACCTCCATAAAATCTCCCAAAGAGATAATGAGCTTACGCGCCTTATTATGTAATGGTTCACAATCTACGCCACATGCTTCTAGGAGTGGAATAAAATCCTTTTCTACGCGCCCCTTCGTAAGAGCGATACGTAATGTATCGTTATCTTGAACTTTGCTTTTACCTTGCAAGGTAATCTCAGTCAAAATGTCAATGTTGAAAGCCATCCCCACAGCCGGCATCGGTGTACCATCAAAACTAGATAACAGTCCGTCATAACGACCACCACTGACGATGTATTGAGACACGCCGTCCACATAGCCTCTAAACGTAAGGCCTGTGTAATAGGATTGAAGCGGTTCCGTAGATACATCGATGCGAACCTGTTGCCCCGTTGCTTCCACTTGATTTGCCATATCTACGAGATTATCTAAAATGCGCTGCGCCGCTGCAGGCAAGATAATCTGATTTAGCTCATCCTTAATATCTTGAACCGTACCAAACAAGCGAGGCCATACAGTTAAGAATGGATATAGCGCACTATTTTTAAAGTCAGAAATCAACTCGTTATATCGTGGCAAGTATTTAGTGAATAACGCCTCTAAGAGCTCTGCTTTTTCATCATCGCTAAGTCCTAGAGCATCGGTAATAGCACGAGAAAAACGAGCATCCCCAATTTCGAGCAACAAATGATTACCCAACTGAGCTTCGTTCACCTCTTTAATAATCTTGAAGCACTCTTGCTCAGCCTCAAGCCCTTCGTAGCCTACCATCTCGATGCCACCTTGCGTCACTTGGTTAACATCACCACGGTGCTTTTTATTTTTCATAAACACATCGCCCAAATAGTAGAACGTGCGAGGCAATTCAATATTTGTTGTCGCCAAGAAACGACCGATAGGCATTGTCAAATCAGGACGAATTACGACGGGCACTTCAGAACTATCCATGAATTCGTACATATGTTGACCGCGCCCCATTGCATAGCCATTGAATACATCTTTGTACTCTACAAGAGGCGTAGAAATCTTTGTGTATTGACGATTTCGACAAAGACCGAGTACATATTGACTCACATCATCCTTACGCTCTGCTACGATCCCTATATCATCGCGGAAACCAGTAGGTAATTGCTGCTGTACCATCGTAAACATCCTTTCTATCAATTGATTCATATCATTTCTCGTGTTTTTGAAAACTATATACCTATATTAACCTTTTAAGTTATATGACGATTTAAGTCATCTAGCTATTCAGTTTACTATGAGAAAAAATTTACCTATATCGATACTTTTTTATTTTATCGCTTTACTTTACTAAAGTATGAAATCATAATATAACGGTTCTATAGAATTGTCAATAGAACCGTTAATATTTCATATATTTACTATAATAATGATTTTATGCTAGCCCCAAACTCGTTCTATATCTGCCACACTATGTGCATCAGAGCCCAATACAAATGGCACACCAATGATAGCCGCCATGCCTTGAATGAAGCGGCTTGGGTACATTTCACGGCAGTCAGGTTTGAAGAAGCCGCTCATGTTGTAGTCTAGCTCGCGACCTTGAACGCGCATGATATGCAAAATATCGCTTACCACCTGCGCATTGCGACGATCTAAATGACGTTCAAAGCCAAAGTGATGTTGGTATTTCTTGATTAAATCAAAGTGCCCAATACGTTTAGGTGTATATTCACCGAGGTCAGCACGCACGGCTTGGCGCACGGTGGAGTAATATTTGTAATATAACTCATATTGTTTTTCGATCCACGGCCCAAAGCCTTTTTCAAATTCTTCTGGACTGTAGTCTAAGCAGTAAAAGGCATTATTAAGGCCTTCCATAAAGTGAACGGATAAAATATTATCATCCGTCAACGGACCATAGCGATCTAAGAACTCTTGAATGTCTGATTCAAAGCCTGGAATATAATCGACTTCAAAACCGAGAGAAATATCGATATGTGTGCCATACGCACGTTGTAATTGACGACCCAACTCTAAGTAAGTATCAACTTCATTTAATTTCAAAGACGCTGTATCATAGGCCTTTTTATCACCACCATATTCTGCAGCAAAAGCTGTTGGCAATGGTGCATGTTCTGTAAGGCATACCTTTTCGATACGCAACTCGATGGCCTTTTCTATCATCATCGCAGTTCGGTCCCCACTACCATGTGGACACAATTCCGTATGCACATGACCGTCCACGAGACGGCTACGATATTTACTATATCCAACGAACTGCCGTTCATCTTTCATGTTCATTCAATCACCCCTATTCGCCCTAACCCCTGGCGAACCCTTATCTATAATCTATACATCATTAATATAACGTATTAATATCTATCTTTTACTATACTAATTATTATACCAATAATGCGTATGTTTCGGTATCCTGATATTTACCATGTTTGAATCCAACTTGAGGCGTTAAACCACAATAGGTAAAGCCAAATCGCGCGTGTAACTTGGTGCTGCCTTCATTGCCAGCCGTAATAACGGATACCACATTGTGCAATAACGGATTATTTTTTGCTATTTCTAAAATATGAGCCATCAGTTGTGTAGCGATCCCTCTACCGCGATAATCTTGATGGATATAGATAGATAATTCGACGGTACTTTTATAGGCCTCTTTAGGTCGATATGGTGAAAGCGATGCATAGCCTGCTACAATCCCATCAATGGTACCTACCACAATAGGATGGTGCTCATCGCTATGAGACTCATACCACTCCTGCCACTCTGACAACGTGCGAGGTTCAAGATCAAGCGTGGCTACGCCGTTTACAACCTCGTAATTGTAAATATCTAAACAAGAGGCTATATCATTCCTTGTAATTGGTCGTATTACTAATTCACTCATAAGTATTCCTCAAAACTGTAGGTATCCTAAAAATATTATTTCTATTTAACATAATATATAAAAATAGCCCACATACGCAAGAAAAAGGACGAACTATTCGTATAACATACCATTTCACTTTTATCCATCTTTTGAGGTAAGAATTACATATTTTACATCTATATCCCCAATACAACAAAACTGAGTGGTAAAAACAACGTTTTTTACCACTCAGCCTATACATTTTGAAGCATATATAAGTAAAAAGCTCTTATTTTACTTATATACTTTTATCATATTTTTTATTATGACTATTAAAGCTAGTACATTTCTATAGGAGCAAAATTATACTCTTACTTGATATATAAGAAAATTACACAATAACAAATAAAAGTATTGTAATAGCAATTAAGGCACTAATAACAGTATAGTCGATTCTTTTCAATCCTACGGATGCGGCAAAGCTGTGTGTAGGGCCACCAAAACCACGTAGTTCCAAGGATAACGCCATTGTTTCGGAGCGTCCCAAGGATTTTAATAGCAATGGTTGAATAACAGATGCATAAGATTTGATGCGCTTAATGAAATTGCCTTCTAGAGATAAGCCGCGGCAAGCTTGCGCCTCTTGTACAGCATGGCTTTCAGCAATGAAATCAGGCACGAAGCGAAGAGCTGCAGTGAACATAAATGCATATTCGTAAGGAATTTTGCATTGTGTTACGAGCGCGGCCGTAAGGTCTTGTAATTTTGTAGTTGCCAACAAGCCTATAAAGACAAGTGTCATAGCCAACATTCGTAAGCCGGATACGATGGCAGAGGTTACATCGCCGCTGCCAAGGAATTGGATGAGGCCAAGGAATACAGCGAAACTAGTTAATGCCAACACGGCTTTGCGTTGTTTGAATAACAACCCTGCCAAAAACAGTACACCGAGTTCTACTACGACTAATGCCAATAGCGATGCCCAGTCGCGCAAGAGAATGGCCCATACGGATACAGCGAGGGTCATCAAGATTTTTGTTAACGGTACTAAACGTTCCATATGTCCCTCCTATTTTCCGCTCAACTGAGCCACTAACTTAGATTTCAATTCATCCATAGATTTGCAATAGCCTAAGGATGGTACCGCTAGTGAAAGTTCCACACTTGGCGGTTTTGTAAGGCCTAAATCCTGCAATTCATCCGTAGATTTTTTGAATAATTCTTCTGGACTACCGTCAAAGGCAACGGTTTGGTTGCCCATAATGATAGCACGGCTACATTCGCTAGCCATGATTTCCATATCATGGGTAATAAGAAGGATTGTTATACCTTCTGAATTAAGCTGACGCAATAATGCTAATAGCTCTTTAGTTTCCTTACCATCTTGACCACTGGTTGGTTCGTCAAGGATGAGGATTTTAGACTGCATAGCCAACGCAGAAGCAATGGCAACGCGTTGCTTTTCGCCGCGACGCAATGTTGGAGGATAGGCTTCACGCAAATGACCGATGCCTGTGCGCTCCAATACTTCATCAACGATACGCTTCACTTCGGCTTTACTGCGCCCCAAGGACTCAGGTCCGAAGGCAACCTCTGTGGCTACGGTAGGTCTGAACATTTGGCGATCTGGCTGTTGGAATACATAGCCGATAAATTGACCCCGTTTAGACGGCGGCATGGACGTAATATCTCTGCCGTTATAATACATGTGGCCTTCCCTAGCCTTTTCGAGGCCGACAAGCAATCGCGTAATAGTCGTTTTGCCACAACCATTACGACCACCGATAGCGATATATTCGCCCCCTTCGATGGTGAAAGTCACGTTTTGGAAAATATCTACGGATGGCACATAGCCAAAGCGGATGTTTTCAACCTTAAGCATGAGCGCCACCGTCCTTTCCTGGTACATCATCAACGCGTTGAACTGATTGTCTATTTTCTACTATATTAGATTGATCAACAAGATTATCTACTGTAATTCTTTGATTAGCTGGAGAGCTGCTTTTACCATGCACCTCTGTTTGTATTGCGTGAGCCATTTCAATTTGGTGCAAGCCCTTGATAGCAGACTCGATGCTGAGCCAAGGTTCATCACTCTGGAAGCCGGCTTGTTCCAATTCCATATACGTAGTAAACACGGATGGCAATGCATCGACGTGAATGTTGTGCTCATACATGTAACGAAGCGTAGTCGGTACATCGTCATCACAGGCGATAGAGCCATCTACCATGAGAGCCATGCGGTTAGCGTACGGCAATACGGCATGCAAATCATGGTCGATAACGACAACGGTGATACCGTGTTTTTGGTTCAAGTCACCTACGAGGCGATATAATTCAGCGGTCCCATCTGGATCGAGGGAGCTTGTCGGTTCATCAAGAACAAGTACGGTTGGGTTCGTAGCCAATACGGAAGCGATAGCTAAACGTTGGCGTTGACCACCAGATAAACTTGTAATCTTGCGATCTTCTAAACCTTCGAGGCCAACTTGCTTAAACACCTCTTCAGAACGAGCTTTAATAGTTTCACGGTCATAACCGCGGTTTTCCATAGCAAAGGCCACTTCTTCACGAACTGTCATCGTTACGAGCTGTGTATCGTAGTCGGCCAGAACTACACCGATATGGTTCGCTAGTTCTGGAATTTCCATTTGCGTAGTCGCATGACCATCTACAAAAACCATGCCTTCTAGGCGTCCACCATAGAATTTAGGCACCGCCCCTACCATCGCCATACAAAGGGTGCTTTTACCACAGCCTGCAGGGCCTGTAACAACGAGGAAATCACCTTCATTTACATCGAGATTGATATTTTCGAGGGATGGTGTAGTCGCCTTAGGATGATAGTAATTTACGTGCTCAATGGATATTTTAGCTTGGCGCTCAGGCAAGATAGTCAAGCGACTATGATCAGATGTCAATTGGTCCGCATTTGGCAACATGCCACGTTTAGAAAATAGACGTTGTGCCGGAATATATAAGATTGGCGTAATGGCACCATTCAAGGCCCCTACAATGAGTACCAATGGCCACATGCCATACATGTACACATTATTTGGCAACCCAAGCACTTGCCACAAAATAGTAACAAAAATACCACCAGATACAACAGTTGCTAAGAAGCCAGACACGACAGGGGTTAAATCAAAACCACCAATTTTACGGAACTTCATGGACAACATAGCGCGCGTTACGAGCGCCGCCGTCAAAGCACCGCCTGGCTCAGACAACAAATTGCCGTAAGGGAACGCTGATTTAGACGTCAATACATTGATGAGGGCCGCCACGAGTCCAATCCCCAAGGTTTGACTCAAACTAGGACGAGTCAATAAAATAGCTACGCAGTACGTAGCAATCGTCCAGTTCGGCGTTACCCCAGCCACACTAGGGCTCACCAAATGCAAAATCGTGCCCAATGCGAGCATCAATGTGCTAACAGTAACCCATCTAAACTGGCCACCCTGCACATGTGTGTACACAAGATCCTGAATCCGTTCCATAATAGCCTCATTTCTATAAAAATATATATGGATTTATTTTAACATTCTTCGAGAATTTGTGAAAGCCTAGAAACTATCAAGGGACTTCAAGTAAAGCCCATAAAAAAAGCACCATCTATTAATGATAGTGCTTTTGGTGCATAGCTAATTTGATTATTCATAATTAAATCCCCAATTCACTCTTTAGTTGCTCTGATGAAATCCAGCCTTGTTCTTCACCAGATTTACGTCCTGTCTCTAAAGCGCCCATAAGTTTTATCGTAGCCATTAGACGTTCATAATCTTGAATATCCATAATTGCATATCGGCCTCTACCATTTTTAGTTAAGAATACGGGACTATCTATAGTAACATCACGTAAAACTTCAGAATAGTTTCGTAAATCTGAAATAGGTTTTATATTCGGCATACTATCACCTCCAGAGTACTATAGTGATATACTACTCATATTTCTAATATCTTATCACTATTGTAGTTAAATTATCGCGTAAATTCAACATTAAATTTTACAGCACCCTTTAAAATTACTATCAACATCTATGATACTTCTTTCTTCCTTTTCTTGTTATATACTTATGATATAATGCGCATAGATACTTATTTACGAATAAAAAAGGAAATATATCATGGCACAAGCATTAATCGTAATCGATATACAAGAAGGTTTAGTTAAGGAAAACCCTTACAATGCCAAAAACTTTATCTCAAATACAAAAGCAATCATTCAACATTTCAGAGATCAAAATATAGAAGTCATTTTTATCAGACATTCTGAAGATGAAGGCTTATTAGCAACCGGTAGCGATAATTGGCAAGTCTATCACGAATTAAAACCACAAGAAAACGAAACAATCTTCAATAAATATTACAATAGCATCTTCAAGGACACTGAATTAAAGGAATATTTAAACCGAAAAAATATTACCAATTTAACATTCGTAGGAATGCAGGTGGAATTTTGCATTGATACATCTGTAAAAGTAGGCTTTGAATATGGTTATAAAATCACCATTATCGAAGATGCTATCTCAACCTTTGATAATGAACATCTACCAGCAGATAAAATCCTATCCTTTTACAAAGAAAAGATTTGGCGGAATCGATTTGCACAGCTAAAAACAACAAATGAAATGTTAAGCATCAATTAAATTACGAAAATAATACAAAGATTTTTATAATTTTTTCTCACGTATTTGTCATATATGTATGTTAAAATTTCATTAAATATTTATGCCCGAACATAGGAGGTCTTTTTTATGTATAAGTATATTACGATTTTAGGAGCTGCGGGCCAAATAGCTCAAAAGTTGACTGCTACACTATTAACATATACAGATATGCACATTACATTATATGGTCGTCAGTTGAAAACACGTATACCTCCAGAGATTATCGACCATGAACGCGTTACAGTGATTGAAGGTTCGTTCCAAAATCCAGGTAAATTAGAACAAGCTGTAACAAATGCGGAGGTTGTATTTGTAGGTGCTATGGAGTCTGGCAGTGATATGGCGTCCATCGTGAAAGCGTTGAGCCGCAAAAATATACGCCGTGTTATCGGTGTATCCATGGCTGGACTTTCTGGTGAATTCCCTGTAGCACTTGAAAAATGGACCTTCGACAACTTGCCGATTAGCTATGTTCAAGGTGAGCGCCAAGCACGCAACGTATTGCGCGAATCCAACTTAAATTACACCATCTTGCGCCTTACATGGCTCTACAATGATCCAGAGAAAACCGATTACGAACTCATCCCTGAAGGAGCTCAATTCAACGATGCCCAAGTTTCACGCGAAGCAGTAGTAAAAGCCATCTTTGATATCTTACATGCTGCGGATGAGACTCCTTTCCATCGCACAAGCATCGGCGTAGGTGAACCAGGTACACACTATGACAAACCAAGCTTTCACTAATATATAAATAAATATTTAGTAAAAAAGAGAAAATACTATATACCAATACAAGACTATCTTCAATGCGCTTGAAGATAGTCTTTTTATATATCATTTTATGATTAAAGTATCTAGTTAACCTCATTTGAATTAAATATCTCATATATATTTGTATACTGCAATTATATCGTTTAAATGATATAATTGCAGTATAAGAATGATGAACAAATACTTTTAAAACTATAAGGAGATAACTATGGGAATATTACGCGAAACAATTCGTCCATCCTCTGATTTACGAAATAAGTATCCTGAAATTTCTAAATCCTTACAACTTAAAGATGAGGCTGCCATTATTACTGTAAATGGTCGTGGAGATACGGTAAGTCTCGGCTATAATACATATAATATGTTAAAGTCAAAAATAGAATTATTATCCTCTCTTGTAGAAGGACAAAACGATATCATTCAAGGTCGCACCACTACACTTGATGAAGCTTTCAACAGTATCGATAAAATGCTAGATCAAATGGGGTAACTCTATGAAATCCCAAACCTACACAATCATTCCTACTGAAAAGTTCAATAAAGAGCTACATCAACAAATACTTTATATAACTATGCAGTTTTCAAAAGAAACAGCTATACAAGTAAAAGAAAATATTCAAAATTCAATTTCAAATCTTATGAACCATCCATATATGGGGACTACACCTAAAATTAGAGCACTTAATGACAGCGACTTTCGAATGTTGATTTTAGAAAAACTTATTATTTTCTACACAGTTGTAGAGAAAACTAAAACTATTTATTTAATCTCTATACTTGATCAGCGACAAGATTATGTAAATATACTAAACGGATTATAACGTTTGATCTTAACCAATACTTTTTCAATAATAAAATAACCATTCAAAGCGGTATATCCAAAATCTATTCGGTACATTTTTACTCATGTAACATAGATTTTGGGTATACCTTTTTTATTCCTACATTTTATAGATATTTATATAGATAAACTCACGTATTTACGCTATACTAATAAATGATTAATATGTACTTATAGGTATGTGAAAGCAAATGCCTCTTTGATTATCAATTATATTTATATATGCAACTTATCGTATAAAACACTCTAAGTTTTATGTATAAAAATAAATGATAGTCATTTTTAGTCCCAGTTAGGGCCGAGGCTTATTAAGGAGTTATTATGAATCGCATTGTTGTTATTGGCAGTTGCAACATGGATATTGTAGTCCTCGCGGATAAACGCCCTACTGCAGGAGAAACAATTATGGGCAACGAATTGCACATCGCTCACGGTGGCAAGGGAGCAAACCAAGCGGTGGCTGCGGCTCGTCTAGGTGCAGAGGTCACTATGGTCGGCTGTATCGGTGAAGATGCATACGGCCATATGATTATAGATAATTTAAAAGAAAATTTCATCAATACAGATTACATCGTTACAGTACCGAATACTACAACCGGTACAGCACACATTACATTAGCGGAAGGCGATAACAGTATCATCGTTATTGCCGGCGCTAACGCTAAGGTCGACAAATCCATAGTTGATAACGCTTGGGCTGCCATTGAGCAAGCCGATCTTGTAATGGTTCAAAACGAGATTCCTATTCCAACTATTGAATACATCGTTCGTCGTTGTCACGAGGCGAATGTGAAAGTCCTCTTAAATCCTGCTCCTGCAGCCGACCTCGATTCGGAATGGTTAAAATTAGCAACCTATATTACGCCAAACGAACATGAGTTATCTGCGCTCTACCCTAACCAATCTACAGAGGAGATTTTACTAGCTAACGAAAACAAAATCATCGTTACCCTTGGTAGCAAAGGTGTAGGATATGCGGACAACAGTGAAATCCACATCGCACCAGGCTTCAAGGTTGAGCCCGTAGATACAACAGGTGCTGGCGATACATTTAACGGTGCCTTTGCAACGGCTATCGTTAATGGTAAAAGCTTAGCCGACGCTCTACACTACGGCAATGCAGCAGCGGCCCTCTCCATCCAACGCTTGGGGGCTCAAGGTGGCATGCCAACAAAAGACGAGGTCGCTGCATTCTTAGCAGAACACGTATAGATTGAACCGGTCTTTCAAAGCTCCACTGACCGGGTCTGCCTTCGCAGGGCCAAAGTCGCTTTGAAAGGCCTATTCAATCCAAACTATACGTTCTTCAAGCAATGAATGCAACTGTCCTCTATATAACAAAGGGAGTTAATGACTAAGGCATTAAAGCCTTAGTCATCGGAATAGATAAGGAGTTATTTATGCAACGACACGGTATTTTAAATAGCCATATTGCTAAGGTTTTGGCAGATCTTGGTCACACAGATACAATTTGTATCTCTGATTGTGGCTTACCGGTACCTGAAGGGGTTCAAAAAATCGACTTAGCCTTGGATTTTGGTGTACCTAGCTTTGAGCAAGTAGTATCCATCATCGCTAAACATATGAAATCCGAAGCGATTCATGTGGCAACAGAAATTAAAGAAAATAATCCTAAGGCTTACGCCTTCTTAGAGTCTACCTTCCCATCTGATCAATACGAATGGATTGAAACGAGCCACGATGCTTTCAAAGAAGCCACGAAACAATGCAAATGCATTATTAGAACTGGTGAAACATCTCCGTATGCGAACATTATCTTACGTGCCGATTGTATTTTCAGCGATCGTCCCTAAAATAATAGATTAACCAACTAAGTTTATACGTTAAGGAACTGAACCTATAAATCAGTTTATGTAAATTAGATAGCTTAGTTTTCAAAGATTATCTAAACATCTAATCTATTACATATATCAAGAGATACTTTCATCAGTCATATAGGAGTAGTTATGGAAATTGTTATGTCAGGCATTGCGAAGGCATTTGGTACAAACCAAGTACTGCGCGATGTAAGTATTACCCTCAAAGAGGGCGAGGTTCACGCCTTGATGGGCGAAAATGGGGCCGGCAAATCCACCCTCATGAATATCCTCACCGGTATTCACAAGGCTGACGCTGGTACGATTACCATCGACGGCGTAGAGCGCACCTTCCCGAACCCAAGAGAGGCCGAGCTGAACGGTGTAGCCTTCATCCACCAAGAGCTCAACATTTGGCCAAATTTAACATTGTTAGAAAATCTATATTTAATGAGACCAAAGCGCAACAAATTTGGTATGCTCGATAAAAAGGCGATGCTCGCTGAGGCTGAAAATACATGCCGCGAACTAGGCATCGAATTGCCACTCACAACAGAAGCAGGCCTTTGCTCCGTTGGTCACCAACAAATGACGGAAATCCTTCGTATCTTGATGTTAGATGCGAAGGTTGTCATCATGGACGAGCCGACAGCAGCCCTTACAGAGCGTGAAACGGCGACATTGTTCAACATGATGCGCAAAATGAAAGCACGCGGCGTTGCTATCGTATATATTTCTCACCGCATGGAAGAGGTATTTAGCGAATGTGACACAATTACGGTTATGCGTGATGGTCACACAATTATCACTAAACCAACATCTGATATTTCCGTAGACGAAGTGGTACGTCACATGGTAGGCCGTTCCATCGACGAGTTCTACCCTGCTCGTACTACAACACCGGGCGATGTGGTTATGAGCGTGGATAACCTCAAACCAGAAGGTTTTGACAACGACATCTCCTTCTCCTTGCGTAAAGGGGAAATTCTCGGCGTAGCAGGTCTCATGGGCGCTGGCCGTACAGAAATTATGCGCGCCATTTTCGGTGTAGATAAACACAAAGGTGGTACCGTAACAGTAAACGGCTCCGTTCTCAACTGTAAAAAACCAGAAGATGCCATCAAGGCAGGCATTGCTTTCATCACAGAAAATAGAAAGAGCGAAGGCCTGATCCTCGATTTCTCCATCGGTTCCAATATTACATTGCCGAACCTTGGCAAGATTTGCCCCTCTCATGTACTAGATAAGGGCAAACTTACGTCTTTTGCTGACGAATTGTCTAAAAAACTGGGCGTTAAAACTCAATCCATTCACGAGCCCGCATCATCCCTATCTGGTGGTAACCAACAAAAGGTTGTCATCGCTAAATGGGTTGGTAAAAAGCCATCCATTATCATCATGGACGAACCTACGCGCGGTATCGATATCGGTGCGAAACGTGATATTTATGATTTAATGAACGAATTAACGAACGATGGTGTGTCCATTATCATGGTGTCCTCTGAGTTGCCGGAAGTACTCGGCATGAGTGACCGCGTCATGGTCATTCATGAAGGTCGCGTAGCAGGTATCTTGGATCGCAGCGACGCAACACCGGAATCGATTATGACATTAGCCACAGGAGGACAATAATGGACAGCAAAGCTCTGCAATATGTAAAAAAATTAGGCCCCCTCATCGGCCTCATCCTATTATTTATCATTATCTCTGTCATGAACGACAGTTTCCTTGAATTCTCTAACTTGCGTAACTTGTTGCGCCAAGTATCCATCAATGCGATTATCGCCTTCGGTATGACCTTCGTCATCTTAACTGGCGGTATCGACTTATCCGTTGGTTCCATCCTCGCCCTCTCCAGTGCAGTGATGGCAAACCTCATTGTAACTGGTACTGACCCTGTATTGGCTATCTTCTTAGCTGCAGGTGCGGGCCTCGTATTGGGCGGTATTAACGGTCTCGTTATCACCTATGGCCGCGTAGCTCCATTTATCGCTACCTTGGCGACCATGACCATCTACCGTGGTGCGACATTGGTATTCACAGACGGTAACCCAATCTCCGGCCTTACGCAAGACCCTCTATTCCATGGCTTTGGCCAAGGGGATATTGCAGGCCTTCCAGTTCCAGCTATCACAATGTTCCTAGCTTTCATCATCCTCTGGTTCGTATTGAGCCGCACATCCTTAGGCCGCAAAACATACGCCGTAGGTGGTAGTGAAAAGGTAAGTTACATTGCTGGTATCAAGATTGACCGCGTTAAAATCTTCGTGTATGCCTTAACAGGTATGCTCTGTGGTATCGCCGGTGCAATCATCACCTCTCGTCTTAACTCTGCACAACCTACAGCAGGTGCAGGCTACGAACTTGATGCTATTGCAGCCGTAGTTCTTGGCGGCACAAGCCTTGCTGGTGGTCGTGGTCATATCGTTGGCACATTAATTGGTGCCTTAATTATCGGTACCCTCAACAACGGGTTAAATATTCTCGACGTTTCCAGTTTCTATCAACAAGTTGTAAAAGGTATTGTCATTTTATTGGCGGTTCTTGCAGACCGCAAGAAAGCCTAGGAGGTTCCTATGAAAAAACTATTGTTACTGTTGGCGATGGCTATCATGGTTATCGGTCTTGTAGCAGGCTGTGGTAAAAGCGCTGATAACGGCGGCGACAAAAAATCCGGCACAATCGGCTTCTCTGTTTCCACATTGAACAACCCATTCTTCGTAACTATGAAAGAAGGCGTTGAGGCTCAAGCTAAAGCGCTTGGTCTTAAAGTTAAAATCGTTGATGCTCAAAATGACCCTGCAAAACAAGCAAACGATATTTCCGACTTGCTTGAAAGCGGCGTTTCCGTATTGATTATCAACCCTGTAGACTCTGCAGCTATCTCTACTTCCGTAGAAGCAGCAAATGCTAAAAACATTCCTGTAATCACTGTTGACCGCTCTGCTGACAAAGGCAAAGTAGTAGCTCACATCGCTTCCGATAACGTTAAAGGCGGCGAAATGGCTGCACAACTTATCGCTGATAAAGTAGGCAAAGCTGCAAAAGTTGCAGAAATCGAAGGTATCCCTGGTGCTTCCGCTACACGTGAACGTGGCCAAGGTTTCCACAACGTAGCGGACAAAGACTTAACAGTAGTAGCAAAACAAAGTGCTGACTTCGACCGTACAAAAGGTTTGAACGTAGCAACAAACATTCTGCAAGCTAACCCTGACGTACAAGCTATCTTCGCTCATAACGACGAAATGGCATTGGGCGCTATCCAAGCAGCTAAATCCGCAGGCAAAACAATCTTCATCGTAGGCTTTGATGGTACTGCTGATGCAGACAAAGCTGTTAAAGACGGCACATTGGCTGCAACAATTGCTCAACAACCAGACCAAATGGGTAAAATCGCTATTGATACAGCTCAAAAAGTGATCAAAGGCGAAGCTGTAGAAGCTAAAATCCCTGTAGATCTTAAAGTTGTTACAAAATAATTGTAAATAGAAACTGGGTACAAAAAAGAGTCGCATCATTAGGATGCGACTCTTTTTATTTTGGCTCTCGTTCCAAAAATGCTTCGAAAAACTCAATAAACTTTGGCAAATATGTTTGATCTAAACTTTCAATTGTCATATTACATTTGTAATTATAAGTAGTACAGATAGTAACATCTATCGTCAAAGCACCCTTTTGATCTAACGAGAATGTTAGAGTATCCCCTTCTCCAGTTAATACATAGGTAAAGGTTGCTTTGCCTTTACAGTTCTCATACAAATTAACCAATTCTTGATAGCCTTTGCGAATTCCGGACCAGTCGCTAGGATCAATGCATCCGGAACAGATATTATAGCCTCGTTTAATATATACGCCAAACACACCAAATTCAGATAGCTCCACATCCATATCAAAGGCTATTGTTAAATTTGGTTCATTTACGATTTCATACATACTATTCACACTCCACAGACAAAAACAATTTCATTTATTATAACGTAACTATATGTAAAAATAAAATAGCGACTAGTTGATTATCTTAACTAGTCGCTATTTGTATGGTAGGACTTTAAAATTAGAGTTCTTATTACAGTGTTTTCTTAAAGAATATGGTCGTATGTACCTTTCCAGGTAGTTGTTTCCGTTTATATTCTTTAAAGCCAAAGCCTTCATACATTTTGGCAAGCCATGGGTGTTCTGCAGCAGTACCTAGTGTTACGGCTGGTGTTTTATATACGTTGCGCAATAGGTCTTCTGCTTCGGCAAGGACTTCACGAGCATAGCCCTTCCCCTTATGTTCAGGGGCCGTCACAAAGTGTGCAATGTGGGGATATACGTCTGGTGTAGCCTTTGGAATCCAAGGCATGCGGAATGAAATAGAGCATACCAAGGAGCCATCTACGTAGAGACCAAATACAGGATATTTTAAGATCCACACCCGAGATTCTTCTGGGCTAAAGTTAATAGCATCGAAGGATATAGGGTAGTTCTTATTCTCCGCATATCCTGCAATTAACACCTCGTGATATTCAGCCGCATCATCTACGGTTAATTGTCTAAATTCTTTCATATGTACCTCGTTTAAAGCGACCTAATTCTAAAAATATTAGGTCGCCATGAATTTCTATATTACTAGGATAGCACGCATTATTATGCTCTGCATTATTTATAGAGCAGTATTTTTATAGAGCAGTACTATTTATAAAGCTGCACTATCTAGTGGCTGTTCGCTATCTAGTGTAAGGTAACGGCTCAAGAATTTGCGTGTTCGTTCTTCTGTTGGATGTTCAAGGACAACCTTAGGATCCCCTTGTTCTACGATGACGCCGCCTTCCATAAATACGACTTGGTCAGCCACTTCTTTGGCAAAGCCAATTTCGTGAGTTACGATAATCATCGTAACCTTGAGCTCTTTCGCAATCTTGCGTATAACAGCTAATACTTCACCTACGAGCTCTGGATCGAGGGCTGATGTAGGTTCGTCAAAGAGGATAACCTCTGGGTCCATCGCAAGGGCACGAGCGATGCCAATACGTTGTTGTTGACCACCGGAAAGTTGTACCGGATAGTAATCATCATAGCCTTCCATGCCTACTTCCTTGAGGAAGCGTTGTGCGATTTCACGGGCTTGAGATTTCTTCATCTTCTTAACCGTTACAAGGCCTTCCATAATATTTTCAATAACGGTCTTATTAGAGAACAAGTTATAAGATTGGAACACCATGGATGTGTTACGGCGTGCGTTTAAGATTTCCTTGTTAGACGCTTTATGGAGGTCTACAGAAATATCATTTAACTGCATTGTCCCTGCATCGGCCTTTTCAAGGAAGTTAAGCGTTCTAAGGAATGTCGTCTTACCACTACCGGATGGGCCAAGGATAACCGTTACAGACCCTGTTGGCACATGTAAGTCGATGCCCTTTAAAATTTCACGGTTCCCGAAGGATTTGTGAACTTGTTTAATATCTATCATAATGCATTACCTCGTTTATACTTGCTTGCATAGATTTCTAAACGATGGAAGATAAATTCAAATACAATCCCCATCACCCAGAATAGACCGGCCACCACGATGTAGGCCTCAAAATATTGTGAATTTTCCTCTGTATATAACTTTGCAGCGCCAAATAGTTCAATAACTGTGATGACAAATACGATACTCGTACTCTTCATGGTGTTAAGGAACTGATTTGTAAATAGTGGCAACGCAAAGACTGTAGCCTGTGGCAATACGATGCGACGGAACGCTTGGAACCAAGTCATACCGATGGCCTGAGCCGCTTCCATTTGCCCTTTCGGTACCGATTGTAAGGCAGCCCGGAAGATTTCACTCAAATAGGCTCCTGTGTGCAAGGTTAAACCTACAACGGCTACAAAGGTAGCTGGCACCTTTTCAAAGGGCACATGCACCCCTGTTTGATCCTCTAGCGCGAGGAATAGAATTGGTAAACCATAGTACACGAGGTATAAGAGAACCATGTTCGGAATACTACGGCACAATAATACATATAGGTAGCTGAGCTGACTGAGCACAGGCACTTTATTTTGTTGTAGCACGCAACTTAATAACCCTAGGATTGTACCCAAACCAACGCTGAGGAAGGTAATCATGAGGGTAACTTTCACATAAGGAATGACAGCAAAGAAGGTGCCATAAATATAGGTTGAATCGATTATATGTCCCATACGCCCCTACTCCTCACTGATCAAAATGCGTTGCGTTTCCTTGCCCGCAACGGTAAAACGTTTTTCAAGCAATCGGCCCAAGAGAGACACGATGATAATTAGAATACCATAAATGATGGCCGCATCGACGAATAGCTCAAGATAGCGCTGACTATTGCCGCCCATGAGGTCCGCCTTACGCATCATATCGACAACGCCGACGTTAAAAATGAGCGCCGTCCCTTTCAACATGCCGATAACGAGGTTCGTCAACGGTGGAATGCTCATGGTGAAAGCCTGCGGCAAGATGATGCGCACATAGCTTTGGAACTCGGTCATACCAAGACTTTTAGCGGCTTCCTTCTCACCAGGAGCCACCGCATCAATACTGGAGCGCATGATTTCAGCGCTGTAAGCTGCAATGTGCAATGTAAATACGGCGTATACGAATACGAGGCCTGGCACATTTTTCATGTTAAGCCCCATGTGGGACATGATTTCTGGTACCCCAAAGTAAATAAGGAAGAGCTGTACCAAGAACGGAGTGCCCCGCATAAAGGAGATAAATACGATAAATAATTGGTTTAATACTGGTACCTTCTTGAGGCGAATGATGGCTATGATAGAGCCCAAAATAACACCTAAGATGGCAGAAATAACGGTGATAAGCACCGTTACGTGCACATAATTCAAGAGCTGTGGAAACGCTTGGATCATGTAGGACACATCAAAATACTTGCCCACAGTAACACCTCGCTTCTAGACATAATAGAATAAGGCCGCCAAGGCGGCCTATCCGTTATTTTTGTGTTGGATCGAATGTGTAATCCCCACCAAGATATTGTTCAGAAAGTTTTTTCAACGTACCATCTGCACGCATTTCTTTCATAGTTTTATCGATTTTTTCGTTTACTTGTTTCATGTCATCTGTACGTTTAGACAAGAAATAAGTTGGTACTACGGCCAATACATCACCTACGGCTTTAAGTGGCAAGCCACGGTCTTTAATAGCAGAGTTAATTACGTATTCATACTCACCTGCTGCATCAGCACGGCCTGTAGCAACGAGGTTTAATGTTTCTGCACCTGCTTTATCTGTATAGATAACTTCGATTTGAGGATTTGCTGTTTCGTTGAATTGTTTTACTAACTCGTTGAACTCAGAGGATGTAGTAACGGCGATTTTCTTGCCTTTCAAATCATCCAATTTAGAGATGTCGTTGCGATCGTTTTTAACTACTAATTTACGTGTAGAGTAGTTGTTAACCTCATTTGTGTAGTAGTATTTTGCTTCACGTGTCGGGTTGCGACGCATTTGGTTTGCAATCATGTCCACTTGGCCTGCATCCATTGCTACAAAGGCAGCATCAACGGCCATTGGCTTGAAGTTGAAGTGAAGGTCTGGATTACGACGCTCAATTTCTTTCAACAATTCTACGTCAAAACCAGTAAGGTTGCCATTATCATCTGTATAGGAATAGGGGCGAACTGTACCGCGTGTAGCTACGTTAATTACTTTAGCATCAGGATTTACCTTTGCGTCCTTAGATGTATCGTCACCGCAACCAGCTACGACAAGCACGCCTAGTGCCAACGCGCCGATGGCGAATAATTTCGTTAATTTCTTTGTATTAAACATGTAAAACTCCTTCTTTTCGCAATGTTTGCAGGAATGACTCTACCTTATCTGTATGGGTAAAAGCCTCAATAACTCTATCTATTTGGTCAGCCTCCAAGGTGAGACCTAATTTAATGCGTATATCCTCCATAGTAAGAGGATTCTTCGGCGATCCTTTAGGATTATTCACCGTTTCTGTGAAAGTATCTCCATTTTTCAAGGTAACGGTTACTTTCGTAATCCGCTCTGTTTGAGATACCTTCGGCAAGTCATAGACACGCTCTATGCGCGACATACAGTCTCGTACATCTGTGTCTATGGCATCTATCTTGAACAACTCATCCTGTACCGACCCATACGCGAGGACTTGGTACACGATGTACTCTATGGAAAACTGCCCTTCTCGACCTGTTGTTGGCGATGTATAACGCAATGCCGCATCAGCACCAGGTGGGAAGTGAACAGTCACTCGATTTATCTCATCCCAAAGGGAGAAATCGGGGGTGGTACATAATCTACATTGATCTTGTTCCTCTGTATCTGGTGAAAGGTAGTTGTGTTTAGACACATACGAAGAAGATGTATATAGTCTATGTACCACGATTTCTGCTGCTTCAGCGCCACAAATGGCTGCCGAGCAATACGGGTGAACTTTCATCCACAAACCAGGATCAATGAGTTGTCCTGGTGCTAGCCAACGGCTAGCAATGTCATTTGATGTAACGGTAATATTACCGATAGTTTTAAACCAACCCCGTTCAGGGTCAAATGGTTTTGTACTTGTTCGCAGTGATGTATGTTGTAACAGTTCGTAAGCCCATACGCCATTGCGTGCCGCCAGTCCCGCATGGAGCGGCTTACCATCTGTGCCACTTTGAAAGAACATGCCCGCCGATTGAGTAGCAGCCAAAGACAGGAGCTGAGCCAAGCTTTCACCATGAAGGCCTCGCAAAGCGCCTATAGCGGCCGCCGCCCCAATAACACCAACGGTCCCCGTAGAATGCCATCCTTGGGTCCGATGGGCAGGATTGATAAGGGAACCAATAATCCCTTCTAACTCGGCACCGATGATATAGGCCCGAAAGAATTCGTGCCATGTATCCGTCGGCTCGAGCACTGCCAGTAAAGCAGAGTATAAAACAGTACTGAAATGACCTGCTAGATTTGCCTGGGCGTCATCAGAATCTAAATAATGGGAGGCAAAGCCATAATACAAAGCTTTATCGGCTTTAGATACGTTTTCTCCATTAGTCCCGATGAACCGAGCCAAATCTTGAACGGCCTGTTCCGTCTCAGCCGGCGCTAGAGATGCCAAATAATCTAGAAAAGCAATGCGAGCCACTGACAGGAGGTCCTCACGGTTCGTCACATCCGTTTGTTCTATGTGGTTCACAATCGTCTGTGTTACTAAATCCATGGGGCCCCCTTTCAGTTATCTATACAATCTATTATTTACCAAATTTTTCAGCACGGTCATTTGGTTCTAACCAAATGGAGTCGTCTGGACCTTTTGGAACGAGGCGTGGTAGGTCTTCAAATGGCGTATGGTCTACATAGTAGAAGCGTTTACGCATAGAGTCGAAGTCTGTTGTGCCACCGAATGCTGGATTAGAGTACAAATCCTTCGCATAGTTCCAAAGATTTGGATAGTCTACGAGGCGTTTTTTATTCACCAAATATTTTTGGTAGAACACGAGATCAAAGCGCGCTAATGTTGGGAAAATACGGATATCAGGGTCTGTAATGGTATCCCCCATCAAGTAACGTTGCTTGCTAAGGCGTTCTTCGAGCCAATCTAAGCGAGCAAAGATACGATCATAGTAATATTCGTAATCTTTTTGGTTTGTTACAAGAGCTGCCAAGTTTACAGCCAAGTTGAAGTCAGCGTAGATGATAACATTCAATGCATCGATGTCAGCACGCAATTCTTCTGGGTAAATATCTGGCGCATCAGGGGAGATGAAATCTTTAAAACCCAATGCCAACTCAGTAGTCAACGCATGGTAGTCGTTGTTTACTACCGCACCTGTTGTAACATCTACGATAGCCGGTACTGTGGAGCGTGCATCGTAGTTAGGGTCGCCTTTGCGGTACGCTTCACCTAAGGAGTGAATGCCCAATACAGGGTCCTTCTCATCCTTATCAAGGGTAAAGAACCAGTCTGCAATTACACCTGCAGGACGCAATGGATCAACCGTACCTTTTGAAATCACTTTATCTAGTCCGAGCAAATCGATGGCAATAGCAATACGGTGAGCCCAAGGGCAATGCTTAGACCATACAAGACGATAACGATCTTTCTCTACAGGTAAAAACCCTGGTTCACTGCCAAAAGGTGTTGTGAATTGAGGCTCTTCACTATCAGAATATTTTTGACGACGGTTAAAATTCGATGCATCTTTACCTTCATACTCCTTCTGCTCCCCTTGAGAACGAGGGTTACTAGATTGAAACTCAGAAAAATCGATGGGACAAGGATTCATAGCGCGTTGGAACTCAACCTCTTTCCGAGCCGCTGCAATGGTAGGATCCTTAATGTTACTTACATCTACATGTTCACTCATTCTATACTCCTTATAGAGGTCATCCCCATGAGCTTTATTCCACCTTTTATGGTAAAAGCTTCTGTTGTATACCTCAATTATTCCTACTAACTTAATATGAATATAAACCTATATTATATTATTTAAAAACCTATGTCAATAGTAGGTATTTTTATTTTTATAATGATCATTAAAAATTAAAAAGCTCAAGCTATATCATTTCTAAGATATAACTCGAGCTTTTTAATTATGCGTTATGTAAATGTAAATATTATATGTTAAGTAAACATTATGTGTATTGAATAAACACTAGTATTGATAATATTTTTATTCGTGCGGTGTTGTATAGTTAATATCTTGTGCCTTGTAACTTTCACCATGAGCTAATACATGAACGATGGTTTCCAATGTGGCACGTACAGTTTCAACAGCCATGCTAGGTTGATTTGGTTTATCCACCACTTGGGATGGCAAGTATGGGATGTGCATAAAGCCCGCCTGAATATTGCCCTTTTGCGCGGCATAGTGACATACACCATACATCAAGTGATTGCATACAAAGGTTCCCGCTGTATTGGAGACCTTAGCAGGAATACCGTTTTGATGTAACGCGTTGACGATATTTTTTATGGGCAATGTCGCAAAATAGGCACTAGGGCCATCGGCTACAACAGGCTCATCTTCCGGTTGATTACCCCCATTATCTGGAATGCGAAAATCGTCACAGTTAATAGCAACGCGTTCCACTGTAATATCAGGACGACCACCTGCTTGACCTACACATAGAATGAAATCTGGTTGGCACTGTTCAGCCGCTGCTTTTACAGTATCAACAGATTTATAACGAATGGTAGGAACCATTTGTGTCACTACCTTGTAATCACCATCAGTATAACCATCCATTGTTTTGACCGCTTCCCAAGCCGGATTAATAGGTTCACCGCCGAATGGATCAAAGCCGGTAATTAAAATTGTTTTCATCACACTACCTCATAACGATATCTTATGGTTCATTAGAATAATCAAACATGATACATAATCTTAGAAGGATATATCATACAGTCTCATAAGAATATCGTGCTTTCACAGAAAAGGGTTAAATAAAGTAATACATTAATAGAATATTCAATACGAGCATAATCAATGCAATTGGAAGTTGTGCTTTAATAACGCCGTATTGGTCGCGCATTTCAAGGAGCGCTACCGGTACGATGTTAAAGTTGGCAGCCATAGGTGTCATCAAAGTACCGCAATAGCCTGCAAGCATTGCTATAGCACCAACAGCCGCAGGGTTCGCACCATGAGCTACAACGAGCATTGGGATACCGATGGTACTTGTAATCATCGCAAATGCAGCAAAGGCGTTACCCATGATCATTGTGAAGATAACCATACCGATGCAGTAAGCCACAACAACGAGGAATACATTATCTGCTGGTACTACACTTGCGACTGCACTGGAGATAAGTTTACCAACGCCAGCCAAATTAAATAGATACCCAAGAGCCGCTAATAACTGGGACAAAATAGCAGTCCAACTGATAGCATCGATAAGACGACGACCTTCATGGAAACCTTGGTTAAGTTCGCCCTTTGTAATAAAAAGAGCAGCACACATAGCGATGATTGCGGCAATACCTAGACCAACAAGAGCGCCTAACTTAGTAAAGAAACCAATGAAGAATGTAATAATACCAACAAGTAACGCTGGTACGAAGATAACATTACCAATGCGAACAGCTTCGCCTTTTTTGAATTCGATAGGAGATTCAAAGTAATGGCCTTTGCCGAGTTGTTTTACTAATACAATAGCCGCCATAGCAATGACAAGCCAACCATTAATTTCCTTGGAGAGATAAGAACCAAAGATAAAGGATACGCTATATAAGAGCCAAAATAAGCCTGTACCAATGCGATATTTATGTTCTTTATCTAGAAATGATTGAATAGCAAAGATAAATAGAATAATCCCTACGAGAAGATATACATAATCTAAGGGCTGCATTTTATAGAATATTTCTAACATATTATTCAGCCTCCTTCTTCAATTCTTCTGGTGTAACAAGAATATTTAACTCATTAGGTACTAATTTACCAGCTTTCATATCCGCTTCGTCACGAGCTACAGATGCTTGAATTGTTTTATCAAAGATAATAAAGCGAATAAAGTTAACGATATAGGCACAAACAGCAGTTGGCAATCCGTACAATACCATATCTGTTAATTCTACAGAATAACCTAATTGTTCCATAACGCCTTTGATGAGTAATAACCCACCAGCAGCAAGGAATAAGTTTTGACCGAAGAAGTTACCTATATTATCTGCAGAAGCAGCCACACCGCGCACCTTATCAAGCGTACGTTGAGATACTGGACGGCCTTGAGCTACCGCAGCTTCACTCATAGGAGCAATCAATGGACGAACCATAGCAACCATACCGGACATGTTAATGCCAAAGGCTACAGTTACTTGACGCACAAATAAGTAAATCATAAAGATACGACCTGCCGTAGCAGCGTTGATCTTACTGATCAAAATTTCTGCCCGTTCACGCAAGCCGTGACGTTCCATAAGACCGATAACAGGTAAAATCAAAATAAATAATGACATATAACGATTTTTAACAAAGGCCTCTCCAATAGCACCAACGATATCGTTAATACTGAGACCACCTGCAAGGCCCGTTACAAAGCCTGCGGCTACGACAACTAACAAGGCATTAAAGCGCAGCATCAGACCGATGACCATCACTAAAATACCAGACAAAATCAACATATGGTCACATCCTTTCTACAAATCATCCATAACACATATAACCATAAAGATACGTTATATGTATATATTATATACTGAATAGTCATAATCTTACACAAAAAAATACCTTGTATCTAAATTTAGTGAATGTCCCTGATCTGCGATCAGAGCATAAAACACTCAAATAGAGTACAAGGTAATTTACATAATTAATATAACGCTTTCTTAATTAATTTAATTCTTTCTTAAATAATATAGTTGTATGCTGTTTTCCTCTAAAATGAACCTTATCATATGCCGTAAACCCAAAGGATTCATACATTTTAGGCAACCACGGATGCTCCTTAGCCGTTCCTAATGTAACAATATGCGTTTTAAACTGTTCTTTTAAAAGCTCCTCTGCATAGCCCAAGACTTCCCGTGCATACCCTTTGCCTTTGAAAGCTGGTGCTGTTACAAAATGAGCAATATGCGGATATTTATCCGGTGTTGAGTATTTCACCCAAGGCATACAAAACGTAATAGAACTAACTAATTGCCCATCAATATACAAGCCGTATACAGGATAATTTTCAATCCACTCCTTAGATTCCTCTTCCGTAAAATCAATAGCGTCGAAGCTAATAGGATAGTCTTTTATAGCTGCATAACCGTCGATTAGTACCTTATGATATTCTGCTGTGTCTGCTACTGTTAATTGTCTAAATTCTTTCATGGTCTTTCCCTCATATCTATATTTTATTCACAAACTACGTATATTAATTCACTTTGTGAAAGTAATTATACACCTATATGTATTTATTTGCAATATAATTACATAAATATTATATGAAATTATAATATCTATAAAGAGGATCTCATATGTAGTACCATAATATATACACAGAAGAAACTAATAACAAGATAAAACTATTGAGACAAATAAGTTATCAACTACGCCATATTGATAGATTTATATTACGTATTCTATTTTTAATCAAAAAGAATGACACCAACCATAAAATGATTGATGCCAAAGAATACTCGTAAGATAAAATTGTAATATTTGACGGATAGACAAAATAAATTATGTCTCCTTAATAGTAGTATTATACATATAAGGAGACATAACTCAAAATCTTTTTAAAACACTTTTAAAATTATACGTTATAAATGATATACTTACGCCCTATCATTGGACATCCAATCACAATAAAACAGATTTTTTTCATATGAAAATCTTTCGATTCTATTAACCGCGACCTTTAATAACGCGAACACGTTGAATATCAGGAGTACCATCTTTATGTTTAGAAATAGTATCTACTCTAATACGTTCAAGTTCTGGTTGGAATTCTTTAAGCGCTCTAACCATTTGATCATCGGCGACAGCACCGTTTTGAATAGCCCTGTAAATTAATGCAGCCATTTCATAACGAGTCATCATACGATCTCCACCAAATTTACCGTCTGGATACCCCACAATAATACCATTACCTGCTAATGTCGCCACATAGTCGTATGCCCAATGATTTTCAGGTATATCTGGGAAAAGTTGCATCTTATCCAAATCCAAGGAGTTGAGCTGTTTCCCCTCAGAAACCTTCATGAGTATGCCCTTCACATTTTCAAGCTCAGCACGAAGATCTTTGATTTCTTTCGCCATTGCTACTCTAGAAGTAGACACATGATTGCCTTGACCGATTTTCATGCTAACACCAGCGTTCAACATATTTTCACCGCCGCCGAAGGAACCACCTACACTAAATAGAGTATCCTCATTTGGACGATAGAATGCACCGATTGAAGCTGCATGAGCATCTTTGTAGTTACCATAGCCTGCAGCGATATCCCATTTATCATCAGGATCGAAATCTAGAGGGTGAAGTGCTGCCAATGCGGCTGCCCCTGCACCAACCCTATTCATACGACTATCAATATTCTTGATATTTCCACCGATTTCTTTTAATTGACTTACATTAACGGCATCCGTATCAGACGTACCTGCTGCAACATTGGTGATTTTCTTATTACCTGCATTGATACCAGTTTCTGTGATGCTAGGACCATTCTTAATTGTCAAGCCATTATTGTTTATTACGGTATTACCAGTTGTTACAGATTTAAATGTCGGTGTATCGATTACAGATACTTTATAATCTACACCACCAATTGCATTTGTCCCTTTAATTACGCTAATATTGTTACCTTCCGATACGGAAGAGTATTTACCTGCCCCATTAGCTACAGCCTTCAATTGGTCTTCTGTTGCCGCTTGACCACTAGTTATGTTAGCAGGGTCCCAGGTCTTATTAGTCAAATTATTCACTGTACCAGCTGTGCCATTAACAGTTACTTTACCTGCTTGTATTGTTCCTTCAGAACCCTTAATAGAAATTTGCTTATTAGGATCTGTTCCAAGAGTAATATCATCATTGAGGTTTACTTTATAAGTCTTAGATCCATCATTATTAGTTATGGAAGTTACTGTTGTATTTTTACCATTCTCTAGTTTTGTTGTAGCACCAGCTACCGCTTTACTCAATTGACTCACATTTACTGCATCTGTAACATCAGTACCGTCAGCGACATTAGTAATCTTCTTTCCACCCGCATCGATACCAGTCTTAACAATCTTGGGACCACCATTAATAGTCAATCCATCAGTATTCATAACAGTATCACCGGTAGTTACGCTGTTCAAACCTTTCAAGTCCTTAGCTAGACGAACTTTTAAGTTGCTATCACCATCGGATATAACACCGATATTGTCATCAGTAGTCAATTTACTTACATCGGTAATACCACCGACTACATTCACTTGTTCGTTAAGTTTCTTCTTGATAACAGCGCCTGTATCACCGCCATACTTCATACCGTCATCTAAAGTTGCAACATCATGCTTGTCGCCATTCTTTTCTTCGATTACTAAGCGAGTAATATTTTTGCCATCAATACCAGATTTTCCCTCGCCCCCCTTGATAGAAATAGCGTTATTACCATCCTTGCCATTCAAACCAATAGATCCATCTTTACCATTGATAACAACAGCTGAACCATCTTTACCGTTAACTCCGATGGAACCGTCTTTGCCATCAATACCTTTCTTACCAAGGACTAGATCATCATTTACATTAACTTTGTAAGGATTAGCAGCTGAGCCATCACCTTCAACAGTTGTATTTTTACCATCTTTAAGAATAGTCTTACCTGCTGCAATAGCGTCTTTCAGTTGACCAACATTTACTGCATCCGTATTATCAGTGCCAGTCGCTACATTAGTAATCTTCTTATTGCCTGCATCGATGCCGTTCTTAAGAATCTTAGGACCACCATTTATAGTCAAGCCATCCGTATTCATAACGGTATCGCCGGTAGTTACACTAGTCAGATTTTTCAATTCTTTTGCTAATTTAACATTAAGCGCACCATTTGCAGATACTACACCAATATTGTCATCAGACAATTTATTAGTATCGGCACCACCTTTGATATCTAACTGTTCACCTAATTGTTTATTGATAACAGTTGTATCGTCGCCTTTGAAGTTTAAGCCTTTTACAATGGTTTTATTGATATTTGTAATATCATTTTTATTATTTTTTACACCGTCACTAACATATTTTAATTGGTCTTCTGTTGCTGCTTGACCATGTACAACTGTAGGATTATCGATATCCCATATACGGTTAGTCAATTCATTTACCGTACCGGCGCCAGTTATTTTAACTATTCCCGCCTTAATATCACCTGTTGTACCATGAATTGTAACCTTATTTCCAGCTGTAATCGTACCAGTAGTACCATCTACAACGACTTGTTTATCAGCATCTGAACCGAGAGTAACCTTATCGCCTAATCCAACTGTATATTCTTTACCGCCAGCAGCGTTAACTCCTTCTGTAACGGTTACGTTAGCATCTTTAGCTTTTACAGTTGTTGCTTTGGCTGTACCACCAATGGCGGCATTTAATTGATCCACATTGACAGCATCAGTTCCAGCAGTACCTGCTGCTACATTAGTAATTTTTTGACCACCCGCATTCAAACCATCTTTATTGACATAAGTCTTCCCATTAATAGCCAAGCTACCATCAGGCCCTAAGTTAATATCTTTTTTAAGTTTAACATTTAGTTGAGTGCCATCAGATTCTACACCAATATTATTATCTGTCAAGTCCGCAGAAGCACCACCCTTAATAGATAACTTATCACCCAATTGCTTATTAATATCTGTACCAGTATCACCAGCGAAGTTCAATCCTTTTGCAATAGTAGTATTGATATTTGTGATATTCGTTGTATTGGTATCTTGTTGTACTTTGGATGCGATATCTGTCAATGTAACTTGTTTTTTATCGCCTTTATCATTAGCTACAGTCAATACCATGTTGCCATCACTGTCAACTTTATATTTACCTTGGCTATTTGGATCAGGGTTTGCTACCAAACGATAGTCCCCTTTTCCCACTTCGGTAAATACATTACTCAAATCGACATTGACTTTACCTGTATCGTTACGTTCCAATGTCAAAGTTTTACCATCATTGGATACACTACCACTTGTAACAAAGTTATTTTTAAGGCCTGTCACATTAGCGATCAAACCATTTGTACCGGTTAGATTTGCAATGCCATCACCATTAGCTTGATAAGTTGCGGTACCGCCGGTCACGTATTTATCCTTTGCATCAACGATACGGTTAATATCTCCGATATTAGCACCATTTGTAACTACATCTCCACCACTAGCAACGCCTGTAATCTGTTTGTTCCCCGCATTAATACCATCTTTTACGATTTTTGGACCTCCGGTAATAGTCACACCGTCAGTATTCATAACCGTATTACCAGTTGTTACACTAGTCAGATTGTTAAGTTCTTTAGCCAATTTAACATTCAGCGTATTTATTCCATCAGATACCACACCAATATTGTTGTCGCTCAATTTAGATACATCTGTTACCCCGCCAACAACATTAGTTTGTGCACCTAGTCTTTGAGTAAATTTATTATCCGTAGCTCCTGCAACCTTTACATCTCCTGCATACACTACGCCTTTATTCACTTCAGTATTCACCGCATATAATTGGCTACCATTTATAGCATCGGTAGATGTAGCAGAAAGATGCCCAGCTGCCACATTAGTAATGGTACGCTCTACACCTGTCTTGCCAACACTCACTGTAGAACTAGGATTAATGCCTGCAAAATTATGTACTTCTCCATTGACCGTTTCAGACGCAGTACCAACTGCTGCTGCGGTTTCAGAGCCAGAACCAATAGCTACAGCATTTTCATTCTTTGCATTTGCTTCAGTACCGATAGCTACACCATTCTTTACTGTTACGTTAGCCTTATTACCTATCGCAGTACCATTTAATCCAGTAACAGAAGTCGAAGACCCTATGGCAGTGCCATCTACTGCAGTAACATTCGTGAGTCTACCAAGTGCCGTTGCTCCTAAAGCTTTTGCTTTGGCTTGATAGCCAACAGCTGCAGACTGCCCACTCGTAGCATTTGACCATGTTCCAATCGCCACACTAGCATCATCTTCAGCCACCGCATTCGTCCCCATAGCAATGGACCATCTTCCCTTTGCCTGCGCATTACCACCAATTGCATAAGCATAGGTATTTGTAGCTTTCGCTAAATTCCCCATCGCCAAAGAAGATTCTTCTTGAGCATGAGCAACGCTACCAATAGCAATAGCATGAGTCTTATCCGCTTTTGCGTCTCCACCAATAGCAGCAGCATATTCTCCAGAAGCTTTAGCATTTGCACCTACAGCAACTGCATTTTTAGCTGATGCATATGCTACGCCACCAATAGCAGTAGCATTTTGAGCCGTAGCATTTGAGCCTCCACCAAGAGCAGTCGAATATTGAGCTGAAGAATTGCTATGAGCACCTATCGCCAAAGCAACTGTACCTAAAGACTTAGCATAACCGCCTATTGCCACATTATTAGGATCAGATCCTGTCTCAGTTCCATTTCCCAATGACATACCTGATCCTGTTCCTTCAGGAATTACTGCATGAACAGTGTTCAATGGCAGTGCTATACTTCCCGCCAATGCAAGTGCACATAAAACCGTACACGCACTCATTCCACCACTTCCGCTGATTTTTCCACGATTATTAGCAAATTCCGAAACAACCACATAACATTTTTTCACCCGACTCCAAATGACTTTATAAATCCGGTTCATAACACTCCTCCTAAATTTTTTCTGTTACACTAACTAATTACACTAAAAATACACTATATATATTAAGATAAAAGATATATACTCTCTGCCAAAAACACTCTTCAAAAACAGGTAAGTATATATTTTAAAATCATTATTACATTATTATTATAATAATAATTCAAGAACCCCAAAATCTTAATTATTATGCAATTCTATTTATAGTGCTAGAAAACAAAATAAGGCTACTTTGATTTGTAAAAGTTTCGCAGAAAAACCATATAAATCAAGGCAGTCTTTTTTTTAAATTTCATTATAACATAAAGAAAAACATCTGAAAAGGAACATAAAAGAGGCTTCGTCAAATATTGGGACATTTATCTCACAAATCTTTTTTGATTAAAAGTAGAATACGTATTCAAAAAAAACATATAAGATAATACAAAAGCATATTAGACAAAAAAACAGGATGTATCAAAGATACATCCTGTTTTGAGCTTTTACAAACTCTAGAAAAGTTAATCCTATTGATTATTGTATATACGGGAACCGTATACGTCACGTTCGTTTTTAGGCTCATTGTTAACGCGAACACGTTCAGTTTTATGACGATCGTTATCATCACCAGAAATACGGTCAACACGGAAGTGGTTAAGACGAATATTTTGTAATTCAGGACCGAATTCATTCAATGCACGTTTCATGTTTTCGTCAATAGGAGCACCATTTTGAAGTGCACGGTACAACATTGTAGCGAATTCGTAACGAGTCATCTTAACATCGCCTTTGAATGTGCCATCAGGGTAGCCAACAAGGATACCATTACCAGCCAATTGGCTAATATATTGGTAAGCCCAGTGGTTACGAGGAACGTCTGGGAATTCAGCAGTTTTGCTTGGATCAATTGCATGTGGAGTCAAGATTTGTAACAAGTTATTATATTTGTTTTCCATATCTTGAAGACGTGCGTTCAATTCAGCAATTTCACGACCCATAGCTACGCGGGAACGGGATTCAGGGGAACGTTTACCAAGGCGAATAGATACACCTGCGTTCAATTGAGTTTCACCAGTACCTACAGTGCCACCAACGGAGAACATTGTATCTTCGTTAGGACGGTAGAATGCGCCCAATGCAGCGGAGTTAGCATTATGGTAGTGACCATAGCCAGCAGCAATTGTCCATTTGTCATCTGGGTTGAAGTCCAATGGATGCAATGCAGCCAATGCAGCGGAACCTGCACCTACTTTGTTAACCCGTCTTTCAACAGTACCAACACGATTAGTCAAGATTTTGATATTGTTATTAATTTGACCAGGTGTGGAATTGTTGATTTGTGTTTGTAAGTCATTGGCTACAGAATATAATTGGCTACCGTTTACAGCATCTGTAGAAGTAGCGGAGATTTCCCCAGCCGCAACATTTTTAACTTGACGTTCAGCACCAGCTTTACCTACGGACACGGAACCATTAGCTGCGGAACCTACGCCAGCAAAGCCACCGAATGTATGACCAGCAATTGTCGCACTACTTTGTGCTGTAGCTTCGCTTGTAGTGGAACCTGTACCTAAAGCGATAGAGTTTAAATGTGTTGCATTTGCATGATCACCAATCGCCATAGCGTAGTCAGCTGTAGCACTTGCATCAGAACCAAAAGCATTAGAACGCACGTTAGTTGCCTGTGCACCTGCGCCAAATGCTTGAGCATGATCACCAGATGCAAGGGCAGAGGAACCCATAGCAACAGAATGATTATTGGTTGCTTGTGCGCTAGAACCAATCGCATTAGATTTATAGCCAGACGCTAGTGCTTCATAGCCAATAGCTTGTGAGCGAACTTCGGAAGCCTTTGCACGTGTACCAATAGCAGTAGACCATGTACGTTGTGCTTCAGCAGAATGACCAATAGCAATAGATTCATTCATCAACGCTTTGGAAGAATTCCCCATTGCTAATGCAGAGGTACCTGCTGCAGTATTGTTAACACCTATAGCGACAGAATTACTTTTCCAGTCACCAGTTCTCTTTGTAGCATCATCTGGCTCATTTTCATAATCACGATCACGGAAGTTTGCATCAGATTCTTTTACAGTATTACCACTACCATACGCAACTGCATTATTAGCACCTGTAACAACATTAGTGTTGTCCATTACAACAGAAGCAGCGTCTACTGGATTAACATTCGCACCAACAGCAGTGACAGCAGCCAATACAGCAAATGCTAATTTTTTGGAATGTTTCATTTCTCTCATCTTACACCCTCACTAAATTAAAAAATTATCCAAATTACAATACAATTTTTCATTCTCTCTATGTTCCGTCTCTCACCTCGGTCTGAACAGGCGCATATTCTAAATTAGCATAAAGAAATATCCCTAATCAGTTTAAGAAAAATTTATATTGTCGATTACCCGCATAGCATATCAAAGTTTTACGATATACACAACCCTTTTTTCTAACACAAACCAAATTACCAAGTCTTTATACCTATCAAAATCCGCTTTATTCCTAGCTTTACAGGGAAATAAATTTTACTCATTATTTCCCCTTATGAGTTAAATTTTTCGCAACTTTGTAAACTTTTCTCATATAACAAACTGTATAACTTATAAATAAATAATCACCTTATAAGTACGCAAAATATACCTTATATCCTCATTAATTCACATTCACACTTAATTCATGAGTTATATGTGAATTAAACTATTTTGTATATTTAATCAACAACTTAACATTTTATTATAATTTTATATTTCTATAGCGCCAGTATCTATCAATGCAAATCGGTGCCCCAAAAAACGCTAACGAGAATGTTATGAGAATAAACATGACAAATACAATTTATATTGACTAATATTTTATGTATATGTTTAAAAAAAGAAGGCCCCTATTCTTCATGAAAATACCCCTTTTACTGATTATCCAGTAAAGGGGGTACATATCAAAAATAGGGGTTTTATAACAAGAATCTTTCTTTATTATATGTAATTATGCTAATAAGGCGCTTACAAGTGCTTCTGCTTTATTAAAATCGGATTCTTCTGGGTTCCAGTTGCATTTAATTTCAGGTTCTACTACAGAGAATCCATATTTAGTCAACTCTTCACGGAGTACCTTTGTAGATTCACCAGACCAGCCATAGGTACCAAATACAGCAGCCTTTTTATTTTTAAATTTCAACTCACGCAAGAAATCGAGCCAACCAGCTACGGAAGATAATACGCTATTACCTACTGTTAGAGACCCTACAGCAATAGCTTTAGACTTAAAGACTTCTGTCATGATGTCATTTTTATTGGTTTTACTAATATTGAAAATCTTAACACGTGTATCAGGGGATTGTTTCGCAATTTCTTCAGCAATCTTATGTGCCAACTTCTTGGTGCCGTCCCACATAGTGTCGTATACTATTGTGATTTGATTCTCTTGATATGCTTGCGACCATTCATAGTATTTTTCTACGATTTGCATTGGATTTTTCCGCCAAATGGCGCCATGACTAGTAGCGATGATATCGATTGGCAAGTTAAGCTTTTGAATTTCTTCAACTTTAGCTTTTACCAATGGAGAGAATGGATTCAAGATATTAGCGTAATATTTCATCGCTTCTTCCCATAGACGGCATTGATCGGCCTTATCCGCCCATAGTTCTTCTACGGCAAAATGCTGACCAAATGCATCGTTGGAGAACAAGATATTATCCCCTGTCATATAAGTCGCCATGGAATCAGGCCAGTGAAGCATGCGCATTTCTACGAATACCAAGGATTTATCGTTCCCGATATCTACGGAGTCACCAGTTTTAACAGTTTTGAAATTCCATTCAGGGTGATGATATTGACCAACCAAGGACTTAACTGCATTTTCGGTACAATAAATTGGCGTATTAGGTATTTTTTCCATCAACGCAGGCAAAGAACCACTATGATCTACTTCGCCGTGATTACATACGATGAAATCAATCTTATTCAAATCGATTTCAGATTCCAAATTATCAATGAACTCGGAGGAATGAGGTTTCCACACAGTATCGATGAGGACAGTCTTCTCCTCTTCAATCAAGTACGCATTTTGGCTAGAACCATTATTAATGCTGTAGTCAGAACCGTGGAATTCTTGCAATTCCCAGTCGATTTTGCCAACCCAAGAAACATTGTTTTTAATGTGCTTTCTCATAATAACCTCCATGTTCTGTGAAAGTTGATGTGCTTAACTCAGATTTTTTAATGAACCTATATAGAAACACGAATGATAGAAGCAACTTTCACCGATAATACCAAATATATGGCCAAATGTTATATCAATGGATACAACATAAATCGGTCATTAACTATAGTTTTATTATATCGATATCACACAATTAAGTCTGTACCTGTAGGTACAGTTTTGAGAATTATTATAAAAACCACTCATAGGTAATCACATGTTGTACATTAGTACACATCGATTTCCCATGAGTGGTTACGAGTATATGTAATTATATGATTATTTATTACCCGATTTAGATAGTCCAGGGATAGCTTTATAGATATATAATGCAATATATCCATCAACCAAGCTATGAACGATGGTACCGCCACCTACAAGAACAAATACAACGTAGATGAGATCAATGTTTGGCATCGTAGTGGTAGTATAGAACAATAGGCATGCTAGTACCTCACCAATAGCGTGAACGATAGCACAAGCAAGGTTAAACGCAACAAAGGATAGAGCCCCTGTTAATACGCCTGGATGATGTTTAATATAGTAAGCCCCCATCAAGGCAAAGATGATATGAGATGCAGCGCGCATAACGATAACAAGTGGGAACCCTGCTACAAAGAAGCCGAGCGTAGAACCTATCACGACACAAGCTGCCATCTTTCTAGATAAGAACATAGCTAAGAATATAGGAACATGACTCGCCAATGTATACGATGCCGGTGGAATCACAACTTTCAAAGGCATCACGATAGGAATCATGATGGCTAATGCCATCAATAAAGCAGTAATGGTTAAATTTCGATACATCGAAGAATTCATAAAGGCCTCCTTAAAGAATATTTTGCCATTCATCTACCAATATAGCACTCTAATATATGAAGAACAACTACATATACCGCTAGTGTCCTACAAAAAAGAGAGGGCCTTACAACCCCCTCTTATTTAATTGGACAAATATATTATAATATCTATATCTTAACGCTTATAATATGATTTTAAAAATGACGTAACTCACGTTAATAACTTTGAGAAATCTTAATTTATTACTTTTATAAACGTTCGATTACGGCTTGCGCCATTTCAGTAGTACCTACCCGTTTCAAGCCTTCGCGGTAGATATCGCCTGTGCGGTAACCATCAACGAGCACTTGTTCTACAGCACTTTCAATAGCGTCAGCCACTTGAGGTAAATCAAGGGAATGACGACACATCATCGCAGCGGACAAGATTGTACCCAACGGATTCGCCAAGTTTTGGCCCATGATGTCCGGCGCGGATCCGTGGATTGGCTCGTACAATGCAGTACCGGTACCCATGGATGCAGATGGTAAAAGCCCGATAGAACCAGAGATAACAGCGCCTTCGTCTGACAAGATATCGCCAAATAAGTTCGTTGTAACGATAACATCGAATTGTGCAGGATTTACAACGAGTTGCATTGCTGTATTATCTACATAAAGGTAATCTGTTGCGATATCCGGGTTGGCAGCCGCTTTCTCTTGAGCGATTTTACGCCACAAACGAGAAGAAGCCAATACATTTGCTTTATCTACGGATACAACCTTTTTGTTGCGTTTACGAGCTGTTACCATAGCGATGTCCATGATGCGCTCTACTTCATAACGGCTGTACGTTTCTTTATCCCATGCGAACTCGTTAGCACCTTCACCTTGTGCCTCTTCCCGTTCACCGAAATAAATACCACCAGTCAACTCACGAACGATGACGAAATCCACATCTTGTACTAGTTCCTTTTTAAGTGGAGAATACTCTTGCAAGGATGGGTAGATTTTTACAGGACGCAAGTTACAGAACAAACCAAGCTCCTTACGAAGGCCTAGAATTGCTTTCTCAGGACGGATAGAAGGATCGACATTATCCCATTTAGGACCGCCTACAGCACCGAGCAATACAGCATCAGCCGCTTTACAAGCCTCAATCGTATCCTCAGTCAAAGGCACGCCATACGCATCAATAGACGCACCGCCCGCTTTCTTATCAATCCAATTAACCTTTACACCGGCTTTCTCAAAAGCCACATCACACACAGCCTTCGCTGCCGCAATAATCTCAGTACCGATACCATCACCAGGAATCAATACGATACTCTTTTCGCTCATATTACCTCTCCAAACAGTAAAAAATTGTAAACCTCATGCTCTCCCTCCAGTGCCCTTTGCGAAGAAATCGCAATAACAGTTAATGAAACAAGAGCTGGCATATGCCTTGAGACCTACTTAGCTCGCTCCTCATTCCCCCTCTGCCATAAATTCATTCAAGATATTGTTAGCTAGAGGGATTTATAGTTTTGCTACACAAAAGTAGAATGGTTTGAAACGAAACACGTGTCGAAACCGACTTAGCTCGCTTTGGAGGCTTGAGATACGTGTTTCGTTTCATCCTGCTACTTACGGTTTTTAGCAAAACTTACAAGACCGCCTGCCGCCGCAATATCTTGAATGAATTGTGGCAACTCAGTCCCTTGGTATTGTTCGTTTTTCGTCAAATTGTACACGATACCTTTAGACAAGTCTACGCCGATTGCATCGCCAGCATCGATACGATCAACTTGTTCACCGATTTCCACAACTGGCAAACCGATGTTGATAGCATTACGGAAGAAGATACGTGCAAAGGAATGTGCCACAATAACAGGCACGCCTTTAGCTTTAATAACGCCTGGTGCATGTTCACGAGAAGAACCACAACCAAAGTTTTTACCAGCTACCATGATTTCGCCAGCTTTCACATTAGGAGCGAACGTCGTATCAATATCTTCCATCGCATGTTCGGCCAATTCGTTCCAGTCAGCAATCGCCAAGTAACGAGCCGGAATGATTACGTCTGTATCTACATCGTCGCCGTAGCGCCAGATTTTCTTGCTTTCAAAATCCATATTAAACCTCCTCAGGGCCTGCAATACGGCCTAGTACAGCACTCGCTGCCGCCACATACGGGCTTGCCAAATACACCTCGGAATCCACATGTCCCATACGACCACGGAAGTTACGGTTTGTAGTGGAAACGGTACGTTCCCCTTCAGCCATGATTCCCATGTAACCACCTAGGCATGGACCACATGTTGGCGTGGACACTGCGCAGTCAGCTTGAATGAAGATATCTAAAAGGCCATCTTTCATAGCTTGGTCGTACACATCTTGGGATCCAGGGATTACGATGCAACGAACAAATGGAGCCACCTTGCGGCCTTTGAAGATTTCTGCAGCTGCTACCAAGTCTTCGTAACGGCCATTTGTACAGGAACCGATGATAACTTGGTCAATTTTAATATCTTTGTCGATTTCGTTGATGTAATGTGTGTTGGATGGCAAATGAGGGAATGCTACCACTGGTTGCAATTTGGACAAGTCGATGGTAATAGTTTGAGCATATACCGCATCAGCATCTGGAGCGATTGGCTCAACAGGACGATTGACACGGCCTTTGATATATTCTTCAGTAATTGCATCATAAGGGAATACACCACATTTACCACCAGCTTCGATAGCCATGTTACAGATTGTGAGGCGATCAGCCATAGTCATATGTTGTACGCCTTCGCCGGCGAATTCAAGGGCCATGTAACGAGCGCCGTCTACGCCGATTTGACCGATTAAATCAAGGATTACGTCTTTACCAGTTACCCATTTGTTAGGTTTGCCGATAAGCTCAACCTTAATTGTTTCAGGTACTTTGAACCAAGTTTTACCTTCTGCCATAGCAACGCCCGCATCAGTGGAGCCTACGCCTGTGGAGAATGCATTTACCGCACCATATGTACAAGTGTGGGAGTCAGCACCGATCATCATTTCGCCAGGGCCGATAAGACCTTTTTCTGGCAAAATAACGTGCTCGATACCCATTCTACCGACTTCAAAGTAGTTTGTAATGCCATGTTCGCGCACGAAGTCGCGCATTACTTTCGCTTGTGTAGCGGATTGAATATCTTTATTTGGTGTAAAATGATCCGGCACTAAGTAGATTTTATGACGATCAAATACAGGTTTGCCAATCTTCAAAAACTCTTTACGAGCCGGTGGGAATGTGATGTCGTTCATCAATACCGCATCCAACTGACATTCGATGATTTGTCCCGGTTTAACGACATCAAGACCCGCGTGGCGAGCCATATTCTTTTCAGTAATGGTCATACCCATATTATTCTTCCTCCTGTTGTTCTAGCTCCATAGCTAGGAATACTGAGTTTACTGCATTAATATATGCATTTACACTTGATTTAACGATATCTGTGCTGATACCACGACCATGGTACAAGCGACCGTTATATTCTACCTTGAGGGTTGCTTCCCCAAGGGCATCTTTACCGGCTGTGATAGCACGGATTTGGTAGTCTTTTAAGCTGATTGGCAAGCCAACAACACGTTCAACCGCTTTAAGGGATGCGTCTACTGGACCATCACCAACGGCAGCATCCGCTCTTTCACCATCTGGAGTCATGAGACGAACGTCAGCGTATGCGTAGCCTTTTTCACCCAATTTGTAATATTGAGCCACGAGCTCGAACGCTTTTTTGTGGTGAAGATTATCTACAACAAGGGCTACGATATCATCATCGTATACTTGTTTTTTGCGGTCTGCTAACTCTTTAAACTTAGCGAAAAGATCGTTGATTTTTTCCTCAGCAAAAGATTGGAACCCAAGTTTTGCCAAGTGATCCGCAAAGGCATGACGACCGGAGTGTTTGCCCAATACGAGGTCTGTTTTTTCAGCCCCTACGGACTCAGGAGTCATGATTTCATACGTTTCAGGATTGCTCATCATGCCATGTTGATGAATACCAGACTCATGAGCAAAGGCGTTAGAACCCACGATTGGTTTATTTGGAGGAACTACAACCCCTGTTAAACGGCTCACAAGTTTAGATGCTTTCGTAAATTGTTTTGTATCGATGTTCACTTGAAGGTCATCAAAATAATCATGGCGTGTTTTAAGAGCCATTACCACTTCTTCAATCGCTACGTTACCAGCCCGTTCACCCAGACCATTAATTGTGCCTTCTACTTGGCGTGCACCTACTTTAATAGCGGCTAACGTATTCGCATTGGCAAGGCCTAAGTCGTCATGGCAGTGAACAGAGATAATTGCATTTTCAATTCCTGATGTATGTTCTTTAATGTAGCGGATTTTATCACCGAACTCATTAGGGTTCATATAACCTACTGTATCTGGTACGTTAATAATTGTAGCGCCACCAGCAATTGCAACACCAAATACTTGGCATGCGAAATCTAAATCAGCGCGTGCCGCGTCTTCACCAGAGAACTCGATTTCATCAACCTTACCTTTTGCATATGCCAACACGGATTTAACCTTATCCAATACCTCTTGGCGAGTCATTTTTAATTTATATTCCATATGAAGTTCGGAAATAGCAATGAATACATGTAAACGGCTACGTTCCGCATCTTTCAACGCATCAATCGCTTTTTGTACGTCCTTTTCATTAGCACGAGCCAACGCACAAATTGTTGCACCTTTGACTTCGCGTGCAATCGTTTGTACCGCTTCAAAATCTCCATGGGATGCCGCCGGGAAACCGGCCTCAATAACGTCAATGCCGAGACGTACTAGGCCTTTCGCAATTTCAATTTTTTCAGGAGTTTGTAAAGATACACCTGGTGTTTGTTCCCCATCACGAAGGGTTGTATCAAAGAAATATACGCGATTCTGTTCCATAATAGCCACCTTTTCTATCCTCATAAAACATAACACTTTATTATATCTATCCATAGTGAAAGTTTGTAAAATCGCCAATGTCGACACCATATATAATCTGTGACTTACTAGACTTTCACAAATAAAAAAGCCCCTCAGAACAACTGTCGTTGCTCAAAGGGGCGTTATATTCATAACACGGTACCACCCTAATTGGGACTCGTTTCGGGTATAACGGAACCACCGTCAATGACTACTGCTGTATTCGCCATCAAAGCTCACGGGAGAGTGTCAGCGTACAACCTCTATTGCCTCGCACCAGCCGGCAACTCTCTGAAAGCAGGATTTGTAAACCTTTATACCCGTTCATCGCTTGATTTAAGATATAAAAGTATTATACGGCATTCTATAGAACTGTGTCAACAGGATGGACATGTGAGTTTTGTGAAAGCACAGTTTTATCGTTACAATTTGACATTCCCCATGATTTCACGCATACTGAAAATAGGCAGTACCAATGATTGGAGGAATTATTATGAGTGGTTCAAGCAAATTCTTCTTTATTGTATCGGGTATTGTAAGCATTATCCTGGGGATATTCTTACTATTAAACCCCGTTATTAATCTCATGGCTTTTGCCTGGCTTTTTTCTATTATCTTTTTCGTCAATGCGGTCAGCTCCATTATAAATTATTTTATGTTACCGGCTGAATTACGTAGCGGCTGGTATCTCATCAGCGGCATTATCAATGCTCTATTCGGTATCTTTCTCGTATGCGGCGGATTTGCATTCCTACCGTTAGTATTCCCGATCACAATCGGCATCTGGATGGTATTTGAAGCCATCTTTATTTTCATTAAATCAAGAAAGTCCGACAGCATGGTATCACTCATGGGACGTAATGCAAAATGGCTTGCACTAATTCTTTTACTATTAGGCCTATTACTTATATTCGAGCCGATCGCTTTTGGTGAAGCATTTATCTATTGCATCGCTTTCGGCTTCTTATTTGACGGGATTTATTCCATCGGTGAGGCTTTCAGAAAATAAAATAACAATACACTGTTAGATTGACCATGTACTGCCAAAGCAGCTGTCATAAATTACGATGTCTATTTCGTATTTGTGACAGCTATTTTATTTGAAAATATCTATCCAAAAGCATACCTCTAGGCAATCAATCTTAAAAGCGTATCCACTCTAAATTCACAAAATTTTTTAGAATTCGTTTATCCACTTTTACAACTTGATTAGTAAGCTCTATTCGATTATTAACAAATGAAATATCTGTATACCATCCCTTTAAACTAGCATACACTTCATTCTCTAAATCAATAATGATGGATTCTATGGGATTCCATGTTTTGCATCTTACAGACTCTACCATAACCATACTACCTATGAAAGTAACATCTCTACCATAAATCCAAAATGGCAATACTTTGCCCTTTATAGAAATAGAATATATAGCATCTCCATGAGGCGGTTCCGTTTCATATTTCGTGTGTATTTGGTACCTTTCCATAATTTCATTACTACCATTTTCTATATATGATAGCTTTGAAATCTTGTAATTTTCTGCTTTCATTAGTTTATCTCCACTATCTAAAAAAATCCCCCAGAGCTACAACTCTGAGGGACTTCGTAGTTAATTGCACAACTATCAATTGGCTATCTAGAATATACTACACTTAAAGTATTTTTTCAATATTCTACACGCTTAATCATTTCTCTAGCTCGCTCAACAGAAACTGGCTCATTAAACAAAAACACGTGATTCTGTCCCTCATATTCCCAAGATGCCAAATACACAGCATCATCCACCATTCGATAGGTTACCGTCATCCCATTTACAACATCTGTTTTTTGAGGTAAGTAATCCTTATAATCGCCTGCGATATTACCTGATAGAGTCGATACACGATACTTAATATATTTCGGCATATCATCTACACGATCAAAATATCTCCCTTTTAAAAGCTCATGATAGGCATGCACGACTTGTAATACATCGTGATCCACAATAGATACATGTACAGGACATAATCCCCCTAATCCACTTGGCAAATGCGGTTTAAAGTTCAAATGCTGTTTAGCCTCATATAGAGTATCAAACACCTCTAGCGATTGACCTTTACGAGTGCTTCTATAATCCTCATCAGTCATAGTGCAACTTCCAAGTCTATCTGGACAAGGAAACTCATTTCGATCACCATAAGGCTGATTATAAATAGAATTACCATTAAGACGGAACCGCATCAAGTCATCTGCGGATGCAACATTGATGGAACCTATGAAAGCTAATGCAGACAATGCACACACAATCTTTTTCATGATACATTCCCCTGTAAGCAAACTACATTTATTAAGTAAATTATATCACTTAAAATTCTAATATTTTTATATTCTTATATTTATAAGGATTTTCTCTACAGAAAAAGAAAAGCATTTTGATTGCAAAATGCAATCATTTGATTGCGAATATAAATTATTTGCATTACAATATAAGTAACAGGAGGTGATACTATGGCTAAAACAGCCTCTATCAGTTTGCGTATCGAGCCAGCTGTAAAAGCACAATTAGAAGCATTATATGCTAGCTTTGGCATATCCGTAACTGATGCGATTAATATTTTTCTCCACACATCACTAATGGAAGGTGGATTTCCATTTCAACCTAAACAACCTCGTTATAATGCAGAAACAGAAGCTGCTATTCAAGAAACGAAAGATATATTAGCAGGAAAAGTAAAAGCAAAATCATATGCTAATGTAAAAGAAATGATTGAGGATTTAGGATTGGAGTAATCAGTTATGTTGAGATTAGTGCTTAGCAGTAAGTTCAAAAAGGACCTAAAGCGCTCCAAGAAACGCGGTAAAGATCTCAATAAACTCTATTCAATCATCACTAAATTACAGAATCAAACGCTATTAGATCCTAGTTATAAAGATCATCCATTAACAGGAAACTACGAAGGCTTTAGAGAATTACACATCGAGCCAGATTGGCTTCTAATTTATGCAATTAAAGATGATATGTTAGTATTATCTTTAACTCGCACAGGCAGTCACTCAGATTTATTCTAACCAAGTTAAAGAGGAATGCGAAAGCATTCCTCTATTCTATTTCCCCAAAAAATTTAAAACAGCTATCATCATAAATCTATCACATTTGATAGTATCTATCGTAAATTATTCTACTATTCAAAATTACTGTAGATGCTATAATGTACTCAACAAAAGGAACAGGTGCTCATATGATACTAAATGCACTTTTCCAAAACTATAGTTAGTAGTTTATAAAAGGAGATCATCATGACACATACACAATTAACACAACTCGTGCAAGCTTTATTAGATGCACCTACAAGCAACCCTACAGTAAAAGAATTTGCTCAATCTTGGATCAACGCAGAAGGCAAACCTGAGCAAGAAGAGCTTACAAAACAACTCGTACCATTAGCAGAGCAAAACATTGCACTCATCGATGAAACAATCGGCTTTGCAGGCTCTGAATTAGCTACACAAATCCTTGGCGAAGAAGGCGCAGCTAACCTATTACAACATGCTAAAGACATTAAAGCAAAAGGCGCTGAATTCTGCGACTGCCCTGGTTGCGTAGCTGCTAAAAATATAATTGATTTGAAAGCGAAAATTGAATAAACCTATATATTTCAAATTAACTATTAAGTGGTTACCGACGTATTGCTGGCAACCACTTTTTTATCATATTAAATAAGCATATGTAACTAATCTATACTGGACTCACTATTAGAAGAATTACAACTAAGCCAAGTCTCATATGGTAACAAAATATTCTGACTTCTTATATAAGTTATTGCAATCGCTTTACCAACACTCGTAAGTACTGCTTTAGATAGATATGAGTTATCCCATAATTTAATTATTTCTCTAAAACAGGGCTCTGTATTAAGTAATTCATTCATATCATTTGGATCATTAGAAATTCCAACACCAAAACATACCTCCATATAAGGTTCAAACGTAGCAAAAGCGGGATGCATAAACGCATTAGTTGGAGTAATACATCTACTATAAGCTAAATGATCAAATACGATTTCAGTATTAGTATTAGTACATTTTTTTATAAACTCTAAAACAATGTTAAAATAATCTATGATTTCATATCTATTAACTGCGTGATTTTTAACATATCGCATAAAGAAAATAGCAGCCAATATATTTAAATGTTCTTTAGTTAATAAATTAATTACATTTAAGGATTCATTTAATATAATTTTACTTAGGTCATCTTCATGCTGATTGACTCGTTCTATTAAAAGTGTTATTAGCAAATCTTCAACATCTTTATCACCCGACTTTGCATACGCAATTTGCGCATTTACCAATGTATATTGCATATCAGGGTCTTGAAAGACTTCAGGCTTTATAAGTCCTCTCTCCGCTAACTTTTGAAGAAATCCATTTATAAGTTCTTCAGCTCTTTTAGTTGCAATAGCTTCTGCGGCTTCCTTCAATTTATAAAAATTTAACTGAAACAAATCATTACATATTGCTTTTGCCTCCATGTATGTTATCCCATTATTAAAATGATTAACGTCTCTTCCAGCCATAACTGTAGTTGAATTATCCCCTGTTTCTATCCTTTGTTTCTCTAACATTATTAATGTCCCCCAAATTCACATCATTATTTGACTGAATATTAATTGAATTTTTTCCTGCTCTTATCTTTTGCGATACATTTGCAGATTTACCAAAAATAGATTTTATTAATACAATTAATCCAACTACCCCTCCACTTCCTAAAACCCAAGAATTCTCCTTAATGAAATCTAGTATCGAATTAAAATCCATGTTAATTTTCCTCCAACTAACTCACTACTTATATATTTCTTCAATTTAACAAAATCTCCTGCATATATAAGTATTATTAATTTAATTTATAAAAATTATACTTATGATAATCATAATTATTGCTGGATACCTCCAAACACTTACGTACTTAAATAATAAATATATAGCAAAAGGCCCCTGTTTCAAACAGGGGCTCTTTGCTTTTTACTCACTCGCTTCCACGAGTGCTTGTGTATATGGATGTACCGCTTCTTTTAATCGTTTTGATTCGATGGTTTCTACGATTTGTCCGTCTTTCATGACGATGATTCGGTCTGTTACGGCTTGTAATAGTCCGATGTCATGGCTGACGAATACGTAGCCGAAGGGTTGTTCCGTATGGAGTTTTTGTAATAGGTCTAGCACCAGTTTTTGATTCACTGCATCAAGGGCTGATGTAGGTTCATCAAAGAGTACTAGTTTTGGATTCATCAACATTATTCGTGCTAATACAACGCGTTGCAATTGACCGCCGCTGACCTCATGCGGGTATTTGTTAACGATCGTTTCAGGTAGGTCTACATGTTGAATCCACTTACGGATATCGTCCTTTGCTGCCGCTATATCCATAAGCTCATAGTTGATATACGGCTCTAAGAGAAATGCTTCTAAGTTCATTCTCGGTGGAATCACCGCCAAGGGATTTTGGAACATCATCTGCATAGAGCGATATATTTCTGTATGATTTTGAATGGAATGGATTTCCTCACCAAAGAGTCGCAAGGTGCCAGATGTAGGTTTTTCTAGCATAGCAATCAGCCTAAGCAGCGTGCTTTTACCAGAACCACTACCACCAGCAATACCTACCCGTTCATTCTCCGCTACAGAAAAAGATACATCATCAACAGCACGAACCGTATGATTGTGGTTTGTATATTGTTTACAGATATTCTCGAGTTGAATCATACTACACCACTTTCATTACAGAATCTAACAAAATACGAGTATACTCATCTTTTGGGAATGCCATAACCTCTTCGGTGGAGCCTACTTCAACGAGCTGTCCCTTATTCATAACGCCAATACTATTGGCAATGCGCGCCGCCGCCTTGATGTTATGCGTTACGATAATCACTGTTGCACCAAGGGCTTGTGTTACCTCTTTCATAAGGTCCAATACAGAGGCTTGCACCAGCATATCTAAGGCACTAGTTGGTTCATCAGCAAATACGATGCTCGGCTTCAAGATAAGGCTTAAAGCTATTGCCAATCGCTGCTGCATGCCACCGCTCAATTGAAACGGATAGGACTGCAAGATACGCTCTCCGTCGGTTAAGTGAACAAGATTAAGCATATCTATAACGCGGCTTACATCATAGCTTTCATCATGAGCACAGAACAAATCCTTAAAGTGATTTTCTACGGTGCGATTTGGATTTAGATAGGCGCTGGGATTTTGAAAGATCATAGAAATCTTTGTGCCCCGCAATTGTCGCCAATCACCATCACTCAATGTAGAAACATCGGTGCCGTTTAGCAAAATTTGGCCGCTAATGTTAGCTTGTTTCAACATGCCAAAGGCGGCACGAACTAACGTAGATTTACCAGATCCGCTTTCACCAACGATGGCAAAGACCTCACCATTGGGCACGGAGAAGGATACATCGCGTACCGCTTGCTCCGCACCGTATGAAATTGTAACCTTATTAAATACGATACAATCAGATTTATTCAATAGTAGAATCCTTTGTTAATAAGTAGTAATCGATTGGATGTACTGGTACATTTTTAACTTTTGTAGTGGATACAACTGTTGCACTTGGGTATAACAAGTAGATATCTGCTACATCATCCACTAATAATTGTTGCGCTTGTTTTGCAATATTAGAGCGTTCGTTTTGATCAAATGTTACTGACAATTGGTCGATTAACGCATCTACTTGAGGGTTAGAGTAGCCACCAACGTTTGCTTTCGCACCAGTTTTGTAGAATAAGCTGAGGAACCAGTAAGGATCGTTTGTAGACATAGTCACTACATTGCGTTCTACTAAATCGAAACCATCTGTACCAAGTGTATCTACTTCATCAGGGCTTTGTAATTTCTTAAGAGTTACAGCAATACCTGCTTTTTTCAATTCTTGTTGAATTTCTTCGTATAAGCTTGTGTCTTTACCCCAAATAGCAATAGTAATCGCTAATTCTTTGCCATCTTTTGCATACATGCCGTTTGCATTCTTAGCGTAACCAGCTTGAGTCAAGATTTGGTCAGCTTTTGCTACATCTGTCATCGGTTTATTAGCAATCGCATCATAGCCTAAGTTGGCAGATGGCGGGAATGGTGCCGCCCCTGGTGTGGAGCCGTTACCAATAATTTTTGCCATGGAGTCATAGTTAATGATATGAGCAATAGCGGAACGCACAGCTTTATCATGTAATGGAGACGCTTCTGTGTGGTTTGCTTTCAACATAAACACACGAACGCCAGCAACGTCTTGAATATTGAAACCGTCTTTGAACAAGCTGCGGTTAGCAGAGTCCACTTTTTGAATTACGTCTACGTCTTTAGATTGCAACGCCATAGCGCGTTTATTGTTGTCTTCGATATCTTTTACAGTTACAGAATCAAGACCTGGTTTGCCGCCCCAGTAATCTGCGAATGCTGCAAGTTCAATTGTTTCACCTTTTTTGAAAGCAGTGATTTTATAAGGGCCTGTAAGAACTGGTTTAGATGCTACGTCTTTAAGATCTGCAGTATCCATGATAACGAAAGCAGGTTCAGTCAAGCTAGATAACAAGGAACCATTAGGCTCTGTAGTTTTAATGATTAAGTTTTGACCATCTACTGTGATGGACTCGATTTTAACTGCTTTAGCGGAACGAGCACTTTGTTTCATCGTATACTCAATGGACTCTTTTACCTTTTGAGGCGTCATCGGTGTACCATTGTGGAATTTAACATTTTCACGGATGTGGAATTTCCATGTTGTAGGGTCCACATTTTCCCAGGAGTCTGCCAATTGTGGAGTAAATTTCATATCTGGTGTTACTGTTGCCAATGTTTCACCAGCGCCGATACGCGTCAATGTCCACGCATCCCATTCGTGAGTTGGGTCTAATGTTTCACCAAACCAATACAAACCAACATTCATATGCTTCCCTTGTTTGCCATCTTTAGCAGTATCATTGCCACAGCCGACCAAGAGAGCTACCATGCATAGCATGGACAAACATGCTAACAACCAACGTTTCATAATATCTCCTTTAAAATACATTGCCTCGTCGAGGCTTTCACCATAAAAAATCTATACACAGCACGGTTAACGAGATACATCGAGGGCATCGCGCAACGCATCACCAATATAATTAAATAAAACAACAGTAATAAAAATAGCGAGCCCCGGGTAAATTAGCAGCCACGGCGCCGTTTGTAGAAAATCTCGGGAACTCAACAGGATCGCGCCCCACTCCGGATCCGGCGGTTGTACACCGATGCCAATGAGCGAAAAACTGGCTACCAAAATGATGGCGTCCCCTAAATGTTGGATAATAACGATCACCAACGGTGGCAATACATTCGGCAGAATATAGCGCCACAGAATTTGTAGATTTGAAGCACCTGACATACGAGCAAAGATAATATACTCCGCGTGGCGTTCAATCTGTACGAGGCCTCTAGTGATACGGGCATATTCCGCCCATTTCGTAATGCACAAGGAAATGATTACATTCGTTATGCTAGGTCCCATAATACCGATGAAAGCAATGGCAATCACCATGTTCGGGAACCCTAGTACCAAATCAATCAAGCGAGATAACCAACGGTCAATGCGAGGTGTAGAGAATCCTGCTAACCCACCAATAGCGATACCGATGGCCCCACTAATGCCAATGATGGTGAAAGCAATCCCTAAAGAGGCTTTACCACCATACAGAATACGAGACCACACATCACGACCGAGTTGGTCAGTACCTAATAGATGGGTACTACTAATGTCTTGTAAGCGGTCCGCGATACTCGTTGTTTCAGGATCAAAGGGAGCTATATAGGGAGCACATAAGAAAAATATGATCCACAGAGCTGCTAATACCAACATGGCGTATAAAGTATAGGGCTTTTGTCTATTCATAAGAGCCTCCTTTTATGGCGGCTCTTCGCTTCGGATTCAGCCAAACACTCAATACATCAATGATGATATTAATTACGATGAACACCAAGGTAATCCAGATGATATAACCTTGCATCAATACATAATCGCGAGCCATAATGCCTTGTACCATCATGTAGCCGATGCCTTTTATGGAGAACACCGTTTCAATAACAGCAGAGCCACCTAGCATAGCGCCCATAGTTACCCCCATCATAGGCAACAACATAAGTCCCACATGAGGGAATATGTAACGGGTGTAGACCATCCATTCTGGCAAGCCCAATGCTCGCGCCCCCTGTACAAAGGGCTGTCGCGACACTTCTAAAATAGCATTGCGCAATCGACGAATGTAGAGACCACATATCCATAAAGCAAGGGTTACCGCGGGCAATACATAGGCAGAAAAGCCATTGGTATTCGTTACCGACACTAGCTGTAATTTAACACCGAATAAGTACAGTAATAATAAACCGACCCAGAACCCAGGGATTGCTAATGCTAGGAATGTAACGAGACGAACCCCATGATCAATCCATGAGTCTTGATACTTTGCAGATAACATACCGAGCGGTATGGTTACCACTATCCCCATAACAAGAGCTAAGGATACTAGCCCCAAGGTATTAGGCAAGGCGCCACCAAGAATAGTCGCCACTGGTAAAGCATACAGAATGGACTCACCAAAGTCTCCTTGCACAATTTGACTAAGCCAACGCATATATTGTTGCCACCAAGGGTCATTGAGACCTAACTGCTCTCGTATCTGTGCAACTACAACTGGATCTGGTGTAGCCCCTACAAGATTAAACTTCATCGACACGGGATCAATAGGAGATAATTTTATCAATACAAATGTACCGATGGTAACAACAAATAAAATACCTACAATACTCGCCAAACGCTGTAATAATAATCGATACAATACATCACCTGCCTTCTTTTATCATAAATTAGCTATATTTCTATTTTATCAATAGTCTTTATATATATGTATACCCGCAGCGGTATATTAGAGTGGTTCTCATTATGAAAGTTTTGCATACCAACAAAAACGGCCCCTCATATGAGGAGCCGTTCTATATAAAACCCTTACAGTGTCCATGCGAGCGCTTCACCACAACTCGCATGCCTATCCCATTAGGCCTGGACCTGTATATTAATTTGTATATTATTTTGTATGTTGTTTTGGAGCTACTGTATTAGCAACGATTGCTTTCGCCATGTCGCGAGTTATAGGGCGTTCGAAATACATCCCATGAGTTTGGCCGTCTTTGGTCCAACCTATGAGATATACCATTTTATTGCCACCTTTGAAAATAACCTTTGTGCCGTTTACTTTTTCATTAGCTGTTACACGAAAATCGCTATAATCGCCGCTAATATCTTCTTTTATTTCATTAGATACGCGATACACGATGCGTTTGCCTGCAGCCTGATTACGAGTAGCATCCTCACCAGCTTGGTAAACATAAACCACTTGCAATACATCCTTATCAATAGTACTTACAGATTCAATGTTATAACCTACAGGCAACACCTTAGGCATTTGAGGTGTAATGTTCATATATTTAGCCGCTTCATCTACAGTAGAAAACTCATGAAACGGGCTTGGCATGCCAACCATTGGCGCTTCATGTTCGGCTACCACAGATTTAGGTTGATTCGGTTTTACATCAACAGTACCTTGAGCACCGGCAACAGTATAAGAACATACACAAGCACAAGCAACAGCCATCAATACAAATTTCTTCAACATAATCATAATCTCCGCTCTCTTACAAATACATCTGTACAAACACAACACATTTAGTATGAATACTATAATATATAAATATATTTTACAAAATATTCTTTATCAAAACTTATTTTATAATTATACCCTAAATGATAGGGAATTTCAAGTAGTTATTTCCTGTATAAAACCTTGAGTCCTATATTAGCTACTATACAAACATATATTCAAAATAGATGCTAAGACGCTCATCAGGAGTATCTATGTCTATATATAATCCATCCCTATCTACTATTTGGCAGCAGCTAGGTAATTAAATTTTGGCCCACTGAGCTTAAACTCAAAGCTAGTTAAATCCACCTCGCCAACACATGCATCGCTATCATAAAGAGTAAGCAAAAAGTCTGCGGTCTGTTCACTGCTATGATACTTTTCAAATGAAGCATCGTAATCAAATCCGCTTTTACCTGAAGCTACATCGCAGAACTCGCTTTTAGTAGCAGCAGGCGCTAAGATTTTAGCCTGCATTTTAGCATCCACATCCTGTACAAGCTCATGATACAAGCCCTCTGTGAAAGCACTTACAAAAAATTTCGTTCCACAATATGGTACTACGCCTGGTGCTAAAAAATAGCCGCCCACGGAGGAAACATTTATCAACTGTGTTTGTTTACATTTATAATCTCGCACGAATAAACTGGAAAGTATCGCAAGTGCTGTTACATTTAAATCTATCATTCTTACCATTTTTTGAATATCATGATTGCCCATGAATCCAAAATCGCCAAAGCCTGCATTATTGATAAGTGCCTTTAACTCATAGCTTTTAAGGTCATCCCAAAGTGCTAAAACATTTTCGCTACGCGAAAGATCACAAGGTTTTACAATAACATCTGTATCAGGTGAATTATTAGCAATCTCATCTTTCAAATTCTCTAATAGTTCTGCTCTTCGTGCAATAACGATTAAATTTTCTCCACGACGTGCAAAAGCTTTTGCCGTAGCTGCTCCTATGCCTGAACTTGCTCCTGTAATAACGATATATTTTTTCATTTTTTTGCCTTTCCTTTATAAATAAGATGATTCGGCTTTATTGCACTTGCTTTGCCTCCTTAGTTAACATACGAGACCTTTACTCAGCTTCACATTAAATCATAGGATGTCTTATTTCTTATGCACCATAAACCCAGCTGCTTGTTGATTAGCCATAATGGTAACATCAGAAATTTGCAAACGTTTAGGTTGGTTTGTTACATATAGCACAACGTCCGCCACATCCTCAGGTTGGATGGCATCGATGCCGGCATAGACAGCTTTAGCTCTTTCCGCATCACCATGAAAGCGGACTTCACTAAATGGAGTCTCTACGATGCCCGGTTGAATGGTTGTGACCTTAATATCCGTTGCAATCGTATCCATGCGAATACCATCGCTTAACATCTTAACTGCCGCCTTTGTAGCACAGTAAACCGCACCACCGGGATATGCATAAATACCAGCAGTAGAGCCCATATTCACGATATGTCCTACATTTTTATCAATCATATAAGGTAGTACGGCTTTTGTTACATATAAAAGACCTTTCACATTCGTATCGATCATAGTCACCGCATCATCGACAGTACTATCTTGGAAAGGATCTAAGCCTTGTGCAAGACCTGCGTTATTTACGAGGACATCAACGCCACCAAAAGCCTCAATTGCTGCTGGAACCTTGCTTTCAACATCCTCACGACTACGCACATCAAGAACCAAAGTCTCAACGCGCACGCCATACTCCTTAGACAAACGACCCTGTACCTCAGCTAACACCTCAGCGCGACGTCCAGAAATCAAAACATTATCGCCATACTTTGCATACGCCTCAGCAATACAAAGACCAATACCAGACGTTGCACCAGTAACAAAAACATTACGAGCCATAAAAACCTCCTTATCAATCCGAACTAAATCTATACCCTAATTATACCACTTTAATACGTAATGGACTCTAGGCTACTACGCGTACCACACTCTCCTACTCCCCAAAATGACATATTGACGCATTTTAAGGTAAAACGCATAGAAATGAAAAAGGATTACCGTTCTGAAAACGACTTTCCCTTTGTATAAATAATATGTCGGAGCATTTGTTTATAATACACTAATATTTGAGCTCTACAGCAGCAGTAAGACAAATAGGGATACCTATTCGAAGCCGCCTTGGGCGCTACGCGTACCCATGAAGGCTGAGGATAGGTATCCCTATGTCTTATTTAGTCTGATAAGTAGAGCTCAAATACTACGTCTTTTATTTCAAATGCGCCAACATATCATTTAACACTTCCATGCAATCCCCCACTATCCCATAGTTAGCGTGTTGGAAGATTTCTGCATTTGGATCGTTGTTGATAGCCACGATTGTGTCAGCCCCAGAGATACCGCTCACGTGTTGAATAGCACCGGAGATACCGAATGCCAAGTATAGTTTAGGGCTTACAGTTTTCCCTGTTTGGCCTACTTGGTATGGCAATTCAATCCAACCTTTTTCAACGAGAGGACGTGTAGCACCTACAACGCCGCCGATAGCATCAGCAAGTTCGTAAAGCTTATCAAAGTTTTCTTTGGAGCCCATGCCACGGCCACCTGCTACGATGATGTCCGCTTCTTGAATGTTGTACCCAGCTTTGCTGAACGGAATGAAATCAAGACGCTTCATGCGAATGTCTTCAGGTTTAAGGTCGAATGGTTCAATTTGAATGCGGCCCCAGCTATCTGCAATACGTTCCGGCTTCTTAAATACATTAGGACGGACAGAACCCATTTGTGGGCGATGATTTGGGGAAATAATTTCAGCTAAAATATTCCCCCCCAAGGCAGGGCGTGTCCATTCTACAAGGCCTTCTTCAGTATCTACTGTCAAAATGGTACAGTCAGCCACTACACCGTTTTTCATGCGACCAGACATGCGAGGTGCCAGGTCACGACCATTATTCGTAGCGCCAATCAAAAGAATATTAGGCTTATGGTCTTCAAAGAAGTCCGTCAAAACCTTTGTATAGCCGTCTGTTGTATAGTATTTCAAAAGAGGGCTTTCAAAAACGTGAACAATATCCGCACCATGTGCCACAAGTTCCTCCGCTTCGGATTGAACATTCTCACCAAGTAGCATAACTTGAACGAGTTGGCCCAATTCCTTAGCAATACGGCGAGCTTGACCGATAAGTTCGTACGTAACCGGATGCACTACGTCGTCGATGGTGTCAGCTACGACAAAGACGTCTCTATATTCATCAAAATTTGTCACTCCCATTATCGATCACCTCCTTTGGAACCTTCTTCACCTTTAACAGCTGCTAAAACCTTAAACTCACTGGAGGATACACTTTCAACAGAGGCAGCCCGCTGCACAGGATCTTTTACATCTACGCCCTCATCATTGGTATCTACAGGCTCTTCAACCAGTTCTTCGCTAGGCACTAATAGATGAGAAAACTTTTCTGGCTTGATATTATAAGCTAATTCAAGAATTTTCTTAGCCCCTTCGTCTACGGATGAAAGCATTTCTACCTTGCCTCGAAGCGGTGGTTGGTATACCTTGCGCACACGTGTAGGAGAGCCATTGAGACCAATACAGCTTTCATCAATATGCGGCATATCTCGCAATGTAATATGTGTAATCGTATACCGTTTAGCGTAAATCGAGCTCCAAAGACCTGGTTGGCGCGGCTCATTGAGTTCAGCCGTAGCCGTTACCAATAAAGGTAATGGAACTTCCACAATTTCATAGCCATTTTCATGTTCTCGTTTCACAATCGCTTTTTGGGCTGCTTGATCTACGGATAATTCACAAGCATAGGTAGCTTGCGCCATGCCTAGTTCCTCCGCAATTTGAGGACCTACTTGAGCCGTATCACCATCGATAGCCTGCTTGCCGCAGAAAATGATTTGGAACTCACGATTCATAGTACGTTGAATATGACGAATGGCAGAGGCAATTGTATAGCTTGTCGCCAATGTATCAGCACCGCCAAACGCACGGTCTGTAATGAGCACCGCATCATCTGCACCGAGGGATAAACACTCGCGCAGTGCCGCCTCTGCTTGTGGAGGCCCCATAGTGACAACGGTTACACGGCTACCTTCATATTGGTCTTTTACCGCAAGAGCTGCCTCTAACGCATGCATATCATAAGGGTTTACAATACTAGGCAGACCTGTGCGGATGAGATTATTCGTTTCTGGATCCAGCTTAATCTCAGATGTATCTGGAACCTGTTTGATACATACTAATAACTCCATACACTCACCCCTGTCTAAATTCTACGCCCTTAGCATTACGCGGATATTTCCAAGTTTTTACGATGGTTTCGCCACAGAGAACACGGCAGGTACCGCATTCAAGGCAACCAGCGAAATCAAAGGCTAAATCGCCATTTTCTTGTAATGTATATAGACTGGCAGGACAGCCGTTTACGAGTTTCATTTTCTCTTCCAAGCTAAAGCCAGCGCCATCCACAATGATATGAGGAGACGTTTCATCTACATAGTATTTATTGGCGCCCAAGCGCTCTTCTAATTTCATAGGGAACGCACCCCTTTCCAAGCATCACGAATCAAGGTAACTAAACCTACATCACTTACACTACTCATCAATTTTTTCATCATTGGTACTGCTCCATCACCGTTTACAGTGAATACATCGCGCATCACATTATTCACAAGAGCTGGATACTCTTTGAATATACGAGGGTTGGATGCGAGGAAGGTAGGCATATTTTTATAAAGCTTCATGTCCTTATACAACCAAGAATTCTTGATTTGACGTTCATACAATTTAGCAACGCGCTCCATATTTTCATCGCGCAAGGCTACGTTAACCGCATCCGCTGCACACATGCCAGATTCGATGGCAAGGTCCATCCCACGAATGGTATACCCCAAGTTCATACACATACGCGCCGCATCACCGACGATGACATACCCATTACCGCCCAGCTTAGGTAGCGCTTTGAACCCGCCTTCTGGCACGAGATGCGCACTATGCTCCTTCAATTGGCCATTTTTTAATAATGGTGCGATTCTTGGATGGTTTGTGAAAGCTAACAGCATATCATCTACCGATTTAGTAGCTTTGCCGATATCTTCAAGGCCTACAACCATACCTACGGAAAGGCTGTCTTTATTCGTATAAATAAAGCCACCACCTAATAGGCCATCGGTCATATCGCCCAATGTAAGCCACGCCATCCCCTCATCGCCAGATAGCATAAGGCGATTTTCAAGATCCTCTTTTTTGAGTTTATATACTTCTTTCACCCCTACAGCCATTGTTCTTGGATCCGTAGGACCTGTAAGACCAGCCTGTTCCAATAACAATGTATTAGAACCTTCTGCGATGACAACTAATTTTGCATATACTTCGTCATCGTGACAGCGAACCCCTATTACGCGGCGATGTTTACCTTCACCTTCGGTAATAAGCTCTGTTACCTGTACATTAGATACGAGGAGAGCCCCTTTTTTCTCTGCCTCTTCTGCTAGCCATTTATCAAATTTAGCACGCAATACTACGTAGGATTCTTCATTAGGTTCACCATCTTCGTAACTATACTCGATGGTGGTCATTTCATTACCTGTACCAATAGAAATGCGCTCTTTTGTCACCTTTCGTTCCAACGGCGCACGGTCTCTAAAGTCCGGTACAAGACGCTCCAGAGAATGTGTATAGATGCGTCCACCCATCATATTTTTAGCACCTGGTGCGGTTCCACGTTCGATAAGTAAAACTTTTACCCTCTGCTCCGCAAGGCGTAATGCTGCCGCAGAACCCGCTGGACCTGCGCCAACAACGATAACATCAAATGTTTCATTGCGATCAATTGCCATATACTCAGCTCCTTTAAATGAAAGCTTAGACTTACATAAGTTCATATAGTATATATATTTCTCTATTTAGAACCAAAATACCTTTAAAAATTATCACAGAAAGATGAATATATTCTATATTTTTCAGAAATATATTATAAAAGACTTTAAAGGTTGTATATATACTCATTATATATTAATACTAATGTATACTTTCCGTTCTAGATGAGTGCAATAAAATTCATCAATTCGTGAAATTTATAAGTAAGTCTAGCTTTCACGGTAAAAGTAGCGTATGATAAAAGTAGCAAAAACCCTATACGGAGCAAGACGCGTATAATACGACCGCATAATGCAAGTCCACGGTCAAGGTTGGGAACTCGTTATTTTTTAATTAAGAGGAGGCCCTATGGACCCGTTAAAAATCTTGAAAGCATTATCCAATCCGCATCGGTTAGATATTATATTGTGGCTAAAACACCCAGAGAAAGAGTTCGGTGTACAAGTACACACTAATACGCTTATCGACTTTCCATATAGTGTAAGCGTTAAGAGTATACAAAAGCGCTGCGGTGTATCGCAATCTTCTATTTCTACATTTATGAGCATCTTAGAGAATGCTGAACTTGTAGAATCGCGTAAAATCGACCAATATACCTATTTCCGTCGCAACGAAGAGGTAATTCGCGAATTTGGCGAATGGTACAACAAAGAAGTATCCATACAGAATGACGAAATTGACAAATTATTAGAAACGGTTATCTTAGAAGACACTTCATATCCAGCAACTGAGGAAAGCTCCATACCTAGTAAGCAACTGACAGTCGAAATACGTACTAAGGGACCGCATCATGATGAAGAAAGTAAATAAAAGCCCTTCCCTACCTAACATATCTAGGGAAAAACGAAAAGAGCTATAATTTTGAATATTATAGCTCTTTTTTATGTAATACTATACCATACATAGTATCTATATAACTCATAATGATAACTTACAATGCAAAAAGAGTGCCTTCCCTTTGGGAATGGCACTCTTTACGTTTATACATTTCGTTGTGCTTCATAAGCTCTGAATAGTTTAGATAATAATTCAGGAGCCAAGCGCAATAAATCTGGATTTTCACAGAAGGACACGCGCAATTGTGTTTTGCCAGGGTTATTATCGCCATTTTTACCGCTATAGAAACCATTGAGCGGCGCCATGAGGAGTGTATATTCCTTACCATCATCAAGGCTTACTGCACCGTGTTCGGCACACCAGGAAGCAAATTCTACGCCGTCAAAGCCAGATTTTGCCACCTTTCTCACGTCGATTACAAAGTAAATAGATGCTTCAGGGCGAGACACGATAAAGTCCGGTTCTACCTCTTTAAAACCTTTGTGGAGTTCAAAGATCATTTGACGGTAGTAGTCGCGTTGTTGCTCATACCAGTTATGCAACTGCGCATAAGACTCATGCTTCAAAGCGCCAAAGATATATTGGCCCAATGTATTAGCGCTAAGGTTTGCCGTATATTCCGCAACAGATTTTTCATAGCATAATTTATTATCCGTAATGATAGCTCCAATGCGAAGTCCACACGCATTCCAAACCTTACTAGCTGTTTCAAGGCTAATACGGCGACCTTCGATGCCAGGCACATCTTTATCGGTTAAAGCCCAAATGCTAGATGTTTCTTTCCCCTTTTCATAAGCCAATTCGCGGTACGCTTCGTCAGAGATAATCCATAAATTATGTTTAACGCACAATTTAGTATATTCAATAAGTGTTTCTTTGCTAAATAATTGACCCGTCGGATTGTCATAAGGAATGATGAGCAACGCACCAGGTTTTGTATCGATAATGCGTTGTTCAACAGTCTCCACAGATGGCAGTTCAAACTCACCATTTTCATTGAGCTCCCGTTCTACTGTCACGGTTTTACGGCCTATGCGAAGGCCTACTGCGTCATAGTTTGTATAAGAAGGATTGAACATCAAAAGAGGGCGTTCCTCTTCGCCTGCACCACCACATACGCCAAGCATGATGATTTCCATCGCCATGGATGCACCGTCTGTTACGAGTACATCAAGACCTGTCGTATCAAAACCTTGACTGCGCAAAATATGAAGGAATGCTTCTCGACACTCATCAGTGCCCGTAGTTGGTACATATGGCACAATCCCATTATGGAACGGGCTATTGACACCGCCCAAATCAAACAACCTACGCTGCATGGCGGGATGCATAGGACGCATTACATTGCCAATAGAACCATTCACCAAGATAGGCGGGTTCTTACGTTCCAAGAATTTAATTTGTCCTAGGCGAATGCCAGACGGCTTCCGAGCCATCATATACGGCGATAATTCTGGTTGTTTCATTTCGATCCAACTCCTCTAAAAATCAACCTTCTCCATTGGAAGGTTTTGATAACTGTGAAAGTAACAAAACACTTACTATACAAGCAAATATACAAGTACATCACAAAACATAAACTATGAATACCTATAGATAGATACATAATATTATAGAGCTTTTACTATAGAAAATCTATAGTTTTATAACATATGCTTATTTACCTATACTTAATTTATCGATTATTGAAAATAACTCTCATGGTATTTAGTGTGGTCTCAATATACCATCAAAAACTATAATAAAAATGAAAGAGCCCCTCGAGAGGCTCTTTCACCATGATATAGATTACATTTTGAAGCTAAACAAATAACTACAACGTAATTGTCAATTATTAGTATAGCTTTATAATCGAACCATTGCAGTAGTTATATCCATTAGATAGTCACTTCTACACCGAGACGGAAGTTGCGACCTTGACCTGGCCACCAGTCACCAGGGTTGCCCCAACGAACGTTAGATTGTTCTGCATAGTATGTATCAAAGATATTGTTGATACGACCAAATATAGTAACATTTTCGCGTACACGATAGTTAGCGCTGATATCCGCCAACCAGAATGTTTTACGTGGGAATACATTATCTGCAGGGCCAGGACGATTAATGATACCGCGGATATCTAAATGAGCATCCCATTTAGCATCATTGTAATCAAGACCTGCGTTAACAGCATGTTTTGGTACATACCCATCGCGATTTGCTTTACGAGTTGGTGTCGCATCGATATGAGTATAAGTATAGCCAAGGCGTGCGGACAAGTGATTAGTCAATTGTTTACGCACATCCGCATTGATGCCACGAGCTTTTTCAGTGTCAAAGTTGCGATATTGGCCTGTAAAGTTTGCTGGATCTGTCATAACCCAACCGATTTTATCCTTTGTACTACGGCTGAAGAAGCTAAGATTACTATTCCATGTTTTACCGAATTTGTGGTGTACACCTAAATCAAATTCATGACCTGTTTCCGGTTTCAAATTGCGATTGCCATTGAAGCCATCAAACAATTGGTATGGTGTAGGGGCTAAGAAGTACTCTTTATACGCAGCATACACATTTGTCTTCTCATTTACATCATAGCCAAGGCTGATGGATGGAGATGTATGAGTACCGAAGGAGGAATGATGGTCAACGCGGATACCAGGCGTTACAGTCCACTTAGGAGCAAATTTCCATTCATCTTGAATGAAGTATGATGTGTTCGTAAGCTTCACGCCGCCCATATTAAGCACCTTATCTTGTCTCCAGTCAAAGCCACCTACTACAGTATGGTCTTTTGCTTTATACGTAACTTGATCCCCAATACCACGAGTCTTCACATCCGTTAAGTACCCATCATATGTTGTTTTATAATGATTGTTCATCAAGTATAATTGATGGCTCCAGCGATTGCTGATTTTGTTGTTCCAAATCGCACGCAAGGAGTCATTTGCTTCATTACCATAACGAATGTGATTGAGTGCACCCAAATGGTCGGAGTACATTACATCGCCACGATATGTATCGTAAGATATTTTTACATCGTTCTTATCATTGATTGTATTGCCCACCATGAAAGATGCAGTGTGGCTATTGCCATGTTGCGGAACGCGCACGCCATGACCATCTTTATAGGAACCAATAATATCTTTTTGTACGCCTACACGCCAATACCAATCATTTTGGCTACCTTCGTTGGTAATTGCGTATTGCTCTAAATCATTGCTGCCACCCATCACGCGAAGCTTAGTTTGTACACCTTGCTCAGGTTTTGCGGTGATTACGTTTACTACACCACCAATGGCACCGGAACCATACAATGTAGAGCCTGCGCCACGTTGAACTTCAATGCGATCAATACTAGACATATCTTTCAAAATAGTCATCGGCGGATTCACACCAGCCGCCCCCATATTGATGCCGTCTACCAAATACAATACTTGGTCAGACCCATTGATGCGGAATGCATTGGAGTTCGTGTAACCTACGCCACCACCATACGTATTAATATCTACGCCCGGTACGATGTTCAAGGCTTCGTTCATATTCGTAGCATGGCGCTCACGAATATCGTCGCCTGTTACTACGCCTACACTAGCTGGCACTTCTGAAAGCTGTTGTTCACTACGAGTCGCCGTAACAACAATGGTATGCGCTTCTTTCGCATCACTAGCATCAACAGCTAATACACTAGGTGCACTCAATGTGCTACCAAATACGAGAGCTAACCCTACGTACATGGATAATCGTTGCATTCTTGATACTTTCATAAAAACCTCCACACACACTAAATCATTTGTTATATATATTTTGTGCCATAGAAACCATTGCACGAGTCATAAATTGAGAATAACTCATGACCTGCGAGGAATCTACGAGGAACACACGACGATTGGCGATGGCCTTAACCCCTTGCAAAGCAGGGTCAGAATAGAGCTGTTCTGCCGTTGCTGGCGTAGTACCATCCGAAGTATAGGCCACCGATGGGATGATGATAATGTCTGGATTCGCTTTAATTAAATCCTCTCGCGTCCCATTATCAAAAGGCCCCAAGCCTAATTGGGCGGCCGCATTGGTAACCTTCAGATATTTAGTCATATCATCAAAGGTTGACCCTTTGCCACCGGTTAAACCAAATTGCGTATAAAATGCTACTACAGGGCGTTCACCAGTATGTTTATTTGCTAACTCTTCGACAGTTTTCAAATCTGCATCCATGCTAGCAATCATCTTTTCATCCGAAGCGTGTAAGAGTCCTGCAATTTCATGGATAACTGCTTTTGCTTCTTCTACCGTAGTCGGAGTCTTATAGACGTAAACGGGAATCTGCATATTCCGCATTTCCCCAATTGCATCTGGAGACATCCAGTTTGGAACTAATACTAAATCAGGTTGTACTGAAAGCATGGATTCAGCAGTTGCTTTCACATGCGTCCCCACCTTGGCAGACTCGTCAGGCACATTGTTAGGCACGGTACCAACGGCTGCTACTCGGCTCGGATCAACCAAGGATAACACTATATCCTCTGTACTGGCAGCAATAGGGGCGATTCGCTTCGGCTCACTAGGCACCGTAACAGTTACACCAGTGCCATCCGTAACTTGATGTGTCGTGCCCGTTGTCCCCGTCTGCGTAGGACCACAGCCGACCACTAAAAGTACCATCATTACTATGGTACATATGATAGAAATTCTTTGTTTCATGCTAACGACCCTCTATAACCCCTTCCATGGAAATAAATAATGATTGCAAATCCTGTAATATTTCAGGCGATGCATTCCAATAGCCACGTTGAGAAGCCTCTAGCAAGGTTTCTGTAATGCGCTGTAAGGCCCAAGGATTTACATTGCGCATCCAGTCTTGTACCGTCTTGTCTAAAGCATACTTATTAGCATACCCTTCATAGACCCAGTCTGGTACGACATCACTCGTAGCATCCCAACCAAAGGTATGGGATACGACATTCGACATATCCGATGCCCCTTTGTAGCCATGTTTCATCATGGCTTGAATAAATTTAGGGTTCTGCGTTTCCCCTTGCACGACGCGGCGAATTTCGTCACCTAAGGGCCTCATCACAACACGACTGCGGTCTGAGCTATCCCCCACATAGGCGCGCGGCGCACTGCCCTTTGCGGTGCGCACCGCCGCAATGAGACCACCGTGATAACTATAATAATCATCAGTACTCATAATATGGGTTTCTCGATTATCTTCGTTCTTAATGGTTACATCCATCGTAGTTAATCGACGTTGGAACAGCCTCATGTCCTGAGGAATGTCCTTGTGCAGATGAAAGCTACTCCACTTGATGTAAACTTGAGCAATATCTTGTAAAGACTCCCAGTTTTTACCTTCAATCAAGGCACCTACACCCGTGCCATAAGCTTGGGGCGGATCGCCAAAGATGCGGAGTCTAGCCTTTTTAGTAGCCAACAGAATGTCCTCTCCTTGTTCAACGAGCCAATCCACATCATCGTGAATATGCTTTTTCACGTAGTTATCTTCCAAGGACTCGTCTAATTCTGCCACCATTTCAACGGCTTTATCAAGCCATCCGATGGCAGTAGGCATCATATCTCGAATGAGACCACTGATGCGGCCCATCACATCGATGCGAGGACGCTGTAATTCTTCTAAAGGAATCACTTCTAAACCTGACACACGACCACCCGATTGCCATTTAGGTCGAACCCCTAACAAGTAAAGGAACTCACCTAAACACTGACCATGACTTCTAGAATTGCTCGTAGCCCATAGGATAATACCAATCGTCTCAGGATACCGTTGTTCATTCAAAATATAATCAGCGATGACTTGATCTGCCAACTCTATGCCTAATTGATAGGCTATCTTCGTCGGTAAAGCTCTTTCATCTAAACCATAGAAGTTACGTCCCGTAGGCAGTACGTCGACTTGACCGCTCGATGGGGATCCCCCAGGACCAGGCTCTACATATCTGCCCTGTAAGGCATTTGAAATGGAGCTTAGCTCGTTCTTGGTGTCACCTAATTTAGGAATATACTCTCGAACGATAGCATTCGCCAAAGGTTCTAACCGTTCGGGCACTGTATAATCTGATGTATTGACCACATAGCTTACAAAGCTACGCAATTCATTCCAAATTCGATCTATGGTAACACTATATCGTATACCATCTGAATGAATTTCGCCAGCATGTTCCACCATATAGGACCAATCATAACCTAATTCTTCTGCGATGGTAGCAAGACCTGATGGAATTTCACCTTGAGGGGTGCTTACAATAGCAGTAATAAATTCTTCTAAATTCTCCCCTTCAGGCCCTTTCCCCAAGATGTGCAAGCCATTACGCATCTGCATATGTTTCAAGTCGCTCAGCTTTTCATGGACCTCTGTAATAATATCGTCCACCGTCATCGTTAAGCCTCGATCTTCATCGATGAGATGACACTCCATAGCCTTTTCCCGAATCACTTCGCCTATATTAGAGACGCTTTCCGGATGTTCCCGATCAAAATGACTATGTTCATCGAGCAAGGTTTCTAATTCTTCAAACTCATCATAGAGGCCCGCCGTCGTCATCGGTGGCGACAAGTGTCCTACTAAGCAAGCCGAGCTACGCCGCTTGGCTTGGATGCCTTCCCCAATAATGGTTGTCCAATACAGGTAAATATTTGGCAAACTAGAAATGCCGATTTCAGGATAACAACTAGCACTGAGACCAGCCCCCTTACCTGGTAGCCATTCTAAGGAGCCATGTGTGCCTACATGAATGATTGCATCAGCTTGAAAGACGTTCCGCACCCAGTGGTAAAAAGCCAAATATTGATGCGGTGGTGGCAAACATGGATCGTGATAAATGGCCGATACATTCTCTCCGAAGCCGCGCGGTGGTTGCACCGTAATCCACAGATTGCCATTTGAAAAACCTGGGATAATCACGTCATCATCGTAGACGAATACATCCCCTGGGGCTTCGCCCCAAGATTTAATCATCGCCACCTGCGTATCTTCCGGCAGCGTAGCAAAATATGCTTTGTAATCATCGCTACTTAAGCGACCTTCTGCAGAGGCTAGTAGTTCATCGGTGAGCATGGAGCGGTCATTCGTCATATGAGACGTTACCACATCCATCAAGTCTGCACTTGTTTCTGGCACCGTGTCGATGGTATAACCTTCCGCCTTCATATCTCGCAATAACCGTAGCACCGACTCAGGTGTATCAAGACCTGCGGCAGAGCCAATGTTGGAGTTCTTAGGCGGATAGTTATGTAATATAACGGCCACTTTTCGCTCCGATACAGGGATATGGCGCAATGTAGACCATTTAATAGCTCGTTGTACAATAGCAGCGATGCGTTCTTTCACAGGCAAGTACACATAGTGTCCACGCTCATCATAGGTTTGGCATGCCACAACACCGCCTTGAATAACACCATCTAGCTCAGGCTGAGATATAGATAAATTCACGTCTAAAGGTGTTACACCTTGTGGATTCTCGGCCCAAGATTTCTCATCCATGTATATGGTATAACCCTGAACGATAGGAACATCCTGTAGCTTTAACTCCTCCAAGGTTTGAGCACCTAAGGACTGAAAGGAAAATTTACAAGTGTTGATAAGCACGTCAAAGGGGAATACATTCTTCCCAAAAAGATGGTTCATGGACAGCTTCATATTCGGAATACCTACGCGCGGATTCGAGCCATACTGACCATAAAAGATAATCGGATTGTACTGATGTTTGTAAATCTCTTCAAATAAGGCCTGTTGATACTCAATATCCCCCATGATCCATTCGTCACGGTAAAAGTAGACCGCTATAGATGGCCAATCTCGATGCCCTTCGGCATCCATAAACTCATCATAGGTTTCGTAGATATTGCCTTCTCGACCCATAATGGCTTGCCAAGGAATAGGATCTGGCTCTTCCCATTCAGAGGTAGGTTTTGTACTGAAAGCACCGTTGATTAAGCGTACATAATTCATGACCCCACTGGTTCGGCGGTAGCTTTCAAGAAGAACCCGTTTATCCTCATCCAAATTGCGATATAAAATATCTGTTTTCTTAGGTTCTACTACATCAATCCAGTATTTAGGATGATGTGCATATAACCAGCGTTCCAGACGTTCTAAGAAGGGCGAGTCTAAACCAACCCCCATATTCGTTACCAGAACTACATCGGCAGCGCGTAAGCGACTTTCAAAGTCAGCATCCCATTGAGGAGGCTTTTTCATATTGCAAAGGTCCACCTCGCCCTGTAAGAGTTCCGGGTAAGTAGCAACAGCTTTTTCTATATATTGAATTTGTTTTCCTAAATTAGAAATATACAGGAGACGACTCATGATCTACCTCCGCGATACGCGCAAAATACTATCTGACGTAATAGAGTCCATCGCATAATAACTGCCATTCATTAATTTACACAATTCCTTAGCTAAGCCAAGCTTGATAAAGCCCGTTTCCGTATCGATAACGATACAGTCTACTGGCAAGGTCCCTAAAATACGAGCCCATTGTTTCGCCTCTCCTACAGGGTCCTCAGAAGCACCCGAAGTAGCACGACCATCGGTAATACAAATCATTTGAATCCGCTCCGCCGAATGTCTGCGAAGCAATCTATCACACATAGTATAGGCTACTCGTAAACCTTGGGCTAAGGGCGTCTTGCCCCCCGTTGGCAATGTAGCTAACAGTCGTTCTGCTCGCTCTACACTACGGGTGAAAGGCAATAATACCTCTGCGGAGTCCTTGCGAAATACAATAAGTCCCACCGAATCACGGTGAACATAAGAGTCACGCAAGAGGCTCAAAATCGCACCTTTTGTCGCCTCCATGCGATGGCGAGCTGCCATAGAGCCACTAGCGTCCACTACGAAAAGCTGATACGCACCAATCCTCTTTTCCCGAGCCTTTCGGCGGTAATCTTGAGGTTTTACTACAATAGATAGCCCTTTTAAATCATGACGCTCTGCTTGTGGGGCCATTTGACATAAGCATTCCGATGTAACAGATTGCTCCACTACATTTAATGGGGTATCTACCTGTAATTGTTTTACCCTTTCAACAGCCCGCAATCGTTGATACGGTGCGGCTGCACGCAATGTGTCAATTAAAGCCAAATCCTCTAAAGCCTGTTCATCTTGATAGGCTCGAATCATGCGCCCCCTAGTATCCTTTGTTCTAGTCATAAGGCGCCGACCAGAACCTTTACGATACTGACGGTCTACCGTTTTAGAAGATTGCAATTTCCATTGAAAGAACTGGTTAGCTATACGGGCAACAGTATCGGGCAAACATAAAGAAGATATTCCATTAGATGTGTCACTATAAGTATTCATTGAATCAGAAGTTCCCCACTCATTCGCTGTAGACTCTAATGTTTCTGAATGATTGGACTCTTTTGATTTACCATCATCAAAATCCATATCACTTGAGCCGTCATGACCATCGCTATTTGAATTATCTAGCCCATTAGCGTTTAACGCGTCAGAATGGGATTCATCACGCTTGGAATCTCTGGAATCAGAGTTATCAGAGTCGTCTACATCCGAATCATCTGTTGCTGTTTCAGTATTTTTCTGTGACTGGTTTTGGTTACTTGCACTATTAGATACCTCTCCTTGTGAGGTCTGAGATTCAGGTGTATCATTGCGCTTCATGCGATGAGGCAGTACATAGAGAGCGGCTCGTTCCGCATGAGATGGCTTGCAGTAAGAACTACCATCAAGAACTGCCAGTGATTTCATCACTTGTAATAATACATACTCTGCTCCATGACCTACGGTTCGAGCTTGCAATGCATAGGATATAGCCAGTGAAAGCATAGCATCAGGAACAACTATAGATTGAACTTGTTTAGGATCTATTAGGCTCAATAAATCCTCAGATGAAGGCTCAATTTCATCTCGCCTTCGTTGTAACACCTTCACCTTAGATTGTAGTGTAGGTATATCCATAGATACATGCACATCTACAAGTTCCCACTCCACATCATCTAAGGTTCTATCCTCATGGTTTATGGTCAGTATCAGTAGTATTTGACGACGTTTCGCTTCTACCAATAGTGCATGACGGACTTCAGGCGACAGAACATGAGCATCATCGACGACCCAGCATCGAATACTCGTATCACCTAATAAGCCAGATGCCATAACCCTCTTGCTCTGTGCAAGGGATGCTTCAAAATCGATAGACTCTTGTAGTTGTGAACTATCTATATAAACAGGTATCAAACGATATGGAATTTGCCATTTCTCGAGGCACTGACGAAGTACATAGCTTTTACCAACACCGGTACCTCCAGAAATAACAATGGTATGAATCTGGTCGTTTACAAGGCCTATTTTGAGGGCCTCTTGTACAGATGTTTCCATAACTAGCCCTCAAGCACTGCCGATACCACTGTATCAATGCGCTCCTCATCCTGACCTTGTTCTTCAAATGGCAAGCGACGTAAGCGATGTTTTAACGCTAATCGTGCCGCCACCTTGAGGTCTTCCGCTGTAATTTGGTTGCGACTGTGAAAGGCTGCATGAGCACGAGCCGTATGCATCATCGTAATGTCTGGGCGATGTCCATCAACGCCGACACCTATGCTGATACTCGCTATTTGCAACAACACATCATCAGATGGGATGATGCCTGGCAATACTTCACGAGCTTGTAATAAACGTTCGTGCAGACTACGTTCTGATTCCTTGTAAGACGCTACAAAGCTTTCAGCATTGTCGCCAAAGGCGAGGCGACGCTTGATTACCTCCATACGTTGTGCCGGGTCCTGTTCTCCATAGACCATAACAGATAGTCCGAAACGGTCTAGCAATTGAGGTCTGAGGTCGCCTTCTTCAGGATTCATCGTTCCTACGAGGATAAAACGAGATGGATGAGAATGGCTCACCCCTTCCCGCTCTACCGTATTCACCCCCATAGCCGCCACGTCTAGCAAAATATCTACAATGTGGTCATCTAATAGATTAACCTCATCTACGTAAAGAATATTTTGATGGGCTGCGTGTAAAATACCCGGTTCAAAGGCTTTTACACCCTCTTGCAATGCCTTTTCCAAATTTATGGATCCTACAACGCGATCTTCTGTAGCATTGATAGGTAGCTCAACAACAGACATCGCTGATGCGCCTGTTTCCATAGGAGGTAACAGATTCGCTAACGCACGTACAGCCGTAGACTTAGCAGTGCCTTTTTCGCCTTCAATTAAGACACCGCCGATTGATGGGTTTATGGCATTGAGCAACAAGGCCAATTTCATTTCATCTTGACCAACAATAGCAGTAAATGGATATAGCATACGCCTAACCTCACTCAGATTCGCAATACAAAATAGTCACCATACATAATAAATCAATAACCCTAGGAAAACTCTAAGTATCGTAATCCATTCTAACTATTTCAGATTTGGATCAATAGACATTTCTGAAGTAACTTCGGTTTGTTTGAAGTCATCAATCTTTGTAGTTCCTTTTGGGAATACAAAGATACGTTGTTGTTTAAAGTACGGATCATCGTAAACCGCGGCCGATAAACGGAACGCATTTCGTAAATTTTCTGCCGTCAATACATCTCGAGGTGCACCTACATCAACGATGTGACCATCACTAACTAAGACGAGTTTAGTGCAATATTTTGCGGCTAATTCTAAGTCATGAACGACAATTAAAATCGTTTTACCTTCGTCACATAATCTGCGACCCTCATGAAAGATATCGTCAGCATATACTAGATCGAGGGCAGCCGTCGGCTCATCTAGTAATAGGACCTCTGTTTGTTGTGCCAAAGCCTTTGCTAAGAATACCCGTTGACGCTCACCGCCACTCAAAGATTGTACAGAACGATTCCGCAGATGATAAACGCCTACCTCTTTCATAGCCTGTTCAACGATAACTTTATCTTCAGGGCCTTCTTGTTCCCACCATTTCAAATAAGGATAACGAGCGGTCATTACAATATCGATGGCTTCATAATCGAAGGAAACATTTACAGACTGTTGCATATACGCCACATGATGAGCGATTTCTTTATCGCTCAAAGAAGAGATGCTTTTACCATCCCACAAAACATCTCCACCAGATGTAGGATAAAGGCCACGTAATGCTTTTAACAACGTTGTCTTACCAGAGCCATTAGGGCCGATAATGCCTACGAACTCGCCTCGGTCAATAGCAAAGGATGCCTCTTTTACAATGGTTGTATCTCCTAATGTGACAGATAGAGATTGAACATCTAGTTTCATTAGGCCCCTCCTTTACGACGCAAGCGATGAAGTAAATATAGAAAATATGGTGCCCCTAATAGAGCCGTCATGATACCTACGCGAATCTCAACTGGCTGAGCAATAACGCGACCTAATGTATCACAGAATACGAGGAATAGTGCGCCTCCAACGGCCGCCATAGGCAATAGTATTCGATGATCTGGCCCTACTAAGATACGTACAATATGTGGTACCACAAGACCTACAAAGCCAATAGAACCACTGACGCACACCGCAGTAGCAGTAACGACAGATGCCAAAAACAGGAATAACATGCGGTACACCATAACAGGCAAACCCAAGGCACGCGCCTCTGTATCGCCAAGGACAAGTACGTTGAGGTGACGACCGAGCATCATCAAAATGACACTACCCGTCATGATAGGTCCTACCGCCAATAGAACATGGTCCCATCGACGATAATCGAGGCCACCTACCATCCAGAATAAAAATTCCCGCAAGCGATATTCATTAATCATCGTCAAGATGCCCGATGTAAAAGCACCGAGCAGCATACTAACAGCTACACCAGCAAGCAACAAGGTGGTCGTGTCGAGCTTGTTATTACGCCATGTTAACAATATAGTAATCCCAACGGATACAAAGGCCCCGACAAAGGCAAAGGCAGGCATGTAAAACATGCCAAGAGATGTTACACCAAGGGCGATGGCGATAACCGCACCGAGAGATGCCCCTGCGGATACACCCATAATACCTGGATCAGCCAACGGATTCGAGAATACCCCTTGCATAACGGCGCCAGCGATTGCCAAGGCACCGCCTACGAGCAGTCCAATGATAAGGCGTGGCATGCGGATAAACCACAGTACCGCCTCTTGTTCAGCAGAAATAGGTTCAGTAAAACTCACTGGTATGCCCATACCATTCAAAATACTTTGGACGCCCCCTCCAATAGGAATCATAATGGTCCCTACATGGAGTGCCAATAAGCTCACTATACATAGCAATACCCCAATCAGAGTGATCGCCATGATGCGTTGTTTCTGTTTAGTCATGAGAATTCCTTTCTAATTGAGGATACACAGTATGCATAATGGCTAGCATTGCTTCACCAATATGCTGATTCATTGTATATAAGTACGCTGCCGGTAAGGGCTTAACGCGATTTTCCTTAATAGCAGGTAGATTTTGAAAGGCTGGATTCTTTAAATATCTATCCGCCAAATTCTTGTCCATTCCCTTATAGGATGGAATAAAAATATAGTCTGGATTCATGGCTAGCACACGCTCCTCCCCAAAGGGTATTCGTGGTGGTAATCCAATCCGATCAGGTGCATTATAGATGCTCATATAGTGACACATATCATCAAAAAGGCTTCCTGTGCCCGTGTATCCGTCCATAGATGACACAAAGAGAACCGTCTTGCGCTGCTCAAGTGGAATAGATTCCGCTAGGTGCTTTATTTCATCTATTTCACGATGAATCTTCCGATTGTAAAAGCTACCCTTTTCATCTTCCCCGATAATATGAGCAATCTCCATCACATTCTGAATCACTCCGTCCACCGTAGAAGGGGTAGGTACCACAACAGTGGCTATACCCATGTGCCGTAAACCATAGATAACATCAGCCGATATATAATCTGGCGCTATAACGAGATCCGGTTTCAAGGCTATAATTTTCTCCAAAGGATACGAGCTCAACACAGGTTTTACCAACTTTGCGCGCTTTGCCTCTAGCGAATATTCCTCATAGGTAGACAATTTATTAATGCCTGCTAAACGCTCTGGTTCTATAAGTCCTAATAAAATTGTGTCAAATGCAGAGGACAGTGATAAAATCCGCTTTGGATGCTCTGGAACAGCAACTTGAACGCCATCGTGACTTTCCACATAACGAGTATATGGCGTTACACCATCCTCAGATTGAGGTCCACAACCTGTTAAACATACACAAAGGAGTATCATCAAACATATGAAAAATCCAATTTTCTTGTTCATGATGATACTCCTTGTATAGTTCTAATTAGTGATTACATAAAGTCTAGAATTTTTGAGTATAGCTGAGTTGGTAATTAAATGGTTCATCCCAGTATTCCCAGTCACCGTTGGAAATAACATTGTGACGGTTCAACAAGTTACGTGCATCTAGCCGCAAGGATGAGTTTTCATTGAACTGATAGCCTACGTATGCATTCCAAGCTACGAGATTAGGATTAATGCCGCCATCGCGGTTCTTCATCCGTTTTGTAACAAAGTTGATGCTAGTACCTGCAGTCCAGGTTGAGCTGTTATAATGGATTCCCCCGGTAAATTGCAATTTAGGATTAGCTTGTTTCCAATAGGTCTTATCGATTTCTCGTTGTTTAGGATTGGAATACGATGCTCCCACAGTCATCTTCAAATGATCTGTTAATTTACGGTCATATTGAGCTTCGATACCAACATTTCTATAACGACCACCATTTACGCGAATCGTGTTTTTACCATTGCTATCTGGTTTCCAAGAGAAGAAGTTTTTAAAGTCCATATAGAAGAGCGCTACTTTCCAGCTGTCTTTGTTAGTAATGTGTTTATAGCCTAATTCATAATTCCAACCTTCTTCAGGTTTCAAATTGCGTCCACTAACAGAGGCATAGCCTTTATTAATTTTCTTGAAAGTATCGCTTAGATTCGGCATTCTAAAAGCTTTACCAACATTTATATACATGGATGATTCCTTGTTGATACGATGTTGTAATTGGAACTGAGGAATTAATACGCGCTGATTTTTCACAGGGTCTTTAATATCCGAATAACGCAAGCCTAAAATACTAGTCCATTTAGGATTGATTTGATAAGAGTATGTACCATAAACGGCATAACTATTGCGATGTGGATTTCCATAGTACGGACCAGATGTGGTGCGATATGTTTCTCGTTTACCAAGTACACCCGCAATAAAATAGTCCTTACCACCGCGGAAATCCCATTCATGTTGTACATCAAAACCATATTGTCGAGCAATATAGTTATTATCACTCAACGTATATGCCTTTTTGCTATGTACGCGACTTTTACCATACAAATCTCTATCGTTGTAGAAGATTGTACCTGTAGTATTGCCATCTTTATAAACTAAAGACGCATTATTTTTAGTATCTTTATAAGCATATGTTGTAGAGTGAAGCTTTTGCTTAATAGGATTCGTTTCTGTACTTAACTGTCCAAAAGAAGAATTACCTTCAAAGCGGCTAAAGTTCAAAGTCAACTTATCATTTAATTTACCGCTCATAAATACACCTAAAGAATTCCCTTTGTTACGAGCTGTATAATATTCATACCCTCTAGCATAACCACCGATATCGGAGCGGATAGGGGTTTCAGGATCTTGAGCGCCAAAAAAGTTACGTTCCACACCTATTAAGAAGCGAGGCGTCCCATAGTTAATTTTATAAGTTTGGCGGCCCATATTACCAAAACCTATCGTAGCAGAGCCCCCTTCTTTACTTGGAGTCTTAGTAATTACATTGATAACACCACTCATAGCATCAGCGCCATATAAAGCAGACGCTGCACCTTTTAATACTTCAATGCGTTCAATAGAGCTAGTCGGAATAGAGCTAAGTCCGCCCTTGCCATTGAGGTTCATCGGTACCCCATTCATGAGAATCAAAGAGCCCCGTTCAAGACCACGGATATTCACACGGCTATCCATAGCCCCATATTCAAGACCAGATGCACCATAGGAAAAAGACGTAATGCCGGGTACCATATTAACCGCATCAAATGCATTTTTGGCACCACTATTAGCTAAGTCCTTTTGAGTAATAACATCCATCGCAGCCGGCGTATCTAAATCTAAAAGAGCCATGCGATTTGCTGTTACATTAATAGTATGGATTTCAGATACTCCATTAGTTTCACTTGATGCAGCTGTAGTGGGAGTCTTATCAGCACTTACCTCTGCTGCATATCCATTCACAGACAATCCTATCAATGCTAAACCTACAAGTATAGATATACGATGCTTAATTTGTTGTCTCATACCAAATGCCTCACTTAACACATATATATATTCACACAATTATATAAACTACATATTTGTATTATTACACATTTATTTGGACCGCACAAAACCCATACCCCTACCACTACTGCATTCTCGGGGGATTGTATCGTTAATACATATTAAAATTTTTGTGTATAACTTAATTCATAATTGAATGGTGCATCCCAATATTCATAATCTCCATTGGATACCACATTATGACGATTCAAAAGATTGCGTGCATCGAGGCGTAATGTAGCATCTTTATTAAAGTGATACCCAACGTAAGCATTCCAAAGAGCAATGTTAGGGTTCAAGCCACCATCGCGATTGCGCAAACGTTTGGTTACAAAGTTCAAAGATGTGCCTGCATCCCACGTAGAGCTTTTATAATGAACACCGGTTGTAAACTGTAACTTAGGAGCCGCTTGTTTCCAATAGGTTTCATTCATTTCCTTTTGTTTTGGATTAGAATAAGAACCACTTACACTCATTTTGAGTCGATCTGACAAATGTCTACTATACTCAGCTTCAATCCCAACATTGTGGAATTTACCACCGTTTACGCGAACGGTTGGGCGACCATTTACATCAGGTTGCCATTGGAAGAAGTTCTTGAAGTCCATATAGAACACGTCCACCTTCCAGCTATCCTTCTTATTAAGGCGTTTATAACCTAATTCATAGTTCCAACCCTCTTCAGGCTTAAGATTTTTACCACTTACTGCTGTGTATTGGCGGTTTACACTGCGGAATGTATCACTCAAGCTAGGCATCGTGTACGCTTTCCCTATATTTAAGTACATGGAGGAATCTTTATTGATGGTATGCAACAATTGGAACTGAGGCGTTAACACATGTTGGTCCTTAATAGGATCACTAATAGCTGTATAGCGCAAGCCCAAAATGGCAGTCCATTTTGGATTGATTTCACGAGAATAGCTACTGTACACCGCATAGGTATTACGATGAGGCCGTGTGTACACAGGGGCCTGTGTGGCACGATAGGTTTCTTGCTTACCTGTAACCCCGGCAATCAGGTAGTCCTTACCGCCTCTAAAGTCCCATTCATGTTGTACATCTATACCATATTGACGAGCTACATAACTGGTTTCGGTCGGCTTGAACTGTTTAGCACTATGAACACGGCTTTCACCACGCATAGTACGGTCATTATAAAACAATGTTCCCGTCGTATTGTCATCCTTATAAATCAAAGATGCATTGTTGCGGTCATCCTTGTAATGATATGTCGTAGAATGATGAGCCTGTCTCATAGGATTTGTTTCTGTACTAATCAGACCAAAGGAGGAACGGCTTTCAGCGCGATTATAATTTAAGGTTATCTTATCTGAAAGCTTACCACTCATGAACACGCCTAAGGAATTACCCTTGTTGCGCGTAGTGTAGTAATCATAACCCTTGCGACCCGTATAGTCATACCGCACAGGTGTAGATGGATCTTGAGTTCCCCAGTATTTTCTATCAATTCCAATAAGAAAACGATCAGTACCATAAGAAAGATCAAATCGCTTAGCCCCTCGATTGCCCACGGCTACTGTAGCAGAACCGCCCTCTTTTGACGGCGTCTTTGTAATGATATTTATAACGCCACCCAAAGCTTCTGCACCATATAAGGTGGAGGCTGCCCCCTTCACGACTTCGATGCGCTCAATCGCACTAGTAGGTATAGAGCCAATTCCGCTCTTACCATTTAAGTTCATAGGTACACCGTTTACAAGAACAAGTGCACCGCGATCGAGACCACGAATATTCGTACGGCTATCCATGCCACCAAAATCTGCGCCAGACGCACTAAAGGAGTTAATGGTTACACCCGGTACATTAGCGACCGCATCAAAAGCCGTCTTAGCACCGCTATTTTGTATATCCTCTTGAGTAATAACAGAAGTCGATACTGGTGTATCTAAATCTAATAACGATGTACGATTAGCTGTTATATTAATAATATTTGCCGCCTCTTGACTTTGATTAGTTGTTACATCTACAGTATAACCATTAGTAGTCACACTAAATAAACCTATCATTGTGGCCGCGTATACATATTTGTTCATTCCATTTATCATCCTATATCTTCTATTAAAAACTATTTGAAATCTATTAATTTATAGCTTAAATACTGCAACAACGGACAATTTAGTGTAGGGGATACGAGTATCCTCATATCCCCTACATAGTATATTTTCCATATTAAATTTGCTTTTCATTGATTCAATTTCAACTAAATCGAGCTATTCAAATCACTACTCAAAGCTATATCTTATATAAAAAACATCTGATTTAGGTTCGCCAGTTGTATTTATAGCACCACCTGACCTAGCTGCAAGTGCAAGTGCATCATTATCTAGGAGACTAGAGCCACTGCTTTCTTCAATTCTAGCACTTACATAATTACCTTCACCATCAAAATAAACTCTAATAGTAACTACTCCGGTAATACCTCGTCGAACAGCTTGTGGCGGCATTACTTTATTAGCATCTAAGCTAGCTCGGTATTCAGAAACATCAAAGTAACCCGTGCCTTCCGTATTACTAGTACCAGGATTTCCCCCTTCTGAGCCTGGTCCATCATTAGCTTTACCACCATTGCCAGCGTTACCACCACCAGGGCCTGGTACATTGCCACTGCCTGGATTGCCAACAGGATTATCAGTATTACCATTCAAATTGACTGATGCCGTCTCATTACCACCTAAGTAAGGATTCAGATTTTTTAAGCCTTCTGTGGGCTTTCCCGATAAATCAGGCAATACACTACCTGCTTTACCGCCTCCTGCGACTGGTTTGTCGTCAGGTTGAATCTTTAATTTCTCAGGATCTTTCTTCTCTTGAGGAGGTTCTTGCTGCCCCATATCAAGGTTGATAACCAAGTCTTTTTTGGGTGTTTCTGGAGGTTTTATATGACCAAACCAATCACCTACAACACCCCAATATACAAGATTTAATGCCAATGCAGCTACGAAAGGAATTCCATATCGTTTATCTACCATAGAATCACTTCCGTTCTGTAGCTACGCTAACAAACCGAGCACCACTAATTTTAAGATTATCTAAAATATTGATAACGTCCTTATACGCAATATCCTCAGAGGCACGCACAATAAATGCCTGTTGAGGTTCTTTTGCAACAATACCTTGAATTTCATTGCCCAGTTGATCAGGGACAATCTCACGTTCATTCAAATACATCTTATGTGTAGCTGTTAATGAAATCGTGATAGGCTCAATCGTCTTAGCAGAAGAAGAGGAAGCCTTCGGTAAGTTAAGAGGAATTTGTTCCTCTGTATTCATGTACAACGTACTCATCATGAAAAATACGAGCAAGAAGAAAACGATATCAATCATAGGTATAATCATGATGGTAGGTTCTTTTTGTATGCCTACTGAACTACGTTTCATCGTTGACTCCTAATATATAAATCCATAATAGAACCTAATTTTTGCTCTAACTTTGCGATATCTGAATTTACTTTATCTGTGCACCAACTATGGATGGCTAATGCTACGATGGCTACTGAAAGCCCTGTTGCAGTGGCAACCAGCGCTTCGGATACGCCGCCTGTAATAACAGTAGGCGCACCAATATCGCCACCAACGGCCGCGAAGGAGCGGATCATACCAACAACAGTACCCAAAAGGCCAAGTAATGGAGCCATTGTTACCATCATGCTAAGCCAGTTAAGACCACGTTTTAAACGTTCATCCATGTACCCTACCACATCATGTAAACGATTCTCTAAACCTTCCGCACTATATACAGACTCCACGATAGGAGACACGAATCGACTCAATGCATCATCACTATTTTTTATAGAATTCTCTAGAGTAGACCAATTATTACTATTACGACCGGCATCAATGCTATCGGACAACTGCTGTAACTCATGATTGATGTTTCTGTACGTACGAATACGTTCAAATAAAATAGTACATGCTGCTAACATGAATAGTACAAGTGGATACATAACGAAACCACCTGCATTAAATAGGTGAATTGTATACTCCATCATAGCCTCCATATAATATATAAAATTACGTGTTATTTAACAAAAAAATGGTCATCTATATTATTAGATTAACCACCAACATTGACATTATCCTATAAAGTATTTATAAGTACAATAACCCTATACCCCCTACCGTTATGATATTTCTATAGGATTCCATTCTAACTACATATTCCATCCACCTTAAATATACATCTATCCACTATATATAGACAAGATTAAATTCTCGCATAAAAGCTTTATAATTATTATAAAGAATATAATATAAGCATTTATTAAAACTATGCTTAATAAGAGAATTCCTCATATTTTACGGTATAAAATTATTATAATTCACTTCCTACCCTCAAAGGTTTTCTGTATTTTTATGAATCTATTATTGCTTCATGAATATAATTTATTCATACATGAATAATACTTATACTCCAGACTATCCATATCTTTACGGTCTATTTATTACTCCTATAGCGCTCAATATATCTTATAAACTTATTAACTTATACTCAAACTATAAATATTACAATCTATATAAAAAGAGGACTAAGCCTTCATGGGCTCAGTCCTCTGATTATTCTCATTATAATAGCATAAATCCTTAAAGCAAATTATATGCCATGTATAGCTCTTATTTATTTTTTAGCTTTATCAGCTTTTGCCTTTTTATTTTCTTTTACCTTTTTAGGTTTTTCTTGTTTAACCTTTATTGGTTTTTTCGCATTAACAGCAGAACCTGCAGGTTTTACAAATGCATTATTAAGATTTGTTGCCACTTGTAATGCTACGTCCGCATTTGGCGTAGAAACAATGGATTGACCAGCTACCGTTACAGTGTCACCACTATACGATGCAGAACCTGGTGTCACTTGATTATTATGATACAATCGTGCCAATTTACCGGCCATGTAATAAGCACGCTCTTCGCCTGTGTAACGGCCACTACCTGCTGGAGTATAGATATTATCACCGTTTACGTACACAGTACCATTCGATACATTTACATGGTTCCCAGAATAGGCGTACATGCGAGAAATATTATTGTTCACCCGATCGGACAACTTTGGATGGTTGTTAGGTGCTACCACTTGTGAAAGCCCTTCACGGTAGTGTTCCCCCACTTTGTTGCGCAGTACTGCCATAGAACCAGCTGCACCACCCACATTGTATGGAGATTCACTTAAAATCTTAAAGCCTAACTCATCAGCAGCTTTTTCTTGACTCATCGTAAACACTTGATTAGATAAGTAGTTGCCTGCCACATTAGATAAAATAGCCGCACCTTCACTACCGCCAGCAGCAATGCCAACCGCTGTAGAAAGACCGATTTGCTTCTTAGCGCCATTAATAATATCTTTATGCTCACCATGAGAGATTTCATGAGCCATTACATAGGCTAATTGATCATCATCCAGTGTATCTAGAGCACCCTTGTTAATGGACATAACACGGCCAAGTGTGGCAAACGCATTAAACTCCTCATCAGGATTTGCATATACAACGTAAGAACGCTTTACACTAGGTGTAGCCTCTAATGTCTTCATGATTCGATTTACACGCTCTTGGGCTGCACTATCGTTTAAGTAACCAGTTTTCTCTTTTGTGCGCGCCAAACTCTCCTGTTGCCCCTCTGCAGAATTATCCATTTTATTTAATGCAGTAGATACGTAAGCCATAGCAATAGCACCACCAGCTAAGGATTGTACCGCAGCAGAAGCAGCATTGACAGAAGCCGTTTGCATCACAGTAGGTGCCATTGTCACTGCCATAGCAATAGATAAAGTAGCCGCTGTAAGTTTCTTATTCATTCTCTCAACCTCTCAAAATGATAAATATATCACTCATAATTTACATACTATCTATATAATATAGGTTTAGTGTAAATATAGAATGAATAATGGAACAATTATTCATCTATTATAAGATATTGCAAATTGTTATAGTTAATTCAAGCATTGCTGACTATTGATCTGTCGTTACTGGTTTAGCTGAAAGTACTATCGCTTCTTTACCATCTTTAGAAACAGCACCACCATGTGTATAGCCTACTACATCAAAGCCCGCCTCAGCACACTGCTCTGCGATGCTTTCATAATTTTCATTCTTACCACGCGTACATGTAGAAAGATGTACCGTAGTAACACCTTTTTTCTTAAAAGACTCGATTTTCTTAGCAAGATCCCCACCGCTATGTGTGAACCCCACCAACTCAATATCCTCATCAGCATAACGCTCAAAAGAATCCGCTTTATTCATAAATGCTTTCAAACAACCGCCACAAGAACAGCGCTGCATTGTCTCCTCATTAACGAGGACCGCAATTTTCTTAGCCATATGACCTCCTATAAATATGATATAAGCCTAAGTATACCATATCCATGAGAAAAATATGTGCTTCAAAGCACGATAATTAATACTAATTATATAAGTAACTCCTTCAACGTCTACTGCTTTGCTCATTAGTTCCCTTAAAAGAATAAAAATCCATACAAAAAAAGACACACCCTCAGGTGTGCCTTTAGCTTAATCAGCAAGTTCTTATATACGGTTCTTCCCTCCAAAATACTGGGTGTTCGTCGCTGTGGATGGACCTATGTAGCTGCGCTACATATCCATCTTACGCTCCGAACTAAGCGATGCAGTGAATCTGTCGTCGTTTAATTCTTATTACCTTTAACTTGCCCTACTTGCTTCCTTACTGTGGATTTCCCTTCACTGCTTCGCAGTTCGGTAAATCTTACGTTCGGAAGAAAGTGATGCAGTGAATCTGTCGTCGCGTTGCTCCTCCATCTTCTACTGCCCTACTTTTACTGCCCTGCTTACCAGGTCCCCTGGGAGGATAGGAAGCCATACAAAAAAAAGACACACCCTCAGGTGTGCCTTTAGCTTAATCAGCAGCTTCCTATCCTCCCAGGCCGTCTCCAGCCAAGTACTTTCGGCGTTTATGAGCTTAACTACTGTGTTCGAGATGGGAACAGGTGGATCCTC